>CAIVVM010000046.1 GCA_903909375.1 uncultured Alphaproteobacteria bacterium
TGCGCAAAGCCGCAGAGCGCACCGTCGAGGCCACCTGGCGACGCATCGGCAAACTCCTCGACCACTTCTCAGCCGACGAATGCGCCAACTACCTCGTCAACTCCGGATATGCTGCAACTTGATCCGGTCACGCTCTAAGGGAGGGACTACTCGTCCTCGTCGAACCGTCCGGCGACCAAAGCCGCCAGCGCCTCAATGGCGGCGTCGGCCTCTTCCCCTTCGGCCACGATGTCGATGGTGCAGCCTGTGGCGGCGGCCAGCATCATCAGGCCCATGATCGAGCGGGCGTCGACGGTCTGGCCTTCGCGGGAGACGCGGACTTCGGCGTCAAAGGTGGCGGCGAGCTTGACGAACTTGGCCGACGCGCGGGCGTGCAGGCCGCGCTTGTTGACGATCTCGACGGTTCGGGCGGCTTCGCTCACTTCTCTCCGGCCAGAACATAGGAGGCGACAGAAATGTACTTTCGCCCGGCTTCCTGAGCGGCGGCAACCGCTTCTTCAAGCGTTGCGCGGCTTCGCACGCTGGCCAGCTTGATCAGCATCGGCAGATTGAGACCGGCAATGACCTCGGCCCGGGTCTGCTCCATCACCGAAATGGCCAGATTGGAAGGCGTGCCGCCGAACATGTCGGTGAGGAGCACGACGCCCTGGCCCTGTTCCACCCGACTGCAGGCGGCCAGGATGTCCTGGCGGCGGCGCTCCATGTTGTCGTCGGGACCGATGCAGATGGCCTCGACCGCCATTTGCGGGCCGACCACGTGCTCCATCGCGGAGATGAACTCCTGCGCCAGTCGGCCGTGCGTGACGATCACAAGGCCGATCATGCCTTATCTTCCAAGGGGCATCCCCACCCGATGGCGCCGGAACGACAGGCGCGCGCGGAGCTAAATACGCCTCTTGTGCGCCGCGTCAAAGGCCGAGAGAGCGAGAACGATCTTGTGTGGCGCCGATACCTCGAAAGGGTCGATCCGGATTTGCGGGATTTGGACACCCAGGAAGGGCGCGCATTCAGGGTCAGGCAGGCGTTCCGAGGGCCCCAACTGGACCAGCAGCGCGATCTCGCTGAAGGCCAACGGGGCGACCTGGACGATTCCCTGGCCACGCACCTCGATCTGTCCGGCCAGGATATCCGGCGCCCGGCCGTAAAGCCGCCCTCCCGCCCACCAGAGCAGCACGCGGTCATCGGCGACCAGCCGGAAGCCGTGGTCCAGTGCGCGGATCGCCAGATCGCTCTTGCCCGCGCCCGATGGGGCCTCGATCAACACACCCCGCCACAGCCCGCCCCGTCGTCGCGCAATGAGGCCGGCGTGCTGGATCATCCGACGGCTTCGGGGAGCACCAGGGTGAAGATCGCCCCGTTGATCCGGCCGTCGGGGTCCAACCGATTGGCCGCTGTCAGTCGCCCGCCGTGAGCTTCGGCGATCTGGCGCGCGATGGACAGGCCCAGACCAGAGTTGCCGCCGAAGGCCGCGCCGCGCGGCCGCGACGTATAGAACCGCTCGAACACCGTCTCCAGGTTCTCCTGCGGTATGCCCGGTCCCTCGTCGACCACGGATAACACGACCTCGCCACGCGCCCGCTCAAGGGTCACCGTCACCGCACTGCCCGGAGGACTGAAAGACCGAGCGTTGTCGACCAGATTGCGAACGATCTGGCTGAGCGGCCCCTCCCGACCCAGAACAACGACCACGGCCTGATCGTCTGGAGCCGAGAACACAACGCCCACGTCGGCCGGTTTGGTGGTCGCCTGGTAGAGGCCCACGATGTCCCCGATGAGCCGGCCGAAGTCGACCCGCTTCGGCGCATCCCGAGACAACTCGGCATCGAGCCGCGAGGCGTTGGAGATGTCGGTGACCAGCCGGTCCAGCCGCTGGACGTCGTTCTTCAGGATGCCCAGCAACCGTTCGCGCGCCGGCCCGTCCCCGACCAGGTCCAGGGTTTCCACAGCGGAGCGTAGCGAGGTCAGAGGATTGCGGATCTCATGAGCCACGTCGGCAGCGAAAGACTCGATGGCGCCCATTCGCTCGCTGAGCGCCTGGGTCATATCCTCGAGGCTTCGGGTCAGGTCGCCGACCTCGTCATCGCGGCGGGCCAGATCAGGCAGTGAAATCTCACCGGCGCGGTTCTGCCGCACCCGGTCCGCGGCGCGGGCCAGCCGCAGGACGGGCTGGGCCACAAGACTGTTGAGCAGCAACGACGACGCCAGGGTCACCAGGATGGCGATCAGGATGAACGGGATCAGGGCGGCGCGTTCGCGCGCGATGATGGCGTCCACATCGCTGGCTTCCAGGGTCACGACCCCCAGCACCGCACGCACATGCTGGATGGGAATCGAGACCGAAACCACCCGCGTCCCATTTTCGCCGCGTCGCATCCCGGCGTGCCGTTCGCCCCGGAGCGCGGTCGCCACCTCGAGGGACAGCTCCCTGCGCACCTCAGCCGCCGACGGCGGTGTCGGATGAAGCAGCCGATCAAGCCCCATGCGAGGATTGTCGCGATCCTTGGCTGGCGGCAAGGAACGGGTTTCGACCTCGTCGGTCATCCAGTCGCTGTCAGCGACCAGGCGGCCCCGGGCGTCGAACAGACGGGCTCGCTGGGCCCTTGGATTCGATAGGGTCTGCAGCAGTTCAGTGGCCAGCGCCGCGTCCATCTGCGGCTCTGGCTCGCCCACCGTCGCGGCCTGATTCAGGATGCTGGCGATAAGCTCGCCCTGTGTTGTCAGGCTGTCGATCCGGGCGTTCACCAGGCCACGGCGCAACTCGTTGAGCACCAGGGCGCCGGAGATCAGGATCGCCAGGCCAAGCAGGTTCAACGCCAGGATCAGCCGCCCGAGGCGCGACCCTGGCAGACTGCGCAGACGCGACCGCGGGGCCGCCGGTTCAGGACTCGCGGTATCGGTAGCCGACGCCATAGAGGGTTTCGATCGCGTCGAACTCAGGGTCCACCTCGCGGAACTTTTTCCGCATGCGCTTGATGTGACTGTCGATTGTGCGGTCATCGACATAGACCTGATCGTCGTAGGCCGCATCCATCAGGTTGTCGCGGCTCTTCACGAACCCTGGACGCTGGGCCAGCGACTGGAGCAACAGGAACTCGGTGACGGTCAGCTTTACCGACTTGCCTTCCCAAAGGCTTTCATGGCGGGCGGGGTCCAGGGTCAGCTTGCCCCGCTTCAGCGCGCGCGCCGCCACGTCAGCCGTCTCCATCGATGGGCCTTCAGAACCGTCCATCTCGCCACGACCGGCGCGTCGCAGCACTGCCTTGACCCTCTCTATCAGCAGACGCTGGCTGAAAGGCTTGTGAATGTAGTCGTCGGCGCCGAGGTTGAAGCCCAGGATTTCGTCGATCTCCTCATCCTTGGACGTCAGGATGATCACAGGCATGTCGGAGGTCCGGCGAAGGCGGCGGAGCACCTCCATGCCGTCCATGCGCGGCATCTTGACGTCCAGGATGGCTACATCCGGTGGATCGTTCTCAAGCGCAGCGAGGCCGGAGGCGCCGTCGTAGTAGGCCTTCACGGTGTGGCCGTGGCTTTCAAGCGCGAGGCTGACCGACGTCACAATGTTCTCGTCGTCGTCCACCAGGGTGATTTTCGCCATCTTGGGTTGGTGTCTCCATTGCCAAGCCTCTTCACGCTACTGAACCGTGACCATGGCCTCAATGGGGCCGCGCCATTTCGTCAGCAAAGTCAACGTGACCTTAAGCTTGTTGAGGGAGTTTGGCCCGTCTCGAGGCGCCTCCATGGATAGATATACCGTTCATTTCGAGGTGTTTGTCCGGAAAATCCCCGGCGAACCCTGGTCCTTGCTGCTGGCCACAGAAGATCGGGCCGGGGCGGTCAAGGCCGCCAATGAGGCGATGGCCGAGCGCCGTGTCGCTGCCGCCAAGGTCACCAAAGAGACACTCGACGAGGAAACCAACGAGTACAGGGCCGTCGAAATCCTGAAGCTTGGCTCTGCAGAGGTGGGCGCCAAGAGTCGCCCGACCATCGAAGCTCAGCCCCTTTGTGTGACGCCACAGGACCTCTACACCCTGCACGCCCGCGAGCGGATCGGTCGCTTGCTGGAGACCTGGCTGGAACGCAACAACGCCACGCCGTTTGAACTTCTGCACAGGCCCGACCTTGTCGAGCGACTGGAGTCTTCCGGCGTCGACCTGCAACACGCCGTCCAGAAGATATCGATCCCGGAGGCGCACGCGCGCAACAAGTCCGTGCATGAGTTGATGCGCGACTTTCAGTCCCTCATCGACCGCACGGTCGCCCGGCTGGTGCAAGACGCCCGGAAGGGGATCCTGCCCAATCTAGAGAAGGAAGGTTTCGCGGGCGCGGCGGAGCGTGTGGTAAGCGATCCGGAGCGCGTCTACCTGCTGGGCGCCGGCGTGGCGGCGGAGATCGCGCCGGCCAAGACCTGGTCCGAGAAGGTGGAGCGCCTGATGGATCTGGCGGACGCCGCCCCCAGACAGGGCCCGGCGCGGGGCCTGGCGTTCATGGTCCTGCAGCAGCCTCTCGCGGAGATACTGGAAACCAAGCCGGGCATGGTCGAAATCATGGGCGGCGGTCGTCATCTGGGCGGCGCCCTGGCGGCGATGACCTGTCTGGCCGCCTATGAATCGGTTGATCGGATGATAAGGTTGGAAGCTTCGGTCGCGAAGATAATGCCCCAACTGTCACCGCTCGCGCTACGCTTGGCCATGTTGCTGGGCAGCGAGGCCTTCCAGGACACGCGCGCAGCAGTCGGTCGGCGGATCCTGCGCGAATTGAACGGTGGGCGGCGGCTGTGCCCGGGTGATGCGGCAGGAGAGATTGACCTGCTACGGGCGCTGGGCATGTCGCTGACCGCGGCAGCGGGGAAACTGTTGCCACTGGATGATGTACAGTCGGCGTTCACAAACCGATCGAGAACACTGGTCACCGGCGATTTTGTGGAAGCCTACCTTGCTCACAAATCCACGGCGGGCGCGGAGTTCGAAGCCCTGATCTGGCTTACAGAGAACGTGATCGGCGCCGTCAACAAGCGCCAGGCCGGTGCTTGGCTAAAGGCGACAGCCAACTCCCTGCGGTTCGCCAAGGAAATGGAATCACCGGACGAGACGCCCACAAAGCGCCTGGCTCGCCTGGCGGCTCTGCAGCGCTCGGCGGCACGATGCGGCCTCGCACCGGAGGATTCCTTGCCCATACAGGAGAAGCTGGGCGAGATCGGCGGCGAGATTGAAGCCCGCGCGCGGCTCACGCAGACCCTGGCCCGCGCTGATGCGCCGATCCTGCAGAGACTGACCTGGCTGCTGAAGATGGCGGGCGGCGAGACCTCTCCTTCAGGCCCCGCGGCAAAGCGGGCCCGCCTCGAGGCGATGGCCCTGGTCAAACAGGGTGGCATTCACACCGCCCTGACCGCCGAACCGGGGCAGGTGGAGACGTTCCGTGACCTGATCCAGCAGGCTGGACTGGCGGCCTGACCCTCAGGTAAGTGCGACCCTCAACGCCGACGCGACGTGATCGACATCCTCGTCCGCCATGCCAGGATAGAGCGGCAACGACAGGCACCGGGCATACCAGGCCTCCGCACCAGGCAAGTTCTGCGGGCCGTAGAGCTTCCGATAGTAGGGCTGGGTGTGAACCGGGATGTAGTGAACCTGGCTGCCGATACCCTGCGCCTTGAGCGCCTCGACGACCTGCCGCCGCGAACGCCCTGCAGCCTCGAAGTCGATCAACACCGTCATCAGGTGCAGTACGGGATCGCTCCACGCCGGCTGGGCGGCGATCCTGACGGTCGGCGCCATGGGCGAGAGCGCCTTCCGATAGGCGACGGCCAATGCGCGGCGGCGCGCGGCAAAGCGGGGAAGCTTCTTCAGTTGTGACTGACCGAGCGCGCAAAGTATGTCGGGCAGCCGATAGTTGAAACCGGGCTCCGGCATTTCGTACCACCAGGGGTCGCCTCCCGCCGGCCGCACCATGCCGTGGCTACGCAGAGTGCGTAGCCGCCCGGCCAGGGCCGCATCGTTGGTGGTGACCATGCCGCCTTCGCCCGTGGCGATGGTCTTCACCGGGTGAAACGAGAACGTAGCCATCGCAGAATGGCGCACGTCGCCGACGGTTTCCGCGACATTGCCGTAGCGCATCGTCGTCCCAAGGGCGTGAGGCGCGTCTTCCACCAGAACCGCTCCGGCGGCGGCGGCCAGCCCCGCGAGAGCGGGCAGGTCGACCGAATCGCCTCGTAGATGCACCGGGAGAACAGCGCGCAGGCGCCGGTCACCGACTTTGGACAAGGCATCCGCCAGGGTCGCAGGCGTCATCAGGCCGCTGTCTGGATCCACGTCCGCGAAGATCACGTCGGCGCCCACGTATCTGGCGCAATTGGCCGTGGCCAGGAAGGTAATCGAGGGCGCAATCACCACCTCCCCGGGTTTCACGTCCAGGGCCAGCATCGCCAGGTGCAGGGCCGCCGTGCCGTTCGAACAGGCCACGGCGTGTCGTGCGCCTACGGTGACGGCGAAGGTCTGCTCGAACGCCTCGACAGCCGGGCCGGTGGTGAGAAAGTCGCCGCGCAACGCCTCTGCCACGACGGCGATGTCATCGTCCTCGATGGTCTGGCGGCCGTAAGGGAGGACCGAGCGCTCCATCCCTAGTCGTTGGCCCGCCGGCGCCGCTCGTGAGCGGCGCCGGCCTCCAGCATCCGGGTCAGGCCCGCACCATCCAGCCAGTCATCGTTGGTGTCGCTGGCGTAGCTGAATTCCTCCGCCAACCGACCGCCGGTCAGCGGAACCCGGGTGTACTCCACGAATGCCGGCTCGATGGCGTAGCGATCCCCGAGGTCTACGGTGTTGCGCGCGTCGTCGGCGGAAATCATCATCTCATGCAGCTTTTCCCCAGGGCGGATCCCGACAACCCTGGTGGCCAGATCCGGCGCCATGCTGGCGGCGATGTCGGTGATCTTCATGGAGGGAATTTTTGGTACGAAGATCTCCCCGCCGTGCATGCGCTCCAGCGACGACAGAACGAAGTCTACCCCCTCGTTCAGGGTGATCAGGAACCGGGTCATCCTGACATCTGTGATCGGCAGTTCCGTGGCGCCGCGCTGGATCAAGCGCTGGAAGAACGGGATCACGGAGCCCCTGGAGCCCACCACGTTGCCATAGCGGACCACCGAAAACCGCGTGCCGATGTCACCGGAGAGGTTGTTGGCCGCCACGAAGGTCTTGTCCGATGCCAGCTTGGTGGCGCCGTAGAGGTTGATCGGGTTACACGCCTTGTCGGTGGACAACGCCACGACCTGCTGAATCCGGTTGGCCAGGCACGCGCGCACCACGTTCTCGGCGCCCATGATGTTGGTATGGATGCATTCCGAGGGATTGTACTCCGCCGCAGGCACCTGTTTCAGGGCAGCGGCATGAATGACGATGTCGACACCACGAAAGGCCAGCGACAGGCGTTCACGGTCCCGCACGTCGCCCAGGAAGAAGCGCATGACCTTCATCTGCTCGGCGGAAAACCGCTCGGACATGTCGATCTGCATCTCGCTCTGTTTCAGCTCATCTCGTGAGTAGACGATCAGCTTTCGCGGCTTGGTGCGTTCCAGAACGGTTTCAATGAAGCGCCGACCAAACGAGCCGGTGCCGCCTGTGACCAGGATCACCTTGCCGTCGAGGTCGAGGTTGGTCGGTGCAAATCGGCCCAAGGGGCGCTCCCGTCTCGCTGCTTCGAACCTTGTTTTCGCAGGCGCACGTAAAGAGACCGCTAACCATAACACTAGATATTGCGGCCGATGGACCGCCGCCTCTTCCTCATTGCCTCAGTCGCCACAGCTGGCCTGCCACTCACTGCACTGGCAGCGGGCGGCGAAAAGAAGGAACCGGGCGGGGGAAATTATGTCCCGATCCAGACGCTGATGGGCACCACGCTTCGCGGCAATGGTCGTCGCGGCGTGCTTTCGGTGGACTGTGGGCTGGAAATACCCGACGCAGCGTTGCGCACCCGCGCGGAACAGTCAGCCCCGCGCCTTCGAGCCGCGTATCTGCAGACGGTGCAGGCCTATGCTGCGAGACTTGGTCCTACGGCCCTGCCAAACGCCGAATACATCGCCAGCGCCCTTCAAAGGCAGACCGACGCGGTCCTGGGTCGCCCGGGCGCGCGCCTGCTGCTTGGCGGTATTGTGGCGAACTAGGTCTGGCCCGAAGCCTCGTCCATGAAGCTGGCCAAAGTGACATCCAGTTCTGTGACGCCGTCGGCGTCATGGGTGGTCAGGATGACATCGACGCGGTTGTAGACATTGAACCACTCCGGATGGTGATCCAGCTGGTCCGCCCGCAGAGCGACGCGGGTCATGAAGCCGAACGCCTCGTTGAAATCCTTGAATCGGAAGGTGCGCTGGATGGCGTCCCGGGCGCCCTCCATCGACTGCCAGCCCGGCAGACGCGCCAGAGCAGCCTTCGCGCCGATCTTCAAGGGGCGGGTCATCCCTGCAGACCGGCTTCGAAGGTCAGGCCGGTGAGTGTGGAAAGTTCGGCCAGGGTCTGTTCAACACTCATCACCTTGATCGCCTTCATGCCCAGACCGGCTGCCGGCTTGCAGTTGATGCCGAGGTCATCGAGGTAGATGCAGGCCTCCGGCGCGACACCCAGTTGCTCGCACATCATCAGGTAGATCTTCGGGTCGGGCTTGCGCACACCGGCCTTCGAGCTTTCGATGATGGCGTCGAACAGCGGCATTACTTGCGCCATCGCCCCGGCGGCGCGCTGACCGGCATCCTGCCCGGGACTGTGCATCGAGACCACGTTATTGGTTATGCAGGCCACCTTGAAGTGCTGTTTGCAGGCCTTCAGCGCGGCCACCATTTGCGGGCGCAATGCTCCGTTCAAAAGAGGCAACACATCGGCGCCGCGCACCGGGTGACCCAGTGCAGTCGACTCTTCGAGGAACAGGGCGTCGAAACGGATGGTGTCCACTTCGTTCCGCTCAAACAGAGCCCAGGCGTTGGTGTCGGGATTGGTGGCGTTGACACGCCGGATCAAATCCATCGGAAGGCCCCTTTCGGCCTCGAACCGATTGAAGGCCTCGAAGGGAGAGGTCGTGAATACCCCGCCGAAATCCCAGATCACCGCCTCGATCGTCAACACATCGCTCCTGCACCAGAACTGCGCTGCTACGACCTAGAGAGCAGGGGCGGGACGTGCAAGTAAGGGCGGATGCTACCTCATAGATTTGCGCGCCCGCTCCGCCTTTCGCTCTTCGCGCTGGCCGCTGCGATCCTGCTGGTATTGTGCCTTCTGCCCTCCCGCGATCTGCCGGATACCGGCGTGGGTGACAGGTTTGAGCATACGGCGGCCTGGTTCGTCCTTACGATCACCGGCTACATCCTGGCGCCGAATCGAACGCTGGCGATCCCAGCCTTTGCCCTGGCTTATGGCGCAGCCATCGAAGTGATGCAGGGCTTCGTGGGCCGTCATCGCGACATTCAGGACCTTGTGGCCGACAGCATTGGTGTGGCGATGGCAGTAGGCGTGTTCTTCCTGGCCAGGCTGGTGTTTCGCAGATGAGCCTGCGCCACGCCCCGTGGGAGGAGGCCGCCGAGTTCCGCATCGGGCTGAGGCCGATCCCGATCAGCGACTGGTTCGAAGGCGGCGACGCCGACCCGGCCAAAAGGAAAGATGGCCTGCTGGCCGCCCATCCGACGGCCGTCTGGTCCGAGATCCCCGGATCCAGACCCGCGCAGACGGAGCTCCTGGCGATGCTGGCCGGGGCGTTTGGGCACGACATTGCGGCTGATGGACAGCCGCCTCTGCTGGCGGCCGCCCGGGAGGTCGCCGATGATCTGTGCCTGATGGAAAAGCTCGGCGACGCCTGGCGGCTCACCGCTCTTTCGCTCTGCGCCGGCAGTTTCTTTACGGCATCCGAAGTGATCGGACGCAGCTTGGCCGAGTTGCACCGGCCCGTCACCGGGTTCGAGGCCCGGCTGTTGACGCGGGTAGAGCGAATTTTCAATAACCTGCGCCCCGACACCCTGCTGGAACGCCGCAACTGGAGCCTGGTAAGTTCGCCTGACCTCTACGCGCCAGACCCCGGGCCTATGCGCGCCGCAATCCCGGATATCGACCCGGACAGCGCCGCCAACGCCCTTTTTGCAAGGGTCGAGCGCCAGACCCTGCGCAGACTTCCGCAGACAGGCGCTGTCGTCTTCACGATCCGGGTCTGGATAGACCCACTGAGCGCCATCGCCGCCGACCCTGAGCGACTGGCCCGCTTCGCGCGGGCCTGGCGAACCGCACACCCTGATTTCCGCGCCTACAAGCAGCTTAACCTCTATGACGCTTTGGTCAGCCGGGTGATCGACGGCGTTTGACCGGAAGACTATGGTCAGCGGATGCCACAACCCGAAGGACCATCCCCGTTCATCTACCTCGCAGTGCCTTGCTATGGCGGCGGCCTACATTTGCACTTCGTCAATTCAATGCTCGCCCTGCAGGACGCCTGCCGCGAACGTGGCGTCGGATTGCATATCGACCTGATGGGCGGCGACGCCCTGATCACCCGGGCCCGGTCCCGGCTGGCGGCGCAGTTCCTGGCGCATCCCCAGGCGACGCACCTGATGTTCATTGACGCCGACATCGGGTTTCTGCCGCAGAACGTCTTCCGCTTGCTCGACGCCGACAAGGACGTGGTCGCAGGCGTCTATCCGTTGAAGCGGGTGGATTGGGACAAGGCGCGCCGCGCCGCCAAGGCCGACGTCGCCGACATCATGGCCGCGTCGGTTGGCTATGTAGTTCGCTTCCTTCCCAACCCGGACAATAGCGTCAATGTTGAGGAGGGGTTCGCCCAGGTCGCGTATGTGGGAACCGGATTTCTGATGATCCGCCGCGACGCGATGCAGCGGGTCTGCGACAGCCACCCGGAGCTACGGGCCAAGATGGGCGATATGGCCGACAGCATGGCCAAGGAAGCAGTGATGGTCTTCGACACCCTGATCGAGCCGGAAACCGGGCAGTACCTTTCCGAAGACTATGCCTTCTGCCGCCGCTGGCGCGACCTCGGCGGCGACATCTGGGCCGACTTCGAGGCCCGCCTGACCCACGTCGGCCACACAGCCTACAGCGGCAGTCTGCTGCAGGCGTTGCAGTCCGGCGTCTGATCTACTCCGCAGGTTGAGGCGACCCACCGGGGATCCGCCCCTGCTGTTCCGCCACCACGGCGGCGCGCGCTGTTGCGCGGTGTTCGGTCAGCGCAAGCTTGGTCGCTTCGTAACTGGACCGGTCGATCCGGTACTGGGCATAGAACACGATCGCAATCAGACCGGGAATAGACGCCAGGATACCGTCCCAAAGGGCAAGGTTGAACATCACGTCGGCCGGAACCTGGCCGGGAACGGCCTTGGCCGGGAAGTTGATCATGGTGATAACAAAGCCGGCCAGCGCAGCACCGATCGCCTGATCCATCTTGGCGGCGAACGCGCGGGTGGAATAGAGGATGCCCTCCTGCCGGATTCCGTAGCGCAACTCGTTCTGGTCGGCGATATCGGCCAGCGCCGACATGACGCTGATCTGCAGGACGGCCACCGAGGCGTAGGCGACGGTCGCGAAGGCGATGACGATTGGCAGCAGATAGGGCGTCGACTGGCTGAGAACGCCCATCAACCCCAGACCCAGCGGGATCGTTGGCACGATGCAATAGATCAGGCCAGATATGATGATGGTGTTTTTCTTGTCGATCTTGCCGTGCAGTCGCGGTGCGAAAACGAATGCGGTCAGGTACCCGGCGAAGCTGCCGATGATGAACAGGCTGAGCTGCTCGCTGTTGAAGCCCCAGTAGAAGGTGTTCGTGTACATCCGCAGGCCTTCGCGAAGGCCCAGCATCATCGACAGGAAAAAGTAGGCCACCAGCAGCCACACATAGTTGATGTTGCTGAGCGCCTTGGCGACATCGCGACCGAACTCACGGACGCTGAACCCGGGGGTCTCGGCGGCGCGTTGGGGCAGGAAAGGGATCCGGTCCCGGGTGAACCAGGCTGAGGCGAACAGCGCCGCGACGGCCGCAATAGACATGGCCAGCGCAAAGGTCGGCCAGGGTTCAGGATTGAGGATGCCGCGCGGATACTCCGGGGTGGAGGGGAAGAATATCCGCAGCGCGATCGTGGTCGTGAAGGCGCCGCCGACCCAGACGAAGAAGCTGTTGTAGGCCATCACCTTGGAACGCTCGGTGTAGTTGGGCGAAAGCTCTGCCCCCAGCGCCAGGTGCGGCGTGTGGAAGAAGGTCATGGCCTGGCGTAGCAGGATCACCGCAACCCCGAACCATATCAGCAGGCCCGTCTGATCCAGGCCATCCGGCGGATTGAAGATCGCATAGAGACTGAGGCCGATCGGGATCGGGGCCGCGTACATGTAGAGATGGCGCCGCCCGAAGCGTGAGCGCGTCCGGTCTGACCAGGAACCTACGATCGGATCTGACATAGCGTCAAACACGAGGCTGGCTGACACTGCCAGCCCGGCCAGGTGCGCCGGGACCCCCAGCACCTGATTGTAAAAGAGGATCGCGAAGCTGGACACCGACAGCAGGGCGATGGTCTCGGCGGCGCTGCCGATACCGAACGCCAGCTTGGTTCGGACCGGCAGCCGGTCCGTTTCCGGGTTGGTCATCGCGTTTCCTCATATCGTTCTGAAGACGATTGGGGAGAGGAAGCCCTACCCACAGAGCGGCGTCAATCACTGCATACCCAGGTTTCGATCAGGGACCGGCGACTCCCGCGTCTTTTCTGGCCTTCCGGACTGGGCGAGGGGCTTGGGCTTTGTGTAGAATGCGCCAGTCGCGCACCCAGGCGCGTCGGGGGGTCCGGCCTATGAAAAACCTGCTCTTGCTGACGGCCTGTGCGATCACGCTCGCGGCCTGCTCTCCTGGAAAGCCTGCGGGGCCGCAGATTGCCGCCAGCGCCAAGTTCAACACCGACCTGTCGATGTCAGAGTTCATGGGCCACTTCGTCGACCCGGCGGCGTTCATGTACTGGAAGGCGTCGGGCACTGAGATCACCGAGGCAGGAGAGCGGGACCTGTCGCCCACCACCGACGAGGGTTGGGACGTGCCGGTGACGGGCGCGACTATGTTGATGGAAGCTGGAAACGCCATGCAGTTGCCTGGCCGCACCCGTGCGCCGGAGGCCGACTGGATCAAGTACGCACAGCTCCTGACTGAACGCGCCGCCATAGCCCGCGCCGCCGCCGAGAAGCGCGACAAGAAGGCCGTGTTCGACGAGGGAGGCCGCGTCTACGAAGTCTGCGTCGCCTGCCACGCCCAGTTTGTGATCGAGCCTGAGCTGAAGACGAACGGGCCTGCGAAGGGCGATCCTCTGCCGGGTGCGGCGACCGTGAAGTGATCAATCAGCGGGTCAAGCCGTCGCGGCAGTGGCCGTGAGGCCCACCGATGCGGTCGGAGGGTCGTTCAGGTGTCATGGCTTCCAGAGCGCACCTCTGGCGCTCACCCGCACCCGCCCACACGGGGCGGTAAGGCGGCTCAAACCAACCGCCCGGACCATTGGCGAACCGGCTCTGACCGATGGCCACACTCAGCCGTCCCGTCTCACCCAACGGGATATCCGTCCTGGCGTAGAAGCTGCGGTAGCCGCGTGTCCCGACTCCCACCGCGATCTCGCCGTGCGGCCGTCGATCGTCACGCACGCTATGGAGCCGGATGTCTTCAGCCTCCTGCGCAGCGACGGGTGAGGTCTTGAGATAGTGATCTATCTGATCCGCCACGCTCATGGGGATTGAGGCCGTCGCGGTCACTACCGGCGCGTTGGGCGCCAGGATTTCCGCGGCAGCCGGTGTGGCGGCCAGCAAAAGAATCAGAGCCGGGGTCAGACGCATGAAACGAGCCTCCAGTTCCGACAACTGA
Organism: uncultured Alphaproteobacteria bacterium; assembly: GCA_903909375.1. Taxonomy (GTDB): domain Bacteria; phylum Pseudomonadota; class Alphaproteobacteria; order Caulobacterales; family Caulobacteraceae; genus Phenylobacterium. The sequence goes on from CAIVVM010000046.1 coordinate 13,870, forward strand.
GCGCGCCAATTACGGCGAAGTTGTTGCGGGCCGGGCCTCGGCGGCCGGGACATTGGCCCGGATACCGGCTTCGTTTCCGGGCTGGCCCGCTGGAATCAATGCGTAGAATCCGGACAACCGAAGCCGGACAACCACCGGCCTTTCGCTCGAATTGGAGAACTGCCAGCCCTGGATCCCATCGAACGGGGCGGTCAGCGCGCCCTGCTGCCGCAGGCCGAACGCCTGTTTGTAGGTAGCCACGGTCATCGGCTGGCCCGGCGCAGGGGTGGTGTGGCCATGCTGATCGTAGCGGAAGTCACGCGGCTCTGAGGTTCCGACCACTTCCCAGGAATAGATCAGGGTGGCGTCCTTCTGCATGCGGACCTTGTACTCAAGTTCGGATTTGTCAGCGCCGGCCAGAAAGTCTCCCAGTGGGATTTCTACAACATCCGTCCTGAAGGGCAGGTCATACTCCCGCGCCCGCGCGGCGCCCTCACTGGCAGGATCGACCACCGTCTCATCCGGCGCCCAGAGGCGGCTTAGACCTGAGAGCTTGCCCACACCCAGTGGGTCGCGATTGAACTCGGCCGGCAGAATCGCGCCCAGTACGATCAAGACCGCCAAGACCGCCGCGCCAAGGACGGCCAGGATCAGACGTCCGCGCGGCATCGGTCGTACAGGCTCCCTACTCATGTGACAGCTCCATCAAAGACGTAGCTCGCGATCTGATGGCCGGCCAGGACGAAGCCCGCGAGCATCAGCAGAACATTGACCCCCTGGGCCATAGGCTCGAACGTGCGCGTTCGACGCCACAGGACCATGGCGACCAGGATCACGGCGAGCGCCAGCCCCTGGCCGATCTCGACCCCGACATTGAACGCCAGCAGATTTGCCAAAAGTCCGTCAGGATTCAGATCGAGGGCCTGCAGCTTGGTGGCCAGGCCGAAGCCATGGATCAGGCCAAAACCGAACACAGCAGCGCGGGGGTCGGGCTGCACACCGAAGAGCGTGCGGAAACCACCCAGGTTCTCCAGCGCCTTCCAGGCCACAGACAACCCGATCACCGCGTCGACCAGATGCGGTTCGACCCTGATCTGGAAATAGACCCCTGTCAGCAGAGTGATGGAGTGGCCCAGCGAGAACAGGCTCACGTACAGCGCGATGTCCCGCATCCGGAACAGGAAGAAGATCACGCCCACCAGGAACAGCAGGTGATCGTAGCCGGTCACCATGTGTTTGGCGCCGAGATACAGGAACGGGACAGGGTCGGGGCCGCGGGTCGCCGCAACGAAGGCCGCGTCTGTGCCGCCAATGTTGTGGGCCAGAGCCGCAGTAGCGAAGACCCCGACCGACAGGGAGACGAACGCCGCAATTGCCTGAGTGCGCGCCTGCCCCCTCAAAGTTTCAACCCGAACCGGGGCCCGATCAGCGTCAGCGCGGCGTAGAGCAGGATGGTCAGCACGCAGCCCGACAGCAGCGCGGCAAAGAAGGGAACCTCCCGCTTGAGAAGCAGGGGGATCAACAGGAACATCGGCAGCGACGGCAGCACGTACCAGAAGGTAGCGTCGGCGTGCGCTGCCAGACGCGCCACATCCTGCGTATCGCGCCATAACCAGATCATCGCCAGGATGGAGACCAGCGGCAGGGATACCACCAGGGCGCCAACCCCCGGACTGCGCCGGGCAATCTCGGAAACGGCGGCGACAATGATCCCCGATATCGCCGCCTTGATCACAAGGTACATCATGGCGACCCCCAGATGACACCAGCGCCACGCTGGCGCACCCGACACGATTCGAACGTGTGACCTTTGCCTTCGGAGGGCAACGCTCTATCCAGCTGAGCTACGGGTGCATCCTGAGCGGATCGTGTCTCTAGCTGAAAGGACGCGGAGCCGCAAACGCGGTGATCGGATTTCAGGCGGGCAATCCGGAGATGACGCACCTGACTTAGATTTGGGAGCACCACACCGGCGTTGAGCGCCGGGAAGGCCGGGGGAAATCGATGCGCGTCTGGAAGCAGATCACAGGGGGCGGGGTCGCGGCGGCGGCCATGGTGTTTGCGGGACTCGCGGTCGGAAACCTGGCCCAGGCGCAGGCGACAGACGAGGCGCCGCACCCGGGAAAGCTGGTCTATGATCAGTTCTGCGCAGCCTGCCACAACGCACCGCCACCCGGAGACCGCGCCGCGCCCGTAGCGTCACTGCGCAAGATGAACGCCCAGGTGATCGTGGCCGCCCTCACGACCGGGGTCATGAAACCCATTGGCGACGGGATGGACCGCCGGCAGATCCGCGATGTGGCGGCCTATCTGGCGCCGCCGGAAGCGCCCGCAGGCACCGGCTGGATAGACGACAACATGTGCGCTACAGACAAGCGCGGTGTAGATCTGTCTAGTAAACCGGCCCAGGTCGGCTTCGGCGTCGACACCGACAACAGCCGCCGCATGACCGCCGCACAGGCGGGGCTCACTACAGCGCAGGCCGCCAACCTGGAAGTCGCCTGGGCCTTCGCCATGCCCAGGACCTCAGGCCTGCGTGGCCAGGGCGTGATTGTTGGCTCCACCCTCTTCTATCCGGCCAGCCAGGCCGGCTACCTGCTGGCGCTCGACACAAAGACCGGCTGTGTGAAGTGGGCGACGGCCACACCAGCCAGCATCCGGGCAAGTCTGACCTACGGGCCGTTGGGGCAAGGGGGCCCGATGGCCCTGGTAGGTGGCGACGCGTCCGGTAATCTCACAGCCTTTGATGCAGCGACCGGCAAGGTCGTTTGGCGGGCCGATCCGCGCCATGACAAGACGACGCCACTGTCTGGCACGCCATTGTTTGCGGGCGACAAGATTCTGGTCCCGATCTCGGCGGGTGACGTCGCCGCAGCCATGCGACCCACGCACCCCTGCTGCAAATCGCACGGCGCGCTTTCCGCGGTCGACGCGGCCACCGGCAAGGTTCTTTGGACCTGGCGCACCATGGAGGACGCCAAGCCGCTGGGCCGCAAGAATTCCGTAGGCATCGACATGTTCGGCCCGTCCGGCGCACCAATCTGGTCCAGCCCGTCAGTCGATCTGAAAGCGGGCGTGGCCTATGTGTCGACGGGGGAGAACACCTCGCCGCCGGCCACCGGCACCAGCAATTCCATCATCGCGATCGATCTGGCGACGGGAAAGCAGAAGTGGGTGTTCCAGGCGCTGGCCAACGACGTGTGGAACATGTCCTGCCCGATTGGCCAGGCCGGAGGCAGCGCCCGCCCGCCTGGGCCGAACTGTTTCTTCGCCGGCGAAGGCAGCGTACTGCTGGATCACGACTTTGGCGGCGGCCCGGTGATCTGGCGCGGCAAGGGCCGAACCCTGATCCTCGGCGGCCAGAAGTCCGGCGATGTCTGGGCCCTCGACTCCGCCAATGGCAAGCCTGTCTGGCGCCACCAATTTGGCAAGGGCTCGCCGCTGGGTGGGGTGCACTGGGGTATCGCAACGGACGGCGCGCGGGTGTTCGCGCCCATCGCTGACCCAAATATCCCCGAACCGCTGAACGCCGCGGGTCTCTATGCCGTGGATATCGCCAGCGGCAAGGTCGCCTGGTCCTGGAAGGCCTCGGCCGATTGCGCGGGCGGCCGCCAGGCGCGCGTGCCCATCTGCGCCGGAAAGTTCGGGCTGTCGGCGCCGCCGGTGGTGGTGGATGGCGCGGTGATCGTCGGCGGGCTGGACGGTCGGCTCTATGTGTTCGACGCAAAGACCGGAAAGCTGCTGGCGACCCACGACACGGCCGTTCCGTTCGAGACTGTCAACAAGCTCAAGGGCGTCGGCGGTACGATTGACGCCGCCGGGCCCTTCGCCGGGGACGGGATGGTGTTCGTGGGATCAGGCTATGCTTCGTTCGGGCAAGCCGGGGGCAACGTGCTGGTGGCGTTCCGACCGAAGAGGTGACGGGTCAGGCGGCGCCTGTGATGTCTTCCCAGAAGCGCTTGGCCTTGCCGGTGAATCCTGCAGACTTCGGGTGCTGCTGGTCGCCGCACAGCCCGGCCAGTTCACGCAGCAGTTCCTTCTGACGCGCGGTGAGCCGTGTGGGCGTCTCGACGTAGAGCTCCACAACGAGATCGCCCCGCTCGCGGGACCGCAGGGAGGGCATGCCGCGTCCCTTGACGCGCAATGTTCGGCCGGTCTGGGCGCCCTCAGGCACCTTGACCGTGATCTTGCACTCACCGTCGCAGTCTTCGCCGCCCATGAGGCAGGGGGCGTCAAGATCACCGCCCAGCGCCGCCGTAGCCATCGGCACCGGCACGGTGCACAGGAGGTCCAGTCCGTCGCGCTCGAACAGTTCGTGGGGCTGGACAGACAGGAAGATGTAGAGATCACCCCGCGGGCCGCCGCGCTGTCCGGCATCGCCCTCCCCCGCAAGCCGGATCCGCGCGCCATCATCGACACCCGCCGGAATCCGCACCGCCAGGGTCCGCTGTGTGCGGACCTGGCCGTGGCCCCGGCATTGGGTGCAGGGGTCGGTGACCATCTGTCCGGCGCCGCCGCATCGCGGGCAACTGCGCTCGATGGAGAAGAAGCCCTGGCTGGCGCGCACACGGCCCTGGCCGTTGCAGGTGGTGCATTGGGTGGGGCTGGTGCCCGGCTTGGCGCCCGAACCGTCGCAGGTCTCGCAGGTAAGTGTTGCCGGGACCGATATCTCGACCTCGGCGCCCGCGTAGGCCTGCTCGAGGCTGATCTCCATATCATAGCGCAGGTCCGCGCCGCGCGCCGGACCGCTACGCTGACGGCCGCCGCCACCGCGACTTCCAAAGATGTCGCCGAACACCTCGTTGAAGATGTCGTGCACGTCGTGAAACTGACTGCCGCCACCGCCGCCCTGGCCGTTTACCCCTGCATGACCGAACCGGTCGTAAGCGGCGCGCTTCTGGGGATCGGACAGGATCGAATAGGCTTCGTTGATTTCCTTGAAGCGCCCTTCGGCTTCCTCGCTGCCGCCGTTGCGGTCAGGGTGGTGCTCCATGGCCATCTTGCGGAAGGCCGCCTTGAGCCCTGCGGCGTCACAGCCGCGGTCGACGCCCAGGATGTCATAATAATCGCGCATGAGCCGTCAGACGATCAGTTGAGTTGCTGGAAGGCGGACGACCCGCACATCCTGATCCCGAAAGACCCTGCGGCAAACGAACCGCTTTGCGCGCTCGCCGCCGCAGGGGATTTCATCAGGCCGACTTCTTTCCGTCGCCGTCGACTTCCTCGAACTCGGCGTCAACAACGTCGTCAGACGTCGCGTTGGGCTCGGCCTCGCCGGCTTCACCTTCGGCCTGTTGCGCCTTGTACATGGCCTCGCCCAGCTTCATCGAAGCCTGGATCAGCGTCTGGGTCTTGGTCGAGATCAGGTCCGCGTCACCGCTTTCCAGTGAACCCTTGAGGTCGTCGATGGCCGCCTGGATGGCGTCCTTTTCATCCGTTGCGACCTTGTCGCCATGCTCCGCCAGCGCCTTTTCGGAGGAGTGCAGGACGGCGTCGGCCTGGTTCTTGGCTTCGACCGCAGCCTTGCGCTTCTCGTCATCAGCCTTGTTGGTCTCGGCTTCCCTGACCATGGCCTCGATATCGACGTCGGAAAGCCCGCCGTTGGCCTGGATGCGGATCGATTGTTCCTTGTTGGTGGCCTTGTCGCGGGCCTGGACGTTGACGATGCCGTTGGCGTCGATGTCGAAGGTGACCTCCACCTGCGGCACACCGCGCGGCGCCGGCGGGATGCCCACCAGGTCGAACTGGCCCAGCATCTTGTTGTCCGCCGCCATGGGCCGCTCGCCCTGGAACACACGGATGGTGACCGCCGACTGGCTGTCTTCCGCCGTGGAGAACGTCTGGCTGCGCTTGGTCGGAATGGTGGTGTTGCGTTCGATCAACGGCGTGAACACACCGCCCAGCGTCTCGATGCCCAGCGTCAGCGGGGTGACGTCCAGCAGGAGCACGTCCTTGACCTCGCCGCCCAGGACCCCGGCCTGAACCGCCGCGCCCAACGCCACGACCTCATCGGGGTTTACGCCCGTGTGCGGCTCGCGACCGAAGAAGGCCTTTACGGTCTCGACCACCTTGGGCATGCGGGTCATGCCGCCGACCAGGATCACCTCGTCAATGTCGCCCTTCTTCAGGCCGGCATCTTTCAGCGCCTGCTCGCAGGGGCCGACGGTCTTCATGATCAGGTCTTCGACCAGGGCTTCCAGCTTCGCGCGGCTGAGCTTGATATTCAGGTGCAGCGGGCCCGACGCGTTCATCGAGATGAAGGGCAGGTTCACCTCGTACTGGGTGGTGAAGCTGAGCTCCTTCTTGGCCTTCTCGCCCTCTTCCTTCAGGCGCTGCAGAGCCAGCTTGTCCTTGCGCAGGTCGACGCTGTTTTCCTTTTTGAACTCGTCGGCCAGATAGTCGACGATGCGCATGTCGAAGTCCTCGCCGCCGAGGAAGGTGTCCCCGTTCGTCGACTTCACCTCGAAGACGCCATCGCCGATCTCGAGCACGGACACATCGAACGTGCCGCCGCCCAGATCGTAGACCGCAATCTTCTTGCCTTCGTTCTTGTCGAGGCCATAGGCCAGCGCCGCCGCCGTCGGCTCATTGATGATCCGCAGCACTTCCAGGCCCGCGATCTTGCCCGCGTCCTTGGTGGCCTGACGCTGGGCGTCGTTGAAGTAGGCCGGAACGGTGATGACCGCCTTGTCGACCTTTTCACCGAGGTGCTGCTCGGCAGCTTCCTTCATCTTCTGCAGCGTGAAGGCGGAGATCTGCTGGGGCGAATAATCCTTGCCGTGCGAACGCACCCAGGCATCGCCGTTCGGGCCCTTGACGATCTCATAGGGCACCATGCCCTTGTCCTTCTCGACCATCGGGTCGTTGAACTGACGGCCAATCAGCCGCTTGATCGCAAAGAAAGTGTTGGTGGGGTTGGTGACCGCCTGACGCTTGGCCGGCTGGCCGACGACGCGCTCGCCGTCCTCCATGAAGCCGACAACCGATGGGGTGGTCCGCGCGCCTTCCGCGTTTTCAATCACCTTCGGCGTCTTGCCGTCCATGATGGCGACGCACGAGTTGGTCGTGCCGAGATCGATACCGATGATCTTGCTCATGATAGGCTCTGTATGCTCCTGATTGGCGGACGGCGCGGGTGGGCCTTCTGATGAAGCGCCCGGTAACAAGCGACGCCCCCGGTTCGTTTACGTCCTGGCCAGCTTTCCGTTCAGGGAAACCAGCTTCGAAAGCTCGATATGGGGAAATTTGAGGGGCCTGCAAGGGTGAATCTCCCCAACCTGCACATGGATCTGGATTCAGACCTGCCGCCAGGCCGTCCGGATCGCCGCGTAAAGTTCGGGCGCATGGGGTGTATGGCCGCCTCGGGACGCCCTGAAGGCGTCCTCGACCACCATCGCTTGCTGCTCAATGTTCATGGCCTGGAAAGCGGGGCCCCGCATCAGGTCATAGTGATAGGCCGCCGCGCTGTCCCCGGCGTGAAGCTTGCCCAGGATCAGCGAAACACCGTTCTGCGCCTGCCAGACATGGGTGAGTTCATGAATAAAAACCGCCTGCTCATCGAGTGGCGTGCCTTCCGCCGAAAAATCCGGGCGCTCGCTTGTGGTGGGCCAAACGATCAGACCTGGACCCGCCACAAACGCCCGACGCCATAGTGGAATGCTCAGGATCCGGACACGCTCAGGTCGCAGACCACCACCAAAGACCTCGCGGGCAAGGGCTCTTTCCCCGTCGGTGAGGCGGCGCAGTCCGATCAGCATACCGCCCAGGTGGGCCGCATCGGGCACGGCTCAGGTCGCCCGCCGCCAGACCATCAGAACAGCGGCTCTTCTGGCTTGGCCGCGGCGGGCGCCTTTTCAAGAACCTCACCGATCCTGTCCGGCGTGGAGGGCGCAGCAACTGGCAAAGTTGGCGCCGGGCCAGCTGGTGCGCCCTTTTCGGCCTCGGCCTTGGCCAGCGCCAGCGCCTCGGCCTTGGCCAGCTTCTCTGCCTCGAGTTTCGCCTTTTCTTCTTCTGTGAGCTCGACCGGCGGCGCGGCGCCCTGAATGCGTTCGTCGACCAGCGGGGTGGCGTCCTGGGCCTGGATCGGCTGACCGGTCACGCCGACGAGGCGTTCGCCCGGAAGTCGTCCGCGCGACGGCGCCGTCACGACGCCCAGGGTGAAGGCGCCAAGACTGACGGCAGCCAGCAGGACGGCGACAGCCTTCAGGACGGGGCGGGGCATGGTCCAGTTCATCGCACGAACCTAGTGCCTTTTCAGAGGAGATGAAATCGTCTGATCCGGATGAATGGGGCTGTCTTCGGCCGCCCCGCGATCTGGTTTGGAAAACGCCGAATTCGCCAACGCGCCGGATCACGGTAAACGCCCGATTAACGGTCCCTGCGCCAAACAGGAACGGGCATCTATCCGGAGGTAACGGGCGAATGGCGCGAGTGGCGCGGAAAACGGGCATGGAGCTCGCGCTTCACATCGCGAGGCTCATGTGGAGCCACTCCGCGACTGCCCGGTTGCGTGGGGGACTGGTGGCCGCGTTCGGCGTCGCGCTGGCGACCGCTTTCATCACCTACAATCCCGATGACCCCAGCCTCAATGTCGCCAGTGGGCAGGCTCCCCAGAATGCGCTGGGCGGGGGCGGCGCCTTTCTGGCCGACATCGGCCTGCAATCGCTTGGCTTGGCCGCGGCGCTGGCCGCATTGCTTCTGGTGGTTTGCGGCCTGAGCCGCGTGGCAGAGCCGGAACCTCAGGTCACGCGTGGTCGCCTGCGCCTGCGAGCGCTGTTCGGTGGGCTAGGTCTTCTGGCCCTGGCCGGCGCCCTGGCCTTCGCGCCGATACCCGCCATGTGGCCGTTGGTGAAGGGTTTGGGCGGCTTTTGGGGTGAGGCGCTGCTGGGTGGGTTGGCCGGCGCTATCGCCTATGCCCGCCTGCCGTTTGGCGCACCGATCGCGGCCAGCCTGCTGGGCGTCGCAGGTCTGGTGGCTTACGGCTACGCGCTGGGTCTTTCGCGCCTTGATCTTCGCTCCGCAGCCGACACGCTCAGCCACGCCCTCGCGCCCAGACCCCGCCTCAAGGCGGCCCGGCCGGAGCCAGCCACACGCGTCGCCCGGCGCAAGTCGCCTGAAGCTGCTGAGCCTCAGATCGTTGCCGCCAGCCCGGAAGCGCTTGTCGCGGCCGGTGACGGCCCCACTCTGAAGGTCAAGCCGCCGAAGACTGCGCCTCGGGAAAGTGCGCGTGAGCAGAAGGAAGCCCAGAGCACCTTCGAGTTTGTCAGCGAGGGCGGGTTCAAGCTTCCCGAACTGGCCATGCTGACCAAGGCGCCGCCCCGCGCGGCCCAGTATGACGAGGGCGCGCTGCGCCAGAACGCCCAGCTCCTGGAGAGTGTTCTGGCCGAGTTTGGCGTTCGCGGGCAGGTCGACCAGATCCGGCCCGGTCCAGTGGTCACGCTGTACGAGCTGGTTCCGGCCGCAGGTGTTAAATCGGCGCGGGTCGTGGCGTTGGCCGACGATATCGCCCGGTCCATGAGCGTAGCCTCGGCGCGGGTGTCGGTCGTACCCGGCCGCAACGCCATTGGCATCGAACTGCCCAACCAGCGCCGTGAGACCGTCTACCTGCGCGACCTGCTGGCGGCGCCCGAGTACGAGCGCGGCGGTCAGGTCGTGCCCGTGGCCCTGGGCGAGACCATCGGCGGCGAGCCCTACATCGCTGACCTGGCCAAGATGCCCCACCTGCTGATCGCCGGCACCACCGGCTCGGGCAAGTCGGTGGGCGTCAACGCGATGATCCTGTCGATCCTCTACAAGCTGACGCCGGAACAGTGCCGGCTGATCATGATCGACCCGAAGATGCTGGAGCTCAGCGTCTACGATGGCATCCCGCACCTGCTGGCGCCGGTCGTCACCGATCCCAAGAAGGCGATCGTCGCGTTGAAGTGGACCGTGCGCGAGATGGAAGACCGCTATCGCCGGATGTCCAAGATCGGCGTGCGAAATGTGGCTTCGTTCAACGAGCGGGCGCGCGAGGCCATCGCCAAGGGCGAACACTTCGAGCGCACGGTGCAGACCGGTTTCGACGACGCCGGCCGCGCCACCTACGAGAGCGAGAAGATCCGCCCCGAGCCAATGCCCATGCTGGTGGTGATCATCGACGAGGTCGCCGACCTGATGATGGTGGCCGGCAAGGACATCGAAGGCGCCGTCCAGAGATTGGCCCAGATGGCCCGTGCCGCCGGCATCCACCTGATCATGGCCACCCAGCGCCCCTCGGTGGACGTCATCACCGGCACCATCAAGGCCAACTTCCCGACCCGGATCAGCTTCCAGGTCACCTCCAAGATCGACAGCCGCACCATCCTGGGCGAACAGGGCGCCGAGCAGCTGCTGGGCCAGGGTGACATGCTCTATATGGCCGGCGGCGGCCGCATCACGCGCCTGCACGGCCCGTTCGTATCCGATGGCGAAGTCGAGGCGGTGGCCAAGTTCCTGCGCGACCAGGGCACGCCCAGCTATCTGGACGAGGTGACCGCTGGCGGCGACGAGGATGGCGAGGACGGCGACCTTGGTCTGGGCGGCAGCGACGGCGAAAGCAACGATCTCTACGACCGCGCTGTGGCGGTGGTCACCCGCGACGGCAAGGCCTCCACCAGCTACATCCAGCGACGCCTCCAGATCGGCTACAATCGTGCGGCCTCACTGATCGAGCGGATGGAGCAGGAAGGCGTGGTCGGCCCCGCCAATCATGCCGGAAAACGCGAGATCCTGGTCAGCGCCGCGCCTTAGGGGCAGGCGCCTGTCGAGCCCCATTGCTGCCGTGGTGGCGTGATAATCTGATCGCGGTAGATGGAGCGCCCATGATCCGCAATTCCTCCGACTTCAGCCGCCGCCGCCTGGCATTGCTACTTGCGGCATCGGCCGCCTCGACCCCGGCCTGGGCCCAGACGACGCCAGGCCCTGCTGATCAGGCGCTTGTGGCGCGCGCGGTCGCCTATCTGGAGGGCCTCACCGAGGCGACATCCCGGTTTGAGCAGACCGACGCCCGGGGCCGCAAGAGCACAGGCGCACTGTTCATGAAGCGTCCCGGCAAGGCGCGCTTTGCCTATGATCCGCCCTCGGGCCTGCTGGTGGTGTCGGATGGGGGCGTGGTATCGGTTCAGGACAAGCGGCTGAAAACCTTCGACGCCTACCCGCTCAGCGCGACGCCGCTGTCACTGTTTCTGGCCAAGAGTATCCGGCTGGATCGCGGCGTTGCAATAACGCGCGTCACGCGCATGACGGACGGGTTCTCGATCACCGCCCGCGACGGCCGCAAGGAAACCGCCGGTTCGATCACCCTGACCTTCGCCGACGCCCCGCTAGCGCTTACAGGCTGGACTGTGACCGACGCCCAGAGCCGGCCGACCCGGATCCAGCTTCTGGACCTCCAGCGCACTTCGGGGCTCGATAAATCCTTGTTTATCTTGAAGGACCCTCGCCCCAGGAACCCGGGTCGGGGAAAAGTCTGAGTTGGTTCGTGTTGTAAATCTGCAATAGGCAAGAGATTGTCGATTATCGTTTGACAAAACTTTGGGATGTGGCGATAATATCACTACGTCGTCGGCGCACCGGTTGCGCAGGCGAAATCCGCACCGGAACCTATCCCCTCCCGGCAGCGGCATCAGAGACAACTCACACAGCCCGGACGCCCGCCATGGCGTCCGGGCTTTCTTTCTGAGGGATGGTTGGCCGGACGCCCGCCATGGCGTCCGGGGTTTCTTTGTCTAAAAGACACCCATGCGCCTTCGAATCTGCACCTGGAACGTCAACTCCGTCCGGCTCCGCGCCGAACAGGCGGCCCGATTTGTCGCCGAGCAGGCGCCGGATGTGCTTTGCATGCAGGAGATCAAGTGTCGCGAGGGCGAGTTTCCGGTGAACGCCTTTCGTGAGATGGGCCTGCCTTACCTGAAGATCGCAGGCCAGAAGGGCTGGCACGGGGTAGCGATCGCCTCCCGCCTGCCCATCGAAGACCCGGAGCCGCTGGACGTCTGCCGTGAAGGCCACGCCCGCTGCGTGGGCGTGAAGGTCGCCGGCGTGGAAATCCAGAACTTCTACATCCCGGCCGGGGGCGACATCCCCGACCGCGTGGAGAACGCCAAGTTCGACCACAAGATGGACTTCTACGAAAAGCTCACCGCCGAGATGGCCCGTCGGGATCCGAAGGCGCCCCTGGCCATTGTGGGCGACCTGAACGTGGCGCCGGGCGAGTTCGACGTCTGGAACCACAAGCATATGTCGAAGGTGGTCAGCCACACGCCCGTGGAGATCGAGGCCTTTCGCGCCCTGGAGGCCTCTCTGGGCTTCATCGACCTGATGCGCGAGGCCGCGCCGGAGCCCGAGAAACTGGCCTCATGGTGGAGCTACCGCGCCCAGGATTTCCGCCAGTCAGCGCGCGGCCTGCGGCTGGATCATATTCTGGTGACGCCGGGCCTTCGCGACGCGGCTTTCCGGCTGGGCGCCCCGGCGGTGCGTATCCACGAAGACGTGCGGGCGTGGGAGCGGCCCAGCGATCATGCACCAGTGAGCGCGGATCTGGTGCTTTAGGGCGACAGTTTGTACCCGCCCGCCTCGGTCAACAGCAGGCGCGCATTTGCGGGATCGGGTTCGATCTTCTGACGCAAACGATAGACGTGGGTTTCCAGCGTGTGGGTGGTGACGCCGGCGTTATAGCCCCAGACCTCGGCCAGCAGTTCCTCGCGCGAGATGGCCTTTTCGCCGGCGCGGTAGAGATACTTCAGAATGTTGGTCTCTTTCTCCGTCAGGCGGATCTTCTTGCCCTTTTCGTCAAGCAGCACCTTGGCGGCAGGTCGGAACTCATAGGCGCCGAGCCGGAAGACGGCCCCTTCGGAATGTTCATAGTCGCGTAGCTGGGCCCGGATCCGCGCCAGCAGGACCGCGAACTTGTAGGGCTTGGTCACATAGTCGTTGGCGCCGGAATCCAGGCCGCGCACCGCGTCGTCATCCGTGGCCGCCGCCGTCAGCATGATGACAGGGGCCGAGACCCCGTCCTGGCGCATGCGCGCACAGGCGTCGCGGCCGTCCATGTCCGGAAGGTCCACATCCAGGAGGATCAGGTCAGGTTTTGCCTCGCGGGCCAGTCGAACGCCGTCGCCCGCCGTGGCCGCCTCGACGATGTCGAACTGTTCGGCCTGGAGCTGCTCGGCGATCGCGCCTCGGAGGTCCAGATCGTCATCGACGATAAGCAGAGTCTTGCGTTGCGCCATGGGCCGCAACAAACACTATCTCAGCGCTTTGCGCCAAAGGGTTTCGAGGGTTTTGTGATCTTCAGGGCGACAGGAGATGGCTTTCTGGACGTGGGCGGGCGACGGGTTCGGTGCGCCCTGGGTCCCGCCGGCGTGGTGCCCGCGCCGATGAAGCGGGAGGGTGACGGCGCCTCGCCGGCGGGCGTCTGGCCGATTCGCGGAGTGCTTTATCGGGCTGACCGGGGTGCGGCGCCCAGGACGCGGCTCGCCGTTCGCCCCATGGCTCAGGATGATGGCTGGTGTGATGATTCGGCGGACCCGGCCTACAACCAGCCGGTACGATTGCCCTATCCCGCCAGCGCCGAGGCGCTCTGGCGGGACGATCACGTCTACGACATCGTCGTCATCCTCGGACACAATGACAGTCCGCCGGTGGCCGGTATGGGCTCAGCGATCTTCCTGCACATCTGTCGGCCTGACTATTCGCCGACCGAGGGTTGCGTGGCGGTGGCCCGCGCCGATCTGGAAGAGCTGCTGGCGAACGCGAAGCCGGGCGACGCCCTGGAGATCGTGCCCTAGCTTCGCGCGCCGAACACCGCCGAGCCAATGCGTACGCTGGTGGCGCCAAAGCGGATGGCGGTCTCGAAGTCGCCACTCATGCCCATGGACAGGCGCTGCAACCCGTTTCGCGCGGCGATCTTGCCCAACAGGGCAAAGTGGGGGCCAGGTGGCTCGTCAGCGGGCGGGATGCACATGAGGCCTTCGATCTTCAGGCCATAGGTCGTTCTGCAGGCGGCGATGAAGCTATCGGCCTCGGCGGGGATCACGCCCGCCTTCTGGTCCTCCTCGCCGGTGTTCACCTGGATGTAGAGGCACGGCGCCCTGCCCTGTTTCAGCATCTCGTCAGCGAGGGCCCGGGCCAGGCGTTCACGGTCCAGGGTCTCGATCACATCAAAGAACTGGACCGCCTCCCGGGCCTTGTTGGTCTGCAAGGGGCCGATGAGATGCAGGGTGAGGTCGTCCGCCTTGCCCTCCCAGCGGGCCATGGCCTCCTGAACGCGGTTTTCGCCGAAGACCCGCTGGCCCGCCGAGAGTACGGGCTCGATGGCGTCCCAGGCCTGGGTTTTCGACACCGCAACCAGGGTGACAGACGAAGGATCGCGCCCGGTGGCTTGCGCGGCGCGGGCGATCCGGGCCACGACATCGGTGTAGGCTTGTGGAGGCGTGGCCATTTCCGGTTTCTGGACCTTGCAGAGGACGGCGCGGTTGTTACCCGCCCGGCGAGGCCTGCGAAAGGCCTTGCCCGCGCTTCTGTTCTTTACGGACCCGGTCCGGACACCGGATCCCGAGGCGATCGCCGAGCGTCTGCCGCCCGGAAGCGCCATTGTCTATCGGGCCTTCGGCGCGAGCGACGCACTGGAACGGGCCACGAGCCTCAAGCAAGTGGCCCTGCGGCGTGGTTTGAGGCTGATCATCGGTCGGGATGTGGCGCTGGCCCGGCGGGTGAGCGCCGACGGCGTCCATCTACCGGAAGCGCTCGCACATCGCGCACTGGCCATCCGGCGGATGAACCCTGGATGGCTCGTGACGAGCGCCGCACACTCGTTCGCGGCCGCGCGTCTCAGCCGCGCCGACGCCGTGGTGATGTCGGTGGCCTTTCCATCGCGCAGCGCCTCGGCTGGTCTGGCCATGGGCCCGATCCGGCTCTCGCTCCTGATCCGGGGATCGGCTCGCGCTGTTTATGCGCTTGGGGGGATCAACGATGCGACGGCCCCACGCCTGCTGGCGACGGGTGCGATCGGCATTGCGGGGGTCGATGGCCTGGCCGGTTAGAACCGGAACGCGGTCTGCAGCGTCACCTTGGGCGCGTCTGCCGGCCGCGCGGCGTACGGACGTACCTTCAGGTCTTGTTCGCCGAGCGCCACAGAGCCGCCAACCCGCAGCGAGGGGGTGATGCGGAAATAGGCGCCGGCCTGAACATCATTGGCCACGGCGGGCCGCTCGCGCGGCTGCTGGATATCCAGGGTGACGCCAAAGCGACCCTTGCTCGCGTCCCACTTCAGGGCTCGACCGGCATTGGGCGCGGCGGTGGTTGGTTCCGACTTTACCGTGAAATCCACGACCTTGCCCTTGTCCGCGGCCATGGCGGTCCCGCCCGACACGCTGACAAGCGCGGCGGCGAGAATCGCAAGGCTGATGCGAGGGAGGTTCATCTTGTGGTCTATATGGTCCCAACGAATGCAGATCGCCACACTCAACAGCATCACGATTGCTGTCTGATTAAGGGTCGCCCGCTTTAAACGGTCAACAGGAGTCGCCTTGGACTCGCCAAGATCGGTCGATATGCCCGGAGTCTGTGGCGCTTCCGCCACGCGATTCCTGTTTGGCCCGCCGGATCGCGTTGATATAGAGGGCGCCGGCGCGGGGCGGCGCCGTGGTGTGCGAATGCCGCGGAAACTGGTGGAGACCGATACATATGCCGTTTGAGCGTGGATTCCGGATGCGCGGTTTGGCAGTCGCGGCGGCGGCGATCGGCCTTGTGGGGCTGAGCGCGTGCAGTAGCGTGCCCCTGATCGGCGGCAGCCCCAAGGTCCAGGCGTCTGGCGACAACGCCGCGGCGATCGGGGTGAACGGCTATCTGTGGCGCGCCTCGCTGGATACGCTGTCCTTCATGCCGCTGGCCTCGGCCGACCCCTACGGCGGCGTGATCGTCACCGAGTGGTACATCAATCCGGAAAAGCCGGACGAGCGGTTCAAATGCACCGTTTACATTCTGGACGCGCGTCTGCGCGCCGACGGCCTGAACGTGGCGGTCTTCAAGCAGAACCGCGACGCCAGCGGCGCCTGGATTGACGCCCCGCATGCCGGCCAGACCGAGACGGACATCGAGAATTCCATCCTGACCCGGGCGCGCCAGCTTCGACTTTCGAACATCAAGGGCTGATCACCCCTCCGTTCGAAGGTTGGCGCCTGATCCAACAGGCCGTTGACCGGAAGTCCAACTCCAGTCCAAAGGCCGACGGCAATGGCCCGATACAATCCCAAGGAAACCGAACCGCGCTGGCGCAAGGCCTGGACGGAGGCTGACGCTTTCCGCGCGGTGATCGATCACGACAAGCCCAAGTACTATGTGCTGGAGATGTTTCCCTACCCCTCCGGGCGTCTGCACATGGGCCATGTGCGCAACTACGCCCTGGGCGATGTGATCGCCCGGTTCAAGCGGGCGCGGGGCTTTTCCGTTCTGCACCCGATGGGATGGGATGCGTTTGGTCTGCCGGCTGAAAATGCGGCGATGGAGCGCGGCGTCGACCCGAAGGTGTGGACCTATGAGAACATTGCGCGGATGCGCGATGAGCTGAAGGAGCTGGGCCTCAGCATCGACTGGTCGCGGGAGTTCGCGACCTGCGATCCGGACTACTACGGCAAGCAGCAGGCGTGGTTTCTGGACCTGTTTGCGGCGGGGTTGGTCTATCGCAAGGAGAGCGTGGTCAACTGGGATCCGGTGGACCAGACGGTGCTGGCCAATGAGCAGGTGGTCGATGGCCGGGGCTGGCGCTCGGGCGCTGTGGTGGAAAAACGCAAGCTTAATCAATGGGCTATGCGGATCACGGACTACGCCGGGCAACTGACTGACGACCTTCAAACCCTGGATCGCTGGCCCGAGAAGGTGCGGGTGATGCAGGAGAACTGGATCGGGCGCTCAAAGGGCCTGAAGTTCCAGTTCCACTTTGCCGGTGAGGCCCCGGCGGGAGATACCCTCGAAGTCTACACAACGCGGCCGGACACGCTGTACGGCGCCAGTTTCGTGGGCATAGCGCCCGATCACCCTCTGGCCGAAGCCGTGGCGGCACACGACCCCGCCGCCGCCGCCTATATTGCGGAATGCCGCAAGGGTGCAGCCACCCAGGCCGGGATCGATACGGCCGAGAAGACCGGCTACGACACTGGCCTGAAGGTGAAGCATCCGTTTGACCCGAACTGGGAGCTGCCGGTCTGGATCGCCAACTTCATCCTGATGGATTACGGAACCGGCGCGATCTTCGCCTGCCCGGCCCATGATCAGCGTGACCTGGATTTTGCACGCAAGTACGGCCTGCCAGTCAGGCCTGTGGTGCTGCCCCACGGCGAGGACGCGGCCGCCTACAGGATCGACAAAGAGGCCTATGTGGGCCCCGGCGCCATCTACAATTCCGATTTTCTGACCGGTCTGGACATCGAGGCCGCCAAGGCCGCCGCCATCGCCCGCATTGAAGCCCAGGGCGACGGGGACGGCGCCACGGTCTATCGCCTGCGCGACTGGGGCGTTTCGCGGCAACGGGCCTGGGGCTGCCCGATTCCGGTGGTGCACTGCGCCGCCTGCGGCGTGGTGGCGGTTCCCAAGGATCAGCTGCCCCTCACCCACCCTGCGGATATCGAGTTCGGCAAGTCCGGCAACGCCCTGGACCGCCACCCGACCTGGAAGCAAGCGCCCTGCCCCACATGCGGCGGTCCGGCCACGCGCGAGACCGATACGCTGGACACCTTCGTGGACTCGTCCTGGTACTTCGCCCGGTTTGCCAATCCGGATGCGGCCGAGCCCATCGACAAGGCCGCCGCCGACTACTGGCTGCCGGTGGATCAGTACATCGGCGGGATCGAGCACGCCGTACTGCATCTGCTTTATGCCCGCTTCGTAACCAAGGCGCTGGCCGACCAGGGGATGCTGAGCGTTCGCGAGCCCTTCGCCGGTCTGTTCACCCAGGGCATGGTCACGCACGAAACCTATCGCCGGCAGAACGGCGACTGGGTGGAGCCGGGCGAGGTCGAGGTGATCGTCGAGGGCTCGTCTCGCCGGGCCAACCTGCTGGCGACCGGCGAGCCGGTGGTGATCGGCGACAGCGAGAAGATGTCCAAGTCCAAGCGCAACACGGTGGCGCCCGGTGACATCTTCGAGGCCTACGGTGTGGACGCCGCGCGCCTGTTCGTCCTGTCCGATAGCCCGCCCGAGCGCGACAGCCTGTGGTCCAGCGCGGGTGTCCAGGGCGCCTGGCGGTTTGTGAACCGGGTCTGGGACGAGTTTGACAGCCAGCCGGCTGGGCCGCCACCCGGCGTGGCTCTGGATCCGGACCTGCAGCGCGCCACGCACAAGCTGGTCAAGCAGGTGACGGAGGCTATCGACACCTTCCGCTTCAACTCCGGCATCGCCCGCCTCTACGAGTTTCTGAACCTGCTGAAGGCGAACCCCGCACAGGGGGCTTCTGCCGCCGTGCTGGCGGCCCGGCATGAGGCGCTGGGCGCGTTTGCGCGCCTGATCGGCCCGTTCACCCCACATCTGGCCGAAGCGTGCTGGGAGCGTATCGGCGGCGCGGGCATGGTGGTCGCGGCCGCCTGGCCGACGTTTGATCCCGCCCTGACGGAAGACGCGATGAAGATCCTGCCGGTGCAGGTCAACGGCAAGCGTCGGGGCGAGATTTCGGCGCCTGCGGGGGCCGAGCCGGCGGATGTCGAGAAGATGGTGCTTGACGATCCGGAGATCGCAAGGCGCCTTGAAGGCCTGACCATTCGGAAGGTGATTGTCGTGAAGGACCGCATCGTGAATATCGTCGCGGCATGAGACAGCTCCTTGCCCCTGCATTGCTTGTTGTCGGCCTGCTGCTCAGCGGGTGCGCCGGCTTCCAGCCGCTCTATGCCCAGTCAGGCGTCACCCGCGATCTCGGGGCGATCGAGGTGACGGCCCCGGCGGGGCGTGCTGGCTATCTGATGCGCCAGCACCTGGACGACGCGTTCGCCAAGAACCATTCCGTGGCGCCGCGCTACACCATGGACCTGGCGCTGGCCGAGGCGCGCTATCCGCGCGGCGTGCGGATCGACAATGTGGCGACGCGGTATGAGTATGTTCTCACCGTGACCTACGTGCTGAAGGATCTGCCGTCGGGCGCGGTGGCCCGGCGCGGGCGGGTGCGGATCGAGCTGACTTACGACAGTGCCGACCAGCCCTATGCCTCGATTTCGGCGCAGCAGGATGCCCAGGATCGGGCAGCCGACGAGGCGGCGCGACGTATCGAGCTGGAACTCGCGGCCTGGCTTGGCACGACGGCAAAGGTGGCCGCGAAGTAGGTCTTCGCGCGCATCCCTTGTCGGCAGCGAAAATCATCTGGTGAAGCAACTGAGCGATATCGACGTTCTTCTCCTCCCCCGTCGGGGGAGGGGGACCACGGAGTGGTGGAGGGGGCTGCCACCGTATTGTCTGGTTTATTCATGCAGGGCGCTTGTCCTTCCCTTTGGTGGATAAGATAGGTTGGCACAACATGCTCGGACGGCTCTGGATGATGGGGAGCCCCCTCCACCCCGCTTCGCGCGGTCCCCCTCCCCCGACGGGGGAGGAAAGGGGACGAAACAGCTACGCTACGTGCAGATCGCATAGCCATGATCCTTAGCAAACGACCGGACATCGAGCGGTTTCTGTCGCGACCGGACGCGGGTATCCGCGCGGCGCTGATCTATGGTCGCGACATGGGCGTGGTGCGTGACCGGGGCCATCAACTGGCGGCGAAGCTGGTTGCCAATCCGGATGATCCGTTCGACGTGGCCATCCTCACCGAGATTGACCTGGCCGACGACGGCGGGCGGCTGGAGGGGGAGCTGGCGGCCCAGTCGTTGATGGGGGGGCGGCGTCTGGTGCGGCTGCGCCTCACCGCCGAGAAGCCCGCCGCGGACAAGCTGGCCGCCGAGGCCCTGACGCGACATGCGGCGGGAGAGCTGAACCCCGACGCCTTTTTCCTGATCGAGGCCGGAAACCTCGGGCGGGATTCGGCCCTTCGGAAGGTGGCCGAGAAGGTCCCGGCCGCCGCGACCATCCCCTGTTACGAGGATGAACCGGGTGACGTGGCCAGGCTGGTTCGCGAGACCCTGGCCAGGGACAATGTGAGCCTGAGCCAGGAGGCCCTTTCGCTGTTTGTGGCGCGGATGCCCAAGGAGCGCGGGGTAGCTCGCCAGGAGATCGAACGGCTGGCGCTCTATCTGGGCCAGGGCGCCACGGCGGGGCCGGCCGATCTTGAGCCCTTCCTGGGCGTAGAACCCGAGGCCTCCCTGTTTGATGCGGCGTCTGACGCCTTTGGGGGGCGGCTGGGCGAGGCGCAGGCCGGCCTCAGGCGCGCCGCCCAGGAGGGTGAGAGCGGCCCTGCAGCGGTGCGGGCCGTAGGTATGCATCTGGCCAAGCTTCGTCGTGTGCTGACGCTGGCCAAGGCTGGCGCCGGCCTGCAGGAGGCCGCCAAGGCGTCGGGCGTGTTCTGGAAACAGGAGCGGGAGTTTCTGCGGCAAGCGCGTTCCTGGACGCTGGTTGAACTCGATCGCATCCAGCCGGAGGTGCTGGCGGCGGACCGGGCCTGCAAGACCGCGGGCTCGCCGGATCGGCTGATCGCCGAGCGGCTGGCGTTGACCGTGGCGGGCCGGGCGCGGCGTCTGGGCCTGTAGCGGTTGAGCCCGGGCTCTGGCGGCGCTAGCTTGTCCGCGGCCCCTTGAATACGCACAGAAGTTGCGCGCGGGCCTTGCGCTGGGGAGGCGCCGGGGATGTTCAAATCTGTTCTTGTGGCCATTGCGGCCCTGTCGCTGGCGACAGCCACACATGCGCAGGACCAGGCGCCGCGCCCGGTGACCACCTACAAGGCGCCGCGCGCGGCTGATGGCCACCCCAGTCTTGAGGGTGTCTGGACCAACGCGTCGATCACCCGGCTTGAGCGCAATTCCAGGCACGGCGCGACGCTTTCCTTGACCGAGATGGAGGTCGGAAAGATCGAGGCCCGTAATCAGGCGCTTATCGACCTTGGCAACCGCCCCACAGCGCCCAACGCCAGGGTGACGGACCTCCCGGCGGACTGCTCCGACGGTCGCGGCACCGATTGCAACTACAACGCCGCCTGGACAGATCCCGGCAGCGTGGTGATGCGGGTGGGTGGTCAGGGACGAAACGGCTTCATCACCTCAACACCCGACGGCCGTGTGCCGATGCGCCCCGACCTGAAGCCCCGGCCCCGCAACGGCGGACCCAGCGATCACCCCGAGAGCCGGGCGCTGGGCGAGCGCTGCCTGCTGTCGTTCGGGACGTCCTCCGGACCGGTGATGACGCCGGGCCTCTACAACAACACCTACCAGATCATTCAGACCCGCGACCACGTGGCGATTGTGGTGGAAATGGTCCATGACGCGCGGATCATTCGCATCGGGGGCAAGCATCAGACTGCCGCTATCCGGCCCTGGATGGGCGATTCCATCGGGCGGTGGGAAGGTGAAACCCTGGTGGTCGAGACAGTGGGCTTCCACCCCCAGCAGGTCTTTCGGGGCGCCTCTGAGCATCTGAAGGTGACCGAACGATTCACGCCGGTGTCTGCCGACCGGATGCACTACGGCTTCTGGGTGGAGGACCCCACTGTGTTTCGCCAGCCCTGGGGCGGGGAATACGAGTTCTCGCGGCTCAACGGCATGATCTACGAATACGCCTGCCACGAGGGCAACTATGGCCTGGCCAACATCCTGTCCGGCGCGCGCGAGGAAGAGCGGACGGGGGTCAAGACCGCGCCGACCAACATCGACCAGGTGGCGGCGCAGGGTGAAGAGGGCGGCGAGGAGAACTGAGGGGCAGCGGCAGGGGAAGGGTGGAATCGTCCCCCTTTTCCCGCCCTAGCGCCGCATCAGGCGGCGGCAGAGTTCGTCGAGCTGTTCGAGCGACGCGTACTTGACCCGAACCTCGCCGGCGCCCCCGCGGTCATCGACGGTGACATACATGCCGAGTGCATCTTCCAGGTCTGACTCGAGCGAGGCCGTATCTGCGTCCCTGGATTTTCGGGGGCCTGAGGCCTTGCGGGGCTTTGGCGCCTTGCCGCGAACCATCGCCTCGGCTTCGCGAACGGAGAGCTGTTTTTCCACCACGAGCTCGGCGACCTGACCCGGGTTGTCCGCCGTCAGAAGAGCCCGGGCGTGGCCGGCTGTCAGACGACCGTGGATCACATGCTGCTGCACCGCCTCAGGTAGTTGCAACAGCCGGATGGTGTTGGCGACGTGGCTGCGGCTCTTGCCCACGGCGGTGGCGGCCTGGTCCTGGGTGTGGCCAAAGCGCTGCATCAGGGCGCGATAGGCCTGGGCCTCTTCCATGGCGTTCAGGTCTTCCCGCTGGACGTTCTCGACGATCGAGATTTCCAGGGCGCGTTCGTCGTCGAGGGTGCGGACGAGTGCCGGGATGACACCCAGACCCACCCGCTGGGCCGCGCGCCAGCGGCGCTCGCCAGCGACGATCTCATACTCGCCCGGGTTGCGGGGCGAGGGGCGCACTAGGATCGGCTGCAGAATACCCTTGTCGCGGATGGAGTCGGCCAGGGTGGAGATCTCTTCCTCACGGAAGTTCTGGCGTGGCTGATCCGGGTTTGAATGGACCAGTTCGATGGGGATCTCGCGCACGCCATCGGCTGGCTCGCCTGCGTGGGCGATCTCCTCGGCCTCGCCGAGCAGGGCCGAAAGACCCCGGCCCAATCCTCTGCGGTTTTCCGCCATCAGCTGACTTCCAGTTGCGTATTGCGACGGAGGCGCTCACGGAGCACCACCTCGCGGGCAAGCCTGAGGTAGGCCTGGCTGCCCGCGCACTTCAGATCATAGACAAGCACAGGCTTGCCGAAAGACGGCGCCTCGGACACCCGTACATTCCGCGGGATCACGGTCTGGTAGACGGTCTCGCCGAAGTGGGTGCGGACATCGCCGGCGACCTGCTCCGATAGCGAATTCCGGCGATCGTACATCGTCAGCACGATGCCCTGGATCTCCAGCCGTGGATTGAGACTGCCGCGCACCAGATCGATGGTGCGCATCAGTTGGCTGAGGCCTTCCAGTGCAAAGAACTCGCACTGCAAGGGGACGAGAACTGCGTCAGCGGCTGCCATGGCGTTGACCGTCAACAGATTCAGCGACGGCGGGCAGTCAATCAGCACGTAGGTGTAGCGGCGACCATCGCGCAGGGGCTCAAGCGCATCACGCAGCTTGAAGGAGCGACGCGCATGTTGGCCCAGCTCCAGCTCAACTCCCGATAGATCCGGATCAGACGGGATCAGGTCCAGACCCGGCACTGTGGTGGTGACCACCGCCTCGGTGAGGCGTTTCTCGCCCATCAGGACGTCGTATAGCGTGTGACGACGTTGCGCCCGACCCACACCCAGGCCGGTGGAGGCGTTGCCCTGTGGATCTGAGTCAATCAGCAGCACCTTCTCGCCGACGGCGGCCAGAGCTGTGCCGAGATTGATCGCGGTTGTCGTCTTGCCGACGCCGCCCTTCTGGTTGGCGACGACCAGGACACGTAGGGCCGGGTCAGACTTTGCGGGCACGGCCAAGCCTCTTCACGCGCACGATGCGACCCCCGGGATCACTGAGGGAGGGGACCACATCCGCCTCGTACTCCCAATATCTTGCGGCCTCGGTCATATCTGCCACCACATCTTGTCCCTTGAGGAACAGCCCTTGCGCATCCATGGCCAAGTATGACCGAGCATAACCGAACAGGCGATGGAGCGGGGCGCAGGCGCGCGCGGTTACAACGTCCACGGCCAGGGTCAGGGTCTCGGCACGGGCGTTGTGAACGGTCGCGGGAAGGCCCAGATCGGCGACGACTTCCGAGAGAAACCGGCACCGTTTCGTCATGCTTTCCACCAGATGCACGTGAAACCGGGGGCGGTCCTTGCCGAGGATCGCTAGCACCAGGCCAGGGAAGCCGGCGCCGGCGCCGAGGTCGGCCCAGGTGAGGGCGTCCGGGGCCAGACGGGTCAGCTGGGCCGAGTCCCACGCGTGGCGGTTCCAGAAGTCCGGCAGGGTGGCTGGGCCAACCAGGTTCATGTTCTCGTTCCAGGCCGTGAGGAGCTCGAGGAACCGGGTGAGATCGGCGATCTGGTCGGGTGTAGCCTTTGCAACGCGGGCGAAGCTGGCCGCGTCCGTGACACGGCGGCGCTCTTCTCCTCCCCCCTCCCCCGATGGGGGAGGAGAATGGCTTGCCGACAGTTTCCGGTGTTTCTCCGCCACCTCAGGCCGCCCGACGTCGTACGTGCGCCAGGAGGGCGGTCAGGGCTCCGGGGGTGACGCCTTCGATGCGGCCGGCCTGGCCGAGGGTGGCGGGGCGGACCGCGATCAGCTTCTCGCGAACCTCGTTGGAGAGGCCACCAATGCCGGCATAGTCCAGTTCGGCGGGGAGCCGCAGGTTCTCGTCGCGTCGGAAGGCATCGGCGTCGGCGACCTGGCGGTCGAGATAGCCGGCGTAGGCCGCGTCGATCTCCACCTGTTCGCGCACGTCGGCCCGCCAGGCTGCAACCTCCGGCCAGATCGCCGCCAGATCCTCGAAGCTGATGGTGGGATAGGCCAGAAGCTCGATGAAGTCGCGCCGTTGCCCATCA
This sequence comes from uncultured Alphaproteobacteria bacterium, assembly GCA_903909375.1. Lineage (GTDB taxonomy): Bacteria > Pseudomonadota > Alphaproteobacteria > Caulobacterales > Caulobacteraceae > Phenylobacterium. Next base: position 38,474 of record CAIVVM010000046.1, read on the forward strand.
GCCTTGACGGGCAGGCCCGTGCGGGCGGCGGCGGTCGAGGTCAGGGTCAGGGTGCGCGCATGATCACGGGCCCGGGTGAGGGCGTCAGCCTTTTCCATGAAGACGGCCGCGCGGCGCGGGCCCACAAGGCCCAGCGCAATACCTCTGGCGGTCAGCCGCTGATCGGCATTGTCGGCCCGCAGCGTCAGGCGAAATTCGGCGCGACTGGTGAACATCCGATAGGGTTCGGTGACACCCTTGGTGATGAGATCGTCGATCAAAACGCCGATGTAGGCCTCATCACGGGCGAATTCGGCGGGGTCCGCGCCTGAAGCCGCCCGGGCGGCGTTGAGACCAGCCACCAGACCCTGGGCGGCAGCCTCCTCATAGCCCGTGGTGCCGTTGATCTGGCCAGCCAGATAGAGACCTGGCAGGCGCTTGACTTCCAGGGTGGGGGCGAGCTCGCGCGGATCGACGTAGTCATACTCGATGGCGTAACCGTGGCGCTTGACCACCACGTTCTGGAGCCCAGGAATGGTGCGCAGAAAAAGGTCCTGCGTCTCGGCGGACACAGAGGTGGATATGCCGTTGGGATAGACCGTCGTGTCGTCCAGGCCTTCCGGCTCCAGGAAGATTTGATGGGCGGTCTTGTCACGGAAACGGACCACCTTGTCCTCGATGGAGGGGCAGTAGCGCGGGCCAATCCCGGTAACGCGGCCGCCGTAGACGGCGGATTCGCCCAGACGCTCGGCGATGATCTGATGCGTGGCCTCAGTCGTCCAGGTGATGCCGCACTGAACCTGGGGGGTCGTGATGGTGTCGGTGAGGAACGAGAACGGCACGGGCGCGGCGTCAGCGTCCTGCATCTCCAGTCCGTCCCAGGCGATCGTCGCGCCATCCAGGCGGGCAGGGGTGCCGGTCTTCAGTCGCCCCATCTTCAGGCCTGACGCGTAGAGCCTGTCAGAGAGGCCGATAGCCGGGGCGTCGCCGATGCGGCCGGCGGGGATGCGCTGCTCGCCCTGATGGATCATGCCCTTGAGGAACGTGCCCGTGGTGAGCACCACGCGGCCGGCGCGGTAGGTCTGGCCTGCCGCGCTGATGACCCCCTGAACGACACCATCGACCACCACCAGGTCCTCGACAGCGGCTGCTTCGATGGTCAGGTTCGAGGTGGCGGCGAGTTCGGCCTGCATGGCCTCGCGATAGAGGCGGCGGTCAATCTGGCTGCGGGGCCCCCGGACGGCGGCGCCCTTCGAGCGGTTGAGCATCCGGAACTGGATGCCCGCGATGTCGGCCAGACGACCCATGATCCCGTCGAGGGCGTCGATCTCACGGACCAGGTGGCCCTTGCCGAGGCCGCCTATGGCGGGATTGCAGCTCATTTCACCGATGGTTTCGAGCTTGTGGGTCAGCAGCAGCGTGCGCGCGCCGAAGCGCGCGGCTGCGGCTGCGGCCTCACAGCCGGCGTGTCCTCCACCGATGACGATCACATCCCAGGTCATGCGGCCGCTGATATAGGCGATCAGAGGCTCCGGGTCACCCGCCAGAGGAATCCTTCCCGGGGAAGTCGAAGCGGCCAGCGCAGGGTGACGCCGCCGGCATAGCCAAGACCGACGATGGGGAAGGCGGCGCCGACCACGCCGAACAGGCCCATCAGGTTCTGGGCCTTGGCACCGTCGCTCAGCGCCGGGAAGGCGCCTACCAGCACCAGAAGGCCGAAACCGAAGACGCCGCCGGCCTCCAGGATGAAAGCCCGGATCGAGGCGGTTCGGCCCAGCACGAAACCCAGCACGAGGTGGGGCAGCAGAAGTATGGCGAGGATGGCCGGGATCATGGAGCGTCTGTCTGTTTCACGTGAAACACCTACTTGCCGATGCAGAAGGTGGAGAAGATGCGACCTAGCACCTGCTCGGGGTCAATGCGCCCAGTAATGCGGTCCAGGGCGCGGGCGGCGAGGCGCACATCCTCGGCGGCGAGCTCAAGGTTTTCATCCTGGGTCAGGGCCTGGCGCAGACGGTCGGCGGCTTCGGTCAGGAGATCGCGGTGGCGCAGGCGGGTGGCGGCGGGGGGCTCGAACCCGCTCAGCGCCTCGACCACAGTGGCGGTGAGCACGCGCTCCAGCCAGGCAACGTCGTTGGGACTGCGGACCGTAAAGGGTTCGCCGCGCAGGTCGGCGACGCCTTCGCCAAGATCGCGCTTGGTGATCAGGCAGATATCGCCCGGTCTGGCCTGATCGAAACTGGCCTCGGGGTCCATGCCGTCCGCCAGCCAGATCCGCAGGTCGGCTTCGTCACCCCAGGCGCGGGCGCGGCGGACACCCTCGGCCTCGATGGCGTCGTCCGTATCGCGCAGCCCGGCGGTATCGGCGACGATCACCTTGTAGCCGCCCAGCACCATGGGGACCTCGATGATATCGCGCGTGGTTCCAGGCGTTGCGGTGACAATAGCGGCGTCGCGGCCGGCCAGTTTGTTGAGCAACGTGCTCTTGCCGGCATTGGGGGCGCCCAGCAGGGCGATCCGGTAGCCCTCGCGCACACGCTGGCCCCGTCCGGCGTCGGCCACCGCGAGATCGAGCTCGGCGATCAGGGCTGTGATGACGGGCCGGGCGCGGGATACGACATCGGTGGGCACTTCCTCGTCCGGGAAATCGACGGCGGCTTCCAGCATGGCCAGGGCCTGGGTCAGCGCTTCGGTCCAGCGCGCCTGAACATCAGAGAGCCGGCCGCCCAGCTGCTGCAGCGCCTGGACACGCTGGGCCGCGGTCTCGGCCTCAATCAGATCGGCGACGCCCTCGGCTTGGGCAAGATCCAGCTTGCCATTCTCGAAGGCGCGTCGCGTGAACTCGCCGGGCTCTGCCAGCCTGAGGCCCTGGGCGTCGAGCGTCGACAGCAAGGCCTCGATGACGGCAGGACCGCCGTGCACGTGAAACTCTGCGGCGTCTTCCCCGGTATAGCTGCCGGGGCCCGGGAACCAGAGCAGGAGCGCGCGGTCGATCATCCCGCCGGAAGCATCGCGCAGGGTGCGGAGGCTGGCAAAGCGTGGCCGGGGCAAACCTCCCGCTACCACTCGAACCGCCGCGCGGGTTCCGGGGCCTGAGAGCCTGACCACCGCCACCGCCGCCCGGCCGGCAGCCGTGGCCGGGGCGTAGATCGTATCGGTCATTTGCGGACGGCAGTTTCCATGAACTTCCGGAACTGCTCCTGGGCGCCGGTCCCGAAGCTCATCCAGTTTTTCATGAAGTCCTCGGGATTCAGCAGATTGATGTTGGCATCGACCCGCTTTGTCATCTCGCTGACCATGTGATCATTGAGCGCGCTGACGTCCGGCAGGCCCATGAAACGACGAGCTTCCTCGGGCGTGCAGTCAACCTCGATGGTCATCTTCATGGCGATCGGCCCTTTTCCTATCGATGGCGCACAAGCCTGCGCTAAGCTGTTCTAAGCCAGAGCCCGCCCCGAACGGAACACCAAGCTACAAGGAAACCCTATCAGATGCGCGCCATACGATTTGAAACCACCGGCGGCCCCGACGTTCTGCAGGCCGTCGAGATCGAGACGCCGACCCCGGGGCCAGGCCAGATCCTGGTCCGGCATCAAGCCATAGGCATCAACTTCATCGAGACCTATCAACGCACGGGGCTCTATCCGGTGAAACTCCCCGCCATTCCCGGCGGCGAGGCGGCCGGCGTGGTCGAGGCCCTGGGTGAGGGCGTTACGCGCTTCAAGGTTGGCGACCGCGTCGGCACCACCAACGCCGGCGGGGCCTATGCCGAAGCCAGCCTGGTTCGGGCCGACAGAGCTGTGGCGATCCCCGACGGTATCTCGATGGAGGTCGCTGCCGCAGTGCTGCTGAAGGGCATGACCACCGAGGCGTTCGTCCGGCGCACCTACCCGGTCAAAGCCGGCGAGACGGTGCTGGTGCACGCGGCTGTCGGTGGCGTCGGCCAGATCATGACCCAATGGCTGAAGGCGATCGGGGCGACGGTGATCGCCACCGTGGGGTCCGAGGCCAAGGCCGAGAAGGCCCGGGCGCTGGGCGCCGACCATGTGATCCTCTACCGCGAGCAGGATGTCGCCGCAGAGGTGAGGCGGATCACCAACGGGGCGGGCGTGCCGGTGGCCTATGACTCGGTCGGCAAGGACACTTTTGAGGGCACACTGGCCAGCCTGGCGCGGCGGGGTCTGTTTGTCAGCTTTGGCAACGCTTCAGGCCCTGTGCCGCCGTTTGCACCGGCGCGACTGGCCGGCGGTGGCTCGCTCTATCTGACCCGGCCGACCCTGGTCGACTACATCGCCACCGTCGAGGAACTCGACGAGAGCGCCGGGTTGGTGTTCGACATGGTAGCTTCCGACAAGATCGAAATAGAGATCGGCCAGACCTTTGCGCTGGGTGACGCGCGGAAGGCCCACGAGGCGCTCGAGAGCCGGGCGACCGTTGGTGCGAGCTTGCTGATTCCGTGAGTGGGCGGCTGGCGCGGTCAGAGGTGTTTCACGTGAAACACCTGCCGGCGGGTAGGATTTAGCCGTACCGAGTCATGCCGCGTAGACCCGCTGGCAACCGGAGCGAGGAACCTGCCGGGTTGCTCTCGAGATGGTCGGTACTGCGGTCACACGCACCGGCCTCCGCGAGCGGTGCAAAACGAGATAACCCGGAAGCTCCCGGCGCGCAGGGAGCCCGACAGATCCCCGCTGACTAACGCTTGTTTCGCCACAGAGGCGATTTGGGATCGCCTTGGTCCTAGAGCGTGACCGGATCAAGTTGCAGCATATCCGGAGTTGACGAGGTAGTTGGCGCATTCGTCGGCTGAGAAGTGGTCGAGGAGTTTGCCGATGCGTCGCCAGGTGGCCTCGACGGTGCGCTCTGCGGCTTTGCGCAGAA
>CAIVVM010000047.1 GCA_903909375.1 uncultured Alphaproteobacteria bacterium
GATTGCCCGCCTTCGCGAAGGCGGGCAATCGTACATCTCTCTTCCAGATCGAGCTGCTGGTAGCGGCATCCCATGGCAACACTCCCTCGCCAGAGTGTTGCACTTCGTTTGAGAACTCAGGGGACCCAGATGGAATGGCGCCGGGGCGGGTTCCATGTTCGCGCAGCAATTCCAGTCAGCCTCCCAGCCTTGAGATCTGGTTCCCGGCATTCGCCGGGATGAGCGGATGCTGTTGAAAATGTTGACTGTAAATTGAAGGCAGATCCTAGGGTCCGTGCAACTCCAGGCCCGCCAGATCCCCTGTAGCGCGCCATTCTGCGAGCAAGGCGTTGAACTTGTTGATCCCCGGCGTGTAGGTCTGGCCGTTCAGGCCTCCCGAGCGCTCGCCGCCCTCATTGTTGTAGTAGCCAGGCGTGCATGCGTTCTGGAAGTCGCGGTTGAGGATTGCGACCGAGCGGATGGTCTCAACCCAGGCTTCCTCGGCCTCGGCGGTCGGCTCAACCGTGACGGCCCCCCGTTTCCGCGCCTCGGCGATGATGTAGGCGATGTGCCTGGCCTGATCGTCGAACATGGCGGTCATGTTTACGCTCAGTCCGTTCTGCCCGACGCCGATGTAGAACCAGTTGGGGAAGTTGCGGCTGGAGTGGCCGTGCAGCGTGCGGAAGCCGTCCTTGTAGTAGTCGTAGAGCGACAGCCCGTCCCGCCCGTTGATCTCGAACCCGATCCGCCGCTTGAAGGCCGTGGAGATCTCGAAGCCCGATGCGTAGATGATGCAATCGACGGGATACTCGACGCCATTGGCCACCACGCCGGTCCGGGTGATGCGCTCGACGCCCCTGGCGGCGCTCACATCCACAAGGGTGACGTTCGGCCGGTTGAAGGTGGGCAGGAACTCGTCGTTGAAGGTCGGGCGCTTGCAGAACTGGCGATACCAGGGCTTCAGGGCCTCTGCGGCGGCCGGATCGGTCACCGTCTCGTCCACCCGGGCGCGAATCCGGTTCATCTTCATGAAATCGCCCAGTTCAGCCTGCCGTGCGGCCTCCTGGGGCGACAGCTTTTCGCCCCGCGCGATCGCGGCCCGAATGCCGGCGGCCAGGCTGCGGAAGATGTCGGTCCATCCGTCATTGACCAGGTCTTCCGTGAACGGCTTGCCCTCGACGATGTCGGCGAAGTTGCGTCGCCGCGCCGCCTGCCAACCCGGCTCAAGGGACCTGGACCAGGCTTCGTCGGTCGGCTTGTTGCCCCGAAGGTCCACTGAGGAAGGCGTGCGCTGGAAGACATAGAGCTGTCTTGCGTGTCGGCCGACAAAGGGCACGCACTGGATCGCCGTGGCGCCGGTGCCGATCACGGCAACGCGCTTGTCGGCCAGTTTCGTCAGCCCGCCGGTGGTGTCGCCGCCCGTGTAGTCGTAGTCCCAGCGGCTCGTGTGAAAGCTGTGACCCTCGAAGTCCTCGAGCCCGGGGATGCCCGGCAGCTTGGCCCGGCTTGCCGTCCCCAGCGCCATGATGACGAACCGCGCCTTCATGTCGTCGCCGCGATTGGTGCGGATACGCCAGCGCTTGAGACCCTCATCCCAGGCGAGCGCGCTCACGCGGGTCTGAAAGCAGGCGACATCATAAAGGCCGTAGGCTTGCCCGATCCGCTGGGAGTGTTCGAAGATCTCGCCGACGTAGGCGTATTTCTCCTTCGGGATGTATCCCAACTCCTCCAGAAGCGGCAGGTAGCAGTAGCTCTCGATGTCGCACTGAGCGCCCGGATATCGGTTCCAGTACCAGGTGCCGCCGAAGTCTGCGCCAGCCTCGATAATGCGGAAGTCGTCGATGCCCTGTTCCCGTAGCCGCGCCGCAGCCAGAAGGCCCGAGAACCCGCCCCCGATGATCGCCACCTCGACCTCGTCGGTCAGGGGCGCGCGGGTGAAGCCGGGGTCGGCGTAGGGATCGTCCTCCGCGTACCGCGCAAAGCGGCCGGACAGTTCCACATACTGCGCCTCGCCATCGGACCGGAGCCGCTTCTCCCGCTCCTGCCGGTACTTTTCGCGCAGCGCGTCCGGGTCGAATCCGGGGTCGTTCACGAAGCTTTCGTTCATCCTAGTACCCGGCTGTCCGGCCGCTGGGCGCGCCATCCACGATCTGATCCAGGTATTCGCTGAGGCCGTAGCCCACCAGATCGCCGCAACGGTACTCGGTCATGCCTTCGGTGATCCGGGTCTGCAGTTCCTGGCCGTCCGGCGTCTTGCGCCGGTTTCGGAGCGGGATCAGGGAAACGACCTTGCCGGTCACCTCATAGCTCTTGCCGGCCACGGTCTTCACCCTGGCCCTGAGCGCGGTCTGATAGTCGTTGGCGTCCCAATCGGTGTCGATCACGCATTCCTCGATCAGGTCGTAGATACCGTCACGGAACACCATGCCGCCTTGCCGGGCCCCGCCCTTGCCGTCTCCGATCACCGACAGCATCATCCCGAAGTCCCGGCCGAAATTCATCGGACACCAGCGGTACCAGTCGATCGCCTGCCAGTGCCGTGGTCCCCAGGACTTGTCCCGCAACCCAAATCCGGAGATCTCGAACCGCTCGTCGCCCACGGTCACGACGCCTTTCGCCGCGCAGTGCTGTTCGTAGTGGGCCTTGGCGAAGGACTTTTCCGGGTCGATGTCCAGGGGCGACCCGTCGGCCTTGACCGTTTCTCCGCCGTACATCGGCGATACGCCTTCGTAGTCCAGCTCGACCGTGCACGGCACGCTGGGATTTTCGCGATAGGCCTTCTTCGGGTCCGCCATTTCATGCGGCCGCGCCAGCAGAAGCGCCTTGCCCGAGAAACTCACCTTCAGGCGTTTGAAGGGCTCGACCACCTCGATCTTCAGGCCACCCGCCGCCATTTCGCGGTTGCCCTCGATGGCCGGCCGCCCGAACGTGAACGCCACCCGGCCATCTGGCAGGTAGAGGCAGACGCTGATCTCCGCATAGTTCTCATTGGGCCGATTGCCGATCCGGAACCAGCCGCCGGTCTTCTTCGCCGGGTCGAAGACGTTGAAGTACATGCTTTCGTTGTAGTTTTTGGCTTCTCCCGGATCGTGCGGATACTCGTCCTCGGGCGCGAGCCTGGTCTTGAAGCCTTCAGCCATTTTCGCCATGCGCAATCCTCCGCCAGCCGTTGTGGCGGGACGATGGGCTCGTGACGCGGCGGAATGCCAAGCCTGCAAGATGCCGAAACACGAAAGTTGGACGCTCCGCCGCCGGGAGGACCTCTTTTCTCTAGCGACGCGCGGCCGCTGATTTCGCGCGGATCGGCTTGAACTCCGAGCTTGGGTTCCAGTCAGGCCAGCGGGTTGAGTTGGCCAGGGCGCGGCCGGCCTCGAAGGCGAGGTTCACGTCGTCGGCTGCGCCCTGATAGTTCTGGGTGGACTCCCAACGGTCGCAGGTCTGGTGGTAACACCGGGCGGTGTAGTCCTCGACCCAGCGGTCGCCGGCCGCGCGACCGCCGTTGACCAGATCCGCGCCGCCGCCCATCCCCATGAACAGCATGACCGGCACCCCACGCTTTGCCAGGGAGAAATGGTCGGCCCGATAGAACAGGGCGCGTTCGGGCTTCGGGTCTGGCGTGATGGTGCGGCCATAGCGCGCGGCGATGACGGCGACCTCGGGTTCCAGTTCGTTCTGCCCGGCGCCCACCAGCACCAGATCGCGGGACGGTCCGGACGTTTGCAGGACATCGAAGGTGTAGTTGGCTACCATTTTCGCCAGGGCCGGCTCGTTGCGCTGGGCATAGAACTCGCTGCCCAGCAGGCCGCGCTCCTCGGCGGTCCAGGCGGCGAACAGGATGGTGCGGTCGGGGCGGGGGCCGGCGGCAAAGGCCCGGGCCGTCTCGATCACCCCGGCCACGCCCACCGCGTCGTCGACAGCGCCGGGCCGGATGACGGCGCCGTTCGCATCTGGCGCGCCCACGCCAAACCCGTCCCAGTGAGCGGCATAGAGTATGGTTTCATCAGGTCGCCGGGCGCCGGGCAGGGCGGCCACGACGTTGCGGCTCTCCAGCATGGTGAACTCATTGCGGTAGTCTGCTGAAAAGCTGGCGTCCTTGAGCTCGACAGGTCGGAACGCAGCCGAGCGTGCGCGCGCCTTCTCGGCCTCGAAGTCCAGCCCGGCCTTGCGGAACAGTTCGACGGCCTGGTCCCGCTGGATCCAGCCCTGGAGCTTCAATTTCTCGGCAGCGGGATTGGTTCTGACGACGTCATAGGTCTCGTTGTTGCCCGCTATGACGGTGCTCCAGCCATAGGCGGCGCCAGCCGTCTCGTGGATGATCAGCATCCCCAGCGCGCCGCGGCGCACGGCCTCCTCGTATTTGTAGACCCAGCGGCCATAGAAGGTGGCGGCGCGGCCGCCGAACTTGCCGGCGACGGGTTCATCTGCGGCAGCCTCGAAGTCAGGGTCGTTGATCAGGACCAGCAGCATCTTGCCGCGGACATCGACGCCCTTGAAGTCGTCCCAGTTGCGCTCAGGCGCGCTGACGCCATAGCCTACAAAGACCAGTGGCGCGGCCTTGATGACCACCTGGTCGACTGGTTGCTGCGTTTCGATCCGAAGGTCGGTCTGTTCCTTGAGCGGCGTGATCTGGCCGCGGACCGAGATCGCGTAGTCGCCGCCAGGCGTTGTCTGATAGCGCCTGAGCGGGACGGACTGCGTCCAGCCGCCATTGTCGCCAGCGGGCTTCAGGCCCAGCGCCTTGAACTCACCCACGATGAAGTCGATGGTCTTCTGCTCGCCCGGGCCACCGGGAGCACGCCCGGCATAGGGTTCGGACGCCAGTTCGCGGGTGATGTCGGACAACCGCTGCGCAGATATGGCCGGCGCCGGCTGAGCCAGCGCTGTTCCTGCAAACAAAGCGGACATGAGTGCGATCAGGACTGGTCGATGATATGTCATTTCGTTCCTATAAGGCCGTCGACCGTGCTTTAATATCTTGTGTGTCAGGCTGAAACTGCCATCGATCCGCCATCTGGCGCGTTCAGCTTGGCGAGAAGATCATACGGGCTTGCGTCCGTGCCGGGGTATCGATGGAAACGATCAACAGAGCAAACAAGATGGCTGGAAAACCCGGCTACTACGATGTCTACGAAGGCTATCAGGAAGACGCGGCTGGCCCTGCGAAGCTGGTGTCGCTGGCGCGTGCGGCCCGTAAACGCGCGCGCGCGGCGATGGCCGCCGAGGCTCTGACAATGGGTGCGATCGGCCTGACCGTCGGCGTCGCCGTCGGCGCGGCCCTCGCGCTGAAGCTCGGCTCGCGTCGTCGCTAGAACCAGGCGCGCAGACCGAACACAAGGCGGGTTTCGCGAACGTGCTCGCCCGCACGCCGGGCGGAATCGGCGGTTCCACCGACAGCGCGCGCGTGATTGACCCCGATGTAGGGCGAGAACTCCGGGGTTACGGCGTAACGCAGCCGAAGACCGGCCTCGATATCCGATAGGCCCCCGCCAAGGTTCTGCGCCGCCACATCCTGAGCCTGAATATTTGCTTCGAGGCTGGGTTCAAGCACCAGCCGCTGGGTCAGCCTAAGGTCGTATGACGCCGCGAACCGGGCTGAGACCTCGCCTTTGTTTGACACGAACACCGCCCCGTCGATATCGAACCAGTAGGGTGCGAGACCCTCCAGACCGATCACGGCGTAGGTCCGGCGCGGCCGGGGCTGGAAGTCCTGCCGGAGGCCGGCCTGCAGGTTGAAGTAGGGCCCGATGGCGCGGCTGTAGAGCGCCTGAACTTCCGCCTCTTCGATATGCCCCGATGCACCGTCGCCTTCGGTCTTTGTGACCAGACGGTGGATGTCGCCGCCGTACGAAACCCGACCCTCCCAGGCGAACCCGTCGCCGCCGGCGGACGGTTGATATTCGGCGCGGTCCAGTATCACGGTCGTCCAGGTCATCTCGCCATGCTCACGGCGCAGGACCTCGCGCGCCCGGGCCATGGCGCCGGGGGTGTAGAAGCGCTCTGCGGCGTGGTCGGCAGGAACCGGAGGCGACGCGTCGCCTCCGGCTGGCGGACTGGGCATGGTGTGTCCGGCATGTGGATCCGCCGCCGGTGCGGGCATCCTGTGACCCGAGTGGGGATCGGCAGCCTGGGCAGGCGCCGGCATGGTGTGTCCCGCGTGCGGATCGGGCGTCTGGGCCAGCGCCGGGCTGAAGCTGGTCGCGATGAGGAGGGCGATGACCAAGCGAACCATCATGCCTCGCCCTCAAACGGTCTGACGGTAATAACCTTGAACATGCCCGCGTGCATGTGCAGCAGCATGTGACAGTGAAACGCCCAGTCTCCCGGCGCGTCGGCGGTCAGATCGAAGACAACCTTTCCACCCGGCATCACATTGACGGTGTGCTTGCGGGGGTGCTGGCCCGGGTGGCCGTTGACGACCTCGAAGAAGTGGCCGTGCAGGTGGATGGGGTGGTTCATCATGCTGTCGTTGACCAGCGTGACCCGCACCCGCTCATCGCGGCGGAAGGGAATTGGCTTGGTGATTTCGCTGAACTTCTCCCCATCGAAGGCCCACATGAAGCGTTCCATGTTGCCGGTCAGGTGAAGTTCCAGACTGCGCGAGGGCGGACGCGTATCGGGGTTGGGCGTGAGCGCGATCAGGTCGGCGTAGGTCAGAACCTTGCCCTCAACGCTTTCCAGGCCCGTGGGGCGGTCGGCGGTGCGGTCCACCGGCATCGGCGAGATCATCTGCACGCCGGGGCCCATCTTCACCTGTGGCGCGTTCGTCGGGTTCAGCATCGACATGTCCATGTCGCCATGCCCGCCGGGCCCGTGCATCCCGGCCATGTCCATGTCCATGCCCATGTCGCGCATCTTTAGCAGGGGACGTTCACGCAGGCGCGGGGCCTGCGCGACCATGCCCGGGCGAGGGGCCAGGGTTGCCCGGACCAGCCCGGAACGATCAGCGGCCTCGGCCACCAGCGCATATGCCCGGTCCTCGGTGGGCTCAACGATGACGTCGTAGGTCTCTGCGTTGGCGATCTGCAGTTCGTCGACGCTAACCGGCTTCACATCCAGTCCATCCGCCTGGACCACCGTCATACGCAGACCCGGGACCCGCAGGTTGAAGATGGTCATCGCCCCGGCGTTGATGATCCGCAGGCGCACGCGCTCGCCGGGCCGGAACAGGCCTGTCCATTTCTCAGCCAGGCCGTGGCCGTTGATCAGATAGCTGTAGGTCGCGCCGGTGACGTCCAGGATATCGGTGGGGTCCATGCGCATGGCGCCCCATTCGGCACGTTCGGCTAGGGTCTGGTCCTTGCCCGCGGCCAATCCGGCGATCGTCTGCTTCTGGCGGTTGAAATAGCCGGCCCGCTGCTTCAGCTTCTTCATCATCAAGTGGGGGTGCAGGAAGCTGTAGTCGGAGAGCACCACCACATGCTCCCGATCATAGGGGGCGGGCTCGGCGCCGGCAGGGTCGATCACCAGCGGCGCGTAGTGGCCCAGTAATTCCTGAAGGCCGGAATGGCTGTGATACCAGTAGGTTCCCGCCTGGCGGATCGGGAATTCATAGACGAACGTTTCGCCCGGTTTGATCCCCGGGAAACTCACCCCCGGAACGCCGTCCATCTGGAAGGGCAGCAACAGGCCGTGCCAGTGGATCGAGGTGTCCTCGCCGGTTAGGTTGTTCGTAACCGCGATGCGAACGTCCTGGCCTTCCTTGAGGCGGATCAGCGGGCCGGGGACTGTGCCGTTGATGCCAATGGCATGGGCCGGGCGACCACCGATTTTCAGGTGGGCGTGGCCGATGCTGAGGGCGATGTCCTCGCCGGTCAGGGCCTTAGGAGCGGTCAAGCCCGGTGTCTGGCTTCGGGCCCAGGCCGGCAGGAGAGACGTGGCAAGGGCGCCGCCACCGAGGGATGCAAACCCCTGCAGCAGGCTTCGCCGGCCCAACAAGGTGGTTTTTGTCAGGGACACTTCGGACCTAGGGGTTAAAGACGGTCGGCGACGATGACTGCGCCGACAAAAGCGGATCGGGGGGTGGGATATGGGGCGCTTGTCCACGCAAATCCACAAATGGCTGGCGTTGGTTGTCGGCCTTCAGGTGCTGGGCTGGGTCGTGGGCGGACTGGTGATGACCGCCATCCCCATCGAGCGGGTGCGCGGCGAACACCATGTCGCGCAGTTTCAGCCGGCGGCCCTGCCGATGTCCGGGATCGTGAGCTATCAGGATGTCGCCCGGGGCCTGGGCATCGAACCGGTCGAGGCGGCGCTGAGGTCCACCCTGCGTGGTCCGCAATGGCGACTGAAAGATGCCGGCGGCGCGGTCCATGTGGCTGATGCGGTTACCGGCCGGCACGTGGCGCCACTTGCCAAATCCGAGGCCCGGCTGCTGGCCGGCGTGCAGTATCAGGGTCGCGGACAGCCGGCTGAGCCGCAGTGGTTTGCCATGGCGCCGCAGGAGGCCGGCAAGCCCGGACCGCTCTGGCGCGTGGACTTTGATGATGCGGAGAACACCAGCTTCTATATGTCGCCCGAGACCGGCGAGGTGGTGAGCCGGCGATCCGACGTCTGGCGCTTCTACGATTTCTTCTGGCGGATCCACATCCTCGATTTCAAGACAGGCGACAACTTCAACAACCCTCTGATCATTGCTGCGGCCGCCTTGACACTGCCCGTGGTGATCACCGGCCTGATCCTGCTCTGGATCCGGTTGGGTCGTGATCTGAAAACCGCCCTCGCGCGCCGACAACCCCGTTAGGGCGTCGGGCGGGGCAACGGTATGGTGAGGCTTCATCGCTGAGTCGGATTTCCAGTTTCACCCATGGCCCTTGAAGACTCAGCGATCGAGACGACCCCGGCGCCGGCACGATCCCAGGTGGACGAGCGCCGGTTCCTGGACGGGCCGGTCGCCCCCACGCTGATCCGGTTCGGCATGCCCTTGCTGGCCACCAACACCCTGATGTCGCTGTCGGGAAGCTGGGGGGCGGTGTGGGTCAGCCATGTGCTGGGGCCGGATGCGCTGACCGCCGTGGTCAACGCCAATCTCTTCATGTGGATGCTGACCGGCAGCGTCATGGGCGTGGGCTCGGCAGCGGGGATCGCCATCGGCCAGGCGCTGGGTCACGGCGACCGCAGCGTGGTCAAGAAGCTGACCGGCAACGCGATTACGTTTGCACTGATCGCCTCGTTCCTGTCGGCGGCCCTGGGCTTTGTGTTCGCGCCCGCCCTTCTGGATCTGATCCACCTCCCGGCGTCGGCCCGAGAGATGGCCATCGACTACCTGCGATACACCTGCCTCTCGATGCCGCCCGTCTTCATCTTCTCGTTCCTGATGATGATGCTGCGCGGGGTGGGCGACGCGCGGACGCCATTCCGTTTCTCGCTGATCGCCATCGTGCTGGGGCTGATCCTTTCACCGGCCCTGCTGGTGGGCTTCGGGGGTCTGCCGAAGATGGGGATCGCCGGTGTCGCGGTCGGCGGCATCCTGGCCTACAGCGTCGCCCTCCTGGCCCTGGTCGGCTACCTCTATGTTCGACACCATCCCTTGGCACTCAGGCAGGAAGACCTGCACAACCTCAAGCCGGATGGCGCGCTGATCTGGATGCTGGTCACCAAAGGTGCGCCCATGGCGGCCGAGAACATCATCGTTCAGGGCGCGTACTTCGTCCTGCTCAGCCTGGTGAATGCCCAGGGCGCCGCGACTGCCGCCGCCTACGCCGCCGCCGCCCAACTGTGGGGCTATGTCCAGATGCCGTCGGGCGCGATCGCCCAGTCCATGTCGGCGATGGCGGCGATCTGTATTGGCGCGGGCCGTTGGGACCGTGTTGGCCGGATTGCATTTCAGGGGTGCCTGGTTTCGGTGGGGCTGACCCTGCTCGCCGCCGCCATCATATACCTATCCGGCGATCTTCCGCTGAAGCTGTTCCTGCCAGAGGGCGGGGAGGAGCTCGCGATTGCGCGTGATATCAACGAGATCGTCCTCTGGGGCTGGATTTTCCTGGCGATCACAAACGGGCTGTCAGCGATGGTTCGGGCAAACTCGGCCATGCTGGCGCCGACCCTGATCTACGCGACGACGATGTGGGTCATGCGGGTGCCGTTTGCGCTGGCGCTCCTGCCGCTAATGGGCGCAGCGGCGATCTGGTGGAGCTTTCCGCTGGGAACCATCGGCTCCGCCAGCCTGGCTTTCGCCTACTATCGCTGGGGCGGGTGGCGGAAGAACAAGCTGATGGTGGCCAGTGTGGTGGACCAGCGCGCCTGAGCCCGCTACTCGGCCCCTTCCTCCTTCACCGCACCGCGATTGCCTTCCATCTCACGGCCCTGGCGTTCCTCCTCGCGGGCGCCGGCGAGGATGCCTTGCAGCGCATAGTTGCCCTCGTGGCAGGCGTACTCATAGACCATCTCGCTTGACGCGTTGAACGCCTGCTCGCCCTTGACCGGCTCGGTGAAGGTCGCGGGATCGATGACCTCGAAGGTGTATTTGATCTGCTGCGGGGAAATACGGGTGAAGCGTTCGATCACCCGCATGTTCTCGGTGGCGCCGCGGAAGGTCTGGTCGCGCCGGAAGTTGGCGGTCTCGACCACCAGGGTGTCACCCTCCCAGCGCCCGATGCTGTCGCCCATCCACTGCCGGACAGACGCCGGTTTGTGCGTGCTGTTCAGGCGGATGATCCGTGTGTCATGGACCATTTCGATCTGGATCATCACCTCATCGCCGGTCTGGGCGATCTGGTAGTGGTTGTTGTAGAGCACCGGCAACATCGGCGGGCCGGACGTCGAGCCAAAACCCACCAGGCAGCGCTCGCCCAGGGGGCGCCGTTCCGGCCCGTCGAAGTTGCCCAGCCGGCCATTGCCGAAGGCCGCGCGCTGGCGGGCGAGGGCGGCGGCGCTCAAGGGCAAGCGGCCGTTCTTTGGTTCAACCAGGATGGACGAGCGGGCCTCGCCGCCGATGCGGATCACCTTGGTTCCCGGCGCCACCCAGAAGGCGTTGTAACCGCAGGCCGGGCCGCTGGAGCCGTCGCCGCAGGTGGGCAGATCATCGACCCCGGTCTTCTGGTCGGTAGGTCGGCCCGCGACGTCCATGGCCCTGGCCGTCACGCCTTCGATCCGGCGCGCTTCATCTTCGGACAGGACAAGCCGGTCGCCGAAGCGCGGATCGCGTTCCAGACGGGTGATGGTGGCGTTGGTCCAGACGCCGGAGAGGTCCGGGTGACCCCAGACGTTCCGCGGCGCCTTCCATGCGGAAGCCTTGGCGGCGGGGGGCTGAGTCTGGGCGGCGGCTGGCAGGGCCAGGCCAAGGCAGGCAGAGACGAGCACCAGGGCGCGTAAAGTCATTTCAGAGCCTCCCGACAAACCGGATATTCCAATCCGTTACCGCGGAGGATAGGCCGTAAATTCGAAACGGAAAGGCCTTTAGCCGGTCGGCGGAACCACACGCAGTGGAGGCCTGACCAGTACCAGCCTCTTGCCGCCAAGATCCAGGCCCAAGCGGTACTGGCGAAATAGCCCCGCGCCCAGGAGGCCTTCCGGGCCGCCGGCGCCGAACGCGGGGCGATAGATCTGAATGTCCACCGCCGGGAGATCCAGAATTCCAATCCGGACGGAGCGCGCGGTGACGATCCGGTTCAGGCTGAACCCGCCCAGATTGACAGAGTGCGCGGCGCCCTGCGTGCGGCCCGGGGAAAGCAGGCCCGCCTTGCGCGCAGCGGCTTCTGACAGCGCCAGCAGGCGGCTGGAACCTGTGTCCACGAGCACATCGACCGGATCGGCGTCCTCAATCTTCACGGCCACCACGGGCGCGCCGCCGCGCCGCCGCAGCGGCAGGTCGATGCCGTCACGCGAGGGCTGGTAGGCGCCTGTGCTGAGGAACCGGACGCGCGCGCCCGGGAAGTCCGCCTCGACCACGAGGTGGCGCAGGAGGTCACGGCCAATCAACATCTGAAAGTCCCGCCCGCTGAGGGCCGAGACTCCCGCCAGATCCAGTGCCGCAGCGTGTAGCCCAGGGACTGAAAGTCCGGGCATGGCCAGGTCCAGGGTGACCGAGTGGGTCAGGTCCGGTTTTCCGCTCACGCCAAAAGCCAGCATAGGCGCCGTCAAAGGCCGGCGCAGTCCCAGACGATGGGCGAGCTCGCCGTCGACGGCGGTCATCTGTGCGCCGGAATCGACAATTGCGCGGATAGGTACGCCGTTCACAGCCACGGTGAGATCGATCAGTCCGCCGCCCGGGGACATCGCCATCCAGGGTGTGTCGCGACCGTTGGTCAGTCGCACGTCCGGTGGCGGCCAGGGCAGACGGTCGCGTACCAGCCAGACGCCGGCCACGCCGGAGGCCAGAAGCGCCGCGCGTGAGAGCAGGGCGCGGCGTGTGGTCACTGTGTCTGCAGTTCTTCCGCGCCCAGGTTGAAGGCCCCATCCAGCCAGGCGGTGATCTCTCGGGCTGCCGGGTGATCAAAGGCGGCGAACCGAGCTTTCAGGCGCGCCTTGCGCTCATCATCGAGACCCTTGAGGCCCGTGTCCTCAAGCAGCAACAACGTGCGTTCCACGGCATTGGCAAGGTCCGGGCCGAGTACAGTCATCGCCGCGCGGCGGAAGGCCGCCAGATATTCGTAAGCCTCGCCCTGCGCATAGCTCTCCGCCAGCGTCAGGGCTGGAATGCGCGACAGCACAGCTTGCGAGGCCGTGTTGATGGCGTGGCCGGAGATGTGTGCGGCGATCGAGGCCGGGCGGCCGGTGAAGGCGCGCAGATGCAGATGCTGGCTCATCCGCGGGCCGTCATTGACGGGATAGTTGTCCCAGAGGAACGGTTTGCGGCGCATCTGTTCGGTTACGCGCGCCAGATGGCCGGGAGAATACTCGCGGGAGCAAACCTCTTCGCCGGTCCACATCAGCTGGATCGCGGGATCGAGGCCGGAGCCCAGATCTTCCAGATAGTTGGCGGGCCGCTGGCCGAATGCCCGGTCCAGCACCGGGTCGTCGGTGTAGTAGCTGGGGCAGGCGATGACCCGCGATGCGGTCGTACGCCCGGCGATCCAGTGGATGATCTCGACCTGGCGCGCGGCAAGACCTGGCAGGTCGCCCTTCATGTCGTCGAAGAATACTCCGAGATCGGCCAGGCCCAGGCTTTCGAGCTGGGCCAGCTTGGCGGCGAGCGCAGCCTTCGCGTCCTCATCGAAACCCAGGAACAGCTCGTAGGGGCTGAGGCCCACGCCGAAGCGAACCCCGGCGTCGCGACAGGTCCCGGCGAAGGCGCCCAGCGCCGCGAGTTCGGCGTCGGGATAGGGCTCGCGCCAACGGCGGCGTAAGTAGCCGTCCGCCTTCGGGGCATAGAGGTAGAAGCTGTAGCCGTGCGGCGCCAGCGCCCGAACCATGTCGGCCCGCTCTGTCCAGCTGTAGGGACGACCGAAGAAACCTTCGATGATTCCGAGATCGATGCTCATGTGCCGAGACTAACGGCAGGCGTTGCGTTGACGATGTAAATTTGTAAGGTCGCCACCGAAAAAGGAGCCGCGATCATGAACCCCGCCGCAGAGTTCGACATCATCGTCTATGGCGCTACCGGATACACTGGCCGCCTCGTCGCCGAGCATCTGGCTGCGCGATATGGCGTCGGCGGCGAAGTCAAATGGGCGATGGCCGGGCGCTCGGCGGCGAAACTGGCCGAGGTGCGTGACGAAATCGGCGCGCCCAAGGACACGCCCCTGATCGTGGCCGACGCGTCGAATGCGGATTCGGTCTCGGCGATGGTCAACCGCGCCAAGGCGATCATCACGACGGTTGGGCCCTATCAACTCTATGGCTCGGACCTGGTGGCGGCCTGTGCGAAGGCCGGCACGGACTATCTGGACCTGAGTGGCGAGCCCAACTGGATGCGTCAGATGATCGACGCCCATGACGCAGCGGCCAAGGCGTCAGGCGCGCGGATCCTGCACTCGGTGGGCTTTGACTCGGTGCCGTTCGAACTGGGCGTCTACTTCTGCCAGGAAACGGCGAAGGCGAAGCTGGGTGGGGTTGTTCCACGCGTGAAGGGACGGGTGCGGGGCATGCAGGGCGGCCTGTCCGGCGGCACGGCGGCCAGCGGGGCGGCCACCATGGCCGCGATCCAGAAGGATCCGTCGATGCTGGCGATTATGATGAGCCCCTTCGGGCTGACGCCGGGCTTTCAGGGCCCCGCCCAGCCCACCGGTCAGGAGGCCGGGGAAGATCCCGACGTTGGACCGGTCGCACCGTTCATGATGGCGGTGATCAATTCCAAGAACGTGCACCGCTCGAATTTGCTGATGGGTCACGCCTATGGCCAGGACTTCGTCTACGACGAAATGGTGATGAGTTCGCCGGAGTCCGGCGGGCCAGGATTCACCGACATGGCCTCGTTGCCGGGCGGCGTGCCCAAGCCGGGCGACGGCCCGACCAAGGCCGAACGTGAGGCAGGTTTCTACGACATCCTGTTCGTGGGCATCGCCGCCGACGGCCGCCAGGTGCGGGTATCGGTAAAGGGCGACATGGACCCGGGATATGGTTCCACGTCCAAGATGCTGGCCGAGGCGGCGATCTGTCTCGTGCGCGCGCCCGACGTTGCGGGCGGTGTCTGGACCCCGGGCGCGGCGCTGCAGGGGCGGCTGGTGGACCGACTGCAGACCCACGCGGGCCTCAGCTTCGTTGTTGAGAGCTGAGACTCAGGCCGCCGTCCAGCCGCCATCCATTGACAGATTCGCGCCTGTGATCTGGCTGGCGGCGTCCGAGCACAGGAAGACGGCCATGGCCGCCACCTGATCCGAGGTCACGAACTGCTTGGTGGGTTGGGCGGCCAGCAGGACGTCGTTGATCACCTGCGCCTTGGACATGCCGCGGGCGGCCATGGTGTCGGGGATCTGCTTCTCCACCAGCGGCGTCCAGACGTAGCCGGGGCTGATGCAGTTGACGGTGATCTTCGAGGCCGCCACTTCGAGCGCTGCCGTCTTGGTGAGACCGACCAGGCCGTGCTTCGCCGCCACATAGGCCGACTTGAAGGGCGAGGCGACCAGGCTGTGGGCCGAGGCAGTGGAGATGATCCGGCCCCACTGGCGCGCCTTCATCCCCGGAATTGCCGCGCGCATGGCGTGGAAGGCTGAAGACAGATTGATCGCCAGGATCTGGTTCCATTTGTCGACCGGGAACTCATCGACGGGCGCCACGTGCTGGATCCCGGCGTTGTTGACCAGGATGTCCACCCCGCCAAATCTTGCCTCGGCCGCGGCGATCATGGCGGCAATGGCTGCGCCATCGGTCATGTCCGCACCGTCATAGCTGGCCTTGACCCCGAATTCGGCTTCGATGCCGGCCCGCTCGGCCTCGATGGCGGCGGGGTCGCCAAACCCGTTGAGAACCACATTGGCGCCTTCCCGGGCCATGGCGCGGGCGATGGCCAGACCGATCCCGCTGGTGGATCCGGTGATCAGGGCGGTCTTGTTTGCGAGGGTCATTCAGAGCTCCGGGGCGTCTGGAAGGGCAGGGGCAACGTCATGACCCATCCGGGCCTGAACGGCCACCGCCCGAATGATGATACCGGCCGCGATTGGTTCGCCAACCTCCCCCATGAATGGGGGAGGTTCTTCTCTTCTCGTCGGCTCACATCAGCCCCAGCGCCTTGAAGCTGGCTACGCCGTCGCGGCCGACCACCAGATGGTCGTGGATGGTGATGCGCAGCGGTCGGGCGGCGTCTACGATCTGGCGGGTCATGTCGACGTCGGCGGATGAGGGGGTCGGGTCGCCCGACGGGTGGTTGTGCACCAGGATCACCGCGCTGGCCGATAGTTCGAGCGCGCGGCGAACCACTTCGCGCGGATAGACCGGCGCATGATCCACCGTGCCGCGGTTCATGATCTCATCGGCGATGAGCTGGTTCTTCTTGTCGAGGAAGAGGACGCGAAACTGTTCGCGTGCTTCATGGGCCAGAGCCGTCTTCACATAGGCCAGCAGCGCGGCCCAGGATGAGATCACCGGGCGACGGACTACCTGTTCGCGCGCCGTGCGCAGGCCGGCCTCGTGCAGGAGCTTCAGGTCCAGGGCCACGGCGTCTCCTACGCCAGCCACCGTGCGCAGGTCCTCTGCCGTTGCGCCCAGCACCGCGCCCAGCGATCCGAACCTGGCGAGAAGTTGCTTGGCCAGCGGCTTGACGTCGCCGCGCGGAACAGAGCGGAACAGAAGGAGCTCCAGCACCTCATAGTCCGGCAGGGCGGGCAGGCCGCCTGCCATCGCACGCTCTCGCAACCGCTCCCGGTGGCCCGCATAGTGAGGACGTGGAGTCGCCGGGGAACGTGTCTGCCACAGGTCCGGCTGGGGGGCGGTGTCTTCGACGGCGAAGGGGCGGCTCATTTCGCTAATGTTCCGCAAGTGTTCCGTTTCTGCAAGTGCGAAGCGGACATCCCTGATCGGAAAGCCAGACCACAGGTCGCGCGACGCTCTGGAAGCTATCCGTTTCAGATGGAATCATCGGGATCGGATAAACCGGCTCGTTTTCATACATTTAGAGCGCAACGGGCGCTTGCGCCGGTATTCACTTCAAACTGTCACGCTCACATCTAGCCGCCGGCGACCGCAATGGCATTGTCGTCAGAGTCCCGGTCGATCTGTTTGTTGTAGGGGTCTACGCCAGCGTAGGTCGGCTTCCTGTCGACCGTAAACCGGATGGTTTGGACGCCCGTTCGAAGGCCGACCTTCTGGAAGGCCAGCACGTTCTTCGATGAAAAGCCCGCCTTCCCTGGTTCTGCCGTAAAGACCCCGATATCGAAAACCTCGCTGTCCGGAATAGCGACCGGCGTCTCCTTGCCGCGCCCGTCGGCATAAGTCTTCTTCGCCTCAACAGTCAGAACGACGTCGTAGCGACCGTCCGCACGTTTCTTTACAACGGCCGAGCGGGTTTTCAGATCGTAGAGCGTGATCTTTTCGAAGAGGTCGGTGATCAACTGCTGGTGCTCAGGTCCCGCCTCGGCGCGCAACGCATCGACAAGGTCCTGTGATCGCGGATAGGGCGCGCCCTTGAAGGCGTACTGGGCGATTACGCGACGCAGGGCCGCATTGATCCTGGCCTCTCCCATGCGATCACGCAGCAGGTACATGACCAGAGAACCCTTGTTGTAGTGAATATAGCCCTGGTTTTCGACGCGGATCAGCGGCAGCTCCTCGACCAGTTCGCCGCCCCGGTTTCGCAGGTATTCATCCAGTTCCCGCTTCAGGAACTTGCGGATGCCTTCGGGCCCGAAAGTCTTTTCCATCACGATCAGCGCCGAGTACTGGGCCAGGGTCTCGGAAAGTGCGGTCCCGCCTTGCATGTCGGCGCCGACCACCTGGTGGGCCCACCATTGGTGCGCCAGCTCGTGAGCGGTGACGTAGGTGACGTAGTCGATCTTGTCAGGTTTTGTGTTGTCCGCGATGAAACCGATACCCTCGGAATAGGGCATGGTGTTGGCGAAGGCCTGGGCGAACTGGGCGTAGTCGGGGAACTCCAGGATCCGCGCCTGACGGAACTGATAGGGGCTGAAGTTGGCCTGGTAGTAATCCAGACCGGTCTTGAGGGATTTGATCATCCGCTCGACGTTCCACGGGTGCTGGGCGTCGTAGTAGATGGCCAGTTCGACGCCCTTGTAGGTCTCGCGCTTGATGGCGTAGCGAGCTGATTGCACCGAGAAAAAGTTCAGCACCGGCGCGTCGGTGCGATAGCGAATGGTGCGCCTGCCATTGGCTGTGACGTCAGAGATTCTGTAGCCGGGGGCGACCGGCGTCTGGTCGGCGACCGTCGTTATGGTGATGTCGGCATTCACCCAATCGGCATTGTTGACGTAATTGCGCGCCTGGGCTGACCGATCTTCCAGCT
The DNA here is from genome assembly GCA_903909375.1 of uncultured Alphaproteobacteria bacterium. Taxonomy (GTDB): domain Bacteria; phylum Pseudomonadota; class Alphaproteobacteria; order Caulobacterales; family Caulobacteraceae; genus Phenylobacterium. The sequence continues at coordinate 17,810 of CAIVVM010000047.1, forward strand.
TTGGGGGGCGAAGCTCGGGTGGCAGGCCGTATTTGCGGCGCTTGGCGCGATCCCGCAGCAGACCCTCACGTTGCATGCCGACGATTGGGGCGAACTCCATGTTGTCGACAAAGGTCCCGTTGTCGACGAGGCGCGTCGTATTGCCGGAGTTCTTGAAGCCGCGCTGACCCATCAAGGTCTGGAACGAGAGGACCGAGGTCTCGCCAGGCAGCAACGGCTTGTCGAAGGTGAAGATCCGATAGTTGTACCGTTCGAAGGTCTGCACGCGGCTCGCGCCGTTCACGTTCATCTGCAGAGCTTTAGTGTCGCGATCCAGGCGCACGTGGAGTTGGCGGATGGGAGCCTGGGTGTCATTGACCAGCTGATAGACGCCCTCAGTCTTCATCCGTGGCTCATGCGGATACAGGTCGATGGTGAGGGCGACGTCGGTGATCGAGGGCTGCGGAAGCGTTTCGTATCTGAGGAAAGCTTTCTCGTAGGCCGCCTGCCATTTCTCCCCATCCAGCGAGGTCCGATAGGCGTTCAGGATATTGGTGTTGTAGTAGATGTTCGCGCCCAAACCGACGAAGGCGATCAGTGCAAGGCCGCCGACCAACCCCGCAGGGCCAGCAAGCCGCCGCGGCAGGCGCGCCAGGCGTGGCGTCAGTCGGGTTTCTGCGCCGCGTCGCCAGAGCAGATGGGACAGGACCAGCAGCACTACAGCGAACGCCGACCAATAGACGCGGAACCATGCCGCAAAGATTGCATAGTCGCCCTGGCCGTTCATGTCCGACAGCGGCGAGGCGGGCGCGCCGCCGAAGATGTAGAGGTTATGCTCGAAGCCGATGCGACCCAGCGACAGGGTGGCGATCAGGTAGAGCAGCATCAGGCCCCAGCCCACAAACTTGTGGGGCGAGATCGTCTGTAGAAACACGGCCAGGATCGCAACCAGCGCCCAGTCAATGGCGTTGGGAACGATATACCAGAAGAGGTATTTTTCGGGCTGGATCGCCGTGAAGCCCATGCCCAGTTGGACTGCCGCGCCGGTCAGGGCGCTGACCAGCAGCATGCTGAACAGGACGAGGATGATGGCCAGGGCCTTGGGGACCACGAACGCCCAGTCGGGCACGGCCGTTGCATCGATGATCTCGTGCGTGCGCCGCTCGCGTTCACTCCAGACCAGCTCGCCGGCGTAGTAGACCGAGACGATCATCACCATAAGCGTGAAGGCGCCGTTGAGCGTACCGATCACCCAGCGGGTTACGGGATAGAGGGCCGCGCCATTCTGTTCCGCGCCGAGGATCAATCCGCCCAAGCTGTTGAACAGGCCAAGCACAAGGAGCACCAGAAAGGCCGGGCTCCTGAACACCTGCGCCATGTCGAAGCGAGTGCGCTGCGTCAGTTGGGCCCAGGCCGTCGCCGGACCAAACCGCGGGCGGGCGAGAGGCTTGGGGACGAAGGCCGTCGCCATGTCAGCTTCGGTGTTCCCCCGCGCCCTGGCGCCGGTGCGCGCCTCGAAGCGGAACAGGCCATGAGCCAGCGCCAGGGCCGCGACGCCGACGGTTGTCCAGATCAACCGGTTGATCAACAGGGCGCCTTCGATGGGCGGCGTCAGGGTATTGGCGTCTGCGGCGGTGAAATAGCGGGTCGCCAGACTCCAGGCCGCCAGACCCAGCGGCTCAATCAGGGCTCCCAGCTCGCGCCGCTCTGGATCGCTCATGGCGACGTTGATGAGCAGATACGCAATTAGAAACCCGGCGACGCCAAGATAGGTCGCCATCATGGAGCGGGTGATCGTCGCCAGGGTGAAAAATAGCGCCGATGTCATGAACAGGCTGGGCAAGGCCAGCCAGAGATAGGCGAAGGCATAGGCGCCCAGGCGGTTCGGACCCACGGTTTCCGGGTCCATCCACGGCGCAAATGAGCCCGCGAGTATCCCCAGCGGCACGACCAGGAAGGCCAGGGCTACAGCCGCGAACGCGCCGGAGAACCGACCGAACAGATAGTCGAACTTGTGGATCCGGGTGGACCGGATGATAGGGCCGAACCCGGTTTCCTCGTCACGCACGATGACGTTGGCGACGAAGGCGGTGGATACGAACATGAAGAACAGCGACATGATCAGCGTGGTCTGACCGATGGCGCTGGGCGAGTTCTTCAGGATGTTGCCGCCGGACCCGATCTGGATCTGATCGATGGTGACCGACCCGAACACCAGCAGGAAGAAGATCAGCGAGGCGATCCAGAAGATCGGCTGACGAAGCTGATAGCGCAGCTCGAAGGCTGCGATCTTGCCGAACATGACGCGTCCTTCCGGCTTCAGGCGGCGCGCCGCGAGGCGGAAAGGGTGGAAAAGTAGACATCCTCCAGCCCGCCCTGCACGGGCTCAAATTCTGCGTCGGGGCAGGTGTCGGCCAGGACATGGATGATCAATCGACCGGCCGCCAGACGGCTGGCGATGACATCATGGCGTGCGCGCTGGGCGTCCAGTTCCGCGCGGTCGATGATCTTGCGCCAGACCCGTCCGCTCAGGCGCTCGACAAGATCGGCCGGCGCGCCTTCCACCAGAATCCGGCCTGCAGCCAGGACCGCCATGCTCGGACAAAGATCGGAGACATCCTCGACGATGTGGGTCGAGAGAATCACCACCACGTTCTCGCCGATCTCGGCCAGGAGGTTGAGGAAGCGGTTGCGTTCCTCCGGATCGAGGCCGGCGGTCGGCTCATCCACGATGATCAGCGAGGGGCGCCCGATCAGGGCCTGGGCGATTCCAAAGCGCTGGCGCATGCCGCCAGAGAAACCGGCCACCGCTTTCTTGCGGACATCCCAGAGGTTCACCTGGTGCAAAAGCGTCTCGACGGTGTCCTTGCGTTCGCCGCGGCTGGCGATACCCTTGAGCACCGCCAGGTGATCCAGCAGATCCAGGGCTGATACACGGGGATAGACGCCGAAATCCTGCGGCAGGTAGCCCAGGGTCCGGCGAAGCATTTCTGGCTCCGCGATTACGTCGATATCACCGAACCGTATGGCTCCGGAGGTGGGTGTCTGCAGAGTCGCCAGGGTGCGCATCAGGGTCGACTTGCCGGCGCCATTGGGGCCTAGCAGTCCAAACATGCCCTTGGGAAGCTCCAGGTCGACGCCGTCCAGCGCACGGGTTCCGTTCGGGTAGACGTGTGTCAATCCCTTGATCGAGAGCATAAAAATCTGACCTGCGGTGCTTGTTCGTCGCAAAAGCTGACGAACGTGCCGGGTGGTTTCAAGTTAGCAAATTGTAACGAACTGGCTGCGCGCCGTTTCCAGTGATCCGCCGTCAGATCAGGTCGAGCGGGACCTTGGCCACGTCACCGCCGCGCCAGGCTTTTCGCGCCTCGGCGGTGAAATCACGCGCGGCGCCCTTTCGGCCCTGTCCAGCTTCCGCCTCCGCGAGAATCCGCAGGGCCAGCGCGTCCTTGGGCCACTCCGCCAGGCTGGCGTGGGCGGCGCGTTCGGCTTCGGCGTAGCGACCGGCCTTGAGCTGGGCGGCGGCCAGGCTTCTGCGGACCGGGTACCACCAGGGGGGCGGATCGAAGTTCTTGGGAACCGGGAAGGCCTTTTCCTGGGCGATGGCGGTACGGGCGAAGATCACGGCGGCCTGACTGGCCTCGCCACGCAGCATCGCGGCGCGGCCTTTCAGCACGCCAGCGGCCACCTCGGCGATCGGCAGGTTTGCGGACTCGCCGGCCTGGTAGGCTTCGCCCCGGACCCCGGCGGCGCGACCTGGCGGCAGGATTGGCCCCTGCACTTTCGCCGCCTCGGCGCGCAGGGCCGCAATCGCCTCGGCCTCGCGTTCCACCGCAGCGGCATCGCCCTTGGCGGCAAAGGCCTCGCCGCGGGCATAGTGGAAATAGATCTTCTGCAGGCGGGTATCCGTGGGCGCGCTGGTGAGCGCCAGCGCCCGGTCCGGCGCGAAACGACCCAGCGCCACCAGACTGCGCGCCGAGGCAATGGTGTAGCGATCGGTGGTGGTCTCCGGGAAGCCGCCCCGGGCATGGTCGGCGTACTTCAGCGAAAGTGCGCGGTCGCCCGCCATCATCGCCCCGCCCAGACCGAACAGGTAGTTGTGCAGGTAGTAGCGGGTGCCCGGCGCGTTGCCGATGGTCGACAGGGCGGAGCCGGTTTCAGCGTCGACCTGCATGGCCGCTGCGTTGGCGCGGGCGACCTCCGGGTAGAGGCCGACCCGCATCAGGGTGTGGGTGCCCATATGCACCAGGTGGCCGGCGGTGGGCGCCAGACTGCCGAGGCGCTTGGCATAGGGCAGGGCCAGCGGCGCGTGGCCGGCGAACTCGGTGGCGTGGATGTAGTAGTGGATCGCCGCCGTCTCATCCGGCTTGCGGACCAGAACGGCTTCCAGGATTTCCTGGGCGCGGGCGACGCCGGAATAGTCGTCCTGGCGGGCTGGAATGATCAGGGCGTGCGCCGTCATGGTGGCGATGGCGTCGTCGTCGGGATAGCGCCGTGCGATGGCGTCCATCGCCTTGCCGAAGGCCTGCTCGCGGCCCTCCGGCGGGGCCGCGGGCTGGTAGCGAAGCTGCAGGGCGGCGACCAGGGCGGCCGTGCGTTCATCTCCCGGCTTAACGACCCTGGCGGCACGGTCGGCGACGGCCAGGGCGGCGGCGGTCTGCGCCGGCGTGACGGCGTAGTTGAGCGTCGAGCCCAAAGACAGCGCCTCGGCCCAGACGCAGAGCGCGCAGCCCGGGTCCAGTTCGGCGGCCTTGGCCAGCGCCTGCTTGGTCTCGGCGTGCAGAAAGCCGTGATAGGTGTTGATGCCGTAGCTGAACCAGGCCTGGGCCTCGGGGTTGGTGGTATCGGCCTTGAATTCACTGGTGCCGACGCCATCACGAATTCTGCCATTGGCCGCCACGGCGGCCTCGATGGCGCTCTCGGCGCCGCAGATCGCGTTGATGCCGATGTCGACTGGATTGGCGCCGAGACCCGTAGGGGAGGCCAGAACCATGGCGGCGCCCAGCGCCAGTGCGAATTTCATGGTTGTCCCCTCCGGTCCCGGAGACAACATCGCGCGGTCAGCGCCGCGCTGCAACCGTCAGGCGCTTAGGATCGGCGGTTTGAACTGGCCGGTGGGCGACAGGGTGAACACTTCGATCCCGGTCTCGGTGACGCCGCACGAGTGCTCGCACTGGGCTGACAGTGATTTGTCGCGGGTGACCGCCGTCCAGCCGTCGGCCAGCAGCTTCACCGGGTGCTTGCCCAGGTTCACCATCGGCTCGATGGTGAAGAACATGCCAGGTTGCAGCAGCTCGCCCGTGCCCTTCTGGCCGAAGTGCAGGATATTTGGCGCGTCGTGGAAGACGCGGCCCAGGCCGTGACCGCAGAAGTCGCGCACGACGGAGCAGCGCATGCTCTCCACATAGGTCTGGATGGCATGGCCAATGTCGCCGGTGCGCGCGCCGGGCTTCACCGCGTCCAGCCCGCGTTGCAGGGCCTCATAGGTGACGTCGACCAGACGTTTGGCGCGCGGCGCTACGGGGCCAACGCCATACATCCGCGACGTGTCGCCGTGCCAGCCATCGACGATGACGGTGACATCGATGTTGACGATATCGCCCTCGCGCAGCACCCGCTCGCCGGGAATGCCGTGGCAAACGATATGGTTTGGGCTGATGCAGACCGTCTTGGTGTAGCCACGATAACCCAGGCAGGCCGGGATCGCGCCGTGATCCAGGATGAACTCGCGGGCCAGATCGTCCAGCTTTTCGGTGACAACGCCCGGAACCACGTAAGGCGCCAGCATGTCCAGGCACTCGGCGCCCAGGCGGCCGGCCTTGCGCATGCCTTCGAACCCGGCGGCGTCATGCAGTTTGATCTGGCCGGTCCGGTATTCGCCGTCGAGGGTGTCGGTCATGGGGTGCTCCAGGGCCCTATGTCGCTCTTTTGACGCGGAAATTCAACTGCGAGCCAGCTGGAGTCGATCCCCGACCCAGGGTACCGGGCTTGCGATCGACACCTTTTGAGTCGTGATTTCGCAGGCATAGGCCAACACCTCCACGCCTGCCGCCGCCGCGTCGGTGAGCCCGCGTGCATAGGCCGGATCCAGTTCGTGGCATGCGGCGAAGGCGTTGCAGTCGGTGCGCTGGATCACAAACAGCATCACGGCCCGCTCACCGGCCTCGACCATGGCGGTGAGTTCTTTCAGGTGTTTCAGCGAGCGCGCCGCCACGCAGTCCGGGAACTCTGCGAGGGTTCCGGTGCGACGCAGATGGCAGTTCTTGACCTCCAGCCAGCAGGGCGCCCGGTCCGGCCCCTCCAGCAGGAAGTCCACCCGGGAGTTGGCCCCATAGCGCACCTCGCGCCGGTGGGAGGCGTAGCCGGTCAGTTCCGGGATCGCGTCCGCCGCCAGCGCCTCGGCGACAATGCGGTTGGGATGCATGGTGTTGATACCCACTAGTCCGCCGTCGGCCTCGACCAACTCCAGGGTGTGGGCGAGTTTGCGCTTGGGGTCGTCGGACCGCGACACCCAGGCCGGCAACCCCGGCGTGTTCAGGCCCAGCATGGCGCCGGGGTTGGGGCAGTGGGCGGTGATCTCGCGGCCATCGTCCAGCACGACATCGGCGAAGAAGCGCTTGTAGCGGCTGACGAGCACGCCGCGCTTCAATGGGGACGGAAAGTCCATCGGGGTCAGCGCTCCGGCGCACAAGCTTCGCCCGAGGCTGTAGCGCCCGGCTGCAAAGTCAAAAACCCCCAATCCGGTTGTGCCCGGATCAGGGGTTTTCAGCTTCGGTCGATTGCGAAAGGGGGGGGGGACGTCTCGCGATCGGGCTCTCCGAACCTATTTCTTCTCGGTCGTCGTGGTCGTGCTCGACGTCGAGCCTGGGTCGCCTGTCATGGCGTCAGGGGCCGTGGTGGTCGTGGATTCCGTCGTCGACGTGCTGGGTTCTGCGGGCGGCGTCGTGAGGGTGACATCCGGCGGCGTGACCGTGACTTCGGTCGGCGCGGCGGCCGGCGTGGGCGCTTCTGTCTTTTGCGTGCAGGCCGACAGACTGGCGGCGACAACGGCGGCGGCGATGATGGCGCTGTGTTTCATGTGTGTACCCCGGAGGCTGATCCTCAGAGGCCTGAACCCGGCAGACTGAATTTGGTTCCAGCTGTTGGATCGCCGCTGACCCACCGCTACAAGCACCCATCATTTGAGGATCCGGAATGAGCGAAACCGCTGATGACCGCGTCACCGCCGCTGTGCTGGTGATCGGTGACGAAATCCTGTCAGGGCGAACCCAGGATACCAATACGCGTGACATCGCCCGCTATCTCGGCGTCATCGGAGTGGACCTGGCAGAGACCCGCACCGTGCCGGATGTCATGCAGGAGATCGTCGATGCGCTGAACGCGCTGCGGGCGCGGTACGACTATGTGATCACCACCGGTGGGATCGGCCCGACGCATGACGACATCACCGCTGACGCTGTGGCGCTGGCGTTCGGGGTGGAGCTTTACGAGCATCCGGATGTTCTCGCGATGATGGCAGCGCGATGGGGCGGTGAAGTGAATGGCGCGCGACGCCGGATGGCGCGAATTCCAGTAGGCGGAGATCTGGTCAAGAACCCGGTGCAGGGGCCGCCCGGCTTTACGATCGGCAATGTCTTCACCCTGGCCGGCGTGCCCCAGATCATGCGCGGCATGCTGGAGGATGTGGGTCCCCGGATGCGGGGCGGGCGGCCGACAGTGTCGCGTACCGTTCGGGTTGAAGGTTCGGGGGAGGGCGTGATCGCCGCCCCCCTGGAAGCCGTCGCCAAGGCGCACCCTGACATGTCGCTTGGCAGCTATCCTTTCTATGGCGCCGACGGCTACGGCTCGAACCTGGTGCTGCGCAGTCGGGACGCCGATCAGTTGGGTGAGGTCGTCGTCGAGCTCATTGCCGCGCTGAAGGGCGCTGGTATCGAGAATGTCGTCGAGGTTATCGCCGCCTGAGCCACGCCAGAGGCGCTTGACCGACGTAGGGGCGCCCGCAACAAGTCGTTCCCAAACAAGGGGAGGCTTTCCAAGATGGCGTTCAATCCATTCGACCTGACCGGCAAGGTGGGTCTGATCACCGGCGGTAACGGTGGCATTGGTCTGGGCATGGCCGAGGGGCTGGCCGCCGCCGGCGCGAAGGTTGCCGTCTGGGGCCAGAATCCGGAAAAGAACGCCAAGGCGGAAGAGACGCTCAAGGCCTACGGCGTCGACGTGCTGGTCCAGAAGGTGGATGTGGCTGATGAGGCGGCTGTGGTGGCCGCCGTCGCCGAGGTGTTGGCAAAGTTTGGCCGCATCGATTTCTGCGCCGCCAACGCGGGTCTGGGCGGCGGGGCGCCTTTCGAGGAAATGACCACCGAGAAGTGGCGGCGCGTCACCACGGTGAACCTGGACGCGGTGTTCTGGACGTTCCGTGAGGCCGCAAAGCACATGGTTGAGCGTGCTCGGGCCGGTGATCCGGGCGGCTCTTTGCTGGTCACCTCGTCGACCTCGGCCATTCACGGCGCGCCGCGGAACCAGGCCTATGCCGCCACCAAGGGCGCGGTGCTGTCGATGGTGCGCGGCCTGGCGGTGGAATATGCCCGCTACGGCATCCGGGCCAATTCGGTGCTACCCGGCTGGATCCGTTCGGACATGACCGCTGCGGCCCAGAAGTGGGACAAGTTCAACGACCAGGTGATCGGCCGCGTGCCGATGCGCCGCTGGGGCGAGCCCGAGGATTTCTCGGGCCTTGCGGTCTATCTGGCCTCTGACGCCTCGAAGTTCCACACGGGCGACAGCTTCGTCATCGACGGCGGCTACACCATCTATTGAAGGACCTCTCATGAGCGATCCCTATGCCCGCTACGAACGGCTGAAGTTCGAGCGGCCGTCGCCTGGCGTGCTGCGCATCGTCATGAGCAATCCCGGCAAGCTCAACGCCACCGACGCGGTGATGCATCGCGAACTGGCCGAGGTCTGGCGCGACGTGGACGCCGACCCGGACACCCGCTGCGCCATCCTGACCGGAGCGGGAGACACGTTCTCCGCCGGCGGGGATTTCGACATGATCCAGGGGATTGTCGATGACTTCGAGGTGCGCGTGCGATCCATGCGCGAAGCTCGTGACATCGTCATGAATATCATCGATTGCCAGACCCCGGTGGTCAGCGCGATGCGCGGGGTGGCGGTGGGCGCGGGGCTGGTCTGTGGCCTGCTGGCAGACGTCTCCATCGCGACGCCGGACGCCCGGATCATCGATGGCCATACCCGCCTTGGCGTGGCGGCGGGCGACCATGCCGCGATCATCTGGCCGCTGCTCTGCGGCATGGCCAAGGCCAAGTACTATTTGCTCACCTGTGATCCCTTGAGCGGTCAGGAAGCCGAGCGGATCGGGTTGATCTCCCTGTGTGTGCCGGATGACGAGCTGGACGCCAGGGCGCTGGCTGTCGCAACCAAGCTGGCCAACGGCGCGCCACGCGCCATCGCCTGGACCAAGCACGCGCTGAACCACTGGCTGCGGTCGGCGGGGCCGGCGTTTGATGCCTCGCTCGCGCTGGAGTTTCTGGGATTCACAGGCCCGGAGGCAGCCGAGGGGCTGGCATCGCATCGGGAGAAGCGCAAGCCGAAGTTCGTCTGAGGGTCAGCGCCGCGACCGGGGGATACTCGATCATGCCGTTGCGGAGACGGGCAGGGGATAGCGAAAGCCGGGGCCTTCAGCATCGACGACCGCCCACTGCGCGTCTGCGAAATCCCAGTTGGCGAGATTGTCGAACCATCGCTCAAGGAAGCGCTGTCGCTCGTTCTTGTAGTCCAGGTAGTAGGCATGTTCCCAAAGGTCACAGACCAGAAGCGGGGTTACGCCTTCCCGGATCAAGAGATCGTCTGCGTCATGGGTCGACACCACCTTGAGCCCATCCGGGCCGGCGACGATCCAGTTCCATCCTGATCCGAAGTGAGCCACGCCCGTCTCGACAAACGCGGTCCTGAGGCCCTGCAAGCTGCCGAAGGCCTGGTTGATCGCCCGCAAGAGGCCACTTGCCGGCCCGGCCTTTTCGGGCGGTCTCATACATTGCCAGAAGAAGGCGTGGTTCCAGGCCTGGGCTGCAGCGTTGAACAGCGGGATGTCGCCGGTTGAGTGGGCTCTACGGACAATGTCTTCCAGCCGCAGCCCTGACAGTGCAGCTTTCGTCGCCAGCTGGTTGGTCTTGTCCACATAGGTCTTGTGGTGCTTGCCGTGGTGCGCTTCCAGCGTTTCGGACGAGACGAATGGGGCGAGGGCGTCCAGCGCGTAGGGCAACTCAGGAAGGATTTGCATCGGGACCAGGGGGCTTGCGGCGGCGCCGGCGTTCGACTCGCTCCCGCCTCAACCCTGGACGAACTCGCATGGTTCCATGCGGGCGCCTGACCGCTAGCGGCTGCGCCGGGCGGCCTTCATCTCGGCGCTGTTGAGATACCCATCGCGATTGGTGTCCAGCTCACCAAATCGAACCTCGGCACGGGCGGCCAGTTCCTCAGGCGACAGGGCGCCATCGCCGGACGCGTCGTTGGACTTGAAGACCTTCTCCACCGCCCCTTTGACGCCAGGAAGGCGCGTGAATCCCGGCAACTCGGCGACGGTCACCCGCCCATCCCGGTTCTTGTCGAACTTCATGGATTCTGAGACGAGACCTGTGCGGTATTCGGCGCGGGAGGTGCGGCCATCCTTGTCCCCGTCGAAACCGGCAATGTTGGCGGGCTGGGCCAGGGCTGGCGTGATCACACCTGAAAGGGCGAGCAAAGCGCTGATCCCGGCAACTCTGAAAAAGGTCGGCATCCGGCGGATCCGTCATGATTTGAAGCTGATGACATGTGCAGCAAGCCCCGCCGGGTCAAGACCCCGAGGCCCTAGTCCGTAAACACAACTGTCTTTCGCCCGTTCAGCAGCACCCTGTCCTCCAGATGCCAGCGCACGGCGCGCGCCAGCACCCGGCGCTCAATGTCGCGGCCCTTGCGGATCAGGTCGGCGGGGGAATCCCGGTGGCTGATGCGCTCGACGTCCTGCTCGATGATGGGCCCCTCGTCGAGGTCGGCGGTGACGTAGTGGGCCGTCGCGCCGATCACCTTCACGCCGCGCGCGTGGGCCTGATGGTAGGGCCGCGCGCCCTTGAAGCCGGGCAGGAACGAGTGGTGAATGTTGATGCAGCGCCCCGCCAGTCTTGCCGACAGGTCGTTGGACAGCACCTGCATGTAGCGGGCGAGGATGACCAGTTCTGTTCCGGTTTCCTGAACCAGGGCCCATAGCGCGGCTTCCTGCTCGGGCCGGGTTTCCGCCGTTACGGGCAGGTGGCGAAAGGTGACGCCCTGGAGATCGGTGTGGGGGAAGGTCTCGGCCGGGTGGTTCGACACCACACAGGCCAGGTCCATCGGCATTTCTCCCTGACGCCAGCGCCAGATCAGGTCGGACAGGCAGTGGTCGGTCTGGGAGGCCAGGATCATCACGCGGCGCCGCTCCCTGCGTCCCCGGAGGGTCCAGGTCATGGCGTGGTCCTCAGCGACCGGGCGCAGGGCTTCGCGCCAGTCCTCCAGCCCGATCCGGCCCGGGTCGAAGACCACCCGCATGAAGAACCGACCGGTCTCCTGGTCGTCGTACTGCTGAGCGTCCAGAATGTTGGCGCCGCCGTCGAAGAGGCAGGTTGAGACCTGGGCGACGATGCCGGGTCGGTCCGGGCAGGACAGGGTGAGGATCATCCTCGATCTTATGCCTCACGCCTTCAACGCTGCCGAGACCCTACAGTGACGTCAGGTTCCAGCTGCCGCCGGCATCGCGGCAGGCGTTGAACTGTTCGCGCACGGTGGGCTGGCCGCGCTCATTGATCGTCTGTTCGACGCGTCGGCAGTCACCGCTGGTCTGGCCGCCCGAAGCCTGCACGACCGAACGGGCCACGTAGCCCTGGATCAAGCCGTCTTCCTCGACCGCCAGCCAGCCGCCGGCTACGGCGCCGCTGGAGACGAACGTCTCGCCCACCCGCAAGCGATCCAGCACCGTGGCATCGGCCCTGGGCGCGGCCCGGACGTTGACCCGTGATGAGGCCGAGTACGTGCCGCTCTGGTTTGAGACGCGCGATGCCGGGGTTACCCCTTCGGCAAAGCGCCAGCGTCCGGACGAGGTGGCAGCCTGAGGCGCACTGTTAACCCGTTCGAGAACCTCGATCCGCCCGCTGGCGCCGGATTGGGGATCAGACCAGGTCTGCGTCCTGCCGGTGTCGAGCGCCCTCTGGAACGCCTGCTGGGCGTCCTGCTGGGTCTTGCGGTCCATGCGGCAGCCGATGGTGTTGCCGATCACGGCGCCCAGACCCGCGCCGATCGCGGCGCCAAGGACGCGGTTATCCTTGCTGACCTGGCTACCGGCCAGCGCGCCGACCAGGCCGCCGACTACGGCAGCCTTGGTGTTGGCACTGCCTTCTGCGTCGCAGGAATAGAGAGACCCGAGCCCCCTGGCTGCCGCAGGGGCCGCCGGAAGGCTGAGAACCGACGCGAGCAGGATGGCGATTTTTGCTGACTGAACCATGGGTGTTCTCCTGGGCATTGTCTTCATCATGCGCCCATGCAGGCGCCCTGGCCAAGTGACGGATTGTTAGCTCCCGCTGCCGCGATCCGCGACGCCGCTTGAACTCCCCGCCCGTGGCGGCCTATCTGCTGAAACGCGCGGGCGTGGCGGAATCGGTAGACGCAGCGGACTTAAAATCCGTTTTCGGCAACGAAGTGTCGGTTCAAGTCCGACCGCCCGCACCAGAAGGCATTGTGAACAATTAAACCTGTCCCCGAATCCTACCCTTTCACCCGACCTGGGAATCTCGAGACAGGTATCCACCCCTATCTGGCCGGTCTCAGAGACAGCAGCTTTGTCACGACCTCATCGATCGAGGTGTAAAGGTCTTCGTCGTTGTGACGACTAAACTGTTCGCGAAGCCGAACAGCGCGTTCCATAGCGACGTTGAGGTTCGATGCAGTGAGCGCGAACACGCCTCTTCGGCCCTTCTCATAGTCTGCGATATAAGTCTTTAAACGTCCGATGATTGTATGGCGGTCCGCGAAGGCGTGTATCTCTATAAAATGGATTAGGACCCACAGCTCAAAGCATGGGATCGACGGAACGGCGAAGAAGGGCACCTTCTTCTTCTCGTCGTTCTTCAATGTCTCATTGAGCCGCCCAGCTTGAGCTAGACCGTCATGGTACGTGTCGTGATCGTCGCGATCGAAGACTGCATAGACGATGTCGAATTCCCGGCTCTCGCCAAATTTCTCCACCGCATAGTCGACCACTTGCCGGGGCTGCGTTCCGAGTGCGCTGGGCATGATCTGAACGTGGGCGGTGGGGATGCGAAGTTGTACCCGAATTTCATCGAAATAGTTCGGCTCGGTCTTTTCGCCTTCGCAGACGATCAGCACCCGGTCATAGGGTGGCCGCGTCCCCTGTTTTCTCTTGAGTTTCGCCGCTTGGCGATCCCTTGGATGGTTATCACGAGCCAAGGTCTACCTTCTCGATGAGCCGGTTGGGCAGGATGGGCACGCCGCCGTACCTGCCTCTGAGGTAGCCCCGCTCCAATGCCTCACCCTTGCGCGGTGAGAATTCTAGCAGGGGAGTAAGCGCCGATGACTGGTCGCTCGCTTTGTCAACAAGCCAGACTTGGTCACGACGCAGAACCTCCGCGTCCAATTGGGAAGTGTCGTGGGTACTGAAAATCAGCTGTGCGCCGCTCGTGTTTACTTCCGGATCGTTGAACACTCGGATGAAGTGACGAACGAGTAGAGCGTGAAGGCTGCGATCCAGCTCATCGACGACAAGAACCTTTCCTCTCTGAATGATGTCGAACAAGGGGCCCGCAAGAGAGAAGAGCTTTTGCGTGCCCTGGGACTCATCTTCGAAATCCATGATTGCCGCATCATCTCCAGCAATGTGCGTGAAGCGTGGCCTAAGGATCTGGACCTCGCTGCGTTCGACGCGAGGTTCGCTCGCAGCGCCAGTCGCGCCATCGATCTTAAAGGTCGTTTGAAACCCATCCATTTTGTGGACATGGATGTTCGAGATTGCGATGTCGGCTGAAGTAAGAAAACTGCGAATCCGCTTTGCCCATGCGGGGTCTTCGAGCTTTTGAGTCGAGTAGGTATCCGGGATGTGAGCGCCATCTAGGAAGACGACGAGGTCCTCCGCAAACCAATCATAGAGGGGCCTCAGTTGTTCACTATTCAATTGGATCGCTACCGATAGGAAGAGCGCATTAGGCCTCGTCGCTTCCTGCCAAACGCGCTTATTACCTTTGAAGCCTGCCCCAAACTTGAACTCGTCATGATCCGTCGCACTATCGTACCGACGATCAAACCAGACCTGAGGTTTTGCACTTTGATAGACGAGGAGCCATTCAGCCCAAATTCTCGATGGTGTGGCTTCAAATCCATATTGGTATCGAATGCCGTCGATGGCGATCGTGGCTTCGAATAGCGTTGGAGAAGCTAAAGTATCCTTCGCTAAACGGAACGGCTGAATGGGATGCTGCTGGCTAGGGAGGACCACCGCAGACTGAACCACCATGTTTTGCATCTCGAGTAGGCCGCGCAGCAGGTTCGTTTTGCCACTCGCGTTCGGCCCGTAGATAGCGGCAGAGCGTGCTACCCGGGGTATGCTGGCGATGCCGGTCGGTGCTGTGTTCTCGTTCAGAAGCAACGTGTCTGCTGAGGCAACGAGCGACAGGGCGGCTTCATCCCGGAAAGACCGGAAATTCTTGAGCCGAAACTCTATGAGCATGGGTTACCGCCTTATGTCCGCAAAAAACGCGGAAATTGCGCGAAATGTCAATTTATATCGATCACTGAACTAGGTTAAGACGAAATTTCGCGGGCGGGTCGATCTTAGAGCTTCGCCCTCGGAGCGCTTCGATGACCTTTCGCTCAGCCTCAGCCTCAGCCTCAGCCTCAGCCTCAGCCTCAGCCTCAGCCTCAGCCTCAGCCTCAGCCTCAGCCTCAGCCTCAGCCTCAGCCTCAGCCTCAGCCTCAGTCGCTTCGATTCCTGCGGCAGGTTCAGCGCCCCGCCGCCAGCTACTGCGCGTAGCCCAGCTGTTCGTTCAGCCGATCCAGCACGGTGATCGCGGCCTCCGGGATCACGGTCCCTGGCGTGAAGATCGCGGCAACGCCCATGTCCTCCAGCGCCTTGAAATCCTCCGGCGGGATGACGCCGCCCACGAACACCAGGATGTCGGGGCGTCCCAGGCGGGCGAGCTCGGATTTCAGTTCCGGCACCAGCGTCAGGTGTCCGGCGGCGAGCGAGCTGGCGCCGACCGCGTGAACCCCGGCTTCGACGGCCTCTGCCGCCGCTTCGGCGGGGGTCTGGAACAGGTCGCCGATCTCCACTTCGAAGCCCAGGTCGCCGAAGCCGGACGCGATCACCTTCTGACCCCGGTCGTGGCCGTCCTGGCCCATCTTGGCCACCATAAGGCGGGGTTTGCGGCCGTCGGATTGTTCAAAGGCCGCAGCCATGGCGCGGGCGCGGTCTGAAGCGGGCGTGGCGCCAGCCTCGCGCAAGTAGACACCCTTGACGGCGTCGGCTGTGGCCTTGTGGCGGTTGAACACCTTTTCCAGGGCGAACGAGATCTCGCCAACCGTGGCCATCGCCCGGGCGGCATTGACCGAGAGTTCCAGCAGATTGCCATTGCCGGCCGCGCCAGCGGTCAGCGCGTCCAGTGCGGCGGCCACGGCCTCGGGGTCGCGGTCACGTTTCAGGCGCTTCAGCTTTTCAAGCTGGGCGTTGCGAACGGCGGTGTTGTCGACCTTCATAACGGGGATGTCGTCGGCCACGTCAGGCCTGTACCGATTTACCCCTACGACTGACTGCTGCCCGGAATCGATCCGGGCCTGGGTGCGGGCGGACGCTTCCTCGATCCGGCGTTTTGGCAGGCCGTTCTCGATCGCCCTGGCCATCCCGCCCAGCGCCTCGACTTCGGCGATGTGGGTCAGCGCGCGTTCAGCAAGGTCGGCGGTCAGGCGCTCGACATAGAAGCTGCCGCCCCAGGGGTCGACGACCCGGTTCTGGCCGCTTTCCAGTTGCAGGAAGAGCTGGGTGTTGCGGCTGATCCGGGCGGAAAAGTCGGTGGGTAGCGCCAGGGCTTCGTCCAGCGAGTTGGTGTGCAGGCTCTGGGTCTGGCCACCGACGGCCGCCATGGCCTCCACGGTGGTGCGAGCGACATTGTTGTAGACGTCCTGCGCCGCCAGGCTCCAGCCGCTGGTCTGGGTGTGGGCGCGCAAAGAGAGGGAGCGCGCATCCTTCGGGTCGAACTCGGCCTTCATCAGCTTGGCCCACAGCAGGCGCGCGGCGCGTTGCTTGGCGATCTCCATGAAGGCGTTCATGCCGGCGTTCCAGAAGAACGACAGCCGGGGGGCGAACTGGTCCACGGTCATGCCCGCCGCGACGCCCGCACGGACATAGTCGATGCCGTCGGCCAGGGTGTAGGCCAGCTCCAGGTCCAGCGTCGCGCCGGCTTCCTGCATGTGATAGCCGCTGATCGAGATCGAGTTGAAGCGCGGCATTTCGCGGGCCGTATAGGCAAAGATGTCGGACACAATCCGCATCGAGGGGCCTGGCGGATATATGTAGGTGTTCCGGGTCAGGAACTCCTTCAGGATATCGTTCTGGATGGTGCCCGAGAGCTTCTCGTGCGGCACGCCCTGTTCCTCGGCGGCCACGATGTAGAGCGCCAGGATCGGCAGCACGGCGCCGTTCATGGTCATCGACACGCTCATCTTGTCGAGCGGGATGCCGTCGAACAGGGTGCGCATGTCGAGGATGCTGTCGATGGCCACGCCGGCCATGCCCACGTCGCCCGCCACGCGGGGGTGGTCTGAGTCATAGCCCCTGTGGGTGGCCAGATCGAAGGCGATCGACAGACCCATCTGGCCCGCCGCCAGGTTGCGCCGATAGAAGGCGTTGCTGTCCTCCGCCGTGGAAAATCCGGCGTACTGGCGGATCGTCCAGGGGTTGGTGGCGTACATGGTGGGGTAGGGGCCGCGCACGAACGGCGCCAGTCCCGGATAGCCGCCCATGGCTGCCAGGCCGGTGATGTCGGCCGCGGCATAGGCTGGGCGGACGGCAATACCCTCCGGGGTATTCCAGGCATCGGCCTCCGGCGGTGAGGTCGGCGTGGCAGGGCCCTCGAAAGGCAGGGTCGCGAAATCCGGGAACGCGCTCATGCCGCCACCTCATAGGCTTCGGACAATCGAATGGGTTTCAAGGGAGGGCACACGCTGTCTTCGCCGGGGAGGCGTGGCGAGGGTTGATCGGGGAAGGCGCCGCCCGGTTCCACCTCGACCGGCGCCGGGCTGGTGGGCGGGAAGGCCGTGACGCCCACGATCTTCGGCTCGCCGCGCGCGGCGACCGCCGCCGCCACGTCCCGGGCGATCAGACCGGAGGTCAGGGCGGAGACAAGCCCGCCGGCGGCCTCAATGGCCTGCAGGCGCGTCCAGGCAGCCCGGGCGATCTGATCTGTGAGGGTCTCGATGTAGCCGGAGCCGGCGGCAGGGTCGGTGACCTTGCCGATATGCGCCTCTTCCATCAGCACCAGCTGGGCGTTGCGGCTTTGTCGCCGGGCGAGGGCAGTGGGCAGCCCCAGTGCGTCGGAATAGGTCCCCAGCACCACGGCATCCGCGCCGCCGACCGCCGCGCCGAACCCGGCCACCGTCAGGCGGATCATGTTGGTCCAGGCGTCCTGCGCCGTCAGCATGCGGCGCGATGACCGCGCCTCGATCCGCGCCAGGGCGTCGGCGCCGGAGGCGGTGGCGATCCGGGCGAACACGACGCGTGCTGCGCGAACCTTGGCAATGCCCACGAAATAGTCCGCATCCGCCGACAGGCCCAGCGTGACGCGTGCGAACGCCTCGGCGATGGTCAGGCCCGCGCCGGCCAGGGCCCTGGCGTAGGCGATGGCGGCCGCTGCGGCGAAGGCGACCTCTAGGGCCTCGCCGCCGCCGGCTTCATGGACCACGCGGCCTGAGGCCTGGAACAGGCTGGCGTGGGGGTAGGTCTGGGCGAGGTCCGCAGCGACGGTCGCCGCAGCGGCCAGGTGCGCGGCGACCGGCCCGGGGCTGGCGCCTGACCCGGCGAAGGCGCTGATGGGGTCGAGGTTGAGATCCAGCTTTGCGCCGGGCGAGGATCTGGCGACAGTGTGCAGCGCCTGAGCGGCCTGCGGCCCCCGGAACCCGGCGTCGAGCCCAGTCGGGGCCAGTTCCAGAATCACGTCCTTGAGCGCGCGGGCCAGGGCATCAGCTGTCGCGTGGCCCTGAACGATGACGGAGGCCGCGCCGCCCTGCAGGTCCGCCAGCAGTTCGGCATTCGCCCTGGCCGGATCCGGGTGCGCCGACAGGGTTCGCACGTCCCAGGCCCGGCCAGCCTCGAACGGTCTGGTCGGAAAGCTCGCCGCCCGCTCCGACGCCCCATAGAGCGGCGAGATCGGCAGCCCCTCGACCGTCGCATTCATCAGGCTCTCGAAGGGCTTGTCGCCCAGGGTTTTGGAGACCAGCGCGCGCCAGGCGGCCTCGTCGGCGGGCGGAAATCCGGGGTCGATTAACAGGGTGTCGGCCATGGGCGGAATTGCGCCCCGCGCGGGCCTGACGTCAAGTTCACCCAACGTGATGTCGCGGCTGAGCTACACTGTTGCGAAGCGCAAAAAGATATGCGTACAACGTAAATCTAACAACTGTTCGAGGATACGTCCATGGCTCTGCCCCCCGTCCTGCGTGATCGCCTGCGCCTGCCCGTCATCGGCAGCCCACTGTTCATCATCTCGACGCCGGACCTGGTGATCGCCCAGTGCAAGGCCGGCATCGTCGGATCCTTCCCGGCGCTCAATGCGCGGCCGGCCTCGCTGCTGGACGAATGGCTGCACCGTATCACCGAGGAACTGGCCGAGTGGGACCGCGATCACCCGGACACTCCGTCGGCGCCCTTCGCGGTGAACCACATCGTTCACAAGTCGAACGACCGTCTGGAGCACGATGTGGAGGCCTCCACCAAGTGGAAGGCGCCGATCATCATTACGTCTCTGGGCGCCCGCGAGGACGTCAACCAGGCGGCCCATTCCTACGGCGGCGTGGTGCTGCACGACGTGATCACCGACCGGTTCGCCCGCAAGGCCATCGAGAAGGGCGCCGACGGCCTGATCCCCGTGGCGGCCGGGGCAGGCGGCCACGCCGGTACGCTCTCGCCCTTCGCTATCGTTCACGCTCTCAGGGAGTGGTTCGACGGTCCGATCGCACTGTCCGGCGCCATCGCCAACGGCCATGCGGTGCTGGGCGCCCAGGCCATGGGCGCGGACCTTGCCTATATCGGCTCGGCCTTCATCGCGACCCAGGAAGCCAACGCGGTTCAGGGCTACAAGGACATGATCGTCGCCTCGAGCGGCGAGGACACCACCTACACCAACCTGTTCACCGGCGTTCACGGCAACTATCTGACGCCGTCGATCATTGCGGCGGGCATGGACCCCAACGATCTGCCCAAGTCCGACCCCTCAGCAATGAACTTCGGCTCGGGCGGCAATCAGAAGGCCAAGGCCTGGCGCGATATCTGGGGCTGCGGCCAGGGCATTGGCGCGGTCAAGAACATTCCGACCGTGGCCGAGATGGTTGGCCGGCTTTCCGACGAGTACGAGCGGGCCAAGGCGGAACTGGCGACGAAGACGTCCTTCACCGCCGGCCGGGTGCTGCAGGCGGCGGAGTAGGCGCTAGCCGCCGTTCTTCGCCAGCCACTGCTCCATCTCCGGCACCCGATCCTTGATCAGGCCCAGCCGGAAGCGGATCGACGCCGCTGCCTTCTCGACCTCGCCTTTCGACGATGGCGGGATCGTTTCGGCGTAACGCGCCAGCTTGTCGAGGGTGGCTGCATCCCTTGAGATGGTCGCCAGTTGCGGGAAGAATGGTGCACGCTGGCCCGGCTCCAGAAGCGCTTCGATCTTCGCGCGATTGGCGATGGCGAAATCATAGGCCATCTCCGGGAAGGACCCTGCGACAGCGCCGATGATGCCGGGGGCCTCGGTCGGGCTGGGTTCGCCGCTGAGCGCCAGCTTCAGGGTCCGTGCGGCCAGCACCGGGTCCGAACTGGCGCCGAGGTAGCTGTAGAGCCGGGCGCGGTCGGTGATGTCCTTCGAGGCCCTGGCCTGCTGATGGATCGCCTCCCAGATCCTGGCGTCAGCCGTTGAGGCCACGATGGCCAGGACCGTACGACGGCCTGCGCCCCGCAGGCTCGAGGGATCAGCCAGATACAGGTCGAACCGGCGGCGGGCCTCGGCGATGGTGGCGGCGTCGCCCAGATCGCCCAGGGTGGTCAAAACCGAACGGCGCAGGATGGCGTCGTTATCGGCCTCGCCGGGCTTGGCGTCCCAGCCCAGTCGCGCGGCGATGGGGGCGGCGCGATTGATCGCAAAGGCGCGATAGGCGGCGCGGCCGGGGCGACCCTCGAACAGCCAGTCGAGGGCAGCCAACTGATCGGACAGGGTCTGCAGCATGATCGGCTCGCCAGCCGCCGGCGCGTTCTTCGCCAGAGCCAGGAAGTCGCTCATGGGCACAACGCCGATCTCGCCCAGCGCGCGGCTGTCGTAGAGCAGCCCCAGCTGGTCCGCCGCCTTCAATCCGGCGAAGCCCGGCGCCAGCTTGGCCCAGAGCTCGGGGGAATAGGCAGTCCGGAAGTAGCTGGTCTGGCCGGCATTGACGACCACCGGGCCGGCGATCGGCGTCGCGACAGGCGAGGCGGCGCTGACCAGTCCCTGCCATTGGCCATTTGACCCGACGACATTGACGGGCGTGCGCCAGGTGCGCGGCGTGCGCTGGCTGGCGTCGGCGCCGAAGCGTTCCTGGGTCATGACAATCCCGCTGCTCGTCGATTGAACGCGGATCAAGGGCACTCCGGCTTGCAGGGTGAAGTCGTGCGCCGTGCCGGTGATCTTGCGGGGCGAGGCCTTGTCGAGCTCGACCCACAGGTCGTTGGACACCGTATTTCCGAAGGCGTGCTTCTTGATGTAGCTGCGCACACCGGTCCGGAAGGCCTCTTCGCCGACATAGGATTCCAGCATGCGGATGACCGCCTGGCCCTTCTGGTAGGTGATCGCGTCGAAGGCGGTGGCTGCCGCAAAGACATCCGGGATGTCGGTGATAACCGGATGGGTGCCGGCCCGGCTGTCCAGGCGCATGGCGCCCTGCTGGCCGGCCTGGGTCGAGAGCCAGATGTTCCACTCGGGGTGGAAATGATCGGTGGCCTTGTTCTCCATCCACGAGGCGAAGCCTTCGTTCAGCCAGATGTCATCCCACCACTCCATGGTGACCAGATTGCCGAACCACTGGTGAGCCAGTTCGTGGGCGATGACCGTGAAGACATTCTGCTTGTCGCTCTCAGTCGACAGCTTGGGATCAATCAGGACGATGTAGTCGAAATAGAAGACGGCCCCCCAGTTCTCCATGGCGGCGAAGAACTGGCTCTGGCCTGGGCCCGCGATCATGTCCAGCTTGGGCAGGGGGTACGGGGTGTCGAAGTAGTCGTTGAAGTAGCCGAGCAGCTTGACGGCGGACTCCAGCGCGTAGCGGCCCTTTTCAGCGTCGCCCTTGCGGACCACGACGCCCACGTCGGTATCGCCGACCTTCTGATGGATCCGCTCGAACTCGCCCAGGGCGAAGAACAGCAGATAGGAGCTCATCTTCGGGCTGTCCTGGAAGCGAACGGTGCGCTTTCCCGGGCTGCCGGCCACGTCGCTGGCGACGGGCATGTTGGAGACCGGCATCTGGCCTTCGGGGGCTACGACCGACAGGGCGAACACCGACTTGATCCCCGGCTCATCCCACATGGGCGCGAAACGGCGGCCATCGGAGTTCTGGAACTGGGTGAAGAGCGCGCGCTTCTGGGCGCCGTCCGAGCCCTCATAGTCGAGCGCGAACATTCCGGAGGCCTGCTGGTAGATCTTGCCGGTGTAGTCGATCGACAGGGTGTAGCGGCCAGGCGCCAGGCGCTGGGGGAATATGAACGCGACGGTTTCCTGTTTGGTGTCGGCGACAACACGCGGCGTCGCCGACTGACCGCTCAGGGACGCCTTGCCAAGGGTGAGATCGGCGGCATTGAGCACGATCCGGTCGGTGGCGCGCACCACCGTCAAGGCAATGTCGGCGCGGCCGGTGAAGCGCAGGTTGGCGGCGTCCGGCGTGATCGTGATGTCATAGCGATCGGGACGGACGTCTGTCGGCAGGACTATGCGCTGGGCTTTTGCGGCGGGCTTGGCGACCGGGGCGGCGAGGGCCGGCGATCCGAAGGCCAGCAGCGACGCGGCCAGGACAGCGAGAAACTTCATGCTCGAGGACTCGAAAAGCAGGGGCTGAAAGTGGCGTGCACCATAGAAGGGCGGCAAGCCTATGCCTAGCTGGGCTTTCTATCGTTCATTTCGTCGCCGGCGTCCCTGGGCAACCGGAAGAACCAGAACATAGAGATCAGGGTGACTGCGCCGATCACCGTAAAGGCCGGTGAGACGACCGCTACGGTCAGGCGCGTCTCGCCTTCCAGCCGCATCAGGAAGGTCAACAGGCTGGCCGACAATCCGATGCCGACAGACTGGACCAGTTGCTGGGCCATGGACGAGGTGGTGGCCGCCTTGCTCATCTGGTCCTGATCGATGTCGGCGTAGGCCATGCCGTTCAGCGAACTGAACTGCAGGGAACGGAAGAAGCCTCCGACTCCCAGAATTACGGCAATAACCCAGTGCGGCCAGTCCGGGCTGAACAGCGAACAGGCCATGAAACTCAAGCCCACGATCACTGCATTGACCAGCAGCACAGTCCGGAATCCGAAGCGGCGCAGGATCGGCGGCGCGGCGGTCTTCATCAGCAGGGCGCCCAGCGCCGAGATGCAGGTCATGGTCCCGGCCGCAAGCGCCGACAGACCGAACGCCACCTGCAGCAGCATCGCCAGCAGGAACGGGTTGGCCCCCATCGCGACGCGCATGAAGGCGCCGCCAAGCACCGAGGCCGCGAAGGTGGGCTTCGAAAAGATCGACAGGTCAACGGCCGCGTGAGGCGTGCGTTTCGCATGCCAGCCATAGACTGCAAGCGCGGTCAGACCGGCCGCGAAAAGGCCTGTGATGGCCAGGGGCGATATAGCGTCCCGGCTGAGGTTTTCGAACCCGAAGATCAGGGCGGCAAGACCAAGCCCCGTCAGCAGGATGCCCGGGATGTCCACCGGCGGCGGGTCGGTCTCGCGCACTTCCGGGATGAAACGCCATGAGAGGAACAGACCCGTCACTGCGATGGGCAGGTTCATGAAGAAGATCCAGCGCCAGTCGGCAAAGGTAACGATGGCGCCGCCCAGCACGGGCCCGACCACAGGCCCCAGCAGCGCCGGCATGGTGACGATCGATAGCGCCCCTACCAGCTCTCGTTTGGGCGTGGTGCGCAGCAGCACCAGCCGCCCCACCGGCATCAGGGTTGCGCCCGCCGCGCCCTGAATGAACCGTGCGGCGATCAGCTGCCACAAGGTCTCCGACACCCCGCAGGCGATCGCGCCCACAGCGTAAAGCACGATGGAACTCATGAATACGCGCCGGGCCCCGAACCGGTCCGCGAGTCACCCGCTGAGCGGCAGGAAGATCGCTGCTGACAGCAGGTAGACAGTGATGGCGATGTTGAGCCTGAGTGGTTCGACCGCGAACGTCGTCGCCATCGCCGGCAGCGCATTGGCGATCACAGTCGCATTCAGCGTCTGCATCAGCAGAGCCGAGCCGATAATGGCTGGCACCAGCCAGCCGCGGGTGACCGGGCCGCTGTCGCCGGGGGACTCGACGTCGCTCATGGCTTTGGGCGTAACAGGCAGGGGCGGGCGGACGCAACCATGCGGCTCCACCCCATAAGCGGCTGAGCAGGCTCGGCGCCCCGTCAGGATCCGGGCTCCACACGAACACACGAATGCGTCCGCGAGGCCCCCGGATCCGGCTCGTGGATATCAATCCGCGGCGGCCCCGGCCGACAGCATCGCCTGAATCGCCGCCTCGCCGTAGCCCAGCTCTGCCAGCACCTCGCGGGTATGTTCGCCAAGTCTTGGTGCGCGCGGTCGTACTGTGGCGTCGGCGCCGGGGAATCTGGCCGGGGCGGCGGGGGAGCGGAAGGTTCCGCCCTGGCCGTCCTCGACGTCGATGAAGGCGCCGGCGGCGGCGGCCTGGGGATCAGCGGCGACGTCGGCCGGGGTCTGGACGGCGGACCAGACCAGGTCGGCCTCGTCTAGCCGTCTTGCGATCTCATCGAAGGGGATGGCGGCGAAGGCGGCGTCGAACGCTTCAGTAAGCGGTCGGGCGTTTTCTCGCCGCGCCTTGCCGGTGGCGAAGCGCTCGTCGGTCACCAGTTCCGGTCGGCCGGCGACAGAACAGAATTTTTCCCAGCCGCCACTTGAGCCTCTGGGATTGTGGATGAACCAGCGGTCGTCGGCGCTCCTGTAGAAATTGGACATGGCGTTGACGGGATTGTTGCGCGGGCGGTTCGAGGCCAGGCGGCCGAATTTCAGCTGGACCGCGAGGTCGGAGCTGACGGTCCAGATGCCGGTGGCCAGCAGCGACGTCTGCACCAGCCGCCCGACGCCGGTCTTTTCCCGCTCGTAAAGGGCGGCCAGGATCGCCGAAACGGTGGCCAGCGAGGTGGTGTGATCGCCGAAACCCGTACGCAGCATGAAGGGTTCCGTCCCCTTGGGCGCCATCATGTTGGCGACGCCAGCGCGGGCCCAGAAGGCGGTGACGTCGAAGCCGGGCTTGTGCGCCTCCGGACCCTCAAGGCCATAGCCCGTGATCACGGCATAGACGAGACGCGGATTGGCGGCGCGCAGGGTGGCGTCGTCGAGGCCATAGCGCTTCAGGGATACGGGACGCACATTGGTGAGGAACACGTCCGCGCCTTCAGCCAGCTTCGCGAGCGCGTCGCGGCCTTCCGGCTGGGTGATATCCAGGACGATCCCCCGCTTGCCGCGGTTATCCAGGTCGAAGATCGGGTTGGCGCCGAGGTCGTTCTTCAGATCGCCGAAGACATGACGCATGGAATCCCCGCCGGGCCGCTCCACCTTGATCACCTCGGCGCCCCAGTCGCCCAGGATGCACGCCGCGCCGGGGCCGGCGATATAGGCGGAAAAGTCGATAACCTTGAGACCCTTGAGCAGCACGCCTTCACTCCTGTTTTGGCTAGTCTAGCGGTATGGCAATCTTTCGTTAAGGCGCCACCGGCACTGTTGTCCGTCGGAACTCCGGTTCCGCCTTGGGCAGGGGATGGGTCGTCGATGGCGATGACGCGATCAGCGCTGACGGATGAGGATGTCCGGACGCTGGTGAAAGGCGCCACGCTGGACGAGCGGGCCCGCGCCGCGCGCAAGCTCTGTATCACCATCGAGCGGCAGCCCCTGAGCGACGACGATCGCGCGCTGGCGGCGGATATCCTGCGGGTAATGGCGGCGGATGCGGCCGAACTGGTGCGCACGGCCATTGCCGAGACACTCCGGTCTTCTCCAGCCGTGCCGCGCGATGTGGCCATGCGGCTGGCGCGCGATGTAGAGGCGGTCTCCCTGCCGATGCTGGCGTTTTCGCCGGCGTTCACGGACGATGATCTGGCCGATATCGTGCGGCTGGGCGGTCCGGTGCGACAGCTCGCGGTGGCCAAGCGACCGACCTTGTCGCGCGTGGTCACCGACAGCCTGGCCGAGCACGGCGGCGAACGCGCCGTGGCGGCGGCCTGCGCCAATCCCGGAGCGGATTTCGCCCCGTCGGCGCTTGGCCGGGTGATCGATCGGTTTGCCGCCTCGGAACAGGTGCTTGGCGCTGTGGCCTACCGCGCGGTACTGCCGCTTTCCATAACTGAGCGACTGGTCTCAATGGTGGGCGATCAGGTGCGGACGCATCTGATCGCCCACCATGCCATCAGCGCCGTCCAGGCGCTGGAGATCGCCACCGGGGCGGCTGAACGTGTGACGGTTGATCTGGTCGATCAGGCTGGACGCACGGCGGACGTCAAGGCGTTCGTCGGGCATCTGCACACCCAGCGGCGACTTACCGCGTCTTTGTTGCTGCGCGGTTTGGCCCACGGACACATGACGTTCTTCGAGTGGGGCGTGGCTGAATTGGCCGGTATCCCGCATCACCGCACCTGGTTGATGATCCATGATGCCGGGCCTCTGGGCCTTCGCGCCATCTATGAGAGGGCCGGATTGCCGGCCCGTCTGTTCCCTGCCTTCCGCGCCGCAGTTGATACTTTTCACGCCATGGAGTTCGACGGCGGCGCACAGGATCAGGCGCGGTTCCAGCAAAGGATGCTGGAGCGTTTCCTGACCCAGCCGGAAGCCGTGGCCCGCGAGGATGTCGATTATCTGTTGCAGCGGATGAACGATGGTGCGCTGGCGATGCGTGAGGTGGAACTCGTCGCCTGAGGCGCTTGCCTCTTGCAGAGCCAGGTTCCAAGCTGTCGGCTATGAACACGACTCCCCAGCCCGCTGAAACCAAGCTGTCAGCCACCATCCTGCTGCTGCGCGACACGCCCGCCTTCGAAGTGTTGATGGTCAAGCGCCATCACCAGATTGATTTCGCCTCTGGCGCGCTGGTGTTTCCGGGCGGCAAGATGCACGCTGGCGATCAGGACCCCGCCTGGGCGGACCACTGTCTGGGGTGGGACGATTTTGACGACGAGCAGCGCGTGCTGCGCATCGGCGCGATTCGCGAGGCCTTCGAGGAAGCGGGGATCCTGCTGGCCGATCGGCGGGACGGTTCGACTTTTGGCGAGGCCTGCGACCTGTCCGTGCGCGAGGCGGTTGATCGCGGCGAGACGGCGTTTCTCGATGTGGTGCGGGACCTGGGGGTGCGACTGCGCCTGGACGCCCTGACCGTGTTCGCGCGCTGGATCACCCCGGTGATGATGCCGAAGCGTTTCGACACCTGGTTCTACGCGGTGCGTGCGCCGTCCGATCAGGTGGCGGCCTGCGACGGGCGCGAGACGGTGGACGCCGAGTGGATTGCGCCCGCGGAAATCCTGCGGATGGAGGCGGCCGGCGAGCGTACCGTGATCTTCCCGACGCGGATGAATGTACAACTTCTGGCCGAGGCGCGCGACGCGGCTGACTGTGTGTCACGGGCGCAGGCCCGGACGCTGGTCACGGTTCTTCCCCAGGTGGAGGTTCGCGGCGAGTCCCGGTTTCTGGTGCTGCCACCGGATGCCGGCTACGGCGACGTCGCCGAGCCGATGTCGCGTATCGGCGCCTGACAGATCAGGCGCCGAACCGCTGTATACGGCTTTCCAGTTCCTTGACGAGGATATTGCCGACCGGATGATCGTCGGTCTTGATGCCGTCGCGGACGGCCGCCTTGATGGCGTCAATATGAGCATCGATCAGGCTCATCGGCGCCTCAAGGCGCTTGGATTTGTCGTCGATCAGGCGGCAAAGAAGCCCCGCTATACGGGTGATCAGGGGGAATCCATAGGTAGAGCCCAGGCCCTTCAGGTCATGGGCGCGCAGGTACAGAGATTCCATGTTCTCCAGACTGGGCCCCTCGCTGCGAACGGTTGCGCGGACACTCTCCAGTTTGGCGATCTCGTCGTTGAGCCACTGGGCGAAGTTGCCGGAGAGGCTTTTCAGCGCGGCTTCGGCCTTGGCGATAGCGGCCGGGTCAATGCCGCCCATGCGCCCAGATCCGACGCGCAGGCGCAAGGCGTTGGGGGCCTCGATGGTCTGACCAAACTTGGGCTGGCTCAAGGTGTTCTCCTACCGACAACGGCGGCAGGATAGGACGAACCTGTTAATGAGCCGCGAAAAGCGGGAGATCAGGCGGAAAACTGCTCGGCCAGCACACGCTCACCAAGGCTGCGGCCAGCGTCGAAGAGCATGCAGACAGCGACGTCGCGGTCTTCGGCGATGTAGACTTCTGTAACGTTGGGGGCTTCGAAGTTGTCGGCCACGGCGCTGACCGGCCGTTTCGGAGCCTCGAGCACCTCCAGCCTCAGGCGCGCCCCCTGGGCGAGCAGCGCGCCGCGCCAGCGTCGGGGCCGAAAGGCGCTGATGGGGGTGAGCGCCAGAATCTTGGAATCCAGAGGAATGATCGGGCCGTGCGCCGAAAGGTTGTACGCGGTCGAACCCATGGGCGTGGATATCAGCGCGCCGTCACAGATCAGCTCCGGCAGGCGCACCTTGCCGTCGACCGAGATCCGCAGTTTGGCGGCTTGTCGGGTGGTGCGCAGAAGACTGACCTCGTTGAAGGCCAGGGCTTCATGGGTGACGCCATCCACATCCACGGCCTGCATCCTCAGGGGATGAATCTCGGCCTGTTCGGCGGCGCTGATCCGGCCGAGCAGGTCATCGTCGGCAAACTCATTCATCAGGAAGCCGACGGAACCCTTGTTCATGCCGTAAATGGGTTTGCCCGAGGCCATCAGTCCGTGGACCGTCTCCAGCATGAACCCGTCGCCACCCAGCGCCACGATCACCTGGGCTTCATCGACACCCGCGTCGCCGTAACGCTTGGCCAGCTTGTCGCGGGCTTCCATAGCTTCGGGGCGGCTGCTGGCCACGAAGGTAAGGCGGGTTACGAGGGGCTTGTTTTTCATCGACCGCCAGAAATGCCGATGAGCGAGCGCATGTCAAACAGCGGTTGGCATCACGCAGCGTGAAGGGCCCTGACGGCTTGGCCAAACGCTACCCGTGCAACCTCGGGCGATACCGGGGCAAAGGCAACGGCGGCCTTTCGGGCGCCCTCGGCCCCGCCGCCGGGCGAGCCATCGTTCAGGCGACGCGCCATGTCGAGAATGTCCGGGAAAACGCTCCTGTCGATCCCGACGGTGACGCAGGCGAGCGCCAGCAGCTCAGGGCGATCCGAATTCAGCGCGGCCTCGACCTGGGCGATCTCGAACCGTCCCAGGGCGGCCAGCGCCTCCGTGAACAGGCCGAGACGGCCCTCGCGGAGAGCTCGAACCAGATAGGCCGGGCGAAGCTGGCCAGCGGCCAACAACTTGTTGACCAGCCGTTCTTCCATGACCTGCTGCTCGCCCTCGCGGGTGGTGCGGGGCGGTGCATCCCGGGCTCCCGGCGGTGTTCCGGCGTGAGCCTCGGCGACGGAAGCGGCCATCGCCTGATCAAGCTGCTGCATGTCGAGGCGGAATCTTTGAGCCAGGCTTTGACGGAGGGCCAGTCCCACCCAAAGATAAAGACGCTGCGCCAGGGATTCCGAAAGCTTGGGATGCCGGGACAGGGGCGCGCGCAGGCCGGCGATTTCGCGCGCCGCCTCCACCAGGATCGCCATGTCTTCGTCCGAGAGCTCAGCGGTGTCATTGTCGGCCAGCGCGGTCATGACGGCGGGTTCGGCCTGCTCCAGGATCGCGGCGATGACGCTGCGAGTGACGAAAGGACGCCGCGCCACCTCGATCTGATGCTCGATGGTGGCCTCGACCAGCAAGCGCACCAGATCTGCTTCGTCCAGAACCGGGCTGAAGGCGATAACCGGCCGGGCGATCTCTATGTCATCAAGCGCCAACACGTTGATCAGGGCGTTTGGCGCCCAGTCTGCGCAGGCCAGCTTTTGCGAAAGGCGACAGCGAATATCCCGTTCGGCTTCGACCACCAGACTCATAAAGATAGAACTGAGGAGAGCCTGGATCCCGTCGTCCTTCATCGCCTCGCTGTCGTGGGGCGAGTCGCACAGGTCAGCTATCGCCAACAAAAGGCGTTCACGGTCCGCCGGCTGACGGCTCTTGGCGAGATCGAGCAGACTTTCGCTGCTCATCGCGAGGCTCAACGCCGGATCCCTCCATTCTAAAGCGAACGCGGCTAAGGTTAAGGTGACGGCAGGCGATGAAGAGTTGCTTAAGGTCACAAGTCAGGGAAGAAAATCGCGACCATGACACAATCCCTCATTCTGGCGCTGGACCAGGGCACCACCAGCACCCGGGCGATCCTCTTCGCGAAGGACGGAACCGCCGTTTCCGAGGCCGGTCGGCCGCTGGAGCAGCACTACCCTCATGACGGCTGGGTGGAGCACGACGCCGAGGAGATCTTCGCCGCGTCTGTCGCTGTGCTGCGCGAGGCGGTTGAGCGATCGGGGCGGAGCCTGTCGGAGGTGGCCGCCATCGGTGTCACCAACCAGCGCGAGACAGTGGTGGTGTGGGATCGCCGGACCGGAAAGCCCATCCACAACGCCATCGTATGGCAGGATCGCCGCACTGAACCGCTATGTGAGCGCCTCCGGGGCGAAGGGCGCGAGGGGCGCGTCACAGAGGTCACCGGCCTCTTGCTGGATCCCTATTTTTCCGGAACCAAGATCGCCTGGCTCCTCGATACCGTGCCAGGCGCGCGAGCGGCTGCCGAGGCTGGCGATCTGTTGGCCGGCACCATGGACAGCTGGGTGATCTGGAAACTGACGATGGGTCGGGTCCACGCCACCGACGCCACCAACGCCTCCCGCACGCTACTCTATGATCTGAGGGGCGGGGACTGGTCGGCCGAGATGTCCGACATGTTGAAGGTTCCCCTTGCTCTGATGCCGCAGGTCCTGGATTGCGCCGGGGACTATGGCGCCACCGATCCGGCGATTCTGGGCGCCCCGATCCCGATCCGGGGCGTGGCTGGCGATCAGCAATCGGCGCTGATGGGGCAGGGATGCATTCGTCCTGGCGAGATGAAGGCCACCTATGGAACGGGGTGTTTCATGCTGCTGAACACAGGCGAGTCCGCGCCTGTGTCACAGGCCCGCCTGCTGACGACCGTCGCTGCTCAGGTTGCGGGGCGACGCACCTATGCGCTGGAAGGTTCGATCTTTATCGCCGGTGCGGCGATCCAGTGGCTGGGTCAGGGATTGGGCATAGCCGGTGGCCCGCAAGCGGCGGAAGCCCTTGCTGCGCAGGCCAATGACGATCTCGGCGTGGTTATGGTGCCGGCCTTTACGGGGCTGGGCGCGCCCTGGTGGGATGCAGACGCCCGAGGCGCAATTTTCGGACTGACTCGAGACGCCGGGCTCCCCGAAATTGCGCGGGCTGCGTTCGACGCCTGCGCCCTGCAGACGCGTGATCTGATCGAGGCCATGCGTTCGGATGCGCCGGACGCTCTGGCGGGCGTCCCTGAATTGCGGATCGACGGCGGCATGTCGCGAAGCGCATGGTTCAGCCAGAGGCTCGCAGACCTGACGGGTGTGGCGGTTGGCCGCGCCACCTACCAGGAAATGACCGCGCTCGGCGCGGCTCTGTTTGCGGGCGTGGGGGCGGGTGTCTATCGCGATGTAGCCGAGGCGGCGGCCTCACGACCCTCGACCGAGGCCTACCGGCCGAAGATGGCCGAGGCGCCGCGTGCCAGGGCCTATGAGCTATGGCGCGATGCCGTGGCGCGGGTGCGGACCGCAGGCTGATCGCCGAACTGGCGTTCAATCCGTGAGGCGGGCCCCATGGATTGACCCGGCGGGCCGCTCGACGAGGCGTCCGACAATCCGCGTGTCCTGGAAACCCTCGGCGCGGGCCAGATCCAGCAGGGAAGCTGCAGCCTGCGGCGCGGCGGCGATCAGCAGGCCGCCGCTGGTCTGCGGATCGGTAAAGAGGTCGCGGCGCCATTCCGCCATGTCCGGCTCAAGGTGGGCCCGGGCGCCGTAGCTGTCCCAGTTGCGGCCAGATGCCCCCGTGCGGACGCCAGCTCGCAGCAGGACCTCGACGCCCGGCAGGACAGAAGGACCGCCGACTTGCAGTTCGGCCAGCAGTCCGCTGCCCTCCGCCATTTCAAGGGCGTGACCCATGAGGCCAAAGCCGGTGACGTCTGTTACGGCGTGGACCCCGGGTTGATCCGGCAACAGCTTGCCAAGGGTGTTGAGTTGGGTGGTTGTCCGGATCAGCGCTGCATAGCCATCCGCCTCCAGCCGATCCTGCTTGAAGGCCGCGCTCAGGACGCCCACGCCCAGTGGCTTGGTCAGGATCAGCACGTCCCCGGCCTGGCCTGTGCGGTTGGTCAGCACGCGATCAGGGTGAACCAGTCCCATAGCCACAAGTCCGTAGATCGGCTCCACACTGTCTATGGAATGTCCGCCGGCCACCGGCACACCCGCCGCCGCACAGACCGACGCGCCCCCGGCCAGCACCGCGCCGATGGTTGCGGCGTCCAGCTTTCCGATCGGCATGCCGACAATGGCCAGCGCCATGATCGGGGTTCCGCCCATGGCGTAGACGTCCGACAGCGCATTGGTTGCGGCGATCCTGCCGAATTCGAAGGGATCATCGACCATGGGCATGAAGAAGTCTGTGGTCGCCACCAGGGCCTGGGTGTCATTCAGCCGCCAGACGGCGGCGTCATCGGAAGTTTCGGTTCCCACCATCAGGTTCGGGAAGGCCGCCGCCGCCGGCATCTTCGACATGATTTCGCGCAGCACGGCCGGGGCCAGCTTGCACCCGCAGCCGCCACCGTGGGCGAGGGACGTCAGGCGAACAGGATCAGACATTGGCTCTCCGCGGGCTGGAAACCGGGCTATAGCATCGCAATGACCGTGCAGGTGACAGAGGATGTTTCGGCCGAAGCCCTTCAGCGCTTCGGCATGGTGATCGACGTGCGAAGCCCGGGCGAGTTTGCCCTGGATCATCTACCGGGCGCCGTGAACCTGCCGGTGCTGACCGATGCCGAGCGGGCCGAGGTCGGGACGATGTATGTGCAGGACTCGCGGTTCAAGGCACGGAGGCTGGGCGCGGCCTATGTGGCGCGCAATGTGGCCCGGCATCTCGAGGGCGCCGTCGCCGACCGGGACGGCGGCTTTGCGCCGCTGATCTATTGCTGGCGGGGCGGGATGCGTTCCAACGCGATGGCCACGATCTTCGATCAGGTGGGATGGCGAACCACGGTGCTGTCTGGCGGGTACCGGACCTATCGGCGCTACGTCACCCGGCGTCTCTATGACGAGGGGCTGGCGCTACGGTTTGTCCTGCTCGACGGTCACACCGGGTCGGCCAAGACGGAAATGCTGGGCCAGCTGGCGGCGATGGGGCTGCAGATCCTCGACCTGGAAGGTCTGGCGCAGCATCGCGGGTCGCTGTTCGGGGCGCTCGCCGGGCGGCCCCAACCCAGCCAGAAGCTGTTCGAAAGCCGCCTCCTGCAGGCGCTCGACGCCCTTGACCCCGACCGGCCCGTGGTGGCCGAGGCGGAATCCAGCAAAATCGGTGACCGGATGGTTCCGCCTGCGCTCTGGACATGTCTGGCGCGCGCACCGCGCATGGAACTGGTCGCGTCGCGTCCGGAAAGAGCGAAGTATCTGGTCGAAACCTACGCCGACATGATCGCCGACCCGGCGGCACTGATGGTGGCGATCGACCGTATGCCCGTGGCGCCCAGCCCGGAGCGGCGGGCCACATGGATGTCGCTGATCGCGGCGTCCGCCTTTGCCGACCTGGCCGAAGCCATCATGGCGCTGCATTACGACCCGGCCTACGACCGCTCGGCCCGGAAACAGGATCGCCCCCTCCTGGGTGCGGTGGATATTGTCCCCACGGATCCACAAAGCGTGGCTCGCGCCAGCGCGCAAATCGCTGAACTCGTGGCCGGACTTGACGATGGCGGCGTGCGGCGCGACGGTTAGGGCAACAGATTGTTCAGGGAGACAGCCATGGCGGACGGTTCGGTTGCGGGCGTTTTGTCGCTGCAAGGCAAGGTGAGCGCGGAAGAGTGGCAGGCGCGGGTCGATCTGGCTGCGCTCTACCGACTGGTGGCCCTCTATGGCTGGGATGATCTCATCTACACCCACATCTCGGCCCGAATTCCCGGGCCGGAGCATCATTTCCTGATCAACCCCTATGGACTTCTGTTCGAGGAGATCACGGCGTCTTCGCTGGTGAAGATCGATCTGGACGGCAATATCCTGCAGGACACGCCCTATTTCATCAATCCGGCGGGCTTCACCATCCATTCGGCGATCCACGCGGCCCGTGACGACGCTCGCTTTGTGATGCACCTTCACTCAGATGATGGCGTGGCGGTGGCCGCCCAGAAGGAAGGCCTGTTGCCTCTGTCCCAGCACGCGCTGATCGTGCTGCCGCGGCTGGCCTATCACGACTATGAAGGGATCGCGCTCAATCACGACGAGCGTGAACGGCTGGTCGCTGACATTGGCGACAAGACCATGATGTTGCTGCGAAATCACGGAACGCTGGCGGTTGGAGACACAGCAGCCAACTGCTGGGTCAACATGTACTATCTGGAGCGGGCCTGTACGATGCAGATCCAGGCGATGTCGGCAGGTCGCGAGAATCTGCTGATGGCGCCGGACGCGTCGCAGGCCGAGGTCCGGAGCCAGACCGCCCGCGGCGTCGGTGGCGCGCTGGCCTGGCCGGGATCGCTACGCAAGCTGGACCGGCAACTTCCCGGCTACGACGCCTGAACGCGCCAGACGCCTGATTTGAGGGCGCCGTAAGCTGGCGGCGCGCTTATGTGCAGGAGAATTGCGCCACGTTTCAATCCCGAAACGCTCAGCCATCCATCTGTCACTGGACCGTGCGTATGGACACGCCGTAAGAGCACGGCCTGTCCCGATTAGGTCGTCCGTCACTGTGCGGGCGATGGAGCACCACAGTTTGATCCGACGCCACTTTTTCCTCGTCGCCGCGCTGGTGCTGCTGGTCATCATGGCGGTGGCCGGCGGGCTGAAACTGCTGGGCGGCAAGCCGGATGGACAGGGCCCGGCTGGCCCCGGTGCGTCGGCCCAGGGCGCTTCTGGCGCAGGACGCCCTGGTGGCCCCGGCGGCCCGGGCGGGCGTCGTGGAGGCCCCGGAGGGCCGACTCAGGTCACGGTCGCGCTGATCCAGCCGCGGGTATTTGAAGACACCATCGAAGTGCTGGGTGTGGCGAAGGGGCGCCAGTCCGTCACGCTGACGGCTGCCGCGACTCAACTGGTCGAGCGGGTTCGGTTCCGTGACGGCCAAAGCGTGGCCCGTGGAGCGGTGCTGGTGGAACTGCGCGATACGGAGCAGGACGCCGGCACGGCGCAGGCCGAGGCGCGGCTTGTTCAGGCCCAGCGCGCCTATGATCGCTACAGGACCCTGGGGGAAAAGGGTTTCGCCTCCAAGGCGGCCATCGACCAGTTCGAGGCGACATGGCGCGCGGCGCAGGCCGATGTCGCCGCCGCCCGCGCAAGGCAGAGCGATCGTCTGATCCGTGCGCCGTTTGCCGGCGTGGTGGGCCTGTCGGACGTGGCGCCTGGCGCACTGGTCAATCCCGGCGCGCCGATCGTGACGCTGGATGATGTCTCGTCGATCCGGGTCGATTTCCAGACACCCGAACGTTATCTCGCCCAGTTGCGGACCGGCCAGACCTTGCTGGCGACGGCGGACGCTTATCCGGGGCAAACCATTCCGGGGCGGATCGCTCATATCGATACCCGTGTCGACGAGCGCACGCGTGCGATCACCGCGCGCGCGGAGTTTCCGAACGCCGGCGGTCGGCTGAAACCCGGCATGTTGATGCGGGTCGGGATCTCACGCGGTCAGCGCCAGAGCCTTAGCGCGCCAGAGAGCGCCGTATCGGTGCAGGGCGACGCTGCCTTCGTCTATGTGCTGCGCCAGATGGGCGAACGCACGGTGGTGGAGCAACGCCCCATTCTGACCGGTTCGCGCCAGCAGGGTTTTGTCGAGATCCGTGAAGGCGTGACGGCTGGCGAACGGGTTGTCGCGGATGGCCTCAACAAGATTCAACCGGGCCAGCCCGTAAGGGTTGCGCGGCCTTCGGGCGGTCGACCGGGCGCACCCAGTGGCCGTTCAACCGGTGCGCTTGATGCGGCGCGGCCGGCGACGGCGAGGCCGGCCGGATGATGCTCTCTGACATCTCGGTCCGGCGTCCCGTCTTCGCGGCGGTCGCGGCGATCATCCTGTGCGTTGTCGGGTTCGCCTCCTTCGGCGCCCTTACGGTGCGGGAGCTTCCCAGTGTCGATCCGCCGGTGGTCAGCATTTCCACCAGCTATCGCGGGGCCTCGGCCGAAGTGATCGAGGAGCGGATCACCGAGCTGATCGAGCGCCAGGTGGCCGGTATCGAGGGGATTGACCGGGTCTATTCGTCTTCACGGGACGGCTCGTCGCGGATCAGTATCGCGTTCAAGCTGGATCGAGACCTCGACGCTGCGGCCAATGATGTGCGTGATGCCGTCAGCCGGGTGACGGCCCAACTGCCGCAGCAGGCTGACCCGCCGCAGATCCAGAAGGCGACGGCGGACTCCTCGCCGATCATGTTCCTGAATTTCACATCGCAGACGATGGACCGTCTGCAACTTTCGGATTACGCGCAGCGCTTCCTTGTGGAGCGCCTCTCAACAGTACCTGGCGTCGCGACGGTCGGTGTGGGCGGGGCGCAGTTCTACGCCATGCGCATCTGGCTCAACCCTGACGCCATGGCCGCACGCGGGATCACAGTCGAGGACGTGGAAACCGCGCTCAACTCCCAGAACGCGGAGCTTCCGGCGGGGTCGCTGGAGGCGCCTACCAAGGACTTCACGATCCGTGTTGCGCGGGGATACTCGACCCCCGAGCAGTTCGCCCAGATGCCGATTGTGCCGGCGCGAACCGCGACCCAGACTCCCGGATCGGCCGCGATTGGCGGGACAGCGGCCTCCGCAGGCGCCGCCCAGGGCGTGACGCGGGACATCACGACCTCTTCGGCCGGTCAGGGCTACATCACACGCCTGGGTGATATCGCCCGTGTCGAGGAGGGGGCTGACGAGCGCCGGCGAAGCTTCCGGTCCAACGGCCGCGACATGGTGGGTATCGCCATCACGCGGCAAAGCCAGGCCAACGACCTGGACATCTCCGACGGGGTCAGGGCCGCTCTGGCCGAGATCAACGCGGGTCTGCCAAAGGGTACCCGGCTGGGAATTTCGGTGGACTACACCCAGTTCACCCGTGACGCGATCCGCGAGGTCTGGATCACCATGGGGATTTCGCTGGCGCTGGTCGCGCTGGTGAATTTCCTGTTCCTAGGCACGCTCCGGGCCGCGATCATTCCCACTGTAGTGGCGCCGATCTGCATCCTGTCGACCTTCATCGTCCTGGCCCCACTGGGATTCTCGATCAACCTCCTGACCCTGCTGGCGCTGGTTCTGGCCATAGGCCTGGTGGTCGATGACGCCATCGTCGTGGTTGAGAACATCCAGAGGCGCATCGACGAGGGCGAGCCGCCGATCGTCGCGGCGCAACGTGGCGCGCGGCAGGTGTTCTTCGCCGTTGTGGCGACCACCGTTGTTCTGATCGCCGTGTTCGCGCCGCTGATGTTCCTGCCCGGATTTGTCGGCCGGCTGTTCGTCGAGCTGGCGGTTTCGGTGGCAGCGGCTGTGGCCTTTTCGGCCGTCCTGGCGCTTTCGCTATCGCCGATGCTGGCGTCCAAGTTGCTGCGCCCCGCCAAGAGCGAGGGATGGCTCGCGCGCAAGGTCGACGCCGGCATGCATCGACTGCGGAACTCATACCATGCTTCGCTGGAGGCGATGCTGGGTCGTCGCAGCGTATCGATAGCGACCTCGGTGCTGGTGCTGTTTCTGGGCGTGGCCGCCTATACGGTGTTCAGCGTCCTGCCGCGCGAACTCACCCCCGAGGAAGACCGCCGTCGCGCACAGCTCAGCTTCTCGGGACCCGAGGGCGCGGGGTTCGACTACACAGCCGCCGCCGGCCAGAAGGTCGAGCAGATCCTGTCTAAGTATCTGAAGGACGGGACCGTCGAACGCTACGTCTACTCGATGCCGCGGTTCGGAAACTCGTCTTTCAACTC
The DNA here is from genome assembly GCA_903909375.1 of uncultured Alphaproteobacteria bacterium. GTDB lineage: Bacteria > Pseudomonadota > Alphaproteobacteria > Caulobacterales > Caulobacteraceae > Phenylobacterium. The sequence continues at coordinate 55,533 of CAIVVM010000047.1, forward strand.
TGGCGGTGGCAACATCATCCTGTCGTCGGACACCAAGGTCACCGCGCCGGAACTTTCGGCGAAGCTCAATCGCGAGCTCTCTTCGGTGACGGCGGTTCGGGCCATCGTCTCGGCAGAGGGCGGACTGCAGCGGGGCGGGCCAGGCGGCGGCGGGGGTGGCGGAACGAGCTTTCAGTTGATCGCCACGGGGACCGACTATCCCGAAATCGCCCGATGGATCCAGCCGTTGCTGGCGGCAGCCAATGACAATCCCGGACTGGCGCGGCCGAGGCTGGACTATGAGCCGACCAGTCCCCGGGTCGTGGTCAGTATCGACCGCGACAAGGCCGCTGCGCTGGGCATTTCGGCCCAGTCCGTCGGGCGCGCGCTGGAGACAATGTTCGGATCGCGGCGCGCCACCACCTATATCAAGAACGGTCAGGAATATGACGTTCTGCTGCAGGCTGACCGGGACCGGAGGCAGACCGAAAGCGATCTGGACAGCCTCTTTGTCCGGACCACATCAGGAAAGGTTGTGTCGCTGTCCAGCGTGGTGACCACCCAGGTTCGCGGTGACACGCCCGACCGGTCACGCGTGGATCGACTTCGCTCAATCAACCTCTCGGCGCAGTTGAATCCTGGCTACAGCATGGGCGACGCCATCGCCTTCTTCAGGGCCGAGGCCGCGAAGCAGCCAGGATCGGTGACCATCAAGTGGGGCGGCGGAGCGCGGGATTATCTCGAGGCCTCGGGCTCCGTCGGTTTGGCGTTCGGGATCGCGCTCTTGCTGGTTTTCCTGGTGCTGGCGGCCCAGTTCGAAAGCTGGATCCACCCGGCGGTGATCATGTTGACCGTACCCATCGCGGTGCTGGGCGGCCTGTTCGGCCTTCTGATGTTTGGCTCTTCCATCAACACCTACAGCCAGATCGGGTTGATCATCCTGGTAGGCATCGCCGCGAAGAACGGCATCCTGATTGTGGAGTTCGCCAATCAGCTGCGCGACGACGGATTGTCCATCAGGGAGGCGGTGATCGAGAGCGCCAGCCTTCGCCTGCGCCCGATCATCATGACCTCGATCTCGGCGGCTGCGGGCGCGCTGCCGTTGATCCTTGAGGGCGGGGCTGGCGGCGAGGCGCGCAAGACGATCGGTGTCACGATCTTCTTCGGGGCGATCTTCGCCACGGCGGTCACGCTGTTCGTGGTGCCGGTCTTCTACAACCTGCTGGCGCGGTTCACGAAGTCGCCGCTTGCGATGGCGCGCCGCATCGAGGCGTTCGAGGACGCGGAACGGGCCAGGGTCGCCAACGCGGCCGAATAGCTTCCGAACCCGACACCAGGGAACCTGCGAACTAGGGGTGACAGATTCCCTGGGTCCGGCGGATGGCGGGGGGCGCCACCCTTCGGTTCAGAAGGTCAGCCGGGGCAGATGCTCCCCTTCGACGGGACAACATTGAGATCACCCTTGATACGCGTCAAGGTTGTTTTATGTGGTAAACACACCGCCTCGGGGGCAAATTCGATCTAGGGCTTGTGGCCGGTCTCGACCATCAGATAGCCGATCAGGTCGACCCGATCCTTGGCGTCCTTCAGACCCGCGAACGACATCTTTGTGCCGGGCAGATAGGTCTGGGGCTTTTCAAGCCACTGGTTGAGGTGGTTGGCGTCCCAGATCCAGCCGGTCGCCTTGAGCGCGTCAGAGTATTTGAAATCCGGATTGGCGGCCGCCGCCTTGCCGAAAACGCCGTGCAGGTTGGGGCCGGTCATGTTGGCCCCGCCCGGGGCGATGGTGTGGCAGGACTGGCAAAGCGCAAACTTGGACTCGCCGTTATCCAGATCGGCCGTGTTGTACGGCGCCGGATAGGTGGCGAGGATCGCCTGTTTTTCGGCGTCCGTCGGGGCCGGCGCAGCGGGGGCATCGGCCTTGGGTGCTGGCTGGGAATTGCTGCACGCGGCGGTCAGCAAGGCGAGAGCGCTGACGATGGCAAGGGATCCGGCACGCATGGAAGACTCCGAGAATAACTGGTCGGCAAGCTAGCGTCGCGCGGCCACGATGCAAGGGGCGCTATCGGCCTTTTCGACGCTCACGGTTCACGGCCTCATCCAGCGCCTGCAGAAACCGTGACCGGTCGGCGACGGCGAACGGCTTTGGCCCACCGGTGATCTCACCTGTCGACCGGATGTGCTCCATGATGGAGCGCTGGGCCAGCGCCTGGCCGATGGAGTCCGGCGTGAACGGCCGCCCGTTCGGCGCAATTGCCGCGCCGTCGGCCTTCAGAACGCGGTCCGCCAACGGGATGTCATTGGTCACCACAATATCACCCGGCAGGACGTTGTCGGCGATCCAGTCATCGGCCACGTCGGGTCCGGCGTCGACGATCTGCCGTTCAATCATCTCGGAGCGCGGAATCTGGATGAAGCTGTTGGAAACCACAAAGGTCTTCAGGCCATAGCGCGCCGCCACCTTGTAGGTCTCGTCCTTCACAGGACAGGCGTCAGCGTCGATGAAGATGCGCATGGGGATCGGCCCTACAGCAGAATCAGGCGCCCTTCACGTGGATTGGCGCCGCCCCCCTCTTGGCGCCGCGCGCACTTGCCCGCATAAGCGGCGCGGTCACGGCGCGCCGGATTAGCTCAGCTGGTAGAGCAGCGGTTTTGTAAACCGAAGGTCACGGGTTCGAATCCTGTATCCGGCACCACCCAAGCCCCAGACAATCGTCATTCATCGCCGCGCTGGCGCGGAAGCTGCGCCGCTTCGGTGGCAGGTCGGGGATGTGTTTCAAGACGGGACGCGGACATCTCCGGCGGCCGGGTCTGTCCGGGGGGGGCAGGTCGGGCCTTCAACGCCAGCAAGGCGTTGGTTACAGGCGGCCGGGTTGGCGGTGCGTAGGGTCAGTATGCCAAAGGCCCGGTCGTCTGTGACGCTTCATGATCGCTGATCACCGCGCCGCGCCGCACGTTGCTGCACCAGATAGGTAGCGATCACACCTGTGGCGACCAGACCAATCAGGATCGTGGAGATCGCGTTGATCTTGGGGTCAACGCCCAGTCTGACCTGGCTGTAGAGGCGCATCGGCAGGGTGGTGGCGCCGGGACCTGACGTGAAGCTGGCGATCACGAGGTCGTCCAGGGAAAGTGTGAAGGCGAGCACCCAGGCGGCCGCGACCGCTGGCGCGATCAGCGGCAGAGTGACCAGCAGAAACGCCTTCCAGGGCGGACAGCCGAGATCCTGAGCAGCCTCTTCCAGATTGCGGTCAAAGCTCCTGAGGCGCGCCTGCACCACCACCGTGGCATAGGCCAGCGTCAACGTGGTGTGGCCCAGCGTCACCGTCCAGAAGCCGCGTGGAAGCCCCACAGAGACGAACAGCAAAAGCAGGGACAGGCCCAGGATCACCTCGGGCATCACCAGCGTGGCGTAGATCCCGCCCGCAAAGACTGTGCGGCCGCGAAACCCGCCCCGTACGAGTGCAATCGCGGCCAGCACCCCCAGGATCGTTGAAAAGGTCGCCGATACGGCGCCGACCCGGACGGTCATCCAGACCGCATCCAGCATCTGGGCGTCCTGCAGAAGGGCCTTGTACCAGCGCGTGGAAAATCCACCCCAGACAGTGACCAGGCGGCTGGCGTTGAAGGAATAGATCACCAGGATCACGATCGGCGCGTAGAGGAACGCCAGACCCAACACGATCGAGGCGATGTTGAACGTCGAGGGACCTCGCCTCACGCGATCACCTGTTTCTGCTGGCGCTCGAAAAGCAGGATGGGGACCAGAAGCGTGGCCAGGAGCGCGATGGCCACCGCGGAGGCCGCGGGCCAGTCACGGTTGGCGAAGAATTCGGTCCAGATCACCCGGCCCAGCATCAGGGTTTCTGATCCGCCGAGCAGGTCGGGGATCACGAATTCGCCCGACATCGGGATGAAGCAGAGCAGGGCGCCTGCCGCAGCGCCGCTGAGCGACAGCGGGAAGGTCACGCGCCAGAAGGCGGAAAAGGGCGTGGCGCCCAGATCCTGGGCGGCTTCGATCAGGCTATGGTCCTGCCGATCCAGCACCGCATAGAGCGGCAACACCATGAACGGCAGATAGGCGTAGACGAGCCCCAGCAGCACGGCGATTTCCGTGTTGAGGATGTCGACAGGCGGCAACCCGAGCGCGCCCAGTGCTATGTTGAGCACACCGGCCGGTTTCAGGATCGCGATCCAGGCATAGATGCGGATCAGAAAGCTGGTCCAGAAGGGCAGGATCACCGCCATCACCAGCGCCTGACGCAGGGCAGGGGGGCAACGGCTGATACCGTAGGCGATGGGGTAGCCGATGATCAGCAGCAGGACCGTGGCGATCCCGGCCAACCGCAGGCTGGAAAGCCAGGCGTCAAGGTAGAGGGTGTCGGATATCAGCCGGGCATAGGCCTCGATGTCCAGGCCGCGGGCAAAGGTCTGCAGCCCCGCGATCCCCTGGTTCCAGTCGATCCGCGGCGTGTAGGGCGGGATCGAGAGCGCCGTGTCCGACAGCGACAGTCGGCCCACCAGCATGAACGGAAAGGCGAAGAACACCGCCAGCCATAGCAGGGGCAGCGCCGCCGCCAGGCCGGATCCCCCGCGCCTCATCGCGTCAGGATCACAGCGCTGGAGGGCGCGAAGGTCAGCCAGACGGGGTCATCACAGCCCAGCGGACGATCTACCGAACGGGTAGCGTTGGCGCGGGCGGCCCGCAGCGTGCGGCCGGTCTCGACCTCCACCAGATAGGTGGTCCAGTCGCCCAGATAGCCATAGTCGACGATCTTGCCGGCCAGACAGTTTTCGCCAGGCGGCGGGGGTTCTGCATGTACGGCGATCTTTTCGGGGCGCACCGCAAGCCATGCGGTCTGGCCAGGTGTGGCGACCCCTTCAGCCACGAAAGATCCTTCAGGCGAGACGACGCGAACGCCGGCAGGATCGGCCTCGGCCCGGCCCTCGAACAGGTTCACGTCGCCGACAAAGCCGGCCACATAGCGATCTACCGGCGTTTCATAGATTTCGGCGGGCCGGCCGATCTGGACGATCTCGCCGGCGCGCATGATGGCGATGCGGTCCGCCACGACCATGGCTTCATCCTGGTCGTGGGTGACGATCATGAAGGTCATCCCCAGGCTCTGCTGGACCGCCATCAACTCGAACTGGGTCTCCTCGCGCAGCTTGCGGTCGAGCGCGGCCATCGGCTCGTCGAGCAACAGGATGCGCGGCCGGGGTGCGAGCGCACGGGCCAGTGCGACCCGCTGGCGTTGACCGCCGGAAAGCTGGTCTGGACGGCGGCCGCCCAGGCCTTCCAGCTTCATCAGCGACAGCATTTCCTCAACGCGGGGTCCAATCTCGGTCCTGGGCACGCCCTGGCGTTTCAGACCGAAGGCGATGTTTCCGGCGACGCTCAGGTGCGGGAACAGGGCGTAGGCCTGGAACATCATATGGATCGGCCGCTGATGCGGAGGACAGCTGCTGATGTCTCGCCCTTCCAGCAGGATCCTGCCGGCGTCCGGGCTCTCGAACCCGGCCAGAAGGCGCATCAATGTGGTCTTGCCGCAGCCGGACGGGCCCAGAAGCGCGAAGAACTCACCCTCATAGATCGAGAGGTCAACGCTGCGGACCGCTGCGGTGTCGCCGAACGCGCGCGATACGCCCTCGAACCGCACCAGCGGCTTCGCCGCCGGGTCTTCCCAGGGCGCGAAGCTGGAGCGGATCCCGCCGATTTGAGCCCGGCCGTTCAACGCCCCGTCAGGACCTTCGTCCACTGCCGGTTGACGTCACGCAGAAGCGCCTGGTCCTTGGTGGTGGTCACGAACAGGCGCTTCGACAGCTCCGGGGTTGGATAGACGTTGGGGTCATCGCGGATCGCCGCTTCGACCATCGGCGTCGCTGCCGCGTTGGCATTGGCGTAGCGGGTGAAGTTGGACGCGCGCGCGATGATTTCCGGGCGCAGCATGAAGGCGATGAACTTGTGCGCCGCCGCCGGGTTGGGGGCGTCCTTGGGAATGGCGAAAACGTCGAACCAGACCTGGCTGCCTTCCTTCGGAACCGCGTAGGCGATCTTGACGCCGGTCTTGGCCTCTTCCGCGCGCGCCTTTGCCTGCAGGATGTCGCCGGAGTAGCCGACGGCAACGCAGATGTCTCCGTTGGCCAGGGCCTCGATGTACTCCGAGGAGTGGAACTTGCGCACAAAGGGGCGCGCCTTCAGCAGCAGCGCGGTCGCGGCCTCATAGTCAGCCGGTACCTTTGAGTTGGAGTCCTTGCCCAGGTAGTTGAGCGTCACCGCATACATGTCTTCCGAAGCGTCTAGAAAATAGACGCCGCAGTCCTTGAGTTTGGCCAGGTTGGCCGGGTCGAAGACCACCGCCCAGCTGTCGATCTTCACGCCCGGCAGGCGCTTGGCGACGGCGGCCTCATTGTAGCCGATCCCGATGGTGCCCTGCATGTAGGGCACGGCGTAGGCGCCGCCCGGATCGAAGGCCGCCATGTGGGCCACGGTCTCGGGCGACAGATTGGCCAGACCCGGCAACTGGGCCTTGTCCAGCGGCAGTACGGCCTTTGCCGTGATGTAGCGTGGCAGGTTGTGGTTGGAGGGGACCACCACGTCGTAGCCGGTGTCGCCCTGGAGCACCTTGGTCTCCAGCACCTCGTTCGAATCAAAGGTGTCGTAGGTGACCTTGATCCCCGTTTCCTTGGTGAACTCGGCCAGCAGCGCCGGGTCGATATAGTCGGACCAGTTGTAGATCCTGAGCACACCTCCAGCAGCAGCCGTCGGCGCGGCCCCGTCGGATTTGGGTGTGCATGCGGCCAGCGCCAGCGCTGCCAGAAGCCCAATCCCTCTGCTCCACCTGTTCATTCCCAAAGCCCCCACGGTTCGATTAGCCGTTATAGGTCCCTGACCCCCAAGGTTAAGCGTGAAATGCAGATTGGTGACCGTGAATCGATGGGATAGGACCGGTTCCAACGGTTCCGCGCCAGAGGGCGTCAGGGGAAGGTAACTTATGATCAGACTGTCAACACTGGCTGTGGCCTTGACGCTTGCGGCAGGCGTCGCCCAGGCCCAGGCGCCCGCGGCTCCGAACGTGGTGCGCGGTGTGGTGACCGCGCTGGACGCGAGCTCCATATCGGTGAAGCCAGCCAAGGGCCCCGTCCAGAAGGTGGGCCTGACGCCCAACTGGAGCGTCGCGATGCTGAAGCCCGTCGAGATGGACGCCATCAAGCCCGGAAGCTTCATCGGCACGGCCGAGGTGCCCGGCAAGGACGGCAAGGGCCGATCGCTTGAGGTCCACGTCTTCCCACCCGGCGTGAAGATGGGCGAGGGCCACTACGCCTGGGACCTGAAGAAGGGTTCGATGATGACCAACGGCACCGTCGGCACGGTGGTGGCCGGCAAGAAGGGCAGCCGCCAGATGGAGGTGTCCTATTCCTATGGCAAGCGGATGATCACCGTTCCCGCCAATGTTCCGATCGTGCAGATCGCCGGTGGGACCCGCGCCCAGGTGAAGCCGGGCATCCCGGTGTTCATGGTGGTGCAGAAAGCCGCCAACGGCCAGCTTATGGCCGGTTCGATCTCAATCGGGGAAAACGGCGCCAAGCCACCGATGTAGGCAAAGCCTGGCGCCGCTGGTCCTATTTCGCCGGCGGCGCCGCGGCGCCTGGCAGCATGGCGACAACCGTATTGGTCTTGGAGATGTACTTCACGCCCTTGACGCGCCCATCCGTAAACTTGGACCAGTCGCCCTTGACCTCGATGGATGTCGGGGTCGCCGCGCCCGCCGCCGCGGGCTTCTGGGCGACGACGTCCACCTCATAGATGCCGTCCGGCGCCTTGCCTGCGTAGACCCTGGGCAGGAACCCCGCCTGGGTCCAGCCGGCGCCGGCCGTCATGCCCGTCGCCTTCAGGATCACTCCGCCACCCGGCGCGGCTTCTATCGTTCCCGCCTGCAGGGACTCGAGCTTCTCCTGTCCGGCATATAGCGGCGCCTCGCGACCGAAGAACTTCTCCGCGGCTGGCGCCGATGCGGCGGCGTCAGCGGCCGGCTTTTCACCACAGGCGGTCAGCGAGAGGCAGGTCGTGACCCCCAAAGCCAGAATCGTCTTGTGCAGCATGCGAACTCTCCCGTTTCACGACGGCTGTTCTGGTCAGACTCAGGGGCTGCCGTCATCGCCCCGATAGGTAGAGTTTGCGCCGATAGCGCCGTTTGGCGAGCCTTTCTTGCACGGCGGACTTTGGCGAACCTGCCCGTCGGCCTATAAGCCCGGCTTTCCGCGCAAACCGTTACGGCCCATGTCCCGCATCCTCATCACCTCGGCACTGCCTTACATCAACGGGATCAAGCACTTGGGCACGCTGGCCGGCTCGATGTTGCCGGCCGACGTCTACGCGCGGTTCCAGCGGGGCAGGGGTCGCGAGACCCTCTACATCTGCGCGACGGATGAGCATGGCACGCCCACAGAGCTCGCGGCTGCCGAAGCCGGGCTCGATCCGGCCACATTCTGTGCGAACGCGCACGCCGTTCAGGCTGATCTGGGGGCGCGATTCGGCCTGTCGTGGGACCACTTCGGGCGCTCGTCATCACCGCAGAACCATCGGCAGACCCAGATGTTCGCCCGGCAACTCTGGGAGGCCGGCTTCCTGGAGGAGCGGGTCACCCAGCAGGTTTATTCACGCGCCGACAAACGCTTCCTGCCCGACCGCTACGTGATCGGAACCTGCCCGCACTGCGGCTACGAGTCAGCGCGCGGCGACCAGTGCGAGAACTGCACCCGGGTGCTGGATCCCGCCGACCTGCTGCATCCGCGCTCGGCGGTTTCGGGCTCGACGGACATCGAGATCCGCGATTCCAAACACCTGTTCCTGCGCCAGAGCCTGTTCTCCGACCGGCTGCGCGAGGGGATCGAGGCCCGCAAGGGCCAATGGCCGCTGCTGGTCACGTCTATCGCCCTGAAGTGGCTTGACGAGGGCCTGCAGGATCGGGGCATCACCCGTGACCTGGACTGGGGCGTGCCCGTCAATGCCGCCGACTGGGGCCCGAACCCCGAGGGCCGCACGCCCGATGTGGAGGGGCTCGCGGGCAAGGTCTTCTACGTCTGGTTCGACGCGCCGATCGAATACATCTCCGCCACAGCGGAGTGGGCCGACGCCAGGGCCGGTGGAAAAGCTCCTGATGCGGACTGGGAGCGCTGGTGGAGACAGCCCGTCGCCGATGACGTCACCTACGTCCAGTTCATGGGCAAGGACAATGTGCCGTTCCACACGGTGGGCTTTCCGTGCACCCTGATGGGCGTGAACGAGGGGGCCAACGCGCCCTGGAAGCTGGTGGACGAACTCAAGGGTTTCAACTGGCTGGACTACTACGGCGGCCGGTTCTCCACCTCGCAGAACCGCGGCGTGTTCATGGACCAGGCGCTGGAGCTGTTGCCGCCCGACTACTGGCGCTGGTGGATCGTCGCCAACGCGCCGGAAACCTCGGACGCGACCTTCGTCTGGGAACAGTTCCAGGCGCAGGTGAATGCCGATCTGGCCGATGTGCTGGGCAATTTCGTCAACCGGATCCTGAAGTTCACCGAGACGCGCTTTGAGGGCGTGGTCCCGTCAGGCGGTGTCGATGGGCCGCTGGAGCTCAAACTGAGGGCCGATATCCAGGCCAAGCTGGTCGAGCTGACCGGGTTCATGGAGGCACGCGAGTTCCGCAAGTCCTCGGCGGCTCTGCGCCAGCTCTGGGTGCTGGGCAACCAGTACCTGACCGAGGCCGCCCCCTGGACGGCGTTGAAAACCGATCCGGAGCGCGCGGGCGTGGCGGTGCGTACGGGGCTCAATCTGGTGGCCCTGTTCGCCAGGGTCGCCGAGCCGTTCATTCCCTTCACCGCGAAGGTCATCGGCGATTCAGTGGGAATTGGCGTTGGTCCGGGCCTGTGGCCCGATCCCGACAGGGCCCTGGACATCCTCACGCCCGGGCAGACCGTAAAGGCGCCTGAAGTGCTGTTCCGCAAGATCGAGGACACCCAGGTGGCCGAATGGCGTGAGCGCTTCGGCGGGCCGGAAGCGATCCAGGGCTGACCGTCGCGGCCGAACGCCTTCAGACGCCGACCTTCTCCGCACTGCGCTTCACGCCGCCTCCAGCACCCGGATGATCTGGCTCTCGCGCTCGTTCCAGAGAATCGCCACTCCGGCGGCGCGGGTGGCGTGGGCGCCGAGCGCGGCCTCGACCTCGGGCTGATGCAGGCGGTGGGCTGACAGCCGCAGCAAGGTGCGCTCGCCGCCCTGATCCAGCGCTACATCATGAAACCTCAGCACCGCGTCGACCACGGCGGCCGGGGGCAGGGCTGGGCGGCTAGGGAATGAGGGCTTGGTCGGGCGCGGGCTGAAACGGACCGGACGGCGACGGGGTTGAAACGTCGAGGCCATGGCGTGAACTCCTTGCGGGCTTTCGATGTTTCGGGTTTATTCCGGAGGTACGACAGAAACGGACGTATCATTCCATGCGACACGAGAAAGCCGGTCAGGTGCTTGAGCTGGCCCGGATGCTGGCGAGCACGGCGGAGGGGCTGACGCTCGACGAGATGGCCCAGCGCCTGTCTGTGAGCCGGCGTACGGTCGAGCGCATGCGCGACGCCGTGCGAGACGTGTTTCCACAGCTTGAGGAGGTCGTGGAGTGGCCGGTCACCCGGTTCAGGATCCCCTCCGGGCTCGATCACCTCTATCAGGCGCCCACCGCGGAAGAGATGGCGGCGCTGTCGGCCTCTGCCGAGCTGATGGATCGACAGGGCGCTACCGAGCGGGCCAGAGCCCTGCGCTCGCTGGAGCAGAAGGTGCTGTCGGCCACCCGCGCGGCCGCGCGGCGCCGACTGGCGCCGGATCTGGAGGCATTGCTTCAGGCCGAGACCATCGCCGTAACGGCGGGCCCCCGCCCGTTCGAGGAGGCCAGCGTGCTGTCGGCGGTGCGCGAGGGGCTCAAGGCGCTGTCGACCCTGCGGTTCCGCTACGAGGGGGGATCCACGCCTGGGCGCGTGCGTGAAGTCACGCCGTTCGGCATCCTGTTCGGGCGCTCAAACTATCTGGTGGCGGCGGAAGACGCCGGGATCGGCCCCCGAAACTGGCGCCTTGATCGCATCTTCGAGGTCGAGGTCACCGGTACGCCAGGCTTCCGGCCAGAGGACTTTTCCCTTCAGGCCTATGCGGACGAGAGCTTCGGCATCTACCAGGACGACACACACAATGTGGTGCTGAAGATCCTGCCCCACGGCGCCGAGGACGCCTTGCGCTGGCGGTTCCACGCCAAACAACGGGTGGAGCCACAGCCGGACGGCAGCGTCATGGTCCGCTTCCGGGCCAGCGGCATGCGCGAACTGGCCTGGCATCTGTTCACCTGGGGCGACAAGGCCGAGGTTGTGGCGCCGCAGGCGCTGCAGGACATGCTGGTGGAAGAAATCGAGGTCGCCCGCCGGACCCACGTCCGATTCTGACGTAGCTTAAATCCAGCGTCTCCTTATCAGACAGGAGATCTCCATGACCACTCTCGACTACGCCGCCCTCTACGAGACCGAGTTCCGTCATCGCCGCCGCCGCGCGGTGTGGATGCGCATCCTCGCCGCTACCGCCTTCACGCTCTGGCCGCTGGCAGTGGTGGGAGCCATGGCGTTGCGGTGAGCCCGGACTTGCTATCATGGGTGACGAATAGGTCACCCTGAGGTAGAGCAGGGCGACCATGCCTCTACGAGTCCCCCCATGCGTCTTGCCGCTCTCGCCACTGCCCTTACCGCTGTTTTCCTGATGGGAGCCGCGGCGCCAGACCATGATCCCTACACCTGGATGGAGGAGATCGAGGGCGCCCGGGCGCTCGATTGGGCGAAGGCCGAGAACGACCGATCCTTGCCGCAGCTGCAGAACGATCCGCGCTATGCCGGCCTCTATGCGGACGCGCTGAAGATCGCCACGGCGAAGGACCGGATCCCGTCGGTGAGCTTCGCCGGCGACGGATCGTTCCGGGGCTTCTGGCAGGATGCCGAGCACGTGCGCGGCATCTGGCGCACCACCTCGGTGGAGAGCTACCGCGCGGGCAGTCCCGAGTGGAAGACAATCCTGGACATCGACGCCCTGGCCAAGGCGGAAGGGGCCAACTGGGTATTCTCCGGTGCGACGTGTCTGGCGCCTGATGACCGCTATTGCCTGGTCAGCCTGTCCAACGGAGGGAAGGACGCCGTTGAGGTGCGTGAGTTCGACACCCGCACCGGTCAGTTCGTGGAGGGTGGTTTTCGGCTTCCGGAAGGCAAGCACCGGTTCAACTGGATAGACAAGGATACAGTGTTCCTCGTCACAGAGTGGGCGAAGGGCGATGTCACCACCTCGGGCTATCCATTTATCGCCAAGCTGCTGAAGCGCGGCCAGCCGCTTTCCGCGGCCAAGCAGGTTTTCACCGGGACCCGCGACGACGGCGGCTATGGCGTGCAGCCCATCATCCTGCGTGATCCGGCGGGCAAGGTGCAGGCCACCCTGATCTATCGCCCGCTCGATACCTTCAACGCCGAATACTACCTGCTCGAAGGTGAGCGACCGCTCAAACTGGATCTGCCGAAGAAGGTGTCGATTGCGGGCTACCTCGACGGCCGCCTGCTGGTCAGCCTGAAGGTGGACTGGGCTGCCACGGGCATGAAGGAAGGTGATCTCGTCGACTTCGATCTGGCCGCCGTGAAGCAAAAGCCGGACGCCTTGACGCCCGCCCTGGTGCTGCGTCCCGCCGCCAACCAGGCCGTTGAACAGGTGGCGACCACCCGGGACCGGCTGCTGGTGGTGATGCTGAATGACGTCAAGAGCCAGGTGCTGAGCTATCAGCGCAAGGCTGGCCGTTGGACGGCCACGACACTGGATTTGCCGAAGGACTCCTCCATCGGCATCGCCTCGGCATCGGACAGTGACAACCGCCTCGTGCTGAATGTCGCCAGCTACCTGACCCCCACCAGCCAGTGGCTTGCCGATGCGGCTGGCGGTGCGCCGGTGAAACTCCGCGCGCTGCCCGACCGTTTCGACGCCTCGCGTTTCGTCACCGAACAGTTCTGGGCCACGTCGAGGGACGGCACGAAGGTTCCGTACTTCGTGGTCCACGCCAAAGGTCTGAAGCTGGACGGTTCCAACCCGACCCTCCTCAACGCCTATGGCGGCTTCGAGATCAGCAGATCGCCAGCCTATTCAGGAATAACCGGCAAGCTCTGGCTCGAGAAGGGCGGCGTCTTCGTCGTTGCCAATATCCGCGGCGGCGGTGAGTTCGGCCCGCGCTGGCACAATGCGGGGCTCAAGCTGAACCGCATGCGGGTCTATGAAGACTTCTTCGCCGTCTCCGAGGACCTGATCGCGCGCAAGATCACCAGCCCGAAGAAGCTTGGCATTGTCGGCGGCTCCAACGGCGGTTTGCTGATGGGTGTGGCGCTGACCAGGCGCCCGGAACTCTACAACGCCATCGTCATCCAGGTGCCTCTGTTCGACATGATCGGCTACGACCACATCGGCGCCGGCGCGTCCTGGATGGGCGAGTACGGCGACCCCAAGGTCCCGGCCGAACGCGCCATGCTGATGACCTATTCGCCCTACCAGAACCTGAAACCCGGCCAGCCCTATCCGCGCGTCTTCATCCGCACGTCCACCAAGGACGACCGCGTCCACCCCGCCCACGCCCGCAAGGCCGGTGCGCGGCTTAAGGAGTACGGCTACGACTACCTCTACTGGGAGAACATGGACGGCGGTCACGCGGCCGCCGCCAACCTCAACGAGGTCGCCCTCGGCAGTGCGCTGGAGTTCACCTATCTGATGCAGCGGTTGATGGACTGACGCCTTACCTCCCCCGCGAAAGCGGCGGGAGGGGGACCGCGCCCCGCAGAGGGCGTGGTGGAGGGGGCAGGCCCAAATCGCAGAGGATCGATCGGACATTTGGGGCTCAGCGGAAGAGGCTCGCCCCCTCCACCACCGGCTCTGCGGCCTTCGGCCTCGGCCAGTGGTCCCCCTCCCGCCGCTTTCGCGGGGGAGGTGAAGAAAGACCTACCGCACGAAGCTCGCCCCGTTGATGTCCAGCACCGCGCCGGTCATGGACGCCGGCGCCTCCAGGGCCAGCCATGCGGCGGCGCGCGCTACCTCCTCGGGCTCGGCCACGCGGCCCAGGGGAATGTCGGCCAGCAGCTTGTCGCCGCCGCGGCTGGCCAGATAATCCTCGGCCATGCCGGTCATGGTGAAGCCGGGGCAGATCGCAAAAGCCAGGATGCCTTCGCCTGCGAACCCGCGCGCGATGGACTTGGTCATGGCCACCATGCCGGCCTTGGACGCGGCATAGTGCCAGTGCGCCGGACTGTCGCCCCGATAGGCTGCGCGGCTGGCGATGTTGACGATCCGGCCCCCCACGCCCCGCTCGCGCCAGTGCAGGACAGCCCGCCGGGAAAGATCGGCGGCGGCCTGCAGGTTGATCTGCATCGTGCGACCCCAGGTGGCCTGCCAGTCGGGCAGGGTGGCGTCGACAGGTATGGCCTCGAACACGCCGGCGTTGTTGATCAACACATCGATCCGACCGTCGAGGCGGGCAAGGGCGGCGTCCCATAAAGCGTCTGCAGCCCCTGGATCGGCCAGATCGGCGCCGATCACATCATCGCGATCCTGCCGCCCATGCCCTGCAACGCGCGCGCTATTCCTCAGCGCATCAGTGATCGCCGCGCCGATGCCGCGCGTTGAACCAGTGACCAGGATGTGACGCATGGAGAGCTCTCGGCCCGGCAGGGGCGTCGCTCGAGGCAGAGCCCGCCGCATCGGGAAGGTTGGAGGCCTGACCGGGAATCGAACCCGGGTGCACGGATTTGCAGGCCAGTGTGACTCGACCTTATTCAATGGCTTCGCTGCAAACCAGCGCGAAATGGCCACACCGCAGATCAATGACTTAGCGGCCCCCTGCAAACTAGAACTGAGGCCACAAGTTCAGGCGTTAGCCGGCCTGATGCTGCGCACGATCCGCAACGATGAAGGCCACTTTCAGGGGTTAGAGCTGACTCCCATTCGGGGGGCGGCGCGATGAGCGCCGAACGCATCTGCTGGGCATCTGATCAGCGCGGAATTTCACCGCTCGCGAAGCTGCTTTTGATCCGACTGGCCGATGTCAGCGGTATGGATGACGCCGTCGATTGGCGTCCCTTCGAGGCGGCGTCGTACTGTGGCGTGAAGGTGGACGAGATCGGGGTCGCGCTCGGTGACCTGGTCGACGCCGGGCTGGCGGCATTTGAGGAGGGGCGGCTTAGGCTGACCTTCGACCGCTGATGACGAACCGCTTGATCACCTGGGCAAAGAACCAAACGGTCGGCGACGCGCTCGCGAAGTGTGTGCTGGTGTTGATCGCCGACCAGGCTTCTGCGTCTGGCGTCTGTTGGCCCGCACACAAGACCTTGTCGAAAGACAGCGAAATCCCCGTTCGCACCTTGCAACGGAAGCTCGATCTCTTGGTAAGCAAAGGGTTTCTGTCAGTCGAAGCGCGTTATCGTCCCGAGAACAAAGGGCGCTCTTCCAACCGCTACCGGCTGCTGGCAGATGCCGAATACCTGCGCGATACGGATGGGCCTGATGAGTGCTTACCCCCTAGCCAAATTGGCGTGGGGGTATCGGCCAAGCTGCGGCGTGGGGGCCACGCCAAGGGTGGCGTAGGATATGAACCCACTACTCTAACCGAAGAGACTTCTGAGGAAGTCTCTCCCCGCAAGCGCGACGTCGCCGATGCGTTCACACGGTGGATCGCAATCTATCCAAACAGGATTGAACAGCGGGCGGCTTGTCAGCTTTTCGACAGAGTGCTGCGGAAGCGGACAGCCTCGGTGGATGAGCTGATCGCAGGGGCCCAGCGCTACGCTATCGAGGTGCACGGACGTCCGTCCGGCATGATCAAGTCGCCGACCACATGGCTTTTGCAGGAATGCTGGCTCGACGGGGAAAAACCTCAAACGTCGGAGCAAGTTGCACCGCCGCCCGTCTTGGCGAAGGTGTTGTTTCCAGGTCCCTCAGAGATCCGAGCGACGGCTGTCGCTTATCGGGGTGAGGATTGGGTGTCGGCGTGGCTCGATCCCTGCGGCTGGGACGAAGCGGCGGGCCAGTTGATCCCGCGCACCGGCTTCGCGGCCGACCGCATCGAACGGGAAATCGGGCGCGAGCTTTCCGCAGCGGGTGTGAAGATTGGGCGACCGGCGCGGGCGATGGCAGGGGCACGGGCATGAGCCGCCATGCCGCCGCCGCCAATGCTGAAGGCCAGTCACCGGGCACTGGCGCGCCGGGTCTAGGCCGCCCAGCCGCATCCTCGTCCGCCATGCCGGGCGGCGGCGCGACGGGTCTGGGCGGTGCGTCCGTCACCGCCCTGGGCGCTGGCGAGATGGTCGAGTCCGGCCGCGATCATCGGCGGGTCGAGCACCGCTTCCACTCCGGGGCCTTGGCCCCTGCCGCGTCCAGCGCCAGCCCAGCCGCATCCTCGTCCGCCATGCCGGGCGGCGGCGCGGCGGGTCTGGGCGGTGCGTCCGTCACCGCCCTGGGCGCTGGCGAGATGGTCGAGTCCGGCCGCGATCATCGGCGGGTCGAGCACCGCTTCCACTCCGGGGCCTTGGCCCTGGGCGAACCTTAGAAGAAGGCACACACATGAAAGTTGATGACCCAACCCGAACCATCGCCGGGCAGATTCCGGTCTGCATCCTGGCCATGCTTCGCACGCGCCGCCGCCCTGACAGGTCGCCGGTCGCTACCGTGGCGGTGTTCGACTGCGAGCTAGTTGGCTTTCGGTTTCGCGGGTGCTTCCTCTTACGCCTCGAGGCCGGTTTCGAAATCCGTCTACCGACAACGGCGATGACGCCGGCCGGGTACGCGGTCGAGATCTGCAGCGGAGCGTTGCGCGCTCAGATGACCCGAATGGCCGTGCGCGTCTTTAAGGATCTGGTCGCTGCGGGCGACGAGCGTTACGGCCTCACGAACGAGCAAGCTCGCGCGAGGTGGAGCTACGCAAGGGCCGGGAGCGAGTCAGCCGCGCTCGAACTTCAGGCCTGCGCCAGCCAGTGAAGCAAAGCCGGGGCCAGACCAGGGGGGGGGCTGAAAGTCTACGCCGACCCGGCGCAAGGACCGGCTATGGAACAACGCGGAGATTTTATTGTGAGGGGTTACGCGAATCCCGGCGCCGTACCCAGGGGCATCGCAGGGAGCTCAATAACATATTGAAAAATAACATGAAAACCGCGAAACATCTGAGGTTATGCGCTGAAAGTTCGTATTATTTTCGGATCCTTGAAATTCACGGCGAATTAGTCGAACCATCATCCCTCGGCGCGCGATTCGGCCTTTCCGATCATCGCGCGAGACGCACCATCGTTGCCCCTTTGGCGACGGCCCAAGCGTCGGCACGGTCACCGCAATAGCGCGGGGGCTGAACGTGCCGGCGACTGCCGGCCTCCCAAAGGAAAACATAGTGTCCATCCAAAATCACCGCGAGACGATCGCGAAAAGCACCGGCCATCTGCTGCGGGCCGATCCCGAATTCTTCCGTTCCGTTGAAGCGCGATTTGGCGCGCTGAAGAGCAAGGGCACGCCGCATGCGGCAGACCTGCGCCGCCTCCAGGGCGAAGTCGGGGGCTGGCTCAATAAGTTGGTCGAAAAGCCCGACTGGAACAGCGCCGCTGACCAGCCTGTCTACGACGGCGCCATGGCCTGGGCGAATCTGCTGGGCGCGGAGATCGACCTGGTCATGCTGGCTGGTGCGAGTTCGCGGTCAGCGCCTGCGCGCGACGGTTGGGTCAATGCCCACACCGGCGAGCCTATCCGGATGCTGGCCCCGAAGGAGCGCCTGGCAGACCGGGATCCGCGCAATGATGACACCTCGGTCGGTGCGGTGCTGGCGGCCCTCCTGACCGGCCCGAAAAGCCCGACGATCAAGGCTGCCCTCAGCGAAGGCACCGACAGCGCCGGGGGCTTCTCGATCCCGCTCACGGTCCTGCCGGAGTTCATCGACCGGCTTCGGTCAAAGACCCAGTTCATTCAGGCCGGCGCTCGCACCGTCATCCTTGACGGGATGAAGACGCGCATCATGCGAATCGCCACCGACCCGACTCCGGGTTGGCGGGCTGAGAACGCGGCGGTCACCGAAAGTGACCCGACGTTTGACGCCATCGACCTGGTGCCGAAATCCCTCGCGGTCCTGGTCAAGGTTCCAATCGAGCTCTTGGCCGACTCGGTCAACGTCAACACCGCCCTCGAGCAGGCGCTGGTCGGCGCCCTGTCGGTCGAACTGGACCGGGCCTGCCTCTTCGGGACCGGCGCGTCGAACCAGCCCCTGGGCCTATTCAACGCCAGCGCCATCAACACGGTGAGCATGGGGACGAACGGCGCGATCCCGACCAGCTACGACCAGATGCTCGACGCGCTCTACGAGCTCGAGCTGGACAATTGCGACACATCGACGGCGGGCATCTGGCATCCGCGAACCGCCCGGACATTCCGGAAGTTCAAGGACTCCACGAACCAGCCGCTGCAGCTGCCGCCGGCGCTCGTTGACCTGCCGATGCTGTCTACGACATCTATCCCGATCACCCAGACGCAGGGCACGTCGACCGACTGTTCTACGCTGCTTGTCGGCGACTTCACGCGCGGCATTCTGGGCCTGCGGCAGGAGCTGCGAATCCAGGTGCTGAACGAGACTTATATGGGCAACCTACAGGTTGGGTTTATCGCCCACCTGCGAGCTGACGTTGCTTTCGAGCGTTCCGACGCCTTCTGCCGCATCGTGGGCATCAGGCCTTAAGTCGCTACCGGGCGCCCCTCGCTGGGGCGCCCAACCGCGTTGCGCCGGGCAAGATCCTTCGCCACCCGCAACTGTCCGTACTGTCCGTTCACTGTCCGTCCGCATCGTCACCGCGACCGGCGGCAAAGCGCCAGGCCTAGCCCTGCCGCCTCCGCGCATAGACCAGCGCCGCACCAGTTCGCTCCGGATCGCCCGTCAATTCGACCCCCTCGGCTTCGAACGCCGCGATGATCTTTGCGGCGGTGCTGTCCCGCGCTGCCGAACCCGCCTCGATCCGGTTGATCGTAGTCCACGCAACGCCGGAACGCTCGGCAAGCTCCCGCATCGACCATTTCAAGATGGCTCGACCGGCCCTGCAGCCCTCTGGCGTGACGTCCATTTTCAACCCTCTGCATTCTTCAGGTTGAAAGGATACAAGCGTATCTATGTTGTTGCAATCTGGGTCGCAATATACATACATGCGTATGCACAAGCTGTGTGATTCCTGATCCGCCGCCGATGCTCGCCGACATCACCCTCGGCGATAGCCCTGCACCACAAGGAGATACCGCCATGACCCCAAGAGCTCACGCCATCACCGCCCCTGGTCCTGCCCCCGCCGCTGCAGCGTGCCCCGTCGCTGCGCTCGCGCGCCGGTTTACGCAGGTCCAGGATCATGATCGCGAGATCAGCCAAGCTGATCGGGACGACGCCAGTAAACGCTACCACCTCGACCGGCTTGGGCTCGAGCTGATCGACGCCAGCGACCAGCTGGCGGCGGCGGCAGAATGGAGCGCACCTCAAAGCGCGGAAGGCATTTACTTCCAGCTTCTCTGCATCCTCTCGGAAACGCGTGAGCTCGGCGACGTGAATATGGACAGCTTCGAGCGGGTGCGGGTCCTGCGAAAGATCGCGCGCCTCGGCGCTCTTGCGCTTAACGGGCTCGAGGCCATTGGCGGCTTCGATGGCGCGGACTACGGCAAGCGCCACAAGACGACGAATATGGACGGGTTCGAAACGGCCATGAAGCTTGCCACGGCCTAAGTGAAGGTCGACGTAACTGCGAAATCGGACGTGGGGGCGGCGCCCTGGCGCTTGTGCGCCGGGGGCTGTCATGGGGGACCGGACCGCGTCTCGCGCGCCGCCGCTTTAGCCACCAAGTTCGCGGTTCCGCTGACGACCTTGCGATAAAAACGTGAGAGTTGACACGGATTGAGAACCGTGGGACGGAACACGCATGGAAAATCGCCTTTATCAATTCACGCCCTCCGATGCAGCCGCTCTGACGGGCGTTTCGACGGTTCAACAGCGAGACTGGCGACGGCATGGCTACATGCCCACGCCAACTGCGGGCTGGTCGCGACATGAGGTCGAGGACCTCTGCCGGCTGCTGTTGCTCCGCCTATACGCGCAACACGGAATTCCGCCAGGGACGAGCTTGACCTCCGTCATTCAATTGGCGCCCACCGCTGCAGCGATTTCTCGATCAATCATTGCGGGGACAGATCGGCCAATGAAGGGCGCGGCCCGCTTCGGCTTTGTCTGGGCCAATGGAAATTTGTCGGTCGCCGATGACCTACAATCGGCGCTGGACGCGGCGAGCGTTGATCAAAAAGCCGGACCAGTAACCATCGTCGATCTGCGGGTGGTGGCTGTTCCCTTTGGGATCAAGATCCGTAAGTGGCTCGACGATGAGTTGGGTGAAAACCACGAGTTTGGCGAACAGGTCGATTAGGATGGCCCGCCGCGCCACCTTCACTCAGCTTGACGTCCAGCGCGCCGTAAGGGGCGCACGAGCGGCCGGCGTCAGCCCTGACGAACTGCGGATCGCACCGACCGGCGAGATCCGGCTGCTTTTCAGGAATCGCGAGACTTCGACGGAAACCGCGCGCGACGTCCTGGACGAGATCGAGGGGCACTTCGGATATGACGACGACTAAATCGCTGCCCAAGGGCGTGAATCTGGTCTGGAAGAAGCTGCGCACCGGCGAGCGGGTGCGATACGGCTACTATGGGCGCGGGGCAGGGGCCATCGCACTGGGTCGCGAAGGCACTCCGGAATTCTTCGCTAGGCTCGCAGATGCGATGCGGCGCGAACCCGCCAACGGCACGGTGAAAAGCCTGATCTGGCGCTACAAACAGTCGCCGGAATTCGCGCGGTTGAGCCCGAGAAGCCGGGCCGACTACATGCAGCAACTCGACCGGATCGAGCCGAAGTTCGGCGCCCTGTCTCTTCGGGCGATGTCCGCGCGTGAGATCACCCGACACATCTGGGTCTGGCGGGACTCGATGGGCAAAGCGCCGCGCCGCGCGGACTACGCCGTTCAGGTTCTCAAGGCGCTCCTTTCCTGGGGCGTCAAGCGTGGCATCATCGACCATAACCGCGCCGCTGGCGTGGGGCGCCTCTACACGAGCGACAGGCGCGAAAGTGTCTGGAGCGATGGGCAGATCAAGGCGTTCATGACCTCCGCGTCTGAACCGCTGCGGCGGGCGATGATGCTCGCAATCGAAACCGGCCAACGTCAAGGCGACCTCATGGTGCTTCCGTGGGGGGCCGTTCAGTCAGGGGCAATCCGTTTGCGCCAGCAGAAGACAGGTGCGCGAGTTGTCGTGCCGATCTCGACTGAGCTGCAGGCTGTCCTCGATGCTGCGCCCCGCGACCGTTCGGTTACCATCCTGACCCGTCCAGATGGGTTGCCTTGGGACCCGAAGGGCAATGGATTCCGTGGCGCCTGGCGCGATGCCTGCAAGGCAGCAGGGGTGTCAGGCGTGACCTTCCATGACCTGCGCGGCAGCTTCGTTACCCGGCGACTGTCAGAAGGCTGGACCACTCAGGAAGTGGCTATGTGCACCGGGCATTCTCTGCGGGATCTGGCGTCTCTCGATACTTACGCCGACCGGGGCTCCGTCGCGGAGGCGTCCGCTGAGCGCATCTCAAAACGCAACCGGGAGACCGGAAAGTGAACGCGTTTTGCAAACCAAGCTGCAAACCGGAAACACCCGATGCAGCTAAGTCGCTGAAAGAATTTGGAGGCCTGACCGGGAATCGAACCCGGGTGCACGGATTTGCAGTCCGCTACGTCACCACTCCGCCATCAGGCCGTCTAGAGCGCGCGGTGCTATCAGAAGGGCTCGCAAGCCGCAATTGCCTTCCGCCGCTGCGCCCCTATAACCCGGGGCAACGGATCGCCTATGCGACAAGGATTCCCGATGGCCGATTTCGCCGCCGCTCGCCTGAACATGGTCGACAGCCAGGTGCGCACCCAGGATGTCACCGACGTGCGCCTGCACGACGTGATGGGCGCACTCGCACGCGAGGCGTTCGTGCCGGCAGACCGCACGCACCTGGCCTATGCCGACATGGAAGTGGAATACGCGCCCGGGCGCTGGCTGCTGAAGCCGCGCGATGTGGCCAAGCTGCTGCAGGCGCTGCGCCCCATGCCCGGCGAGCGGGCGCTGGCTGTCAGCGCGCCCTATGCGGCGGCGGTGATGAAGGCCCTGGGGCTTGTGGTGGTCGAGGTTGAGGCCGGCGGCGACCTGCCGACGGGCGAGTTCGATATCGTGGTCTGCGAAGGCGCCGTGGCCGACGCCCCCGAGACCTGGCGCTCCAGGGTGGCGATCGGGGGGCGGCTTGGTGTGGTGGAACGCACCGGGCCGGTCGGCAAGGCCAGCCTCTACGTCCGGGCGGCCGATGGCATGGGGCGGCGGGAACTCTTTGACTGCTTCGTCCCGATCATGGCGGGCTTCGAACCGAAACACAGCTTTGCCTTGTAGAGGCGTCTGAAACACAATCGAAACGCCGGCGTGAAAAAAGCTTAAGGTGACGGGGCTTGGTCAAGACGGCAGACGCATGCCAATAGAGGACGTCTCTCGCGAGATCGGGGATAGAGTATGTCTATGACTTTCCGTGGCCGCCTGCTGGCTGCGACCTTGTGTGTCAGTGCTTTGGCCGCGCCCGCGGGCGCCGAGACCTTGGCTGACGCCATCGCGCTGGCCTACCAGAACAACCCGACGCTGCAGGCTCAACGGGCCTCCCAGCGCGCGCTGGACGAGAACTATGTGCAGGCCCGTTCCGGATGGCGGCCGACGTTGGGCCTTCAGGTGACGTCAAACTGGGCCGAGACCCAGACCCCGATCGCGGGGCGCGGCGTGGATCTGAACGGCGACGGCGTGCCTGACAGCTTTGGCTCCGGAGGTGTGCGGCGAAGCAACCGCGGCCAGGCCGGCATCAGCTTCAATCAGCCGCTATGGACCGGCGGCAGGGTGGCCGCGTCGGTCAACGCCGCCAACGCCGATGTTCTGGCCGGCCGCGAGAGTTTGCGCAGGACCGAATCCGTGGTTCTGGCCCAGGTGATCCAGGCCTACGCCGACACCCGCCGCGACCAGGAATCTCTGCGGATCCGTCAGGAGAACGTCAACGTCCTGACCCGCCAGCTCCAGGAATCACAGGCCCGGTTTGAGGTGGGCGAGATCACTCGCACTGACGTGGCGCAATCCCAGGCGCGTCTGGCGCAGGCCCAGTCTCTCTATCAGTCCGCCTTCGCCCAGCTGGCGATCACACGGGCCGGCTACACCACCCTGGTGGGGCAGAGCCCCGGTGATCTCGCTCCGGAACCCTCACTGGCCTACATGCTGCCGACCGATCCGGACGAGGCCTACAAGATCGCCGAGGAATTCAGCCCCCAGCTCCGCGCCCAGCAGTTCGCCGAGCAGGCAAGCCGCGCCCGCATCGCCGGCGCCCGGGCCGAACGGATGCCCAGCGTCTCCGCCAATGTCACCGTGGGCCACTCCGGCCTGATTGATCCCTTTGATCCCCGCGACAACTTCGGCCGCAGTGTCAGTGCCACCGTCACCGCCACCGTCCCGATCTATTCCGGCGGTCTGGTCTCCTCGCGCATCCGCCAGTCGGTGGAACGCAACAACGCCGACCGGATCACGGTTGAGGGCGTCCGCCGCACCGTGATGCAGGGCGTCACCCAGTTCTGGAGCCAGCTGATCGCCGCCCGCGCCAACATCGCCTCCAGCGAGCTGCAGGTCGGCGCGGCGCGGATCGCCGCCGAGGGTACGCGCCAGGAACAGCAGGTCGGCCTGCGTACCACGCTGGACGTCCTCAACGCCGAACAGGAACTGCGCCAGGCGGAACTGAACCAGGTCAGCTCGCGCCGCGATGAATATGTGGCGGCCGCCAACATGCTGGCCACCATGGGGCGCCTCGAAGCCCGCAACCTCGTGCCTTCGGTGCCGCAGTACGATGCGGCGAAGAATTTCCGCAAACTGCGCATGACCTGGGGCTGGGTGCCCTGGGAAGAGCCGGTGGATATCATTGACCAGTACCTGACCGCCTGGCCCTCCAGCAAACCTGTCTCAAAGTCCTCAGAGCCGACCGCCACGCCGGGGTTGCAGCCGGCGCCGACGGTGACTATGTCTCCCACCACGCGCTGAACGGCAGATAACGGGAAAATTGCAGGATCGCCCGCGCGCGCTTAGGGTCCTGAAAGCGACTCAACCGTGGCGGCCGACAAATGTCTGAAGCGTCTTCTCAAGAACCGACCATGGAAGAGATCCTGGCGTCGATCCGTCGGATTATCTCCGAGGACGAAACGCCTGGTGCTGAGGGAGAGGCGCCGGTCGTGGAGGCGCCTGTCGCTGTGGCCGAGCCAGCGCCGGAACCTGAGCCCGCCCCTCAGCCTGTTGCTGAGGCTCCGCCTGCACCCGTAGCTGCCCCTGTGGTGAGCGCTCCCGCACCCCCACCTGTGCTGGCCGTCGAGGAGGAGGAGGAAGAGGAGGAGCTCGAACTCACCCAGAAGCTCGACACCCTGGGCGACCTGGACATCATGGTCGCCGTGGAACCTGCGCCGCCGCAGGCCCAGCCCGTCGCCGCCCTTGTCAGCGAAACCGTAGCCGCCGCCGCCGCCGCCAGCTTCGGCCATCTCTCTGCCAGTATCGCCATGCCGCCGTACGGCCTCACCCTCGACGACGTGGTGCGCGAGATGCTGCGCCCGCTGCTCCAGCAGTGGCTGGACGCCAATCTGCCCACAATCGTCCAGGAAGCAGTCCAGGCCGAGGTCGACCGCATCGCCCGCAGCCGGGTACGCTAGCAGCCCGGACCCTACCTCCCCCACAACGTGGCGGGAGGGGAACCGCCCGCCGCTGCGCGGGGGAGGTAAAGCGCTTCCGGGACGCCTCGCCTGGATGTATTCCACCCGCTCACCTCAGATCGACCCCCGACCATGCTCGACAAGAATTTCGACTCCAAGACCGCTGAACCGCGCCTCTATGCCGCCTGGGAGGCCTCGGGCGGCTTTGCGCCCATCGATGATCCGGCCGCCGAGCCGTTCTCCATCGTGATCCCGCCGCCCAATGTGACCGGCTCGCTGCACATCGGCCACGCGCTCAACAACACCCTGCAGGATGTGCTGATCCGCTTTGAGCGCATGCGCGGCAAGGCCGCCCTGTGGCTGCCCGGCACTGACCACGCAGGGATCGCCACCCAGATGGTGGTGGAGCGGCAACTGGCCGCCTCAGGCAACCGCAGCCGGCGCGACATGGGCCGCGACGAGTTCGTGGCCAAGGTCTGGGAATGGAAGGCGGAATCCGGCGGGACCATCGTCAACCAGCTGCGCCGGCTCGGCGCCTCCTGCGACTGGAGCCGCGAGCGGTTCACCCTGGACGAGGGCCTCTCGGCCGCCGTCCGCAAGGTTTTCGTCCAGCTCCACAAGGAAAAGCTCATCTACCGCGACAAGCGGCTGGTGAACTGGGACCCGCAGTTCCAGACCGCCATCTCGGACCTGGAGGTCGAGCAGCGTGAGGTCGACGGCCACTACTGGCACTTCGCCTATCCGCTGGAGGATGGCTCCGGCGAGATCGTCGTCGCCACCACCCGCCCGGAGACGATGCTGGGCGACACCGCCGTCGCTGTGAACGGCGCCGACGAGCGCTACCAGGCCCTCATCGGTCGCGCCGTGCGCCTGCCGATCGTCAACCGCCCTGTGCCGATCATCGCCGACGACTATGCCGATCCGGAAAAGGGCTCCGGCGCTGTGAAGATCACCCCGGCCCACGACTTCAACGATTTTCAGGTGGGCAAGCGTCACAACCTGCCGATGATCAACATTCTCGATGACTTCGGCCGCATCAACGACAATGCGCCGCCCGAGTATCGCGGCCTGGATCGTTTCGCCGCCCGCAAGAAGGTCGTCGAGGCGTTCGAGGCCCTGGGCCTGCTGCGCGAGATCGAGAAGACCCGCCACAGCGTGCCGCACGGCGACCGTTCCGGCGTTGTGGTCGAGCCCTATCTGACCGACCAGTGGTACGTGGCCGCCGACGTGCTGGCCAAACCCGCCATCGCCGCCATCGAGAACGGCGACACGGTCTTCGTGCCGAAGAACTGGGAAAAGACCTACTTCGAGTGGATGCGCAACATCGAGCCCTGGTGCATCAGCCGCCAGCTCTGGTGGGGCCACCGCATTCCGGCCTGGTACGGCCCGGATGGTCTGGCCTTCGTCGAGGAGACGGAAGCCGAAGCTCAGAAGAAAGCCGACGAGCACTACGGTCGCCCGACCCCGCTGCGTCAGGACGAGGATGTCCTCGACACCTGGTTCTCCTCCGGCCTTTGGCCTTTCTCCACCATGGGCTGGCCTGAAAAGACTTCGGATCTCGCGCGGTTCTATCCCACCCACACGCTCATCACGGGCTTTGACATCATCTTCTTCTGGGTCGCCCGGATGATGATGCAGGGGATCCACTTCACGGGCGAGGTTCCGTTCAAGCGGATCTTTATCAACGCCCTGGTCCGCGACGCCACCGGCGCCAAGATGTCCAAGTCCAAGGGCAATGTCATGGACCCGCTGGAGCTGGTCGATGACTACGGCGCTGACGCGCTCCGGTTCACGCTCACCGCCATGTCGGGGCAGGCGAGGGACATCAAGCTCAGCCGTCAACGCATTGAAGGGTATCGGAACTTCGGCACCAAGCTGTGGAACGCCACCCGCTTCACCCAGATGAACGGCTGCGCCCGCGCCGAGGGCTTTGACCCGGCATCCGTCAAGGCCGCCCTCAACCGCTGGATCGTCGGTGAGACCACCCGCACCGCCCAGGCGGTCACGGCGTCCCTGGCCGACTGCGGCTTCGGCGAGGCGACCGAGACCCTCTACCGGTTCATCTGGAACCAGTACTGCGACTGGTACGTGGAGCTGGCCAAGCCGCTGCTCACCGGCGACGACGCAGCCGCCAAGGCCGAAACCCAGGCCACGGCCGCCTGGGTGCTGGATGTCATCCTGCAACTCCTCCACCCGGTGATGCCGTTCATCACCGAGGAGCTGTGGGCCCAGACCCAGGACCTGGGCGCCCCGCGCCCCCACCTGGGTTTCCTGATGACCGCCCGCTGGCCTGACCTTCCGTCCAGCCTGATCGACCCCGCCGCCGACGCCGAGATCGGCCTGGTGATCGAGGCGATCTCCGAGGGCCGCTCGGTCCGCTCGGGCCTGAACGTGCCGCTGTCCGCCAAGCCGCCGCTGCTGGTCATCGAGGCTACCGACGCCCAGCGTGCGACGCTTGCCGCCAACGCCGCCCAGATCGCCCAGATGCTGCGGGTCTCCGGCGTCGAATCCATCGCCGCCGCGCCGGAAGGCTCGATCCCGTTCGTCGTGGAAGGCGCCACCTTCGCCCTGCCGGTGGCCGAGTTCATCGACCTGGCCGTCGAACGCGC
>CAIVVM010000048.1 GCA_903909375.1 uncultured Alphaproteobacteria bacterium
CGCGCGCCAGTAGAGCCCGCTCACTGCAGACTTGCGCGCCTTGGCGATGTCCTTGCGCTCGGCCTCGGCCGCGCGGCTCGCCTCGGCTTTCAGGGCGGCCTGCTCGCGGTCAAAGCGCTGCTTCATGGCGATGGTCTGGCGCAGGTTGCGGCAGTGGGTCTGCAGCGCGCGGGAGGCGCGCTCGAAGGCCTCGACGTCCTCAGCCGCCTTGATCCAGACCTGGGCCTCGGTGACGCCCTCCATGCACACCTCCGCCACCGCCGCCAGCATGGCGTCGATGCGCTCGGGTCTGAGGGCGGGCGGAGAATCCAGCATGCGAACATATATAGAACATCATGGCGCGGACTCCAAAATTTTTCGTGCGGGATTTGGCGTCCACACACGGACGTTCGGCCACTGGTCCACAAAGCAGACGTTCCGAATGTCTCAGATGGGGGATTGCGGACCTTGGCGTTCGGTCCGATGGCGGACCTGCTGAACTTCGGCAGAGGGGGGCACTCGACAGTTTTGCGTGACCGCCCCAAAATCAGGTCAAACAGTGCGTCAAAGTTGGACCGCCAATGACAGCCGAGCCAATGCCTAACCCACGGACCGGAGTCCTTGGGTTCTGGGACCGGCTCGTCGGTCCCGGAATGACCACCGGTGAGACCCTGCTTGTCCTTGCGAGTTCGGTCTTGGGTTCCCTGCTTGCAGGCGTACTGATGGCGTCGAGTGGCGCATCCGCCCTTTCGGTCAGTATCGCCGCTCTCATTGGCTTCGATGTTCTGGGGGGAGCGGTCTGTAACGGCACGCAGACAACACGAGCCTGGTACCATCGGCCCGGCCAGACCTGGGTCAAGCACGCGGCTTTCGTCGCGCCGCATTTGGCGCACGTCATTGTCGTCGCAGCCTTGCTGCGGGGTAGCTCATTCGACGGCCCGTATGCTCTGACGTTGAGCATCGGCCTTGTGGGCGCGTCGGCGGTCATCCTCTGCGCGCCGGATCGCCTCAGGACTCCCGTTGCCTTCTCGGCCTACCTCGTCGTCCTGTGCTCGATCACGATGGCCGTGGGCTCGACGCCGGCGATGGGATGGTTTGAGCCGGCGCTTCTGCTCAAACTCTTGCTGGGCCATCTTCTCCCGAACGGTATTCCACCAAAAAACGCCGTCTAGGCCCGCGCCCGCCTGCCTTCGCCAGTTTGCCGCGCGGAAGCGGGCTCAGGCAGTGCCCGCCTGGGGTTGTTTCTCACCGTTGGGTTCTAGCCAACGAGCAGACGTTCCGGCTCGATGCCGGAAAGCAGACACTCCCAAAGGCTGTTGAGGGGGGAAAGCGGTGGTAGGCTTCCCCCCTGGAATCGGACCTGAATGTCATTGTCGGATTTTGGGGACGCTCTATCTTGGGGTGCGGAGCGGAGGGAACGTGATTTTGCTGATTGTGGCGGTCGTCTCGCTCCTCGCGCTCAGCGCGGTCCTGACAGCGCTGGCTCTCGTGGCTTCGTCGGCGCCGGCCGCCTCTGGGGCTCGTGATGTCTTCGGCATGGCCGCCCTGGCAGGCGGAGCGCACACATCAGCGACACCCGAGCTTGAACGCTTCCTGGCGCGAGACGGGGAAGACCTAGCGTTCCGCCTTTATGAGTCCGCAGCCGACCAGGTGCTGATTTTCGTACACGGTTCATCCTATCACGGCGGCGGGTATCACGGCCTCGCCCAGGCGGTGAGCCAGAGCGGGGCAGCGAAGGTGGTGCTGCCCAACCTGCGTGGCCACCACCTCTCAGGGCGGCGGCGTGGAGACGTGGAGTATGTGGGCCAACTGGAAGACGACCTTGCCGATCTGGTCGGCGTTCTGCGCGAGCGCGGACTGACGGGGCCGGTGGTGCTGGGTGGACACTCTAGCGGCGGCGGGCTGGTGGTGCGGTTTGCGGGCGGGGGCCGAGCGGCACTGGCAACGCGGTTCCTGATGCTAGCGCCGATCCTGCCGACCTCACCAGCGATCCGCGGCGGGAACTCAGGCGGTTGGGCAAGGCTGCACCTGAAGCGGCTGGTAGGTCTAATCGCGTTGAACGCCGTGGGCGTGCGTGGACTCGACGCTCTGCCGATCATCGAATTCAACAAACCGGCGGCTCTCTGGGACGGAACTGAAACGCTGGCCTACTCCTATCGGCTCAACACCTCACTTCACCCCCGCGTGAATTGGCGAAAGGATTTGGCAGCCCTGGGAGCAGGGTCGCTCGCGCTGATTGGCGAAGACGACCAGTCGATCGATGCGCCGGCGCTGAAGGGAATGTTCGCCCAGTTTGCTCCGGATGCCGCCTTCCGCACCTTGGCCGGCGTCGATCACTTCGGCGTCTTCATCCAGTCTGCCGCCATCACGGAGATCGTGGGCTGGCTCAAGTCCTGCAACCGGAAGGTAGACCCTGCGAACGTCTGAGATGGGGGAGAGCCGTCTTTGGCTCTCATCTCGAAAATAGACTTTGCGCTTAGTCTCTGGAAGCTTCGTACCGCAGCACGCCAGCCAGTCTTGGCTTCGCGCTTGCCCCCGCGTCGCTAGGGTGAAGGACGCCGTCGTTGACCGGCACTTCCGGGAAATCGAACGGACTGACTCCCTCAATGCAAGCGACGTTGACCCCGAATTGACGAGGATTGGAACGCCTCTGATGATGGGTGTAGATGCCGCAGGTCAAGCAGAAGTAGTGCTTAGCCGTCTTGGTATTGAACTGATATTCAGCCAGCGAGCCTTTGCCCGAGAGGATGCGCACGCCGTCAAGCTCCGCCGAAACAGCGACAGCCCCGCGCATCCGGCAAAATGAACAGTCGCATCGCCGCGCTGTCTTTAACCCATCGGTCAGCGAGACCTCGAACCGGACGCTTCGGCAGTGGCAAGCCGCCTGAACAATCATGGCATCCGACATCGGTGTCCTTTTCGCGGAAGCCCGCCGAAATCTGCCCGCCTGATATCGGCCGAAAAACTGACCTCCGCAATGTCTGACATGGGTCGAATGTCCCCGTCAGCGCGGCGCTCGGAAGCAGACCTTCGGCTCACCGGCCTCCGAGCGGACGCCGCAAATTTCTGTGCAGGGGGGGGAAGCGGACATCGTCGGGAACGATAGAACGACCAGTGGCTGGCGACCTCCCAGACAGCGGACCCTCCGCAATTTCGGTGACAGTGCACTCAATTCGCCAACGGCCCGGGCCAAACGCACGCCAGCAGACGAATTGGGCGCACTGTCACCGATGAGGCGGATTACAAAGGTTTAATCGGGCGCCTCGCACCTGCCCGGATGGCTCCACGCCCCTCGGTAACGCGCGCTCTGGGCGAGGTCCGGGCAGCTGCCGGTTACGCTGCGTTACAGCGATTTAACTGGCGGCGCGCGCGCCTCGCGATGACACCGGGCGCAGGGTTATTCAGGGCGTTTCGGTTTCCATGTCACTGGCTTTGGCCACACTGCTGTACGAATGGCGGCGCTACACGGCGGCGGTCGTGGCGCTGGCGTTTTCGGGGCTGCTGATCCTGGCGCAGATCGGGATGTTCACCGGTATCGTGAAGGGCGCGACGGCCACCATCGACCGGTCCAGCGCCGACATCATGATCCTGCCGCCCAAGATGGAGAGCCTGATCAACTCGGGCGGCGGCTCGCTACCGGCCCGGCTCCTGCCGAAGATGTACATGAACCCCGAGGTCGTCGAGGTGGCGGCGTGGGACGCCGATGGCGGGCGATGGGTGAACCGGCCCAGGGACGGCAAGAAGGCCGTCACCACC
The DNA here is from genome assembly GCA_903909375.1 of uncultured Alphaproteobacteria bacterium. Lineage (GTDB taxonomy): Bacteria > Pseudomonadota > Alphaproteobacteria > Caulobacterales > Caulobacteraceae > Phenylobacterium. The sequence continues at coordinate 3,736 of CAIVVM010000048.1, forward strand.
TTCATCAACGTCAACATGGTGGATACGCGGCCCGGGTCGGTGAACCTGCCGCATGACTTTCCCGAGGCTACCCGCGTCGCCCTGCTGGAGCCCTACGCGATCGCCATCGACGAGACCCAGCTGAAGCGGCTGGGGGTCAAGCTGGGGGACGAGGCCTCGCTCAACGGCAAGACCGTTCGGGTGCGGGCAATCCTGCAGGGCTATCCCGACGTGAACAACGCCTCCGTGACCATGTCGCGCGACACCATGCGGCTGATGGGCATGCTGGTGAAGGGCGGCAAGACCGGGCCTCTGATGGTTCGCATCGCTGACAGCCGGCGCGCGGAAGTCGTCCGCGATCAACTGAACGCCGTCTCGGACGGCGCCTATCGGGCCTGGACGCGGCCGGAGCTGGCCAAGGCCAATGAGGGCGCGCTGATGTCGGAGCAGATCATCGGCATCTTCCTGAGCTTCTCGGTGTTCCTGGGCTTCCTGATTGGCGTGGGCATTACGTCGCAGACCCTGCGGGGCGCGATCCTGTCGAGCATCAAGGAATACGCCTCTCTGCGCGCGCTGGGGGTCTCGATGGGCTCGCTCAGGCTGATCGTGATGGAGCTGTCGGTGTGGGTGGGTATCGCGGGCCTGGGCGCCACGGCCCTGTTCACCGGCGCGATCTATCTGCTCGCCACCAATTCCGGCCTGCCGATGGGCTTTCCGATGCAGTGGATCATCGGGGTGTCGGTGCTGTTGATCGTGATCTCATGCGCCTCGGGCCTGCTGGCTCTGGGCATCCTGAAGAAAAGCCAGCCTGCGGACCTGCTGCGATGAGCTCGAAGCACACAGCCATTGAGGCGCATGGCCTCTACAAGCGCTTCAAGACCGGCCGGGCGCATATCGAGGTGCTGAAGCGCGTCGACTTCGACGCCCAGCATGGCGAGGTGACCATGGTCATGGGGCCGTCGGGATCGGGCAAGTCGACCCTGGTGGCCGCGTTGTCGGGGCTGCTGAAGCCCGATGAGGGCCAGGTGACGGCGCTGGGCAGGGACATCTGGAGCCTCGGGTCCGGCAAGCTGGACCGGTTCCGGCTCGATACCTGCGGATTCATCTTCCAGGGTTTCAACCTGTTTGCCGCGCTGAGCGCGCTGAAGCAGGTGGAGATCATCCTGAAGTATCAGGGGTGCAGCCCCTCCGAGGCCCGGACCCGGGCGGAGCGCGCGCTCTGCGAGGTGGGCCTGGAGAACCGCATGCATCAGCGCCCCTCCGAACTCTCGGGAGGCGAGAAGCAGCGGGTCGCCATCGCCCGCGCGCTGGCCAAGGATCCTCAGCTTCTGTTTGCCGACGAGCCCACCAGCGCGCTCGACGGGGAGAACGGACAGATCGTGATCCGGCTGATCCAGCGGGCCGCCAAGGCGCATGGCGCGGCAGTGATCTGCGTGACGCACGACCCGCGCCTGGAAGCCTTTGCCGACCGCGTCATCCATCTGGAGGACGGCCAGATCCTCGACGACCGCCGGGCGAGCCCCGCTGCCCCGCAGCACGCCGTCGTCGCACCACAGCAACCCGAGCTCGTTGGAGCCTGATCACCATGCCTGCCCTCTTGCGCACTCGTTTCGTCTGGATCGCTGTGATCATACTGGCCGTGGCCGGCGGCGGGAGCATGTTCCTGTCGAACCGGGCGGCGACAGAAAAGGCCAGGGCCGCCGCCGCCACCGCCCAGGTGAAACCCAGCCCCTACGCGGCCATCGCCAGCGGCAAGGTGGATGTGGAGGGCGGCATCATCCAGGTTGCGGCCCGCCGCGCCGGGGTGATCCAGGACGTTCTCGTGCAGGAAGGCGACATGGTCCGGCGCGGTCAGGTGCTGGCGCGGCTGGAGGACGATCAGCCGCGACTGGCGTCGGTGCGGGCTTCCGCCGAAGTACGCCAGGCCCATGCGGCGCTGGCGCTGCTGGGCGTTCAGCTGGCGGCGGCGAAGCGCGAGTTCAACCGGCTGGAGGCGCTGGCGCCCTCCAACTTCGTGGCGGCCCAGAAGCTCGATCAGTCGCGAGACGCGGTGCGCGAGGCCGAGGCGCGGATCGCGGCCCAGCAGGCCAGCATCTCCACCGCCCAGGCCCGGTTCGGCGAGGCGCGGTATGATCAGGAAACCAGCATCATCCGGGCGCCCGCGGACGGACGCATCGTGCGACGCTATGCCAATCCAGGCGCGGGCGCCTCAACCCTGAACGTTTCCAACATGTTCGATCTGGAACCTCAGACGGGCCGGATCGTCCGGGCCGAGATCGCGGAAGGCGCCCTCTCGTTCGTGGGCATCGGTCAGACGGTGCAGATGTCGCCGGAGAGCGATCCGACCAAGGTCTATCAGGGCAAGGTGCTGCGCCGCGCCGCCGTGTTCGGCGCCCGCAAGCTGCAGTCGGACGACGCCAGCGAGCGGACCGATGACCGCGTGGTCGAGGTGGTGGTGGACTCCACCGGTGCGCCGTTCCTGATCGGCCAAAGGGTGCTGGTGAAATTCCTGAAGGGCCAGACGCAGGCGGCGGTTTCGGTTCCGCCGAAGAGCTGAACCCCCTCGCCTCGCCTTGACGTCTCAGTCCCCACGCCGCAAAACCCGCGCCGATTTCGGACTTCAGATCCAAGGGTGATTGTAATGGCGGACATCCGCTTCGACGGCAAAGTGGCGATCGTAACGGGCGCTGGCGGCGGCTTGGGCCGGGCGCATGCGCTGGAACTGGCCAGGCGTGGCGCCAAGGTGGTGGTCAACGACCTGGGCGGTTCGGTGGACGGGTCCGGAGGCCACTCGGAAGCCTCCCTGAAGGTGGTCGAGGAGATCAAGGCGGCCGGCGGCGAGGCCATCGCCAACGGCTCCTCTGTGACCGACGACGCGGGCGTGGCGCGGATGGTCAAAGATACGATCGATCAGTGGGGCCGGATCGACATCCTGATCGCCAACGCCGGCATCCTGCGTGACAAGTCCTTCGCCAAGATGGACTTCGGCGACTTCCAGGTGGTGGTGGACGTGCACCTGTTCGGCACGGTGAAGCCGACCAAGGCGGTCTGGGACGTCATGCGCGAACAGAACTACGGGCGCATCGTGGTGACGACCTCGTCGTCGGGTCTCTACGGCAATTTCGGCCAGACCAACTATGGCGCGGCCAAGCTGGGCCTGATCGGCCTGATGAACACGCTGAAGCTGGAAGGCCAGAAGAACAACATCCACGTCAACGCCATAGCTCCGGTGGCCGCAACGCGGATGACCGAGAACCTGATGCCGCCCGCCGTGCTGGAACAGCTCAAGCCGGAGTATGTGACGCCGGGCGTGGTGTTCCTCTGCTCGGAAGACGCCCCCACCGGCGCGATCCTGACCGCCGGCGCCGGCGCCTTCGCCCTCGCGCGCATCGTGGAGACCGAGGGTGTCTATCTCGGCCATGAGGCCAGCGTCGAGGCCGTCCGCGACAACTGGGCGAAGATCACCGACGAGGTGGGCCAGAAGGCCTATGTCAACGGCGGCGAACAGTCGGCGAAGTTCTTCCGCAAGATGCAGGGCGGGTAAGGGTTTCGTACGGCAACCGACGCATTGGGGCGGCCGCAAGGCCGCCCTTTTCCGTTTTGTAATCGAAATCCCCTTGCGCGTTTGCGGACGCCTGCGCCTAACTCCCTCCCAGCGCTCGGTAGAGGCGCAGGCGTAGGAGCAGGTCACGGTGTCAAAGGGTAACAAGGTCGCCGCGAACAACGCGCTTTCGATACCTGCGGTCATGGCCTTCGCCAGCGCCAGCATTCCGATTGCGGCGCTGGTTCTGGCGATCAGTGTCCACCTGCCTCGATACTTCGCCAGTCATCTCGGCCTTTCGCTGGCGGTTGTGGGCGGTGCTTTTGCGCTGGTGCGGTTTGTCGATATCCCGATCGACGCCGGCCTGGGTCTGGCGATGGACCGCACCAACACACGCTTTGGCCGGTATCGGATATGGATGGCGCTGGGCGCGCCGATCCTCATGTTCGCCCTCTACATGCTGATGATATCGCAGGAAGGCGTGGGGGTCGGATACCTCTTCGGATGGCTGCTGGTGATGTACATCGGCTATTCCTGCGTGTTCCTGTCGCACCTCGCCTGGGCCGGGCGGCTGGCGCAGAACTATACCGAACGGAACCGCATCTTTGGCGCCATCACGGGCCTTGGCGTCGTGGGCGCCATGGCGATCCTGTTGATCCCGGTTATCGTGGAGAGGCAGGGCGGAACCGACGTCGAGGGCATCCACGCGATGATCTGGTTCATCATCGCGGCAACGGGGTTGACGTCGCTGCTGGTGGTTATGACCTCGCGAGAGAACATCGTGAAGGATCGGCCTGCGGCCTTCACCCTGGGCGACTACTGGGCGTTGCTGACCCGGCCCAACATTCTGCGCCTTCTGGCCGCCGACCTGTTTGTCACCCTGGGTCCCGGCTGGATGGCGGCGCTATATCTTTTCTACTTCACGGACAGTCTCAAGTTCACGATGGCCCAGGCCAACCTGCTGCTGATGATCTATGTCGCCGCAGGGTTCGCAGGCGCGCCGTTGGCGGCGTGGCTGGCCAACCGGATCAGCAAGCACCGCGCCCTGATGGTCAACACCACGATCTACTCGCTGGGCCTGATCCTGCTGCCGATCATGCCCAAGGGCGACTTCCTGGTTTTCGGACTGGCCATGTTCCTGGTGGGCGCCATGGCGGCGGGCTTCACCGTGATGATCCGGGCGATCACCGCCGATATCGCCGACGAAATCCGGTTGGAAAGCGGGCGCGAGTGGATGGGCCTTATGTACGCCATGATCACTGCGACCTCGAAGCTGGCCTCGGCGTTCTCGATCTTCCTGACCTTCAACGTGCTGGCCTACATCGGCTACCAGGCAAAGGTGGGCACGGTGAACACGCCAGATGCCATCCGCGGTCTGGAACTGGCCTACATCGTTGGGCCGATCATCTTCGTGATGATCGCGGGAGCCTGCTTCTTCGGCTACAATCTGACGGCCGAAAAACATGCTGAAATCCGTCGCCAACTTGATGAGCAGGACGCCTTGGTCGATCCCGGTGCGGCCATGGAATCGCTGACCGGCGAGGACATCGCGCCGGCGAACCGGCTAGCCTGATCCAAGTCGCAAGAAAACGCCCCGGGAGAACGGATTGACCAAACACGCCAATTCCTCGTCGTCCCTTCCGTTGGGCCTGGCGATATCGTTCGCGGCCACCAGCCTGCCGCTCAGCGCGCTCGGGATCGCCGTTTCAGTGCACCTCCCGGCCTATTTCGCCGCAAACATCGGCGTGGAACTGGCGGTGGTGGGCGCGGCGTTCGCCATTGTCCGCTTCATCGATATCCCGATCGAGCCCGCGCTGGGCATCCTCATGGACCGCACCCGCTCGCCGATCGGTCGCTACCGGCTATGGACCCTGCTCGGCGCGCCGCTGCTGATGCTGGGCCTCTACATGCTGATGACGGCAGGGAAGGGTGTCGGCCAGAGCTATCTGATCACCTGGCTGCTGGTGATGTATCTGGGCGTTTCGATCCTGTTCTTGTCGCACTCGGCGTGGGCAGCGACCCTCGCACGAAGCTATGATGATCGCGCGCGGCTGTTCGGCGTGATGGCGGCGGTCGGCGTCGGCGGCGCGGTGAGCGTGCTGATGATCCCCATCGTCATGGAGCAGATGGGCTACTCGGAGCCGCAGGGCATACAGGCGATGATCTGGTACATCATCCTGTTGGCGCCGGTAGCGGTCGGGCTTGTGGTCTGGCGCACACCCGAGACACTGGCCACCGAGGTCATAGGCCAACGCTTCCAGCTGCGCGACTACTGGGAGCTGATCACCGACCACAGCATGAGGCGGATCCTGCTGGCGGATCTCGCGTTGTCGCTGGGCCCGGGCTGGATGGCGGCGCTCTACATCTTCTACAGCCGCGACAGCCTGCAGCTGAGCGGCGGCGCGACGAACATACTGCTGGCGATCTACATCGTCGCCGGTGTGGCGGGCGCGCCGATGCTGGCCTCGGTCGCCACACGCATCAGCAAGCACCGGACGGTCATGGTGTGCTGCGTGAGCTATTCGCTTCTCCTGGTGACCCTGCCGTTCATGCCAAAGGGCAGTTTGCTGGCAGTGGCCCCGATCCTGTTCCTCACCGGGTTCTTCGCCGCCGGTTTCAGCGTCCTGACACGGGCCATGACCGCCGACGTGGCCGATGAGGTGCGCCTGCGACAGGGCAAGGAACGCAGCGGCCTGCTGTATGCCCTGACCACGCTCACCAGCAAGATCGCCGCGGGCGCCTCGATTTTCCTGACGTTCAATGTGCTGAGCCAGGTCGGCTACGATCCCAAGCTGGGCCAGGCCAATTCGCCCGAGGCGATCCAGGCGCTGATGCTTTGTTTCCTGGTCGGGCCTGTCGTCTTCGTCATGCTGGGCGCACTGACCATGATCGGCTATCGCCTCGACGCTGAACGCGCCGCTGACGTCCGTCGCCAACTGGACGCCCGGGACGCAGAATTAGCCAACTAGCTGCTTCGCAAGTTCCAGGAAGGCCCGGGCCGCAGGGCTGTCGGGGTTTGTCGCCACCAGCGGCCGGCCCGCGTCGCAGGCCTCACGCAACGCCACCTCGATCGGGATCTCCGCCAGCAATGGCACGCCCAGTTTTTCGGCCTCGGCCCTGGCGCCGCCGGTTCCGAAGATCGGGATGCGAGCGCCGGAGCTATCGGCGAAATAGGCCATGTTCTCGACCACACCCAGAATCGGGGCGCCGGTCTTCTCGAACATCTGGGCGGCGCGGCGCGCGTCGATCAGGGCTATTTCCTGTGGGGTAGAGACGATCACCACGCCATCCATCTTGAGCTTCTGCACCAGGGTGAGCTGGATATCCCCGGTGCCGGGCGGCAGGTCGATGACCAGCACATCCAGGGGTTCTGACGCGGTGCCCCAGTTGGAGTTCATCAAGCTGCGCAGCGCCGACGAGGCCATCGGGCCGCGCCAGATGTTGGCCGTACCCGGCTCGACGATAAAGCCGATGGACATCACCTTGACGCCCCAGGCCTCCATCGGGTTCAGGCGCTTTTCCGCATCGAAGGTCGGGTCCCCGTCGACACCCAACATGGTGGGCGCGGAGGGGCCATAGATGTCGGCGTCCAGCAGGCCGACCCGATAGCCAAGCACCGCCAGCGCCGCCGCCAGATTGACCGACACGGTGGACTTGCCCACCCCGCCCTTGCCGCTGGCGACGGCGATGACCTTTTTCACGTTGGGCGGATGCTCGGCGTCGACCATGGGGCCAAGACGCGCACCCGGGTCCTCGGCGATCCGGGCGCGGCGCGCCGGCGGCGTCTCGCCGGGTTGCGGGCGACGGGGGCTTACCTTGAAGCCAGGCCCGGCCGGCGGTGGCGCTGAACTGGGCCCCTGGACTTCCGTGGTCAGGACGACCTGGGCCGTCTCGACACCCTCGACGTCGGCGATGGCCGCCTCGGCCCTGTCGCGAACGGGCCGGTAGAGCTCGATATCCGCCGGGGCGACCTCCAGCATGAAGGCCACGCGACCCGAGCGCAGTACGAGGCCACGGACCAGTCCGGCCGTGGTCAGTCCGGTTCCGGACCTGGGATCCATGACCAGATCCAGGGCCTTCAAAATGGCCGTTCTGTCCGGCCCTGCGTAATCACTCATGCGCTTTGTCTTGCCTTCGGGGAGGTGGCATCTCATATCCGGCTCACTGCGCCGGTTTACAAGCCCACGGTGGGTATAATGGACCTTGGCCCACGGATGACACGTACCGGCTGATGCCTTGGAACGATAATGCAAACCCCGGCCCATGGGGCGCCCCTTCCGGCGGTGACGGAGATCGCAAGGATCCCGCGCCGAAACGCCCTCAGGGCGGCGGACCTCGCGGCCCGCGTGGCCCCGGCGGTCCCGACATCAATGAGACGTTCGAGCGGCTGCAACGTCGCTTGAGCGATCTGTTCGGCGGCCCTGGCGGCCAGATGAACCCGCGCGCGCTGGTCGCCATCGGGGCCGGGATTGTCGGTCTGTGGGGCCTCTCCGGCTTCTACATCGTTCAACCCAGCGAGCAGGCCGTCGTCCTGCGGTTCGGCGCGTTTGACGGCCACACCGAGACGTCCGGCCTGCGCTATCACCTGCCGTTCCCGATCGAGCGGGTGGAGAAGGTTTCTGTCACCTCCCTGAACCGGACGGACGTGGGCGAAACACCGGCGGAAAGCCTGATGCTGACGGGCGATGAGCAGATCATCGACCTGGACTTCAGCGTCACCTGGCGGGTGGCCAACCCGGCCGCCTACCTGTTTGCTACCCGGGCTCCAGACGAGGCCGTGAAGGCCGTGGCTGAAAGCGCCATACGCGAAGTGGTCGGCAAGACCCAGCTTCAGCCTATCTTCTCCACCGGCCGCGGCCAGGTGCAGCTTCAGACGGCGGAACTGATGCAGAGAACGCTGGATAACTGGGGCGCCGGCATCAGCATTGTCGAAGTCCAGATCCGCTCGGCAAACCCTCCGCCCGAGGTCGTCGCCGCGTTTCGTGAAGTGAACAACGCCGAGCAGGACGCCGCCTCGGCGACCAACGAGGCCAACACCTACCGCAACCGGGTGATCAACGAAGCCAAGGGTGATGCCTCGAAGGTGCTGCAGGCCTCCGAAGGCTATCGGGAACAGACAGTTCGCGACGCACAGGGTGAGACCGCGCGCTTCAACCAGATCTACGCAGAATACCGTCGTGCGCCGGGCGTGACCCGCGACCGCCTCTATATCGAGGCCATGGAGCGCATCCTCGCGCGGTCAAACAAGGTTGTGATCGACGCCAAGGGCGCCAGCGCGCCCATTATCCTGCCGCCGGATGTGTTCCGTTCGCGGACCCCGCAGGCCGCAGCGCCGCAGCCCCAGGTCGAGGCCGCGCCTCAGGTTCAAGGAAAGGCCCAGTGATGAGCAGTCGCCTCGTGGCCTGGGTCGGCATGGCGGTGCTCGCCGCCGTTCTGCTGGCCAATACCTTCTTCATCGTCGACCAGCGCGAGCAGGTCGTGGTCGTACGCTTCGGTGATCCCGTGCGCGTGATCAACTTCAGCGGCAAGGCCGCGGGCCTGAACGTCAAGGCGCCGTTCCTGGAACAGGTGATCCGGTTTGATCGCCGCAACATCTCGCTGGAAGCCGCCCAGGAAGAAATCATCACCGCCCAGCAGGACCGGTTGGTCGTCGACGCCTTCATCCGCTACCGCGTCGCTGATCCCAAGCAGTTCTACACCACCCTGCGCGACGAGCGGATCGCCGCTGACCGCATCGAACGCCTGGTCAACTCGTCGCTCCGTCAGGTGCTGGGTTCGGCTACCACCAGCGACATCATCTCCGGGCGCCGCGCCCAGTTGATGCAATTGGCCAAGGTGGACGTGGAACGCCGTGCGCGGGCTTCGGGTATGGGTATCCAGGTGATTGACCTGAGAATCCGCCGCGCTGACCTGCCGACCCAGAACCGGGAAGCCGTGTTCCGCCGGATGTCGACGTCGCGCCAGCAGGAAGCCGCCCGCGTCCGCGCCGTCGGCGAGCAACAGAAGCGCGAGATCATCGCCAGCGCTGACAAGGAAGTGGCCATAACGCTCTCCACTGCTCGTCAGCAGGCCGGACAGATCACCGGTGAGGGCGACGCCACCCGCACGCGCCTCTATGCCCAGAGCTATGGCCGTGACCCGTCGTTCGCCGCCTTCTTCCGCTCGATGCAGGCCTATGAGCAGAGCTTTGCGGACGGCCAGACCACGATGGTGCTGTCGCCGGACAGTGCGTTCTTCAAGTACTTCCAGCGGGGTCCGAGCGGGCGTTAGGCCCCCTGCCTTCCCCTCTCCCCCGGCGAAGCCGAGAGGGAGAGGGTTGGGAGAGGGCCGGCTCGTGAAAATGTGATCCGCCGATGGGACGGCGAGGACGCAGGGCGGAGATGTTCATGGGCCTTCGCCATCACATCAGAGTTGCCCAGCCGGCCCTCTCCCAGCCCTCTCCCTCTCGTCGCCCTCGCGTTCGCGAGGTCGCGGGGGAGAGGAGTCTGAATAGCTGCTAGGCCTGCGCCGCAAGCAGCGCCCGAACCTCATGCAGATCGCGGGCGATGCGGACGCAGAGGGTCTGCATCTCCTCGGTCGGGTCCAGCATGTCGGGCACCATCACCGTCATCATGCCGGCGGATGAGGCCGAGCGGACGCCGTTGTGGCTGTCCTCCAGCGCCAGACAGTCGGCAGGATCAACGCCCAGCGCCGCAGCGGCCTTCAGGAACGGCTCCGGATGAGGCTTGTGATTGTTCTGGACGTCACGGGTGATCAGGGCGTGAAAGCGATCCACGATGCTGTGCGGTCCAAGGCTGGCCCTCACGCTTTCCAGGCTGGATGAGGTGGCGATGGCCCGGGGCATGCCGATCTCGTCGAGGTGATCGAGGATTTCAAAGACGCCAGCCTTCAGCGCGATGCCGGCGGCCAGCTCTTCGCGGAAGTGCATGCTGACGGCGGCGTTCCAGGTCGTCAGGTCAAAGCCGACGCCGAAGTGATTACGAACGATTTCGTCACCGGCCTGGTTCGGCAACCCCACCATCTGGAGAAATGTCGACATCGGGAATTCGTCCGCGATTCCGACGGTGGCCTGCTGCATGGCGCGGTAGACCACGGCCTCGGTGTCGACCAGAAGGCCATCCATGTCGAAAACCACAGCGCGGATGGGGCGGGGAAAGGGCATGGCCCGGATGTAGCGGGGTTTGCGCGGCGACGGAACTCAAACGGTGCTTCGGATTGTGACGCCGCGTCCCCTCAGTCGATCACAAACTCATCGGCCCGATAGCCCTGGAAGTAGAGCAGCGAAGTCAGGTCAGTGTGGTCCACCTTGGCATGGGCCTGCGCCGCGACGATGGGCTTGGCGCGGTAGGCGACGCCGAGGCCCGACGCCTCGATCATGGCCAGGTCGTTGGCGCCGTCGCCGACGGCCAGCGTGGCCGACAGGGGAATTTGCAGGTTCGCGGCTTCTTCCTGCAGCGCAGCCAGTTTGGCTTCGCGCCCGAGGATAGGCTCACCGACCGTGCCGGCCAGGAGATCGCCGTCCTCGATCAGGGTGTTGGCGCGGTTGGCGTTGAAACCGGCGGCCTCGGCGACGCGGCGGGTGAAGAAGCTGAAGCCGCCCGACACCAGGAACGCCTTGGCGCCGTGCGCCGTCATGGTTCTCACCAGCGTCCGGGCGCCAGGGTTGAGCTGCACCCGTTCGTCGTAGGCCCGCTGCAGGTCGGCCAGCGGCAGGCCTTTCAGCATGGCCACGCGCTCTTTCAGTGCAGCCTCGAAATCCAGCTCGCCACGCATGGCGCGCTCGGTAATCTCCGAAACCTGGGCCTTCACCCCGGCGAAATCGGCCAGCTCGTCGATGCATTCGACGTTGATGATGGTGGAGTCCATGTCGGCGATCAGCAGACGCTTGCGACGGTCCGTGGCCGGCTGCAGGCAGAAATCGACCGCCTTGCCCGCCAGCAATCCGGAAACGATCGGGCGAAGCACAGCGAGGTCATCAGCCTCCATGAAGGTATCCAACGCCAGCCCGCCGTCGGCCCCGAGATCCTCGGACTGGCCGATGCGAACGCCCATCTCCCCGATGACAGAGAGGCAGGCTTCGACGTCATCGTTTGCGGTGACGTGCGGGAGGATGGTGGTGAGAACAAGGATCATGGAACCCCGCATCTGGCTGATCGCCGGGCCGAGAGCAAGGGGCGTCAGACGAGCGACCGCACCCGTGCGGAGAGGGCTGGATCAACGGAAACTGCCCGAATGAAGCGGGTGTCTGCTGTTACGACCTGACGATTCTCGCGAAGGGCGACAGCCAGATACACACAATCATACACGGGGTGCTGGAGCGCGAACGCCAGGTTCAGCGCCACATCCATATCCCCGGGAGCGCGCGTCCACTCCACGGGGGCGTCTTGAATCTGCCGGAGGCGTCGTTCGGCCTGTGCGGACGTGAGGTGCCCGCGCCGGGCTCGGGACCAGAGTGCATTGGCTGCCTCGACCAGCATGAGGTCCGGCGCGCAGAGCTTGTCCGACAGGAGGCCGAGCGCCTCGTCCTCTCCGGCCTCATCCAGAACCCACTTCAGCGCCACCGAGGCGTCGATGACCCAGCTCAACGGTTGTCGCGGAATTCTCGGATGATGTCGGCTGACTCGCCAATCGTCCGACCGCGAACTTCCTCGCGCAGCTCACGCGCGCGGGCCAGCCAGGCTTCCTTGTCGGCGCCGAGAACGCTTTCCAGGATGGCGCGATGTTCGGCCTCTGCGCTGCGGCCGTTTGCTGCGGCGCGGCGCTTGAGGGCCTCGACGGCGTAGGGGGACAGGTCGCGGACAAGCAACTGGGCCATAGGCAGTTGATAGCAAATGCTATCATCCCTCGCAACCTGCAGACTTGACCCGGGCGCGTCGTCGCCCGAACAAGGCTCATGGAACCCCGCATCTGGCTGATCGCCGGCCCAACGGCAAGTGGCAAGTCGGCCCTGGCGCTCCGGCTGGCGGAGGCGACGGGCGCGGAGATCATCAACGCCGACGCGCTGCAGATCTATGCCGATCTGCGGGTGCTGACCGCCCGGCCGGACGAGGCCGAGATGGCCCGCGCACCGCATCACCTGTTCGGGACGGTCGATGCGGCCGAGGGCTGGTCGGTGGGCCGCTGGCAGCGGGCGGCGCGGACGGTAATCGCCGGCATTCAGGGCCGGGGCGCGGACACCATCTTCGTCGGTGGCACCGGTCTGTACCTGCGCGCCCTGACCCAGGGTCTGGCCGAGATCCCCGATGTACCGGCAGAGTTGCGGCAGGCGGTCGCCGCAGAGTTCGCGACGCTGGGCGAGCCGGCGTTCCGAGCCCGGCTGGCCCAGGTGGATCCCGCCGCGGCGGCAAGGATCAGTCCCGGCGATCGCCAGCGTCTGGCCAGGGCCTGGGAGGTCTATGCCGCCACCGGCCGCCCCCTCACCGACCATCATGCCGCCTCTGAGGGCGCCCTGCCTGCCGGCAGCTGGCGCGCCGTCACCCTGGAGCCGCCTCGACACGAGCTCTACGCCCGTTGTGATGCGCGGCTGGAGGCCATGATCACCCACGGTGCGCTCGAGGAGGTGCAGGCGTTGATGGACCGGGACCTCGACCCCGCCCAGCCCGCCCTGAAGGCCGTGGGCGTCCAGCCCCTGGCCGCCTACCTGCGCGGCGGGACGCCCCTCGATATCGCACTTGCCGCCGCGCGCCAGGACACCCGCCATTACGCCAAGCGCCAGTTCACCTGGGCGCGCGGTCAGACCCCGGACTGGCCGCGGATCACCGCGCTGGATGCACAGGACCAGTGGCGGCAGTTTCTTGCGCTCTACCCCGACTTGACGACCTGACGCGGGCATGCGACATCCCGTTCCCTGATTTTCGAGGAATACTCGTGCGCAAGATCCTTGTACTTCCCGGGCGGCCGTAACGGACTGACAGAGATGTCAGGACCGACCGGTCGCTCGTCCCAGGCCCCCAGAGGGCCTTTTTTAATGTCCATTTTCCCCGTTTTCTGAAGCCAGGCCGCCCCACATGACCGCTCACCAGACGATCGAAGCCCAACTGGATGTTATCTCCGGCGCCGAAATGGTCGTACGCGCCCTCATCGACAACGGCGTGGACACCCTCTTCGGCTATCCAGGCGGCGCCGTGCTGCCGATCTACGACGCGCTCTATGCCGAGCAGCGCCTGACCCACGTGCTGGTCCGCCATGAGCAGGGCGCCACCCACGCGGCGGAAGGCTATGCCCGCTCCACCGGCAAGCCCGGCGTGGTTCTCGTGACCTCAGGCCCCGGCGCCACCAACGCGATCACCGGCATCGTCGACGCCCTGATGGATTCGATCCCGCTGATAGTCATCACCGGCCAGGTCGCCACCCACCTGATCGGCACCGACGCCTTCCAGGAATGCGACACCATCGGCATCACCCGCCCCTGCACCAAGCACAACTATCTGGTGAAGTCGGTGGAAGAGCTGCCGCGCATCCTGCACGAGGCGTTCCACATCGCCACCTCGGGCCGTCCTGGTCCGGTGGTCATCGATATCCCCAAGGATGTGCAGTTCTCCAGGGCCGCCTATCAGGGCCCGGACGCGGTGAAGTCGATCCACAACTATTCGCCCCGCGTGAAGGGCGACGCCGGCAAGATCGCCGAGGCTGTCGCGATGATCGCCAAGGCCAAGCGCCCGATCCTCTATACCGGCGGCGGCGTGATCAACGCCGGGCCGCAGGCCTCGGAACTGCTGCGCGAGTTTGCGGCGCTCACCGGTGCGCCGGTGACCTCCACCCTGATGGGCCTGGGCGCCTATCCGGCCTCGGGATCACAATGGCTGGGCATGCTGGGCATGCATGGCTCGTTCGAAGCCAACAACGCCATGCACGACTGCGACGTGATGGTGGCCATCGGCTCGCGCTTTGACGACCGCGTCACCGGCCGTCTCGACGCCTTCTCGCCGGGATCCAAGAAGATCCACATCGACATCGACGCCTCCTCCATCGGCAAGAACGTGCGCGCCGACGTGGGCATCGTCGGCGACGCGGGCAATGTGCTGGCCGACATGATCGCCGCCTGGAAGCAGCGCAATCTCAGCGTCGACAAGGCCGCGCTGAAAGACTGGTGGACCCAGATCGACGCCTGGCGGGCCCGCAACAGCTTTGGCTATCGCCCGGACACCAAGCTGATCAAGCCGCAGTATGCCATCGAGCGCCTGTATGAGCTGACCAAGGGCCACGACACCTACATCACGACCGAGGTGGGCCAGCACCAGATGTGGGCGGCCCAGTTCTATCACTTCGACGAGCCCAACCGCTGGATGACGTCGGGCGGCCTGGGCACCATGGGCTACGGCCTGCCGGCCGCCGTGGGCGTGCAGATGGCGCACCCGGACGCGCTGGTGATCGACATCGCCGGCGACGCCTCCGTGCAGATGACCATGCAGGAGATCTCCACGGCCATTCAGTACGACCTGCCGATCAAGATCTTCATCCTCAACAACGAGTGGATGGGCATGGTGCGCCAGTGGCAGCAGCTGCTGCACGGCGAGCGCTATTCGCACACCTATTCCTCCAGCCTGCCCGACTTCGTGAAACTGGCCGAGGCCTATGGCGGCGTCGGCATCCGCGCCGAGACGCCGGACGAACTGGACGACAAGATCCGGGAGATGATCGCGGTGAAGAAGCCTGTGCTGTTCGACTGCCGGGTGACCAAGGAAGAGAACTGCTTCCCGATGATCCCGTCCGGCAAGGCACATAACGAGATGATCATGGCCGGCGACACGCGCGACCTGGGCACCATCATCGACGACAGCGGCAAAGGGCTGGTTTGAGTCGAACCACACCGGCGACCCTGGCCCTGGACAAGGCCGGCGTTGCCTACACCCTGGCCACCTACGACTACGACCCCGGCGCGGAGCGTGTGGGCCTGCAGGCGGCCGAGGCGCTGGGTGTCCCGCCGTCTGAAGTTCTGAAGACCCTGATGGTCAAGGCCGACGGCAAGCCGGCTTGCGTGGTGCTGGCCTCGGACCGCGAGGTCAGCATGAAGCGGCTGGCGGCGGCCCTGGGCGCGAAATCCGCCGAGATGATGAAGCCCGCCGACGCCGAGCGGCTGACCGGCTACCGGGTCGGCGGGGTCAGCGCCTTCGGCCAGAAACGCGCCGTCCCGACCGTGGTCGACGCCGACGCGGCGGCCCTTCCCTCAGCCTTCGTCAACGCCGGCCAGCGCGGACTGCAGGCGCGGCTCGCGCCCGCGGATCTCGTGCGGGCGCTGGGCGCGATCGTGGCGGCGATCAGCTAGGCCGTCTTCACCCGCATGGCGCCCAGATAGTCGCGCTTGCCCAACGGCACGCCCGCCTGGCGCAGGATGTCGTAGGCTGTGGCAGCATGGAAATGGAAATTGGGCAGGGAAAACGACATCAGGAAGTGCGGCGTCGTGAACGGCATCTTCCGCTCTCCCAGCTGGAACACCACCTCGCCGCCCTCCAGGGCGTTGATTTCTTCCGGGGTCACGGCCTTGAGCGCGGTGATCGCGTCGGCCACCAGCTTCTGTAGTCCGGCGTAGTCGAGCGCAGGCGGCTGAGGCGGGCCGAACACGCCGGACTTCGCGCCCTCGATGGCGCCGCGCGAGTGGTGCGCGACCGAAACGATCTGGAACAGGAAGGGCAGCATGTCGTCCTTCAGACGCGTTCCGACGATGGTCGCGGTATCGATGCCGTTGGCCTCGCAGTACGCCCGGCCCTTTTCCAGAAAGCCGGCGACGGCGCCCAGGGTCTGCAGATAGGACGCCACGCTGACGTCATAGAGTGAAATGGCCATTGGCAGGTTCCGTCCCGAAAGCTTTGATTTTGTGGATGCTGGCACGCTTCGCGCGGCGGAAGCCAAGCCGGTAATCGACCTCAGCGCGCGCCGATGCGGGCCATGACCTCGCGCGGGATGCCGTACTGGGCGACGACGGTGTTGCGATCGCGCAGGCCCAATACCTCGCGTTGGACCAGGAACCCCCAGACCGCGTCGGCGGCGGCCTTGACCAGGGCCGCCCGGCCCTCGCCGCCCTCATGCGCCGAAAGGGCGGCGAGCGCCGCCTCGACCTTGCGCCCCGCCCGTCCCAGAGACTGGGCCTGTTCCTCGAGCAGTTCATGGCGAAACACGGCGTCGCCGGTCTCGACGCCGAGCTTCTTGAGGAACGTCTGGGGCATGCGCAGGGAGGACATGGGGGGATAGTTGGCGGCAACTGCGCCGGGAGGCAAGCGCTGCGGCCTATACAGGTCACCATTCGATCTGACCTTCTCGGGCCATGAACCATCGGCTTGACAGCGTCTCTGTGTTCGTTTTTTGTTCTGTCTTTGAGAGGTGAAGCTTGTTGAACCCACTCCTGCGCTGGTGGCATGATCGCGATACAGACCGACGCATCCGCAAACATGGATGGACGGCGATCTACGTGGGCGATTACGCCAGTGCACCGACCTGGGTCTACACGGTCGGAATCGGGCAGAGGCTGGGCCAGCCGGAGCTGGTGATTTTCGATGTCCCGAAGGAGACCGCCGCAGAACTGTTGTGGCGCGCGTTCAACGAACTCAAGGAGGGCATTCTTGTTCTGGAGGATGGCAAGCCCTGGCTGACCGGGGAGACCGACAACCCTCTGGTATGGCGCAGAGTGCACCAGACTCAGGTTGAAAGTCCCACCGGCTGGTTCACCCTGGCCGTGGAGCGCAGGGCATTGCATGCGGGTCGGATGTCCACTCTGGAGGTTTTCCAGCTTGTCCTGTCTGACGGAGGCGGTCGGCTACCCTGGGAGCCCGGCTACGAAGAGGGGCTTCGAGCGCGGCAACCGGCGCTCTACCTGCCTCTGACCGACTATGGGGATGTGCCGCTGTCTCCCCCCGAGCGGGAGGCTCTTCGCATCGCAGACGAGCATGGCTGGTCGATGATGTTGGTCCGGAGCGATCCGCAGTGGGCCTACACCATCGGGATGGCCGAAGTCGGAGCTCCGGAGATCGTTGCATTCCTACCGGCGGACACGGCCGCAAATCTTCTGCACGAGGCTCAGGGTCAGCTCACCAGCGGGGAGCTCCGGTTGGAAGATGGCCTGAGCTGGACGATCCGCGAGGTCAATGCCTGCTGGCGGAAGGTTGATGAGAGCCAGTACATGGGGCTTAACGTGTTTCGCCTCGCCAAGCTGCGGCATGAGCAGAAGGTTGGTCGTCGGGAGGCGGTGGATGCTTACCAACTTTTCCTGCCTGACCATGCCGGGCGCTACCCTTGGGAACCCGGCTGCGACAAGATCATGCGCGACATGCAGCCCCTACTGTTCGAGCCCTTCACCCCCCATCCCCCGAAGATCGGACCGCTTGCGCGCATCATGAGGTCGTGACACGTGGACAACGACGCCCGGGAGCCGAAGCCGCCCCCGACGCATGCCCCTACCCCCCATAGAAGAACCGCTCCTCGGCGATCAGGCCGTTCTTCAGGGTATAGAGCCCCACCTCGTCCATGGTGATGCGCTCGGCGCGCTTGGGGGTCAGGTCCATCTTGAACCGCACGATGAACTGATCGCCATTGACGTACGACCCCTCGACCAAGACCCCGTGAATCTCGTGGTTCGCCGCCCACCATTCCCCCTTGCCGCGTACGCTGTCCTTGCCCACGGTCCGGGCCATGTCGTCTTCGCCGGGTTCAAGGCTGACGACATCGTCGGCCCAGTACTTCTCACCGGACTCCTCGAATTTCCCCTGGCGGCCGACGGCGACCAGGTCTTCGGCGATTTCCCGGGTCGTGGGCATGGTGAGCTCCTTTGGCTGATGCGACACGCCAGGCCTGCTTCGTGACAGCGTCCTGTCAGCATGACGAAAGGCTCAACACCTTGCGGGCGGCGCTGGCCTGTGACACCTCACAGCAACATCCCAGGAACCCGAACCAATGCCTGACCCCGCCCAGCCCGCTTCCGTCTACGATCTTGCCCACGCCGAGCAGGAGCAGAGCCGCGCCACTTTCGCCGTGCTGGTGGACAATGAGCCGGGCGTGCTTCACCGCGTGGTCGGGCTGTTTGCGGCGCGGGGCTACAATATCGACAGCCTGACGGTGGCCGAGACCGACGACAGCGCCCACACCAGCCGCATCACCATCGTCACCCGCGGCACGCCGCAGGTGCTGTCACAGATCGAGGCCCAGCTTCAGAAGATGGTCTCGACCCGCCATGTACAGGACGTGACGAAGGATCCGAACGGCCTGGAGCGCGAGCTGGCGCTGATCAAGGTGCGTGGCTCGGGCACGGAGCGGGTCGAGGCGCTCCGCGTCGCCGATATCTTCCGGGCCAAGGTGGTGGACACCACGCACGAGAGCTTTGTCTTCGAGCTCACCGGGGCGCCTACCAAGATCGACAAGTTCGTGGACCTGATGCGTGGCCTCGGCCTGGTGGAGGTGTCACGCACCGGGGTGCTGTCTCTTCAGCGGGGCGTCGAGAGGCTCTGACTTCAGGCCAGAACCGGCGCGTCGGCGCGGGGGTTTGTCCGCGCCGCAAACCACCTGACGCCGTAAGTTCTTCATTTTTCAACCCGGACACCCTATATGTCAGGGGTCGGGTTCGCCCGACTATGGAGATAAACGCGCACGTAATAAGCGGACTGGACCCGGGTGCGATTCCCGGCGGCTCCACCAATCTTTCCCCCGGGTATCGCCGGGACAGTGCGGGGCCGATCAGCATCGACAGACGTCTAAAGGTGTTGCTTTCTCTCGGCGTGACTCACCGTCCCGGGTCTTTAAACTAAATGCGAACGATAACTTCGCTGAGGAAGTCCGCCTCGCCGCGTAATGCGGTTCGGTGACATCCGACCTAAGTCCTAGGGGTTCAGATCCTTAGGCGGGGCCCGGAGGGAGCCTGCCAACAGAATCCCTCCACCTTTTCTCTGAGCAGCCCTCAATAGAGATGCCCCAGCTGCGTGAGCGGGCGTCCTAGCCCGGCACCGCCACAAACCGCCGCGTCGCGCCGGGATTCGACGGATCGTGGTCGTGGCCGTTGAGCCTTTCGACCAGACTGATCAGTTCCTCCAGATGCGCGTCATAGAGGCCTCTCGGCGTTGTCCCGTATGTATTGGCCAGAAAAGCCGCCGCAGCCGTGGCGACGCCATGCTGCGCGCCATTGCCCATGAGCTTCACCGAAGAGCCCGCAACATGGGTGACGCTGATGTGCTTGCCGGCCATCAGCAGGTTGTCGATGTTGGCTGAATAAAGACACCGGAAGGGGATGCCGTAGGGTTTCTGGTCACGGAGATCCATGATCCAGTCTTTCAGCCGGAAGTCATACTTCCCTTCACCGGGATTCCAGGCGCAGTGGATGCAGAAGAACCCGTCGTTATCCACCAGCATGTCGTTGTAGCGGGTATGGTCGCGGATATCGTTTTCCGTCAGCACGTGATCGCCCCTGTAGCGCCGGAACTCCCCCTGCGCGGCGACAAAGGCCATCCAGTCGAACTCCAGGTTGGCGTACTGCTCCGGCTCCAGCTTCTTCACGTTCGAGAAGGTGCCGTAGAGCGCCCGCATCAGATAGTCGCGGACCAATTCGCCTGACGTGTAGGGATCCAGCCACTGGCCGTACTCCCAGTAGTGGGTCGCCGGGAACTGGTTCATCCAGGCCTCGGTGGGTTCGGCGCTGAACTGGAAGGTCGGATTGTCCGGGTTGGTATTGACGACGGGCCCCGCCCCGTTTTCGGCGCCCGGCTTGGTCAGCTGGCCGCTGAGGTTGGCATAGTCCTTCGAAACTTCGGTCGCCCAGGGCACGTCGGGGAAGGGCGCCGGGTGATCGGCCATGCGAGTGCGAAAGAACAGCGTGTTGCCGTGGTGCATCTCGTCGCCCTGCTCGGGCGCCATCGGCTCATCGAAATCGGCCCGCGCCTCGCGGCCGAACAGGGTCTCGGCGCCCACCAGCACGCCCAGCATGGCCACGCCGCTGGTGTCGATGAACATCTTGCCCCGGAAGCGGCGCTCGGCCCCGCCCTTGGCCTGGACGGCGACCACCGAGGCGATGCGATCACCCTGGCGCTCGGCGGCGATGATCCGGTGCTCGAGAAAGATACGCGCGGTCGGCTCGGCCTGCAGCAGCGACAGCGCCGCCAGGTCGCCGTCTTCCGTGCGCTGGGCGAATTCAAGCAACAGCTTGCCCTGGGCGCCGCGCGGCATCAGTCCGATCTCCTTGCTGGCGTTGCCGCCAAGCACCGGACGGTCATGGATCAGCGCCACCGCCTGGCCCAGGCGCGCCGCGGTCAGGGCCGCCGCACAGCCGGCGATCCCGCCGCCGACCACCACAACATCAAATTCACCGCCGTCGACCGGGTCAGCGGGAAGGCCCCGAAGCCGCTTGCGCCAGCTGCGGGCGCCAGCGTCGACCGCGTCCGGCGGTGCGACCCCGTCGCGGCTGAGGTAGATCGCATCACAGCGGCCGTCGAACCCGGTCAGGTCGTGCAACGCCAGACCTACCTCACCCTTCGGCAGGCGCACCTTGCCGGCCGACTGCCAGGCCCAGCCATCCCCGTTGACCCCGAATTCCGTCTCCAGGACGGCGCCGTTGATCGACAGCGTGAAGCGGCCCGGCCCGTGCGGCGGCGCCCAGTCGCGGGTTCGCACCCAGACCTCATAGGGTCCGGCCTCGTCCACCGGGACTGTCGTCGTCGCGTCCGCCACAGGCCGCCCCAGTCCGTGGGCCAGCAGATAAGGCGAGCCCATCTGCGCCTCGAATTGTGAATCGACCACCCAGCCGCCGTGGTTCTCGAAGTCCTCCGCCTCGATCAGGATGCCGGATGTCGACCCGGATGTGGTCACGGCGCTGGTCATGGTTCGGACTCCGCTTGAGGGACAGGCGACGCGCGCCGCTGTGCGGCGAATTTCGTGATCCGATGGCGACGCTCTTCGGTCCAGGCCTCGCCAGGCTGGCCCCGCATGTCCATCCACGCGACAAGGCGGCCGCAGGCGGGGCAATTGCCGTCGAGGTCGAGTTCGGTTCCGCAGGCGCCATGGAACATCCGGACGGCCGGCTGCGCCCCCTCGGGCTTGCACCACCGCTCGCCCCAGGCCCTCAGCGCCAGGATGACCGGCATCAGATGGACGCCCTTCGGCGTCAGGCGATAGGCGTGGCGCGGGGGCCGTTCCGAATAGGCCTGCCGCTCAACCAGGCCGTCGGCCATCAGCCGTTTGAGACGCGAGGTCAGCATCTGGCCCGAAGCGCCGGTCTGGGCCTGCAGGTCCTGGAAGCGTGTAACCCCCAGCAGCAACTCCCGAATGATCAGGATGGACCACCGGTCGCCCATGAGGTCGACCGACCTCGCGACCGGGCAGTGCGTTTCCTCGACGATATCGCCGTCTGATGCGCTCACCCTTTGATCCCGGCACTCGCCTGACCTCAGCAGAAGTCAGTATGATTTTCCAAGTGACCAGAGACTATGCAATTCATACCCACCTTGTCGAGCCTTCTGCCCGGCCTGCATCCCTGCGCCGGGTAGCGCGGCGGACGGGGGACCTGGCGCCAGAGTCAGCCGGACTGAAGGAAACAGGACCTGACCTTTGCGTGGGATCTGGCCCGCGCAGGTGCGAGCAACCTCAAGGTAACCCCGCGCCAACCTGTGACGCGGGGCGCTGGTTACAGGCTAGGCGATGTCGCTCGCGCTGATGTCCATCAGGCTGCGACCGACGAGGAGCACGGCGGATTCTATGTGATGCTCCCCCAGTTCGGTGGCGAAAACCACGACATCGCCACCAATCTGGACCGCCACGAAGTCGGCAGAACCGTCGGCCATCCGGGCATTGGCGATCGCCCGCGCGGAGGCGTAGTCAGCGGCGGTGGCCGTCGCGAAATTCGCGTCCGTAGCGATCAGGCCGTCATCGTCGAACACGATCTTGTCCTCACCGTGGGCAAAATCGAGGATGCGATCGAGACCGTCCAGGGTTCGGCCCGCTTCGTCGATCCGGAAGCTGTCGGCGCCGGCGCCGCCGGTCAGATGGTCCGCGCCATCGCCGCCGCGCAGGGTGTCGGCCCCGGCGCCACCGCTCAGCGTGTCGGCGCCATCGCCACCTCTCAGGCGATCGTTTCCACCGCCGCCGGAAAGACTGTCAGCGCCGTCACCGCCACGCAGATCGTTGGCGGTGGAACCACCGGCCTTGCCTTCCGAGGTCTGCGGGCGCGTTTCGCGGCCATGGTCGTCCGCGCCGTCATCCTGTCGGCGCCCACCACGGTCATCCGACTGCGTATCATCTGCGCCGCGGCCTCGACCGGCGTCGTCGTTTGATTTGCGTGACTTCGACATCGCGTTTCCTCCCGAGTTTGTGCCCACCGGTGGTGTAAACGCCTGCGGAATTAACAGGTTCAGAAGAGGTAGAGTGAACGGTTGGAAGCCACGTCTGAAATCCGGGTTCGGATAACAGGACCGCTGCCTGCAGACCGCAAGCCCTTGCGCCAAGAGCGCCAGACGCTAGGGTCTGGAAACGTTGTCGTTTGGAGTACGCATGGCCCAGGATCCGCCGGTTCAGGACCTGATGAACTACGAGGCCCTGGCGCAGGACGCGTTACGGGGCGTGGCGAAGGCTGCGCTGAAGCGGGCGGCCTCACCCGAAGGGCTGCCGGGCGCGCATCATCTGTATGTGACGTTCAAGACGGACGCGGCCGGGGTGTCGGGGCCAAACGATCTGCTGTCGCGCTATCCCGATGAGATGACCATCGTGCTGCAGCATCAGTACTGGGACCTGGCGCCGGGCGAGACCTTCTTCTCCGTCACCCTGCAGTTCGGCGGCCAGCCCAAGCGGCTGTCGGTGCCCTATGCGGCGATCACCCGTTTCTATGACCCGTCGGTGCAGTTCCTGTTGCAGTTCGAAGCGCCGCCGTCGGCGCCGCAGGAGGTCAAGGCTACGGTGGCAGAGGCTGTCGAGGCCAAGTCTGAAGCGCCCGCGAAATCTGGAGACGCCACGGTCGTCTCGCTGGATCAGTTCCGGAAAAAGTAAGTCCGCATGACCGACGTGGTGAGCGCTGAACCCAAACCCCTCACGGACGAGGAAATCCTGGCCCGCTTCCTGCGGACAAAGAACCAGCCCACCGGCTCGCAGACGCTGGGTTTCCGGATGGTGGCGGTCCATCAGGCGACAAAGTCGGTGGAGGTAGAGTTCGACGCCCGGGCCGAGCTGTTGCTCAATCCGATGAAGCAGATCCAGGGCGGATACCTCTGCGCCATGCTGGACGAGTGCATGAGCGTGGCCTGCATGGTGGCGTCCGGCATGACGGCGGTGGCGCCGACGCTGGAAATGAAGACCAGCTTCCTGCGTCCCGGTGCGCCGGGCAAGATCAAGGGGATCGGGCGCGTATTGAAGTGGGGCCGTCAGGTGGCTTTCACCGAAGGCGAACTGTTCGATCCCGAAGGTCGGATACTGGCCAAGGCCACCGGCACGGCGATCCCGACGCCCTTCACCAAGTACAAGTCCTGAGGGTCCCGGGATGGCCCGGCTTCTGGTCGCCCTCGCCCTGCTGTTCCTCCTCGGCTCAGGCCCTGCGCGGGCCCAGGCGCTGGCGGACTGGTCGGCGGTGGTCGTGGCCGGGGACTGGCATGCGCAAGACGGCGGGCCGACCGAGGCCTTCGACAATGCGCGTCGCGATGTGACCCTGGCGCTGGGCCGTATCGGCTTCAAGCCGGACAACATCCGCCAGTTTTCGGTGCGCCCGGAGCGCTACAGGGATACTCGCCCCGAGAAAACCGACCCGCGCGGCATCTATGCGGCTCTGGTCGATCTCTCCGGCAAGGCGCCGGGCGGATGCCTGTTCTACCTGACATCGCATGGCCTCCCGCAGGGCGCGCAGGTGGATCAGGGCATTCTGCAACCCGGCGTGCTGGCCACCATGCTGGACCAGAGCTGCGGCGCGCGCCCTACTGTGGTGGTGATCTCGGCCTGTTTCTCAGGGGTCTATGTGCGCACCCTGGCGAAGCCCAACAGGATGGTGCTGACGGCCGCCCGCCCCGACCGCACGTCGTTCGGCTGTGGGCAGGACAACAAGTACCCCTATTTCGACGACTGCTTCCTGTCGTCCATGGGCGGCGCACGCGACTTCAACAGTCTGGCCGGAACCGTCCGTGAGTGTGTGCGGGTTCGGGAGATCGTGGAGAAGGCCAGCCCGCCGTCGGAGCCCCAATTCTGGGTCGGCGGGGCGCTGCGCCCGATGTTGCCGCTCTATACATTCGATAATCCAGCCAGAACCGACTAAAGCCCCGGCGATCCTGCGGAAGCCTCCGACTCATTTCGGGTGCTATCCTGCGAGCTGCGAGGGACGATTGAACGATCTGAAGACACGTTGGCCAGGTCTGGCGCTGGCCGCTGCATTGGCCCTTTGTCTGTCCATAGCCCCGGCGCTGGCCCAGACAGCCGCAGCGCCTGCGCCAGTCCATTCCGGCATCGACCCAGTACGCCTTGAGGCCTTCGTGGATGGCTGGATGACCGACGCCATGGCGCGCGAGCATGTGCCCGGCGCAGCGGTTTCCATCGTCCAGAATGGTCAGGTGATTTTTAAGAAGGGCTACGGTTTCGCCGATCTGACGCCGCGTCGTCGGGTAGATCCGGATCGCACCCTCTTTCGCATCGGCTCGATCTCCAAGACCTTCACCTGGGTGCTGCTGATGAAGGAGGTGGAAGCACGGCGGATCCGTCTGGATCGCCCTATCAACCTCTACCTGCCCGAAAAGGTCCGTCTGCCCGGCGAGGCGCGAGAGGTGATGGTCCGCCACCTCATGGATCACAGCGCGGGTTTCGAGGACCGCGCCCTTGGCCAACTCTTCGAGAACGAGGCCAGGCGGGTCCGCCCGCTGGACCTCTACCTTCGCCAGGAGCGCCCCGATCAGGTGCGGCCCGCCGGTCAGGTCGCCAGCTACTCCAACTATGGCGCGTCACTGGCCGGTGAGGCGGTGGCGTTTGTATCGGGCAAGACCTTCGAACGCCGGGTAGACGACGAAATCACCGGGCCGCTGGGCATGACGCGCACGACCTTCCGCGAGCCCCGGGCAGAACGGCGCGGCCTGCCGGCATCCATGCCCGCCTATCTGGTCGCGGACGCTGCGCGTGGCTACGGCTGGCGCAACAACGGCTTTGCGCCCAACGCCTGGGAGTTCATCGGCCAGACAGCACCCGCGGGCTCGGCCTCCTCAACGGCGGGCGACATGTCGCGCTACATGCTGATGCTGCTGGGTGACGGCGCCTGGAACGGCGTCACGGTTTTCGGACCACAGACCGCCAGGGCATTCAGAACGCCGCTCCGGCGCGAGCCGCCTGGTGTCAATGGCTGGGCTCACGGCTTCATGGTCTTTGATCTGCCTGGCGGGTTCAAGGGCTATGGCCACCTGGGCGACACCCTGGCGTTTCACTCGAACATGACGCTTGCACCCGCTCTGGGTCTGGGCGTGTTTGTCACAACCAATGGCGAAGGCGGCGGGTCGCTGGCCCGCGCCCTGCCATCGGCGGTGTTGCAGCATTTCCATGGCGCAGCCCGGGTCTTCCCCCGCCCGGGCACAACCGACCTGGCAGGCGCGCGCGACGTGTTCAGCGGGAACTATCTCACCACCCGCCGTGCGTTCAGCGGCCTTGAGGGGTTCGTCACCCGCCTGGGCGGCGGGGCGGATGTTGAAGTGACCACCGGCGGGCGTCTGCTGATGAAACGCCTGGGCGGCGTCGAGGCCTTTGTGCTGGATGGGCCGGTCAAGTCGGGCAGGTTCATTTCCGCCAATGGCGACGAGCGGCTGGTGTTCCGGATCAAGGATGGTCGGGCGACCGGGTTTCAAAACGCCTTCAATACCGAGACTCTGCAACGAACCGCCTTCTTCGACCGACCGCTTCTGTTGATCGTAATGTCGACCCTGACGGCGCTGGCCGCTGTGGCGACCTTTGCCGGGCTGGCATTGCGCAACACACGTGACCTTCGCCAGAATCAGGTCCAGGCCCGCGCCTCGACGGTGCAGGCAATGCAGGCAGGCCTGTGGATCTCGGCGCTGCTGCTCTTTGGGACCTGGGCCGCCGGTGCGTCTGACCAACAGGCTCTGATGTATAACTGGCCGGGACTGCTGGTGGTGACGGCCTCAGCGTGCGCGCTGGTCGCCGCCGTGCTGACATTCGTCACGCTCGCGGCCCTGCCCGCCATCTGGCAGGGCGGGCGGCGCGTAGAGTCCTGGACGGGCCTGCGCAAGACCTTTTTTACGGTCACAGTGCTTGTGTATAGCGGGTTCTCGATCCTGCTCGCCATGGGCGGCGCCCTGGAGCCGTGGAGCCGATAACCCGCACCAAGGGCGCCTGGCCCTTAAACCTGCCTTAACCAACCACTGGGTAAATCCTGCCTACCAAGGGGCGGAACAGTCACTGCGCGCCCCTGTTGATCGGACTGGAAGGGGTGCCCTGAATTGAATCCGTTGATGGGCCTGCTTCAGCGGTTCGGCATCGGACGCGTGGCTGCCATGATCGGCATCGCCGCGGGCTTCACGGCCGTCATGGCCGCCATCTTCCTGAATCTGGGCCAGCCCAAGTCGTTGCTGTACTCCAACCTGGACCTCAAGGAGGCCGGATCAATCACGGCTGCCCTTGATCAGGCCGGGATCAAGTACGAGGTCAAGGGCGACGGATCGACCATCATGGTCCCGCGCGATGTGGTGGCTTCCACCCGCCTGATGCTGTCCGGCAAGGGACTGCCCACCGCAGGATCCGTGGGCTACGAAATCTTCGACGACGCCAGTGCGCTGGGTCAGACCGATTTTGTGCAGCAACTCAACCGCCAGCGTGCGCTGGAAGGCGAGCTGGCCCGCACCATCGGGGCGCTGGACGGCATCACCTCCGCCAGGGTCCACCTGGTGCTGCCCAAGCGTCAGCTGTTCGAGGAGGAAGCCGAACAACCGGCCTCGTCGGTGAGTATCGGTGTGGGCGGCCGCGAACCGACCGCCGAGCAGGTCCGCGCCATCCAGAACCTGGTCGCCGGCGCAGTGCCCAACATGCGGCCGGATCGCGTGACCGTCGTCGACCAGCACGCCAAAACCCTCTCAGGCGGTGAGACCGGCATGGCTGCCGAGGCCGATGGCCGCAAGTCCGAGGTCGAACAGCGAATTTCCAAACAGGTGAAGACCCTGGTGGAGGGCCTGGTGGGCGCCGGAAAGGCGCGGGTAAATGTCTCTGCCGACCTCGATCTGGCCCGCGTTACGACGCAGGAGGAAAAGTACGACCCTGACGGTCAGGTGATCCGTTCTGAAACCACGACAGACGAGAACAGCCGCGAAAACTCGGCGGACACATCTGGCCAGGCCTCGGTCGCAGCCAACATTCCGGGCGGTGCGCAAGGAGACGAGACCGCGACGAACACCAACACGGCTGGCCGGCAGGATTCGACGACCAACTATGAGATTTCCAAGACCATCCGCACCGAAGTGAAGGAACCCGGTACGGTCAAGCGCCTGTCGGTGGCGGTCGCTGTCGACGGGATCACTGCCGTCGGCGCAGGCGGCAAACCCGGCGCCTACACCCCAAGGTCCGCCGAGGAGATGCAGCGGATCGAGCAGTTGGTCCGGGCCTCCGTGGGCTTTGATCAGGAACGCGGCGATCAGATCAGCGTGATCAATGTGAAGTTCCCGGTGCCCGCAGAAACCGGCGGCGTCGAAGCGGCGAACCCGCTCAAGGACTTCGACAAGAACGACATCATGCGCGCCGTGGAACTGGCGGTGCTGGCCATTGTCGGCATCCTGATGATCTTCTTCGTCGCCCGGCCGCTCCTGGGCGCCGGCGGCGGCAAGAAGGGCAAGGGCGCGGCAGCCGGTGGCGGCGCAGACGGCGGTCAGTCCCAGATCACCCGCGTTATGGTAATGCCCGACGGCCAACAGGTGCAGGTGGCGGCCGACGGCAGCATGTCGCAGTTGGCCTTGCCCGGCCCCGGTGGAGATGGGCTGGGACTGGAAATGGCCAATGCCGAGGGTCTGGCCCGGGCCAGCAAGGTCAAGCAGGTGTCCGAATTCGTGGCCGCTCACCCCGATGAGTCGGTGTCGATCCTTCGCTCCTGGCTGCATGAAACGGCCTGATGGCAAAGGCTCCCAGCAAGAATATCGTCGACCCCGCCCGCATGACGGGCGCGGAGAAGTGCGCCGTCATCCTGCTGGCTCTTGGCGAAGAGCATGCGGCGGTGTGGAAGGCGCTGGACGAAGAGGAGATCAAGGAGATCTCCCAGGCCATGGCCGGACTGGGCAATGTGACCGCAAGCGTGGTCGAGCAGTTGCTGATGGAATTCGTCGCCGGGATGGCCAACAGCGGCGCCATCATGGGGACATTCGACCAGACCCAAAAACTACTCGCCAGCATAATGCCCGGCGACAAGGTCGACTCCCTGATGGAGGAAATCCGGGGTCCGGCCGGGCGGACCATGTGGGACAAGCTGGGCAATGTGAGTGAGGCTGTCCTCGCCAACTATCTGAAGAACGAATACCCCCAGACCGTCGCGGTGGTGCTGTCGAAGATCAAACCCGATCACGCCTCGCGAGTGCTCTCGTCCCTGCCCGAAGACTTCGCACTGGAATGCGTGATGCGCATGCTGCGTATGGAGCCGGTGCAGCGCGATATCCTCGACAAGATCGAGCATACGCTGCGCAACGAGTTCATGTCGAACCTGGCGCGGACCACCAAGCGCGACAGCCACGAAATGATGGCCGACATCTTCAACGCCTTTGACCGCCAGACCGAGGCGCGCTTCATCACGGCTCTGGAAGAGCGCAACCGTGAGGCTGCCGAGCGCATTCGCGCGCTGATGTTCGTGTTCGAGGATCTCTCGAAACTCGATCCTGGCGGCGTCCAGACCCTGCTGCGGACTGTAGAGAAGGACCGCCTGGCGCTGAGCCTCAAGGGCGCCTCCGACGCGCTCCGCGAGATGTTCTTCTCCAACATGTCCGAACGCGCCTCGAAGATCATGCGCGAGGACATGGAGTCCATGGGCCCGGTGCGGCTTAAGGATGTGGACCAGGCGCAGATGGCCATCGTGCAGATCGCCAAGGACCTTGCCAACAAGGGCGATATCATGCTGGCCGGCTCGGGCAGCGGCGATGATGAGTTGATCTACTGATGTCCGAAGCGCTCACCCGTTTTAACTTTGATACGGAATTCAGCGCCGCGGGTGACGCCACTGTGCTTTCGCCCCGGCCCAAGCGACTCTTCCCTGCCGATGAAGTCGAGCAGATCCGCGCCGCAGCCCATGCCGCAGGCGAGCGGGCCGCCATGGCCAGTGTGGCGGCGCAGCAAGCCCGGGCGCTTGGCGAGATCGCAGCTGCCTGCAACCAGGCGCTCCCACGCCTGGCCGAGGTGGCGCACGAACATCGGATCGCGTCGGCGGCCCTGGCGCTGGCCTGCGCGCGCGCCATTGCCTACGCCGCGCTGGAGCGATTCCCCGAGGCCCCGACCCTGGCGGCGCTGGAATCCCTGGCCCGCGAGATCGACGCCCAGCCCCGTCTGGTTCTTACCGCCGATCCGGCGCTGGTAGACGCCCTTCGAACCACGCTGGAGGACGCGGCAAGGAACCTCGGGTTTGAAGGCGCGGTCGTTTTGAAAACGGACGGCGCATTCGCTCCTCACGCCTTCACCCTCGACTTCGGCGACGGCCAGGCAACTTACGATCCTGCCGTCGCGGCCGAACGTGTCGCCGAAGCCCTGCATGCTGCTCTCGCCTCGGAAGGGCTGCATGCCGAACCCCTGATCCCCGGCAGTGAAAGCTGAAGCCATGGCCGATGATGACCTGAAACTTGACGAGTTCGGCGCCGATGAGGGCGGGCTGCCTGAAGATGTGGGGGAGGACGGCAGAAGTGCGGCCGATCTTGTCACCGTCTTCGATGTGCCGGTGGCCATTTCCGCCGTTCTGGGCAAATCGAGCATGACCGTGGCCCAGCTGCTGCAGCTCAGCCAGGGCAGCATCCTGGAGCTGGATCGCAGGGTCGGCGAGGCCATCGACATCTATGTGAACAACCGGCTGGTCGCGCGCGGCGAGGTCGTCATCGTCGACGAGCGGCTGGGTGTGACCATGACTGAAATCATCAAGGACGGCGACACGGCGGCCTGATGCCGGCCTCGCGTGTGAAGGAGTAGATTCAAATGCGGCTTCTGGTCGTCGGAAAACTAAGCGGGCAGCTCGCCACTGCTGTGAAAATGGCGATGAGCGCGGGCGCCAAGGTGAGCCACGTGGAGACCATCGAGGCGGCCACACATGCCCTTCGATCGGGCCAGGGCGCTGATCTGCTGATGGTGGACTATGATCTCGACATCGCAGGTCTGATCGCGGCGAACGAGGACGAGCGGATCCGGGTGCCGGTGGTGGCTTGCGGCATCGCCGCGGACCCTCAGCGGGCCGCTGCCGCTATCCGCGCGGGCGCCAAGGAGTTCATCCCGCTGCCACCGGAGGCCGAGCTGATCGCCGCCGTTCTGGCCGCCGTGTCCGACGACAACCGCCCGATGGTGGTGCGCGATCCCAACATGCAGGCGGTGATTTCGCTGGCCGATCAGGTGGCCGGCTCCGACGCCTCGATCCTGATCACCGGCGAGAGCGGCGTCGGCAAGGAAGTGGTCGCCCGCTATGTGCACCAGAAGTCGCGGCGCGCCAGCCGGCCATTCATCTCGGTGAACTGTGCGGCAATCCCCGAGAACCTGCTGGAGAGCGAGCTCTTCGGCCACGAGAAGGGAGCCTTCACCGGCGCGCTGGCTCGCCGGATCGGCAAGTTCGAGGAGGCGACCGGCGGCACCCTGCTGCTCGATGAAATCTCCGAGATGGACACCCGCCTGCAAGCCAAGTTGCTCCGCGCCATCCAGGAGCGTGAAATCGACCGGGTTGGCGGGACCAAGCCCGTCAAAGTTGATATCCGCATTCTGGCCACCTCCAACCGTGACCTGGCGATGGCGGTGAAGGACGGCACGTTCCGCGAGGATCTGCTCTACCGCCTCAACGTCGTGAACCTGCGGCTCCCGCCACTTCGCGAACGCCCCGGCGACGTGGTGGCGATGGCCGAATTCTTCGTAAAGAAATACGCCGCAGCCAATAGCCTCCCTGAAAAGCCGCTTTCCCAGGAGGCGCGGCGTCGGTTGGTCGGTCACCGCTGGCCGGGCAATGTGCGCGAACTGGAAAACGCCATGCATCGTGCGGTGCTGCTGGCCCCCGGTCCCGAGATCGACGAGATGGCCATTCGGCTGCCGGATGGTCAGCCCCTGGCGGCGCCGGACGCTCACACCCGCACCGCGTTGGCCGCCGTCACCGCCGCCGAGACCATCAGCCGCGCCTTCGTCGGCCAGACCGTGGCCGAGATGGAACAGCACCTCATCATCGAGACCCTGGAACATTGCTTCGGCAACCGCACACATGCGGCCAACATCCTGGGAATCTCGATCCGGACGCTGCGCAACAAGCTGAAGGAGTACGGCGAAGCCGGCGTCTCCGTCCCCGCCCCGCAAATGGGCCAGAGCGCGGCATAACGGACAACCTGAATGACTGAAGCCGCCTATCGTTACGATACTGCGCCCTCCGCCGGTCGGGTCTGGAGTTGGGTGGCGCGTGGCGAGGTGTTGCTCGCACTCGGCGTGGTGGGCGTCGTCGTTCTGCTCATTGTGCCGATCCCGGCATGGCTGCTGGACGGTTTGCTATCGCTCTCGATCGCATCGTCGATCCTGATCCTGATGACGTCGCTGCTGATCAAGAAGCCCTTGGAGTTCACGGCGTTTCCTACCGTGCTGCTCGGCGTGACCCTTTTCCGCCTAGCGCTCAACATTGCGACAACCCGCCTGATCCTCAGCCACGGCCACGAGGGTGTCCACGGGGCCGGCCACGTCATCGAGACCTTCGGCAAGCTGATGATGGGCGGCAACTTCGCCATCGGCGTCATCGTCTTCATCATCCTGGTGGTGGTGAACTTCGTGGTGATCACCAAGGGCTCGGGGCGGATCGCCGAGGTGGCCGCAAGGTTCACCCTGGATTCCATGCCCGGCAAGCAGATGGCCATCGACGCCGACCTCTCATCGGGCCTGATCGACACCGACGAGGCAAAGATCCGGCGGAAGGAACTGGAGCAGGAATCCACCTTCTTCGGCGCCATGGACGGCGCATCCAAGTTTGTACGTGGCGATGCGGTAGCGGGTCTGGTGATCCTCGCGGTCAATGTGATCGGCGGCATCCTGATTGGCGTGCTGCAACACGATGTGCCGATCGGCGAGGCGTTTTCGACCTACACCATCATGAGCATCGGCGACGGTCTGGTCAGCCAGATCCCGGCCCTGATCGTCTCCATCGCGGCGGGCTTTCTGGTCTCGAAGGCCGGCGTTGAAGGCTCGGCCGACAAGGCGCTGGTCACCCAGCTGGCTACAAATCCGATCAGCCTGGGCATGGTCTCGGCGGCAGCCGGCGTTTTGGCCGCGATCCCGGGGATGCCGGTCATCCCGTTCGCGCTGGTATCCATCGGCGCAGGCGTTCTGGCCTGGAACCGCTCCAAGGCGGCCTCGCAACCAGAGCCCGTCAAGATCGTCGAGGCGCCGACCGAGGCCGAAGACGAGCCCATTGCCCAGACCCTGGCCATCGACGAAATCAAGATCGAGCTGGGCTACGGCCTGCTGCCGCTGATCAACGACCTGGAGGGTCGCCGGCTGACCGACCAGATCAAGGCGCTGCGCCGTACTCTGGCCGCCGACTTCGGCTTTGTCATGCCAAGCGTGCGCATCCTCGACAACATGCGCCTGCCCTCCATGGGCTATTGCCTGCGCATCAAGGAGATGGAGGCCGGGTCCGGCGAGGTACGGATCGGCCAGTTGATGGCGATGGATCCGCGCGGCGGCCAGATCGAGCTACCCGGCGAGCACATGAAGGAGCCTGCCTTCGGCCTGCCTGCCACCTGGATCGACGACAGCCTGCGTGAGGAAGCTACGTTCCGCGGCTACACCATCGTCGACCCGGCCACGGTGATGACCACCCACCTGACCGAGATCCTCAAGGAGAACATGCCGGACCTGCTCACCTACGCCGAAGTCCAGAAACTGTTGAAGGACCTTCCGGCCGAACAGAAGAAGCTATCCGAAGACCTGATCCCCACGGTGGTCACGGCGACGACCGTTCAGCGCGTGCTGCAGTCCCTGTTGCGCGAGCGGGTTTCGATACGCGATCTGGGCGCCATCCTGGAAGGCATCGGCGAGGCGGCGCCGCACACCACATCCATCACCCTGCTGGTCGAACAGGTCCGCGGTCGTCTGGCGCGACAGCTTTGCTACGCCCATCGCGGCGAAGACGGCGCATTGCCCATCGTCACCCTTTCGGCCGAGTGGGAGAATGCCTTCGCCGACGCCCTGGTCGGAACCGGTGACGACAAGCAACTGGCCCTGGCCCCCTCGCGCCTGCAGGACTTCATCCGCGGCATCCGCGAGACCTTTGAACGCGCCGCCCTGGCCGGTGACAGCCCGGTGTTGCTGACCAGCCCGGGGGTTCGGCCCTACGTCCGCTCCATCATCGAACGCTTCCGCGGCCAGACCCCGGTGATGAGCCAGAACGAGATACATCCGCGGGCGCGACTGAAGACGGTGGGCGCGCTGTAGCCGCGGTGCGGTACATTGCAATCCGCAGGGGCATAGCCTATCGCTGACGTATCGGGATAAAGCGGTGTCCCGGACAGGCTCAGGCCCAACCACCGCGCATCTCCACATGGAGAAAGCGCATGCGTCGTCCGATATGGTTCCATACTCTCCCTTCCCTCAGCCGGCGCGCCGTGGCGCTTGGCCTGATCGCCGCGCCCACGATGGCCTTTGCCAGGTCCCCGGATTGCGGGCCGGCGCCGCAGATCCTGTTCGTCTGTGAGGCCGGCACAGTGAACAGCGCCATCGCCCGGGAGCTGTTCAGGGCCAGAGCCGCAGACGCCGGGCTGGATGTTCGGGTTGTATCGCGCGGGCTGCATCCGGAAGATCATCTGACCCCGGTGGTGGCTGAGAAGCTTCGCAACGACGGCGTTGACGCGACCCGTGAGCCGACCATCTCTCTGACGACAGCCGATATCGCCACGGCCAAGATCGTGATCGCCTTCAATGCGGCGGCAGAGAATCCGCTGTTGCGCGCTGCCCGTCGGTGGAACGTCCCGTCCTGGGGTGTGGACTATACGGCCTCCAAAGCGGTCATGGACATCCACATCGGCAAGCTCATCGCCGAACTGGTCACCCGCCCGCAAGCTGGTTGCGCGGCCCCACCGAAGTGACAGGGACGCTCCCGCTCCGCGAGGCCTTCAAGGTCTGGGCGCGGATCGCGGCCCTGAGCTTCGGTGGTCCCGCCGGCCAGATCGCGGTGATGCACCGCATTCTGGTGGAGGAGAAGCGCTGGCTGGGCGAGCGGCGGTTCCTGCATGCACTCAACTACTGCATGCTGCTGCCGGGGCCTGAAGCACAGCAGCTGGCTATCTACATCGGCTGGCTGATGAACCGCACTGCCGGCGGCCTGATGGCGGGGATGTTGTTCGTATTGCCAGGCTTCCTGGCGATCATGGCGCTCAGCATTCTCTATGCGCTGTTTGGGTCCGTGGGCCCGGTGGCCGCAGTGTTCTTTGGCCTGAAGTCGGCGGTGCTGGTGGTGGTGGTGCAGGCGGTGATCCGCGTCGGCAGCCGATCACTGAAGAACGCCACCATGAAGGCCCTGGCGGCCGCGGCGTTTGTAGGCATCTACGCCCTTCATATTCCCTTCCCCCTGATCATTCTGGCCGCGGGCGTCATCGGATTCATCGGCGGCCGCGCAGGCTTTCAAGCCTTCCTGGTCGGCGGCGGCCATGGCCCCAGGGTCGCCACCGAGGTCGCCGACGCCGATACCCTGCTGGGCGAAGGCACGCCCGATCACGCCCGGCCCAACCTGCGCTGGGCCCTCACCACAAGCGGCGTTCTGCTCGCGCTGTGGCTCACGCCGGTGCTGGTATTGGGTCTGACGCTGGGTTGGGACAACACGTTCTCGCAGATCGCGGTATTCTTCTCACGGATGGCGGTGGTGACCTTTGGCGGAGCCTATGCGGTGCTCGCCTATGTGGCTCAGGAGGCGGTCCAGAATTACCAGTGGCTTCGGCCCGGCGAGATGCTGGATGGGCTGGCCATGGCCGAGACCACGCCCGGGCCGCTGATCATCGTCACCCAGTTTGTGGGCTTCATGGGCGCGTTCCGGAATGCTTCCGGGATGGACCCGCTGCTGGCGGGGACGCTGGGCGGGATCCTCACCACCTGGGTGACCTTTACGCCGTGCTTTCTCTGGATTTTCCTGGGCGCGCCGTTTGTCGAGGCGCTACGCGGCGCACGCGCGCTGAATGCGGCGCTGGCGGCCATCACCGCGGCCGTGGTGGGGGTAATCCTTAATCTCGCGCTCTGGTTCGGGCTACACGTCCTGTTCGCAGAGGTCCAGACCGTGCAGGTGGGTGCGCTTCGCCTAGAAGCGCCGATATTGGAGTCGGTGAACATGGCCAGTCTGTTGCTGACGCTGGTCGCCGCCGTCGCCGCCTTCCGGTTCAAGGTTGGCGTGATCCCTCTGCTGGTCGGCTGCGCCGCGGCGGGTCTCGGCGTACATCTGGCCGGGTAGGTATAGGGTGTCAGGCCCCCGGCGTCCGCCGGACGGATGCGGTCCGACGGGGACGTCACGCTCTCCGCCGTTGCAGGCGCGCTCCCCTGCTGATAGCGGTGCAAACCACGGGGCCGCGTCCCCGTTGCTTCGAGTCTCGGGATACGGATGCGTCGACCTCTCCAAAGACCGCACGGCCAGGGCGCAGGGTTCATTTGGGACCTGCTGACCTTTGAAAAGATGCTGACCGGCAGCGTGGTCCATCTGGTCTATTGGGCGGGGCTCGGCATCATTGGCATCATCGCGTTCGGCGTGCTCGGCGCCTCGGTGGGCGTGGCCGTGCGCGAGAGCAACATCCTCCTGGGGCTGCTGCTGGCGCTGGGTATCCTCGGGGTGGGCCTGCTGGGCGTGGGCGTGGGCGTCCTGCTGTGGCGCGCCTTCTGCGAGTTCTATGTGACCATCTTCAAGATCAGCGAGGACCTGCATGTCCTGCGCGCCGACGTCGAGGCCGAACGCGCGCGACAGGTCGGCGGACCACCAAAGGCCTAACGGCCTGCGGCCGCCCTGCGCAATCCAAGCTCATCCAGCGCCGCCACTTCCCGGCGGCCCAGTTCCTTGCGCTCATCCACGCGGATGTTTTCAGCGATCTGTTCGTACTTCTTCTGGGCCTCGAACGCCTCGGCCAGGGCGTCGCGGGCGCCCTGCTCTTCCATCAGGATAAGGTCAATGGCCGATTGGGCGCTGGCCTTTCGGAGCTTCAGACCGTCCATGAAGCCGGCGCGATAGAGGCCTGTCGCGGCCTCTTCCGCTGTGAAAGCCAACTCCGCCTCGCCCTCGGCTTCCAGCATGGCTAGCTTCAACTCGGCGGCGACACGGCGGTCGACGATCTCCGACAGGCGCTTCTGCAGCACCTCGGCCTCATAGCTCGACAGCTTGATCAGCGACTTTGCCCAACTCACGCGGCGGCTCCGTTCAGGATCTGGTCAAGGCCGTCGAATGAGGCCTCAAGACTGGTGGCGTCGTCCTTGCCCTGGCCGAGGAACGCCTCGATCGCCGGATTCAGGGCAATGGCGCGGTCGATCAGCGGGTCGGCGCCGGCGCGATAGGCGCCGATGCGGATCAGCTCTTCCATATTGGCGTAGGCCGACATCGTCTGGCGGGCCTGACTGACGATCTCGCGCTCATGCGGTTCAAGGCAGCCGGGCATTGTGCGACTGATCGACTTCAGCACGTTGATCGCCGGGAAGCGTCCGCGTTCAGCAATGCTGCGCTCCATGACGATGTGTCCGTCCAGAATCCCTCGCACAGCGTCAGCGATGGGCTCATTGTGGTCATCGCCGTCCACCAGCACAGTGAACAGACCGGTGATCGGGCCGGCCCTGGTGCCGTCGGGTCGGATCGGGCCAGGACCGGCGCGCTCCAGCAGCTTGGGCAGTTCGGTAAAGACCGTCGGGGTATAGCCTTTGGTGGTGGGCGGTTCGCCTGCGGCCAGGCCGATCTCACGCTGGGCCATGGCGAAGCGCGTGACGCTGTCCATCAGGCACAGCACTTCCATATCCTGGTCCCGCAGGAATTCGGCGATGGCCATGGTCATGTAGGCAGCCTGGCGGCGCTTGAGCGCGGGCTCATCGGAGGTCGCGACCACGACGATGGCGCGTTTCAGGCCCTCTTCGCCCAAGGTCTCCTCGATGAACTCACGAACCTCACGGCCCCGTTCACCGATCAGGCCGACCACCACGGCGTCGCAGTCGGCGTTCTTGGCCAGCATGGACAGCAGCACCGACTTGCCGACGCCAGAACCTGCAAACACACCGAGGCGTTGACCCCGGCAGCAGGTGGTGAAGACGTTCATCGCCCGGACGCCAAGGTCCAGGCGTTGCCCCACCCGATCGCGGGCGTGTGCCGAAGGCGGCGCCGCGCGCAGCGGATAGGCAGCGATCCCTTGCGGCAGGGGCCCCTTGCCGTCGATGGGTTGGCCGAAGCTGTCGACGATGCGGCCCAGCCAGGCCTTGGTGGGACGCACGGCGGAACCCAGAGGCTGGATCTGGATTTCGGCGCCGGGCGCCACGCCCTCCACCGGCCCGAACGGCATCAGCAGCGCGCGGTTCTCGCGGAAACCTACAACCTCGGCTGCCACGGACTTGTCGTTGAAGCGCGCGATTTCGGCACGAGCGCCAACGGCCAATCTGGACAGGCCGCCACGCGCCTCGATCAGCAGGCCGTTTACCGCCGCAACGCGACCGGAAACCGTCAGGGGATCCAGCCGCTCGACAGCGGCCACCAGGTTCTTCACGCGCGCTCCCCAAGGTCTGGTGCAGACCTTTGTCGAGTCGCACTTAAGGGGTGGTGAAGATCAGGACCTAGTAGACGTTTGAAACCGCGCTGCGGCCCGCGTCACCGCGGCGTAGACGCGCGGCCGTGGCGCCCAGGGCCAGGGACGACGCACGCGCCTCATCCATCAAGGCATGTCCCTTGACCAAGGCGTCGGTGACCAGGGCCTGCCCCCTGACCTTGGCATCTTTGAGGATCGGGCTCGCCGCCTCTGTGATGCGCACGCGGTTGCGCCAGGCCAGGATGCCAGCCACGCCCAGAAGCAGCGCACCGGCCAAAAGCAGCGGGCTTCGTGGCGCATATCGCAGCGCCGGAGCCATCAGTGCCCGCGCATGCTGCAGCCGGCCGCGTGCAAGCGGCAGGCGATAGCGTTCGAGGGTGTGCGGATTGTCAGTCATGGGTGATCTCCGGCCTGAACTGCCATTCCAGAACCCGCCTCAGCGCATCGGGTTCCGCCCTCCCGTTCGACACGTCTGTCCAATCACAAAAGATTCAACACCGACCGACACCAGCGCCCGGTCAATCCGCCTTGTTACCGAATCCGAAATCAGATTAACGATTCAGCGCGAGGGGCGTTCACCATTAACCAGTCTTAAAGAACGACCGGGGCAGGTTAACGTAATGGGCGTGGGCGGATTCAGCAGAATTCGTCAGGAATGCGGGACGCGGTAGGAGAGCCGGATGCGCGTATTGTTGATCGAGGATGATAGCGCCACAGCGCAAAGCATCGAGTTGATGCTGAAATCTGAAGGTTTCAATGTCTATACGACGGACCTCGGTGAGGAAGGCGTCGATCTGGGCAAGATTTACGACTACGATCTGATCCTTCTGGACCTTAACCTGCCTGATATGAGCGGCATGGATGTTCTGCGCACGCTGCGCGTCGGCAAGATCAATACGCCGATCATGATCCTGTCCGGCACGGCGGAGATCGAGACCAAGGTAAAGACATTCTCCGGCGGCGCCGACGACTACATGACCAAGCCGTTCCACAAGGACGAGCTGGTGGCCCGCATTCACGCGGTGGTGCGTCGTTCCAAGGGCCACGCCCAGTCGGTCATCAGGACCGGCGACATCCTGGTGAACCTCGACGCCAAGACCGTGGAAGTGAGCGGCCTGCGCGTTCACCTCACCGGCAAGGAATATCAGATGCTGGAGCTGCTTTCGCTCCGCAAGGGTACGACCTTGACCAAGGAAATGTTCCTGAACCACCTCTATGGCGGCATGGACGAGCCCGAACTGAAGATCATCGACGTGTTCATCTGCAAGCTTCGCAAAAAGCTGGCGGCCGCCGCCGATGGCAAGCATCACATCGAGACGGTCTGGGGGCGCGGCTATGTGCTGCGCGACCCGCAGGAGGCCATGGAGACTGTCGCCGCCTGATCCGCAGCGACCCTGCCTGGATTGAGACGCCCGCCCTACCGGCGGGCGTTTTCGTTTGGGCCGGGGTAGTCTAGCCTGTCGTTCCGGAGCGTTTGGGGGGCGCGAGACAATGAGAGCGTTTCTGGCCCTGATGCTGGCGTTGATCGCAGGCGCGTGGATTGCCTACTCCAGTCAGAAGTTGCCGGACACGGTCCCGGCGAGCGCGGCGGCAACGGACTTCTCTGCGGACCGCGCCTTCGTTGATATTCAGCAGTTGGCCTCTGCGCCGCATCCCGTCGGCACAGCCGCGAACGCCCGGGTCCGCGATGAGCTCCTGCAGCGGATGGCGCAGTTGGGTCTATCGCCGCAGGTCCGCCCGGGCATAGGGGCCAGGGGGTTCCGCCAGGCGCCGCAGCTGGTCGCCTCGGGATATGTCGAGAACGTCGTGGGCGTGTTGCCGGGGCGCGACCGCACCGCGCCGGCGCTGGCCCTGATGGCGCACTACGACAGCGTTCCAGCCTCGCCGGGCGCGGCCGACGATATCATGGGCGTGGCGACCATCCTGGAGACCGTGCGCGCCATAAAGGCCAAGGGTGTTCCGGCCCGTGACATTGTGGTGCTGATCACCGACGGCGAGGAAGCCGGACTGCTGGGCGCCAATCACTTCTTCCGGCGAGATCCGCTCGCCCGGCGACTTGGGCTCGTCATCAATGTGGAAGCGCGCGGCAGCAGCGGCCGGGTCCAGATGTTCCAGACCAGTCCTGAAAACGGCGGCCTGATCGAGCTCTACCAGCGCACGGCCGTTCGCCCAGCCTCATCCTCCCTGGCCGTACTGGTGTATGAAAACCTGCCCAACGATACGGACCTGACAGAGACCCTCGGGGTGAATATCCCCGGTCTGAACTACGCAATCATCGGTAGCCAGTTCGATTACCACAGCCCCACCGCCACGCCGAGCAACCTCGACCGCGGGTCCCTGCAGGATATGGGAACCCAGGTGCTGGCCGCTACCGCCGAGGCGGCCTTCGCCAGCCGCCTGCCTGACAAGGCGCCCTCGGTGATTTACGCCAATCTGTTTGGCGACATTGTCCTGGCCTACCCCATCTGGTTCGGCTGGATCCTGATCGGCGCCATCGTCGTCTTGATGGCGTTTGCCGTTCGGTGGGCGCGCCATGACGGAGCCTTTCCGGTCACCGATATTCTGCGAGGCGCAGGCGGATTGCTCTTTGCGACGCTGTCAACGTTGGCGGTGTTGCAGTTTGCGCGACGGCTGACCGGAGCCGAGTTTGGCTATCTGGAACAACGCGTACTGCTGGCGCAGGAGCTGCGTTGGGAATGGGCCGTCGCGCTGATCGTACTGGGGGCGGTGTTGCTGGCGGTGGCTGCCATGAATGCGTCCCGTCGCTGGCTGGCGATCCTGCCGTTGCTGGCCGGGCTGGGCTGCTCGGTGCTTGGCGGATTCGATATAGTTGGCGCGGTCAGTGGCGGTCTCGCGGCCCTGATCGGCCTGGTCAGCTATAGCCGACCCGTTTCGCGCAAGGGCGCATGGGCAGGCGCGTTGCTGGTCGGCCTGCTATTGGCTGTGGCGATCCAGGTCTTTGCGCCTGGCGCGTCCTTCCTGCTGGTTTGGCCGTTGCTGGTCGCCGTTTTTGCAGCCGCCGTCACGGCGCTGGGGTCAAGGCTCAGTAGCCTCGCGCTGGCGATGTTGGCGGTCCTCGCCGCCGCAGGCCTCGGCTGGGTGGGTGGATTCGCCCACTTCATCTTCGTGGGGATGGACATGGCGGCCGTGTTCGCCCTGCCGGCCATGTTGCTCGCCATCATGATCTGGCCATTGGCCCAGCCTGAGGAAGGCGCACGTCTGGGCCTCTTGCCGGGCGCCGTTTTGCTGATCTCAGGACTGGCGGTCACGCTATCTGTACGGTCGAATGACCCCTGGACCCCGCGCTATCCCGATATCGCCTACGTCGGCTACCAGATGGATCAGGACACCGGCCGCGCCTGGCGTTTCAGCCCGGCGCGAGATCATGGGAGCTGGGTCCAGAGCGTCCTTGGCGCCGACGGCGGGACGGTCGCTCGCCTGGACCATTGGGCGTGGCCGCAGACGATGCTGGCGGCCCCGGCGCCGCCTGTGCCCGAGCCCCCACCCCTGATCGCTCTGCAGCGTGGTCCAGGCGAGGTCCTGAACCTGGGCGCAATCGCACCCTCTGGCGCCCGTACGCTGGTGCTGCGGATACGCTCGACCGTCCCTGGCGCCATCGTGGCGATTGGTGACGTACCGGTCTCGATCCCCCTCACGCCCGGGAAATGGTCACGTGTCTCCTGGGCCACGGCCGCGCGACCACTGGACCTGAAGATCAAGGCCGCGGGTTCCGGGCGCATGGACGTGCGCTATGCGGTGACCCTGCCGCGCTGGCCCGCCGGGGTTGCGCCGCTGCCTGCGCGCCCGACCGACCTCATGGTCTGGGACAACTCCGACTCCACCTTCCTGGCGGGAACCCGCGCCTTTACTTGGTGAAGTCCGTGCATGCGGCTATTCAAAACGACATGAGCGACGTCACCATCTATCACAATCCGAGCTGCGGAACCTCGCGCAACACCCTGGCGCTGCTGCGCGAGCATGGCGTGGAGCCTGTCGTGGTTGAGTACCTGAAGACCGGTTGGACCAAGGCGCAGCTTCGGGACCTGCTGGCCCGCATGGGCGTCTCCGCCCGGGATATCCTGCGCGTTCGGGGCACCGAGGCCGAAACCCTGGGCCTGACCCGACCTGGCGTGAGCGATGAGGTCCTGATCGCCGCCATGCTGGCAGACCCGAAGTTGGTCGAACGGCCGATCGTGGTATCGCCGAGGGGCGTCGCCCTCTGCCGGCCTGCGGA
Organism: uncultured Alphaproteobacteria bacterium; assembly: GCA_903909375.1. Taxonomy (GTDB): domain Bacteria; phylum Pseudomonadota; class Alphaproteobacteria; order Caulobacterales; family Caulobacteraceae; genus Phenylobacterium. The sequence goes on from CAIVVM010000048.1 coordinate 46,349, forward strand.
TCGCGCCCTGGACCTGCTCCCGGCGACGCAATGACGGACCGGCTGTGAGCAACCCGCCCGGCGAGACGCCCCGCGAACGGGCCGCCCGGATGATCCGCGATCGTGTCGCCGGCTGGGACGGCGTGCCGACCATTGAACAACTGAACGGGATCCTGCGGCTTACCGCCATGTGGCGGTCCATTGCGCTGGCCCAGACCTTCATTGCCCACTCCGGTGGGACTACTGTGTCCGGCGGGCCATTCGCTGGGATGAAGTATGTCGATACGGCCACCGAAGGCGCGCTGATCGCGCGCCTGCTGGGGGTCTATGAATCAGAGCTGCATCCTTATTTCGAAGACTTCATCGCCGAAGGCCTCGACTGCGTGATCGATGTGGGGTGCGCCGAGGGCTACTACGCGGTGGGCCTGGCCCGGCGGATGCCCGGGACGACCATCTACGCCTTTGACATTCTGGAAACGGCCCGCGCTGCTTGCGCGGGCATGGCCGCGAACAATGGCGTCGCGGAGCGTGTGGTCATTGGCGGTGAATTGCGGCCCGAGGACTTCCAGCAATTTGCCGGCCGGCGCGCACTGGTGCTGGTGGATGCCGAAGGCGCCGAGGTTGACATACTCGATCCGGCGCGGGGGCCCGCACTGGCGGGCATGAATATCATCGTCGAAACCCACGACGTCTATCGGCCCGGGACGCTGGCCACCCTGATGGAGCGGTTTTCGCCCACCCACGAGATTCAGCGCGTGGATCAGGACTTCAAGGCCTATGAGCCGCCAGAGTGGGTCAAGGACCTGAACCACCTGGACCAACTGCTGACGGTCTGGGAATGGCGGCAGCGGCCGACGCCGTGGCTGGTGATGCGGCCGAAATCCCGTTGAGCACCAACGGTTTGACCTGGCTCAAGGCGTCGAACCCGGGGCCAGGGTTCACTCAGGTCATGTTGTATTCGCAGAAACTCATGGGCCTGGTTCTGGGCGGCCTGCTTGGGGCCACGTCAGCATCTGTTTCGGCAGCGACACCTGATCGAGGGGAAACCCTGGTCCGTCGCCATTGCGGTGGCTGTCATGCGGTTTCCAGCACGGGAGATAGCCGTGTACCTGCCGCGCCCAGATTTCGCGAGTTGCACAAACGCTATGACCCGGAAGTCCTGGCGGAAGCGCTGGCCGAGGGCATCCTGACTGGCCACCCGTTGATGCCCGAGTTTCGGTTCGAGCCTGACGATGTGCAGGCGATCATTATCTATCTCAAATCACTGCAGACGAAGCAGGCAGGATAGGCGCCAAAATGAAACGCCCGACCTGCGGCCGGGCGTTCCACAAACTCGATCAGGCCGTCGGATCAGTCGAACACGATCACCGAGCGCGCCACGGCGCCGGTTTTCATTTCCTCGAAGGCCTCATTCACCTGGTCCAGTCGGATGCGGCGCGAGATCATGTCGTCCAGGTGCAGCTTGCCGGCCATGTAGGAGTCCACCAGGCGGGGCATGTCGACCGGGAAGCGGTTTGAGCCCATCAGCGAACCCTGGATGCGCTTTTCGCCCAGGAAGGCGGCGCCCATCAGGCTGATCATCTGGCCGACCGGGATCATGCCGATGATGTTGGCCGTGCCGCCACGGCGCAGCATGTTGAAGGACTGCTCGGCGGTGACAGACAGACCAATGGCCTCAAAGGAGTGCTGCACGCCGCCACCGGTGAGGTCCATGACCTCCTTCACGGCATCCGGACCTCCCATGACGAAATCGGTGGCGCCCATTGACTTGGCCAGGTTCTCCTTGCCCGGCGACATGTCGATGGCGATGATCCGGCCCGCGCCGGCGATCGCGGCGCCATTGATGGCGGCAAGACCCACGCCGCCACAGCCGATAACCGCGACTGTGTCGCCAGGGCGAACGTTGGAGGTGTGAATCACCGCGCCAACCCCGGTCATGACGCCGCAGCCGATCAGCGCGGCTCGGTCCAGCGGCATATCCTTGCGGATCGCCACGCAGGCGTGCTCGTGGATCAGCATCTGCTCGGCGAAGGACGACAGGTTCAGATACTGCAGCATGGGTCCGGTCGGCGTGGACAGGCGCGGCTCGTCTTCCTTGCCGCGCTTGGTGTCGGACGAGACACAGAGGCTCATGCGGCCGGTCAGGCAGCTCTCGCAGTGGCCGCAGAAGGCCGATAGGCAGGTGATCACGTGGTCACCCACCTTGACAGTGCGCACTTCCGACCCGATCGCCTCGACGACGCCCGCGCTCTCGTGACCCAGCACGGCGGGCAGCGGATGGGGATACTTGCCCTCGATGAAATGAAGGTCCGAGTGGCAGACGCCGGCAGCCTTTGTGCGGATCAGCACTTCGTGCGGGCCGGGCTTGTTGATCTGGACGTCTTCGATCTGGAGCGGCTTGCCGACTTCGCGCAGGACAGCAGCTTTCATGGCGTTTCCCCTTGGTCTTCGTGAGTTGTACTGAATTCTTATCGCCGTTCAGATAGCGGAGGAAAGCCCTTATCGGCGAAACGGGTCGACATCGTCGCCGTGCCCTTCCATCTAGGCGTCATGGAAGCCCCTTCTCCCACGAAGACCGCCACGGCCTTTGAGGTCTTTTTGGCGTTTCTGATCCAGGGGCTGACGACTTTTGGCGGTCCGGCAGCGCACCTGGCATACTTCCACCGTGCGTTTGTCCAGAAGCGGGGATGGATCTCCGAGGCTGGCTTCGCCGACCTCGTGGCGCTCTGCCATCTATTGCCGGGTCCCGCGTCCAGCCAGGTCGGCATGGCCATCGGCCTTCGACAGGCTGGCGTCGCCGGAGCGCTGGCCGCGATGGCGGGCTTCACCCTGCCGGCGGCCAGCCTGATGATCGCGCTGGCGGTGTTTCTGCCTGACATTACCCGACATATTGGCGACGGCTGGATGCACGGGCTGATGATCGCCGTGGCCGCCGTCGTGATTCAGGCCGTGGCGCAGATGGCCCGGACCCTGGCTGTAGGTCCGGTGCGTGCAGGCCTGGCCATCGGTGCGTGTCTGGGCCTGATCGTCGCCACCGGTCCCCTTGCCCAGATTTGCGTTCTGCTCGGGGGCGGGCTGGCGGGACTGTGGCTATTGAGAGAACCCACCGAAGTCGGCGCCGGAGGCTCCGATAAGCCCGGGCCCGAGGCCGGCGGCAGCGCCATCGCGCTGGGCCTTTTCGCCGTTTTGCTGATCGGATTGCCTGTCCTGGCCAGCGTCCTGGCCAATCCTGGACTTGGGCTGGCGAGCGTATTCTACCGGGTGGGCTCGCTGACGTTCGGCGGCGATCACCTCATACTGCCGCTACTGGAGCGGGAGGCTGTGGGGCGCGGATGGCTGAACACCGAAGCCTTCCTTTCCGGATATGGCGTGATGCAGGCCTTGCCTGGGCCTCTGTTCAGCTTTGCGGGCTTTGTCGGCGCTGCCCAGGGCTACGGGCCAGGCGGCGCTGTGGGCGGCGTGATCGCCCTGTTCGCCACGTTCCTGCCCGGCCTGCTGCTGGTGGTGGGCGCGCTCCCTTACTGGGAGCGGATTCGCGCACAGGCCTGGGCGCGGGCGCTGTCGGCAGGGGTAGGCGCTGCGGTTGTCGGCGTGCTGGCTGCGACGCTCTGGGATCCGGTTCTGATGACGGCTGTCAGACGTCCCGCCGACTGGGCATTGGTAGCCGCTGCCTATGTGTTTCTGGCCATTGCGAAGCTGCCACCGTGGCTGGTGGTGATCGGATTCGCCGCGGCCACGGCGTTCTTCCTTCCGTAGCCAGGCCGAGATGCGCCAGCCATGGTGAGCGCCGGAGATAAAGCTGGTGCGGCGGACCACCTGCTCAGGATGGTCAGCCATGGTCGGCGCATGTTCGGTGTGACCGCGAGTGGCCGCATCGATGGCGGCCCATCCCGTCGCCGGCAAACCCTTGGGTCGTCTCCGCGCCGCCGCGATCTTCTGTTGTGGGCAGGCTGAACTGCGGTCAGTAACGAACGGTTCAAGACAAACGTTCGTTAGCGATTGGTCATGGTTTCGATAGATGGGTCGATTGTGTCGTCGGCGTCGCACCGGACCGTAACTGGGATCAAAAGGCATGGAACCGCTGAAGGGTTACGACGCCGCCTACGCCCTGCGCGGCTGGCGCGACGGGGGCAAACCTGATGCCCCGCGGGAGGTTGCGGCCCACAACCCCGAGACGTTGCGGACGCAGGTCGAGGCCTTCATGACAGAAGGCGGCCATGGCTACGTCGAACTGGCGGCGTGGAGCTTCGAACTCAACGACTGGGTCCGGATGGAGGCGTTCGGCAGGTCCTGAACCGGACAGTATCCAGCCGGGTGAGCATAATGGACCGCAAAGGGTTGTTCCTCGGTCCGATGGATGCGGCTGGCGCGACGGGCGCCAGCGCCGCCGAGCGCGGAACCGTGCCTATATTTCCCCGAGGAACCCCCGCACCGCCGCCAGATAGCCGGTGAAGTTCTCGCGGCGGGTGTTGTGCCCGGCGTTGGGGATCTGGACCGCACGGATGCCGGGGTTGATGCGCATCGCCTCCGCCGCGAGCTCAGGCGTGATGAGGCCGCCCAGGGCCGGATCGGCGTGGATCAACAAGGTGGGCGCCGTGATCGCTGCGAAGGTCTCCTGCCAGGGCGTGCGGTAGTCCGGCATGGCCTCGGGGTCGACCTGCTGCTTTGACAGCGTCCAGGCGGGGAAATCGTCGGCGTGCCAGCCGGGCGACTGGGCCTTGCCCATGGCCGTGATTTCATCAGGCGACATTGTGCGAAACTTCCCTACGTGCTCGCGAAACCGCGTGCGGCGTCGTTCGGCGGCGGCGGGGTCGGCGGGGTCGGCGAGCGGCGCCAACGGCGGATCTTCGAGGAGCACCCGGGCGGCCCGGCCGGGATGGGCGGCGGCGAACATGGCCGTGGCGCGGGCGCCGACCGAATGGCCCATAACGATGGGCGACCTCAGGCCCAGCAGATCGATCGCTTCGGCTATGTCCTCGCCTGGCTCACCCGGATCGCCCGGAGGGATTCTCGAACTCTGCCCGTGCCCGCGGGCATCCAGCATGATCACGTCGAAGTCGGGCGCCAGTGCGCGCGCCAACCGGGTCCAGCAGAGGCCGTTGTCAGTCAGGCCATGCGACAGTACCAGCGCAGGGCCGCCCCCGCCCGTTCGGTGATAGGTCAGATGGCCGCCGGTGATCGAAAGGTTACCGGACGCCCAGGCGGTCATTCAAAGCCTCCATCGCAGAACGGCCAGATAACATCAGTTTGAGGCGCCGGGGTATCACGTCTAGGGTCGGCGACGGAAACGTCCCGGGCCAACCGGGCGCATCACTTCACCCGCCGCGCTGGGGAACGCCTGACCATGATGAAGCTCTATTCCGGGGACCTGAGCCCCTATTCCGCCCGCGTGCGCCTGCAGATCTACGCCAAGGGCATTACCGACATCACGCTGGAACGGCCGGCGGATTTCGGGATGCCGAAATTTCGCGAGACCAACCCCATTGGCCGCATCCCGGTGCTGGATATTGACGGTGACCTGATGCCGGAGTCCGACGTCATCGCGGAGTATCTGGAGGAGATCTATCCCGAACCCTCGATGCTGGGCGCCACGCCGCGTGAGACGGCGCACATCCGCACCCTGGCCCGGATCGGCGACATCTATCTGATGAACAACATGTTCATGCTGTCCGCCCAGGGCCGGGCTGCCACCCGCAACCAGGGCATCGTCGACCTGCTGGGCGGCCAGGTGGTGCGCAACATCAAGGCCCTGGACCGGATGATCGGCAAGGACGGCTTCGCCTGCTCGGGCCGCCTGACCATGGCCGACTGCGCGATCGTGCCCGGCCTGTTCATGGTCGAGAACGTGCTGCAGACCACGGGCATGGACAATCCCATCCCGGCCAACGCCAACGTCGCCGCCTATTGGGCGGCGATCCAGACCAATGAACACGCCGCCAGGGTGCTGGTGGAGTTGCACCGGGGTCTTGAAGAGCGCCGCGAACTCATCCGCAGCGGCGCCTTCGAGAAGATGATGGCGGCCGCGGCAGCGGCGCATGCGGCGGCCGAAGCCAAGGCCTGACAACCAGTCGGGCGGCTTTCGGGCCGCCCTATCCCGTCGGAAGCTGTCCGGCGATCGTCGCGTAGTCGAAGTAGTCGCGCCAGTAGGTGATCACACCATTGTGGACCTCGTAGGCGCCGGTGACGGGCAGTTCCACCCACTTGTCGCCGAACAGGTGCCGGTCAAGCCGCTCCAGAAGAACAACCGGGCCAGACTCGGCAGAGCGCAGGACGCGGAACTCGTTCTCGGTGGTCGGTCCAAAAAACGGCTCAAGCACGGCGCGAATGCCGGCCGGTCCGCGAACCGTGCCGATGGGCGGCGGATTGACGTACTCGCAATCGGCCGAGACGAGTTTCAGGGCTTCATCATAGTTCAGGGGCTCCATGAGCTTCATGAACTGGCGGACAATCTCGATGGGGGAAGATTCAGCGGCCACAGGTCGTCTCCTTGGGTGTCTTGAATTTGACAGTCAGGCCCATGCGAGAGCCGGGCAATTACCTGGCAAGTCATCGGCGGGACTCCGCCGATCAGCGCAGCCCGGGCTCTGGCCTACGCCGTTCGCCTGAGAGCGTCGCTTCCGATGAGGCCGACGAGGTACATGCCGGCCAGCAAGGTGTTGGGCGCCACATTCATGGCGAAACCGGTGGCGACCGAGAGGATGCCGTCGATGACAAACCACGCCGCCATCCCGGCTGAAACCGCATTCCAGAGCGGCCGGCCCGCCTCTCCTGCCGCAATCGCCGCACGCACCACCAGCGTCAACATCACTGCCCAGCCGATCGAGACGCCGCCCATCACCCCGAGGCTGAACCGCATGGGCGCGTTCCAGACGATCTCGCTGGGCCCCTGCAGCAGGGAGAACAGGAGGCTGACCGGCCCACTGGTGGATTCAAACGCCCCGCCGGCCAGTACGATCCCGAAAACCCCGATGGAAAGGCACCAGCTCATGAACCAGGCGCGCCAGAAACCGGACATGTTGTTCTCCCGTGTTGGCGGGAAACCTAGTTCAGCTGGTAGAGGCGTGGCCATTACCCATGAGGTCATGGCTTTGAGACGCCGAGTCCCTCAATCCGGAACATCGAGCAGAAACCGCGCCCTTTGCGCTGGTGTTGGCGTCATGCAACTGTCCCGCTTGCCCATCAGGCGATAGCGGTTCCGGGCCAGCAGATGATAGGCGGCGTCCCGCCAGCTTCGCGGCAGGACGCGACAGACGGCGACAAGGGACCACGGGCGCCCGAGGCGACGCGCCAGCGCAATCAGCGCATCCGACCCCTGAAGCGCCTGGCCTTTATCGAAGAAAATGAAGCTGTCAGGGTTTTCCAGGTTCAACCCGTAGCGAGCCGCCAGTACGTTCCCGAACGGTGACTGAAGGGGCGTGAACCTCAGCGCCTGCTTCTTATCCAGCCGGATCGCGAGCGCGACCGATCCCGAACAAAGATTGCAGACCCCGTCGAAGAGCATCAGCCCGTCGAGCTTGTCGACGTTCACGCCGCCATCCGCGCCTTGAACACGCCATCAGGCAGCCGCGCCGCGCGCGACGGGTGGATGAAGAAGTAGTCCTTCCAGGGCAGGTCCGCGACCAGGGTGGTGCGCTCCTCGAGACGGACGCCGTCAAGCGCGAACATGCGGTAGCCGCGCTTGAGGAACAGATCGACCACCGCTTCGCCGGATCCGCCGAACCGGGCCTGGAGCATCGGCGGATGGATTTCCAGCAGGACATGGGGGTGATCACGATCGAGGATCACGGCGGCGCCTTCCAGCGCTCTTTGCTCGGCCCCTTCGATGTCCATGCGAATGAAATCGACGCGGTCAATGGCGTGGTCGGCGCAGAAGGCGTCCAGCGTGACCGCCCGGGTCATCTGGGTTTCCATGCCGGTGTCTTCGAGATCGGGTCTGGCCGGGCCATTCGGCTTCGTCTCGGCGACATAGGCATAGGCCCGCCCCATGCGACCGGATGACTTCTTGGGCGTAACCAGCATCAGTTCGCCCGGTTTGTCCGCCACGGCGGCGTGGACGGCCGTGACCTGCTTGCCCATGCGGTGCCAGGCGATGCCGAGCTTGAGCACCTCGAAGGCAAAGGCCGAGGGCTCGAAGGCATAGATCACAGCCTTGGGCGCCACCTGGGTCATCACATAGGAATGCCGGCCATCGCTGGCGCCCACGTGCAGGCAGGTCGGCGCGCCCGACAGCAGGTCGGCGAGGAACGGCGTCTCGGGCTCATGCTTGGCCCAGGCGCGATTGCGCCGCCAGGCGCGGAAAGCGTGATTGAGCACGCGCAGAGATGGCATCGAAACTCCTCGTCGGACGCAGACTTAGGCCGCGTCGCGTACCACCGTCATCATGTAGTTCACGCCGACATCACTGGATTCCGTCCATTTCCCGGTGAACGGGCTGAAGACCACACCGTAAGGGCCGTCCACGGTCACCGGCTCCGAGGTCAGGAAACCACGCAGCTCGTCAGGCGTCAGAAACTTGTTCCAGTCATGGGTGCCGATGGGCAGCCAGCGCAGAATGTACTCCGCGCCCACCTTGGCCAGAGCCATCGCCTTGAGCGTACGATTCAGCGTGGCCACAATCATCAGGCCGCCGGGCTTCAACAGACTGGCGCAGGAGCGCAGGTATTCACCCGGATCAGCCACATGCTCGATCACCTCCATATTGAGGATCACATCGAAGAGCGGCTCACCGGCCGCAACCAGGGCCTCGGCTGTGGAGGCGCGGTAGTCGATGGATAGCCCCTGCTCCGCCGCATGCGCCGACGCGGTGCCGATGTTACGCTCGGAGGCGTCCACGCCCGTCACCTGGAAGCCCAGGCGAGTCATCGGCTCCGACAACAGGCCACCGCCGCAGCCGATGTCCAGCAGCCGCAGGCCCTCAAACGGCCGGCGTGCGTTGGCGTCGCGCCGGAAGCGATACAGCGCCTGATCACGGATGAAGGCCAGGCGAACCGGGTTGAACCTGTGCAGGGGCGCAAATTTGCCTCGGGGGTCCCACCATTCGGCGGCGATGCGCGAGAAGCGCTCGACCTCGGCAGGATCGATGCTGGAACGGGCGGCGTCGGGCGAACTCATGCCCCCTTCTAGCAACCGCGCGGCGCATGTCCAAAGGCCGGAGACATTGCAGCGCGGCGTCACCGTCGCTAGAAGGCTCCGCCCTCCGGGGGCGAAGCAATGAGGGTACGTAGCCAGAGCCCATGTCCAGGCTGGTCATGAAATTCGGCGGCACTTCGGTGGCCGACCTGGAACGCATCCGCCGCGTGGCGCGACTGGTGAACGCCGAAGTGCAGGCCGGCCACCAGGTCGCCGTCGTGGTTTCGGCCATGTCGGGCAAGACCAATGAGCTGGTGGCCTGGACCGATCGCGCCGGCGCCGCGGCCCCCGGCCTGCCGTCATCCGATGATGAATACGATGTGGTGGTGGCCTCCGGCGAGCAGGTGACCGCTGGCCTGCTGGCCATGACCCTGCGCAACATGGGCGTTCCCGCCCGCTCCTGGATGGGCTGGCAGATTCCGATCATCGCGGACGACGCCCATGGCCGCTCGCGCATCGACGACATTCCGCCCGAAAAGCTGGGCGCGGCGTTGGACGCCGGTCAGGTCGCGGTGATCGCCGGCTTCCAGGGCGTCACGCGCGACGGGCGCATCGCAACGCTGGGCCGGGGTGGCTCTGACACCAGCGCCGTGGCGATTGCGGCGGCGCTTGGCGCGCCCTGCGACATCTATACAGACGTGGACGGGGTCTACACGACCGACCCACGGATCGAATCCAAGGCCCGCCGGCTTGCGCGGATCTCGTACGAAGAGATGCTGGAGATGGCGTCGCTGGGCGCCAAGGTGCTGCAGACCCGCTCGGTCGAGCTGGCCATGGCCTACAAGGTGCCCCTCAGGGTGCTGTCGAGTTTTGTCGAGCCGGGCGAAGCGCCGGGCCAGGGCACCATCGTGTGCGACGAGGAGGACATCGTGGAGAAGCGGATCGTGAGCGGCGTGGCCTACAGCCGCGACGAGGCGAAGATCAGCCTCTTTGGACTGCCGGATCATCCGGGCGTGTCGTCAACGATCTTCGGCGCCCTGGCCGACGCCAATGTAAACGTGGACATGATCGTCCAGTCCAAGGCCCGCACCGCCGACACAGCCAACATGGAGTTCACCGTCGGCAAGCGCGACGCCCAGCGCGCCGTGGAAATCGTTCGCGCCGCCCAGCCGCAGATCGGCTTCGAGGACGTGCAGGTGAACGATGACGTCGCCAAGGTCTCGGTGATCGGCGTCGGCATGCGCAGCCATACCGGCGTCGCCAAATCGATGTTCCAGGCCCTGGCCGAAAAAGGCGTCAACATCCAGGTGATCTCGACGTCGGAGATCAAGATCAGCGTCCTGATCGACGCGGCCTATACCGAGCTGGCGGTTCGCGCCCTGCACGCTGCGTACGGGCTGGATCAGCTTTAGCTGCGAGCTCTCAATAGGTTGTCCATCCGAGCCGGACCGGGGAAGCTGCAGTTGTGAAGCTACAGAGTCTCAGGAGGGGGTTGGGTGAAAGTGCACAAGCCTGGCCGGCCAGGACCTGGCCCCACGTCGTAGCGTCTGACTTGCGCCTGCCCGAGGTGGAAGCACTTCGCCAAACCCTACCGCAGGTGCGTCACCAGCATGCTCTGGAGCTTGTTCATGTTGGGCAGGATGCCGTGGAGCGCGGCTACGGCATCGAGCAGCTTGTCCTTGAGTTCCAGCGGCCCGAAATCCTTGTTGGAGAGGATGACGGTGTCGGCTTCCTGCAGGAAGTTGGGAAGCGCGCCTTCGTAGGGAACTGTGCCGTCCCCAGTGCGCCAGCCGCGGGTCGGTTTCTTGTCTATCATGCCCGGCGCGTCCAGGACGAACCTGGGCGCGCCCTTATCGAGCTTGATGTCCATGGCGACCTGGGTCTTGTCCCCGATGCCGATGATGCAGAGCCAGTCGTCTGTCGTGAGCCCGCAATTCGCCAGATTGAGCCCGTCGACCGAGGCGCGGTGAGCCCTGGCCTGGGCCAGCATGTCCCGGAGAATCTGCGCCGCGTCGGCTGGCGCGCCCGAGCCCCGCAGCCGCAGCGCCTCGCCGATGGTGTCCACCACGCTGGCCTGCCACAGGCGCTCATCGAACATGTCGGTCTGAGGCAGCGCCGCATCAATCGTGACGCCCCGGGTAAAGCTGGGCAGCAGGTGGTAGAGCGCGGGCGTCAGCCTGGAAGCCTCCCGCTCGCGACGGTTCATCGTCCCCTTGACGATCTTCTCGACGGCCTGAAATGACCCCTTGAAGGGTGTTGCGATCGTAGCGACGCGCTCAACCGGCGATTTGACGCCGGCCCCTGCCAGATAGCCGGCGATCACCAGACCGCCCATGGAATGTCCGACGAGGTTGACCTTGCGCCGCTGCGCGTAACCGTCCGCAAAGTAGTGGCGCGTAAGTGCGGTCTTGTTGATGACTTCGTCGATGAAGGCCCGCAGCTGGACCTGGGATATCTCCAGCGGTTGACGCCAATCGTATCCGAAGATGTAGACCGGCACCGGCTGATCGGCGCGTTCCGTCAGGTCGTGGCGCAGATCCAGCACCATCTCCTTGTAGGCGATGTCAAAAACCTGATCGGGCCTCACCTGGGCCGGCAGTTCGCCCTCGTAGCGCGTATCCTGTGGATGCAGGCCCGCGCGATTGTATTCAGTGCGGGTAAGCGACCAGATCAACTGCGGCGGGAACTCATAGAGATCGCGCAGGTCGGTCGCGGTTATGCCGGGCACCAGGATCACGGGATTTGGCAGTGGCATTGCTTGGCCCTCCGGGAGATCGGCAGGAAGCGTGCCATGCCAGCTTCCTGAAGACAACTTTATGCGCGCCATTTCGAAGTTCACACGCTGGCCGGGAACTGCGCCAGTCTCAGGGCGAGATGGGCGTGCGAAAGACCGTTCAGACGGGAGTACTGACCTGGTTTCTCCTGGATAGAGCTGGCTCCATTGCGTTCGGCAACGCATCGAATGCCATCTTCAACGTCGTCGTCCTGCTGATCGCTGTCGAACCGCTCTGGCGTCCGGCGGGGGATTAGTCCCGGGCCGTCGCCGCCGTCATCCGGAACGCCGCCCAGGCGCCGATCAGGGCGATCGGGATCACCGAGGCGAAGACCCATAGCGAGGCCGATCGCGCACTGGCCTCCGTCAGTCCCTGCGAGAAGCCCGCCATGTTGGCAGCCACGCCCGAAATCGCAGCTCCGGCCGCCGCGCCGGTCTGTCGGACGGCGGAGACAGCAGACGAACCGATGGCCCGGTCCTCGTCTGACAGCGCCGCCATGATCCGCCGCGTCATGAAGGCGTAGGAAAACCCGAAGGCCACGCCCATCAACGATCCGCCCACCAAAACCCACGCAAGCGGGCCATCGGCCATGCTCCAGGTCAGGACCGCCAGGCTGGCGATCAGGCAGGCTGCGCCGATACGGATCCAGCGGCCGTCCCAGATCCCGGTGACCCCGGCGACCGCGATCCCGGCGATGGTCCAGGCCATGGCCTCGGCCCCGATGGCGTAACCGGCCCAGAGCGGCGAAAACCCGCGAAGCTGCTGCAGGATCGGCGGGCCATAAATGCCGAAACCCATGGTGGCTGCAGTCATGGCGAACATGGCCAGATAGCCCGCGCCGACCACAGTCCGCACATCACCGGAGCCCTTTGGCAACAGCCGAACCCTGGCCCGGCCGTCCAGCCAGATCACCAGCGCCAGAACACCGAAGCCCGCCAGCACCAGCCCAACGGCGGCGGCTGGCTCGCTGAGGATATTGGCCACGGCAATCGCGCCGACGCCCACGGCAAGGACATTCAGTTGCATCCAGGGGATCCCCGGACCGCCCTGCCCCTTCGCGGATCCGGCCAGCAGGAACGGCGCCGCAACGGCGAAGACGGCCGCCTGAATTGCAAACAGCCAGAACACATCACGCCAGTCGCGGGTTTCGACCACCAGGCCGCCGACCAGAGGCCCCAGCACCGTCGCCACACCCCAGACAAACGTCACAGCCGCGAACACCCGGGCCAGATGACGCTCCGGGAACAGCAGCGCGATAGCGACCATGGCGAACCCCGAGATCCAGCCACTGCCCAGCCCCTGGATCACACGTCCGGCCAGAAAGGTGGTGATGTCCGGCGCCAGAGCGCTCATGACGCAACCCACCGCCATAATGACGCCCGCCAGCGCGGTCGCCAGGCGCAGGCCAAACAGCTCCGACAAGCGTCCGGCGCTGGCTCCGGCCATGATCGCGCCCACCAGAAACCCGGCTGTCGCCCAGGCGAAGTAGGCGTATCCACCCAGATCGGCGCCTACATTGGGCATGATGGTGGCCGTGACCAGGCTGTCAGCGGCGTTCAGCCAGACACCCAGACAGATCAGCAGGAACCGCGGCGCGCGCCCCTCGGCCAGCAGGTTGGCCCAACTGTTGGCGGGATCCTTCGGTTTGACAACATCACTCATGTCAAATTTGACTAGACCCGCCCGACTGGATTTGCAACAATATCATTGTCAAATGAACACGCCCACCGACCGTATCCTGTTCCAGCTCAAGACCCGCGGACCGGCGGAAACCCTGGCGCTGGCCGGAGCCCTGGCGATCAGCCGTCAGGCCACCCTGCAACATCTGGAGCGCCTTGTCTCCGAGGGCCTGGTCGACCATGCCGATGAGCGGCGTGGCGTAGGCCGGCCGCGGCGGATCTGGTCGCTGACAGCCGCAGCGCAGGCGCGTTTCCCCGACACCCACGCCCAGCTGACTCTCGAGATGCTGGACGCGGTGCGCGCCGAGTTCGGCGAAGCCGGCGTCGACCGGCTGATCACCCGGCGTGAGGCCGTAACCACGCGATCCTATATCCAGGCGCTGGCGCCGCTGCCGAGCCTCGGCGCCCGCGTCGCCCGCCTGGCCGAGCTTCGGACGGCGGAAGGCTATATGTCCGACTGGTCGCCAGACCCGGGCGGCGGCTTCCAACTCGTGGAGAACCACTGCCCCATCTGTGCGGCGGCGGCCGCCTGCCAGGGATTTTGCCGCGCAGAGCTTCAGGTGTTCCGCGACGCCCTGGGGCCGGATGTGAGCGTCGAACGTACCGATCACATCCTGGCCGGCGCGCGCCGATGCGCATACCGGATCACCGCCGCGCGCTAGCGCCCGGCAGTTGCGGCTCAAACCCTGGCTGCCAGTGGTTGGCGGTGCCGGACGTGACATACCAGCTGATCAGCAGCGCACAGATGAAAGCGCCCGGCACATAGGAATTGGTACGCCGGTAGGTGAACGCCGCGATCACCCCCACCACCGCCAGCAGCGGGATGAACTGGATCGCCACGATCACGTTCAGCGGCTCCTTCGGCGTCGCCAGCAGACCGGTGGAGAACAGGGTCGCGTACTGCCAGGCCACAAGCGCCACAAACCCGCCGGCCATGGCGACCTTGGCCCAGCCCAGGGCGGCGACAAACCCCTCGCCCTTCACGGCCAGATCGGTGGCGAGCGCGCGCAAGGACACCAGGAAGAACAGCGTCCACAGCACCAGGTAGGCCGGCAACTGGAAAGCCCGTGTCGCATCCAGCGGCTTCAGCCCCAGCACCCAGATCCGGTAGTCCACCTTGAACACCGCATCGACGATCACCAGCGACAGATAGGCCACAGCCATGGTGGCCAGCGCCGCCCCCGCCGAAAGCGCCCAACGGTTGGAAAAGGCGGGTTTGCCGCGCTTCATCAGCAGACCAACCAGCCAACCGATCAGCGCGGTTCCCAGGGCCCAGACCAGCAGCTGGTTCTGGATCCACTGCGGGAATGGCGGCATCGGGAAGAACACCTGCCCCACCTTCATCAGCGGGAAGTAGGTCAGCGCCGGAAGCGCCGCCGTGATCAGCAAGCTCAGCCACCAGCGCCCGTTGCGGCGTTCGGCGAGAGGTTGTGCCGTCTCGTTCAGCTTCGCGAAGGCTCCCAGGCCCAACGACAGGTCGAAGGTCGCCAGGATCAGCCACACCATGCCGACGAAAGCGATCAGGGTGCCGATCTCCTTCCAGATCCAGACCTGGTTGTTTGAAGCCATGGCCCGGGGCGCCGGGAGAGTTTTCTGGAACCACTCTACTGCACCGCTGACCCCGGCCTCGGAGAAATGTTCCCCGGGATGCGTGATGGGCGGGTTCAGCAGCACGCGCGCCGTCCCATCGGCGACAGACCCATAGATGCGGCCCACCTCGATCGGACCGGCGACGCCGAACACCTTGGCCAGCTTGGGCGAGGTGGCCACCAGCGAGCCCTTGGGCACGCCCCACATCAAGCCCGCGAACTCATCGTACTGGCCGAACACCACCGCCAGGTTTCTCGGACTGGCCGGCGCCTTGGCGCCTAGCAGGCCCGGGGTCGACCCCTCCAGCACAATGGAACGGTAGCCATCCGGAACCTCGACCGCGGCAGCCATCACCGGCCCGCTGCCCATGGAGTGGCCCTCCATGCCTATGTTGGCCTTGTCGACATTGGGCAGGCTCCGCAGCCAGCGCAGCGCCGCCGGGCCGCCGAAATCGGCCGTGCCGACAATGCCGCCGGAGTAACCATGGCCGGTCATATCCATGGCCAGCACCACAAATCCACGCCGCGCCAGTTCGATGGCGAACGGGCTCTGCATTTCGCGGGTATTGATATAGCCGTGGGAGACCAGAACCGCCGGAGCCGGCGTCTGCGCCGTCGCATTCGACGGCGTGTAGAGCAGACCCGAAACCACCACGCCCTCCCCGGCGGGTATGCGCACCTCGGTAACTGTGGTTCCGCCTGCCGTCTGGACGGAGTGCGCCAGATACGCCCCTGCAAAAATGACAGCCCACGCCAGGCCAAACACCAGCCACTTGCGCATTTCTTCGCCCCCCGACTTGTCTTGTTGTTGAGTGGACGATGCGCCGGACGGTCCGGAACCTCAAGCCCGCGCGCTTATAGCAGCCGCAACGTCATCGGCATTCCGCCCTGCGGCCGCATCGACACGCGCATCAGCGGCCGAACCCTGTGGCCGGGATCGGGTTCAAGCACCGCGCCGCGCATCAGGGTGGCCAGGATGGCGACGGTTTCGGTCTGGGCGAAGGCCTGGCCGATACAGACGCGGGGCCCGGCGCCGAAGGGCAGATAGGAGAAGCGGTGGCGCCCGGCGCTGCGTTCCGGACTGAAACGGTCAGGGTCGAAGACGTCCGGCTGATCCCACAACAGGCGATGGCGGTGGATCGCGTAGATCGGGATGAAGACAAACGTGCCCTTTGTAACCTTCAGCCCTCCCGCCTCGACATCTTCGGCGCACATCCGGCTCATCAGCGGCAGGGACGGATACAGGCGCATGGCCTCCTGCACCACCTGACGGGTGAAGGTCAGGGCTTCGACGTGCGCAGGGGTGATTGTGGCGTCGCCGGCCACCTCGGCGATCTCGGCGCGAACCCGCGCGGCAGTGGGCGGATGGGCGCCCAGCAGGTAGAGAGACCAGGTCAGCGCCAGCGCCGTGGTCTCGTGGCCCGCGCCGATGAAGGTCAGCAGATTGTCCCGCAGCAGCACGTCGTCCATCTGGCGTCCCGTCTCCGGATCCTTCGCCTGCATCAGCAGGTTCACCAGATCCTCGCGCGACGGTGACTTTCGACGGGCGGCCACCATGCGGTCGACCATGGCCTTCAGCGACACCATGGCCCGATAGCCGCGCGGGGCAAGGGCGACACGCGTCCAGGTGGGCCACTGCATCAGATCGGCGGGCGTGATCTTGCCCAGGGTTTCCAGATAGTCGGTGATCATGCGCGCAGCGGCAGGGACGTCGATGCCGTCGCCGCCGGACAGCATGGTGTCGAGGATCACCTGAAAGGTGATGCCGGTCATTTCCGTGGCGATGTCGAGGCGCGCGCCGTCCCCCCGGTCGCGCCAGCGTTGCAGGGCGGCCTCGGCGGCGGCGACCATCACTGGCGTCATGGCCGCCACGGTGTCGGGCCGGAAGCCGGGCGCGGCCGCGCGCCGCTGCCAGCGCCAGTGTTCGCCCTGCGCCGTCAGCAGACCCTCACCCAGAGCCGGCTTGGTCACACGATCGAACATCCAGTCCTTCGGAAAGGCCTCGGCCTTGTCCAGCAGGATATCCCTCAACATCGAAGGGTCAGCCGCATAGAGGAACATCTGCCGGTCATCGCCGCGCAGGAAATACGGCTCCTCATAGACGGCCCGGGGCCAGGACTCGATCGGGTTGTCCATCAGCTTCCACAGGGCGTGGAAAAACGGCAGCGGCTCATCAGGCGGAACTACGCCGGGCGGGGTAAAGGGCGGAAGAGTTTCGGCTTCGTCTTTCACATCTGCGATTTAGGACGGACTGCTGGGCTCCGCCATGCCTGATCGACGTGCAGGCTCACGGCGAAGAGGCACATCCACGCATTCCATCTCTATTCTGCGAGATTGATCTGCTAAGGAAGGCCGAAAGAACGGGAGGACGTTTCGCCAAGTACGGCCACACAGGTCGCCCTGCGGGGGCAGCGGAGCCTGCTGAAGCAGATCCGGGAGGCGCTGGCCGGCGGTGGGCCTGCGCAGCAGCGCCTGGACATGGTCGTGCGCATCATCGCGCTGTCGATGGTGGCCGAGGTCTGCTCGATCTACCTGCGGCGCGCCAATGGCGAGATGGAGTTCTTCGCCACCGAAGGCCTCGACGACAAGGCGGTCCACGTCACCCGGATGAAGCCGGGCGAGGGCCTGGTCGGCGAGATCATGAAGCAGGGGCGGCCGCTCAACCTGGCCGACGCACCTGCGCACCCGGCCTTCTCCTATCGCCCTGAGACCGGCGAGGATCCCTACCACGCGTTCCTGGGCGTGCCGTTGCTGCGCGGCGGACGCGCGATCGGCGTGCTGGTAGTCCAGAACCGCACCGAGCGCACCTACACCGAGGATGAAGTCGAGGATCTGCAGATCGTCGCCATGGTACTGGCCGAGATGGTGGCCTCTGGCGAACTGATCAGCGTCGAGGATCTCGACGGCGTGGAGCTGTCGCCAAAGCGGCCCGAGCGATTGATCGGATCAAAGTTCGCCGAGGGCCTGGCCTATGGCGTGGTCGTGCTGCACGAACCCCCGGTGGCTTCGTCACAATTGCTGTCGGACGATGTCGCCGCCGAAGAGCAGCGCCTGGCCAATGCACTGGCCGCATTGAAGGCGCAGATCGATCAGATGCTGGAGGGTCAGCACGGTCTCGTCGATGCCTCCTACGATGTTCTCGAATCCTACCGGATGTTCGCTCATTCAACAGGTTGGAACCGGAACCTGGAAGATGCTGTGAAGAATGGCCTGACCGCCGAGGCCGCGGTCGAACGGGTGAGATCCGAGCACCGGGCCCGTCTCGGCCAGGCACGCGACCCCTATCTGCGTGAACGACTGCACGATCTGGAAGACCTGAATGATCGACTGCTGAGGCATCTGGCAGGAGCCGGCAGCGTGGCGCGGGAACTGCCGGCCAACGCCGTCCTGATCGCCCGGAACCTGGGTCCCGCAGACCTGCTGGAATACGACCGCACCAAACTGCGCGGGTTGTTGCTGGAAGAGGGGTCGTCCGCCAGCCACGCGGCCATTGTGGCCCGGGCGCTGGACATCCCTTGCGTTGGCCGCCTGCAGGGCCTGCGCGATCGCGTCAACGAGGGCGATCCCGTGATCGTCGACGCCGAGACAGGCGAAGCCTATCTTCGCCCCCGGCCCGACGTGGTGAAAGCCATCCAGGCGCGCATCGATGTGCGCCGTCAGCGGCAGGCCGAGTTCGCCAAATTGAAGGACACGCCGGCGTTCACCCGCGACGGGGTGAAGGTCACGCTGTTGATGAACGCGGGCCTGGACGTAGATCTCGAAAGCCTGGCTGACACCGGCGCTGAGGGTATCGGCCTGTTCCGCACCGAGTTCCAGTTCATGGTCTCGGAGGAAATGCCGCGGCTGACCGCGCAGACCGACCTCTATGCCCGGGTAATGGACGCCGCAGCTGGGCTGCCCGTGACCTTCCGGACCCTGGACCTCGGCGGCGACAAGGTGCTGCCGTACATGGAGGCCGAGCGCGAGGATAACCCGGCCCTGGGCTGGCGCGCCATCCGCATGGGCCTCGACCGTCCGGCCCTGTTGCGCCTGCAACTGCGGGCGCTGATCGCCGCGTCCCTCGGGCGACCCTTGCGGATCATGTTCCCGCTGGTGGCCAATGTGGATGAGTTCCGCGCCGCGCGCGCCCTGGTGGAAACCGAAGTAGCCTGGGCCCAGCGACGCGGGCGCCCTGCCCCGTCACGGCTCGACGTGGGCGCCATGATCGAGGCGCCGTCGCTGATCTGGCATCTAGACGCCCTGTTGCCGATGACCGACTTCGTCAGCGTCGGGACGAATGACCTGATGCAGTACCTGTTCGCTGCAGACCGGGGGAACCCCCGGGTGGCCGACCGGTACGATCCCCTGTCGCCCCCGGCGCTGCGGGCGCTGGAAGCGATCCAGCGGGCCTGCGCGGAAACCGGCACCCCGGTCAGCGTCTGCGGCGAAATGGCCGGACGACCATTGGAGGCCTTCGCGCTTGTCGCCCTCGGGTTTGAACGCCTGTCGATGCCGCCCGCCGGTATCGGGCCCGTCAAGCAGATGGTTCTGGGCTGCGATCGCGAAGCGGCCCGCCGTGGCGTATCGGCCCTCCTGAAATCCGGCGCCGGTTCCGTGCGCAATGAAATAGAAACCCTGGCGCGTCGACTCTACGTCGCGGTCTGACTCACGCCATACTCAGGGCGTTGGGTCGATCCCTGTCCATATGGAGCTTTCCAGACCCGCGTGCCCGGCAAACGCACCTTTACTCTGTCGCCCGGACGATCAGACCGGGAGCGGGCGCGGAGCCTGTTCAACCGTCCTGCGCCGGAGCCCGCCGACGCGCCCGCAGCCCATGAGGCGCCGGGCGCCGCGGGGCCGTCAACGCCGATCGACCCCTTGCTGCAGCATGCCACGCTCGGGCAGGCGCTAAAGGCGGCGCGGGAGGAGCGCGGCCTGACCCTGCAACAGATCGCCGACGATACGCGGGTGCGACGGGTCTATCTGGAAGCGATCGAGGAGATGCGCCTCGACGCCCTGCCATCCCGCCCCTTCGCCATTGGTTACATCCGCGCGTTCGCAACAAGCCTTGGTCTTGACCCGGATCTGGCTGTTGAACGTTTCAAGACTGATGACCCGGTCCTTGACCAGCCGCTCCAGGCGCCGGTGGGCGTGCTGGATGAACGTGACCCCCGGGTGGCGGCCTTTCTGATCGGGGGTCTGGTAATCGTCGCCGCGATTGTGCTCTGGAACGTTGCCCAGCGCGCCATGATCGCCAGTGCGCCACCCTCGTCCCTGACCCCTGAAGCGGCTACCGCCAGGGCGCTTGGCTCGGTAAAGGCCGGCGTCGTCCAGTTGGGGGCGCCGCTGCCAGCGCCGGTGGAGTCGACCACACCTCCGGCCTATGAAACCCCGGGCCTTGCAGCCGCCATGGGCCTGAAAGTCGAGTCAGCGGCCGCCGGCCCCGCGCCTGTGACGGGCGAAACATCAACCATGGACCTGACGACATTGCCCCCGGTCTTCGCACCACAGGGCAAGGTCTATGACTCCGGCGCGCCGGGACAGGCCTCGATCATCACCGTCCAGGCCCTCAAGCCCGCGTCGCTGATCCTGCGCGGCGCCGATGGATCGGTTTACTTCGCTCGCCAGCTTGCAAAGGGCGAGGCGTTCCGCGTACCGCAGGTCGCCGGTCTGACACTCGATGTCTCCAAGGCCGATGACATCCAGGTCTTCGTCTATGGCCGGTCCACCGGTGTTCTTCCAGCCCAGCAGGTGCTGGCTTCCAAGCTGGCGACGCCGCCGCCTCTCGTTGCACCGCCCCGGGCCGTCGTGGCGAAACCGCCAATCCCTTGACGCACCGCTTGGGAAATCGGGTGAAACCCCCTATTTCCGCAGGATCATGACCGCCGAAGCTCACACATCCGTCCGCCCCTGGCGCGCGATCCATCGCAGGCCCAGCCGCAAGATCCGCGTGGGCAATGTGGAGGTGGGCGGCGATGCGCCAATCACCGTGCAGTCGATGACCAACACCCTGACGGCAGACGCCCAGGCCACGATCAATCAGGTGCGCGAGCTGGCGGACGCGGGCTGCGACATCGTGCGCGTGTCCTGCCCGGACGAGGACTCCACGGCGGCCTTCAAGGCCATCGTCAAGGCGGCCACGGTGCCGCTCGTGGCGGACATCCATTTTCACTACAAGCGCGGCATCGAAGCGGCCCAGGCCGGAGCCGCCTGCCTGCGGATCAACCCGGGAAACATTGGATCATCGGCGCGCGTGAAGGATGTGATCCAGGCCGCGCGTGACCACGGGTGCTCCATGCGGATCGGGGTCAATGCGGGGTCGCTGGAGCGCGATCTGCTGGAGCAGTATGGCGAACCCTGCCCCGAGGCCATGGTCGAGAGCGCCCTGCGCCACGCCCGCATCCTGCAGGATCACGATTTTCACGAGTTCAAGATCAGCGTGAAGGCCTCCGATCCCTTCATGACCGTAGCGGCCTATCAGCAGCTGGCGGAAGCCATCGACTGCCCACTGCACCTTGGCGTCACCGAGGCGGGTGCGTTGCGGACAGGCACAGTCAAATCCTCCATCGGCATAGGCTCGCTGCTTTGGGCCGGAATCGGTGACACCATCCGCGTCAGCCTCGCTGCCGATCCGGTCGAGGAGGTGAAGGTCGGCTTCGACATCCTGAAATCTCTCGGCCTGCGTCACCGGGGCGTGAACATCATCGCCTGCCCCTCGTGCGCCCGTCAGGGCTTCAACGTGATCAAGACGGTCGAGACTCTGGAGACGCGACTGGCCCACATCTCAACCTCGCTCAGCCTGTCGATCATCGGCTGCGTCGTGAACGGGCCCGGCGAGGCCCTGATGACGGACATCGGCTTCACCGGCGGCGGCAAGGGCGCGGGGATGGTCTATCTGGCCGGGAAGGCCGCCCACAAGATGGACAACGATCAGATGGTCGACCACATCGTGGAACTGGTCGAGGCCAGAGCGGCAGAGATCCGGGCCGCCGAGCGGAACGCAATCTCCTGAAGCAAGTCAAAATCACAAAAGTGACGCCAGCGTCACTCTTGCAAACCGGCCGCTTCCGGTCTTAGGTGGCGGACCATTCCCCCGGAGTTAGAAAATGTCTGCAGACGGCAACTGGAAGATCACAATCAACACGCCGATGGGCGCACGCACGATGGACGTCACCATCGCCACCAGCGGCGCCACCTTCACGGGCAAGGTCGACAGCGACATGGGCTCGCAGGAAGTCACGGGCGCCGTCGACGGCGACACCCTGACCTGGAACACCGAAATCACCAGCCCAATGCCGATGAAGCTCGACTTCTCGGCCAAGGTCGAGGGTGACAACATGAGCGGGAACGTGAAGCTCGGCATGTTCGGCAACGCCGCACTGACCGGCGTCCGCGCCTAGGAAACAGTCGCGCTTCAGCGCGGTGAGGCTCCCTCCGGCGACGGAGGGAGCCTTTTCTATGGCCGACGGCGTGGTGGGGTCACGTCCGCGAAATCCGGATAGGTTTTCCATCGCGGCTCGTCAGCCGTAACGCCCGCCTTTGGCGTATCCGAAGACGCACGGCCCGTGGACAAATCGGGGATGTATCTCGGGCAGTTGGGAAAGATGTCGGTTGGCGTCACCCTGACCAGTAACTGCGCGCCCGGGATTTCCGCCATCAGGGGATCGTCCGAGACGACATCAGCCCGGCCGTTCACCCTCAGCCGGGCCGGGCGCTCGGTCATGGAAATGAACAGCAGTCCCACATGAGGATTGGCCAGGATGTTGCCGAGGCTCTTGAACATGCCGTTGCCGTCGTAGTCGGGAAACACCAGCAGGTCTGGGGCGACGACGCGTGCGAACCCCGGCGCGCCACCCTTGAAGGAGCAGTCCGGTCGCCCGTCGGAATCTGCTGTGGCCAGGAAGAAGAAGGGCTGCGCGGCGATGAATGTCGCATCAGCCTCGCTGAACACTGTGTGCCCCAGCTTTTCTGCCAACCGATCGGCCAGGGCCCGACTGCCGAACGCGTCCTGCAGCGCGCGGTTGCCTGGGTGATAGTTTGGCATGTCAGGTCTCCCGGTCTGGTCGGATCATGATAACCTAAATTGTCGTGGCGGCATTGCTGAGCTAGAGACACGCCCCGCCCTCAGGACAACCCCCTTGCGACTTCCCCAGGCCCGACTCGATCAGGTGCTCGAACGCTTCCGCGAGATCGAGGCGCGCATGGGCGCGGCCAAGGACGGCGCCGAGATCGTTCGTCTGTCCAAGGAGCACGCCGAACTGAAACCGGTGGCCGACACGGTAATGGCGTTGGAACGCGTCAAGGCCGAGGCCCCCGAACTTGAGGAGATGGCCGCCGCCGGCGATCCCGAGATGGCCCAGATGGCGCGCGACGAGCTGGAGGCGCTGAAGGAAAAGCTGCCCGCCCTGGAGCGCGAGGTCGCCCTTCTGCTGGCCCCGAAAGACCGGGACGAGAACGCCTCGGCCATTCTGGAAGTCAGGGCCGGCACGGGTGGCGACGAAGCGGCGCTGTTCGCCGGCGACCTGTTCCGGATGTACCAGCGCTATGCCCAGTCCCAGGGCTGGCGAGTGGAGATCGACAGCCTCTCCGAGGGCGAGATGGGCGGCTTCAAGGAAATCGTGGCCGCCGTCACCGGCGACGGCGTTTTCGGTCGGTTGAAGTTCGAAAGCGGTGTTCACAGGGTCCAGCGGGTGCCGGCCACCGAAGCCCAGGGCCGCATCCATACCTCTGCGGCCACGGTCGCCGTTCTGCCCGAGCCGGAGGAAGTGGAGATCGAGATCCGCGATCAGGACCTGCGCATCGACACCTATCGCTCGTCAGGAGCCGGCGGACAGCACGTCAACAAGACCGATTCCGCCGTTCGCATCACTCACCTGCCCAGTGGGATCGTGGTGACGTCGTCGGAAAAGTCGCAGCACCAGAACCGCGCCCGCGCCATGAAGGCGCTGAAGGTCAAGCTGTACGACCAGCAACGCGAAGCCCTGGATACCGCGCGCTCGGATGCCCGGAAGAGCCAGGTCGGGTCCGGCGACCGTTCGGAGCGCATCCGCACCTACAACTTCCCCCAGGGACGCGTGACCGACCACCGGATCAACCTGACGCTCTACAATCTTGCCAAGGTGATGGAAGGCGACGCTCTGGACGACGTGATCAAACCGCTGATCGCCGAGGACCAGGCCGCGCGGCTGGCCGCGCTCGAAGACGAGTTTGGCTAGAGCGCGACAGCTTGAAGTGGATACCGGTTCAAGCGCCCGTCGCGCTCTAAACGTATGAAAACGAGCCCGTCCCGGGCTTGCCCAAACGTCCGCAGTCCCCGATTGTGACTCCTGGTCAACCCTCGAACCGAGACCTGAAAATGCGCTTGGCAGTAACGCTCGCCATCGTTTCCCTGTTCGCCACGACAGCCCAGGCGGCTGATCCCCAGCAGACTGGCGACGCCCAGAAGACGACAGAGGTTTCCGGCATCACGGTAACCGGCGCCCCCGCGGCTCCGAAGGCCGAAGACCCGCTGGTCTGCCGCTCATCGCCCACCAGCGGCTCACGGGTTCGGGCGACCAAGATCTGCAAGAAGCGCAGTGAGTGGACCGCCGACGCAAAGGCGCGGGGACGTGGAAATCAGGACATCAGGATCGAAGGATGCGACAGCGGCGGAAGCAACTGCGGTATCAGCAACAGGCCACCGGGCTGACCGCTGGCGGGCCAGCTTGTAGAGGCCCTGGAATTCCGTCAGAAGCTCCGCCATGAACGGTCATGTTGCAGCGATCTTTCGCCACCCTATCAAGGGCTTTACACCCGAGGCCCTGAAGCAGATCGCCCTGGTCCCGAATGAGGGGCTCGCGATGGACCGGGTGTGGGCGGTTGAGAACGGGCCATCGGGCTACAACCCGGAGGCGCCAAGCTTCACACCCAAGCAGAAGTTCACGGTGCTCGCGGCCCTCCCCCGCGTTGCAGCCGTCCGGACGCGTCTGGATGACACCACCGGCGCACTGACCGCACAGGCTCCTGGGGCGGAAACCTTTTCGGGCCGTCTGGCCGAAGCCAGTGAACGGGAAGCTTTTGCGATCTGGCTGACCCGCGTCCTTGGCGACGAGGCGCGCGGACCTCTGAAAGTGGTGGATGCGCGCGGAGCCTTCCGCTTCACCGACCATCCGAAGGGCCAGGTCTCCATCATCAACATGGCCAGCGTCCGCGATCTGTCGGCGAAGATGGGCGTGGAGCTGGATCCTTTGCGCTTCCGCGCCAACCTCTACGTAGAAGGCTGGCCCGCCTGGGTTGAGAACGACTGGGAGGATCGCGACCTGATGCTGGGTTGGGCCCGGGCCCGGGTGTTCAAGCCGATCGTCCGCTGCGCCGCGACCCACGTCGACCCCACCACGGCGGTCGCCGATCTGGATGTCGTGAAGGCGCTATTCGACAGTTACGGTCACATGTTTTGCGGAATCTACGTCCACGTCACGGCGGCGGGAACTGTGGGTCTGGGCGATGCCGTCACCGAACCCGAGGCCCGATCGTGAGCCTGACGCTGGTCAAGGCGTGGGGCCAGGCCAAGGCACGGCTTCAGGCCGCCGGCCTGAATGGACCCGTCATCGACGCCCGGCTTCTGGTCGAGGCCGCCGCCGACGCCACCCGGGTCGATATTGTCACCGATCCCCATCGCCTGCTGACCCCGGAGCAGGAAGCAACACTGGATAGTTATCTCTCTCGCCGGGAACACCGCGAACCGGTCAGCCATATTCTGGGCCGCAAGGGCTTCTGGAAGATCATGCTCAACGTCACTTCCGACGTACTGACGCCAAGGCCCGATACCGAAACCGTCGTCGAGTTTTCGCTGCGCGAGTTTCCGGAACATGCCGCATGGTCAATACTCGACCTGGGGATCGGATCCGGCGCGATCTTGCTTGCGCTGCTGGCAGAGCGTCCGGCCGCTCGCGGGTTGGGTATCGACATCTCCGAGGACGCCCTGGCTGTCGCCCGCGACAACGCTGCCGCCCTTGGCCTGGCAGGCCGCATCGCCCTCCTGCGCAGCGACTGGACGGCGGGTCTCGGTGAGAACCTGTTCGATCTGGTGGTGTCCAATCCGCCCTACATCGCCAATCACGTCATCGAAACCCTGGAGCCGGAGGTACGCGATCACGAGCCCCGGATCGCCCTTGAAGGCGGCCCTGACGGGCTCGATCACTACCGGGTGCTGGCGCCGGAGATCCTGCGTGTGCTCAAACCTGGCGGTCGCTTCGCGGTCGAGATCGGCTACGACCAGAAGGCCGAGGTCGAAGCGTTGTTCAGGGCTGCAGGCGCTGAAGGCGTCCAGACCATCCGTGATCTGTCGGACCGGGACCGGGTGGTGGCCGGAATGAAAAAGGCCTTGGAAACAGCCGCCTGACTCGCTACACGTCTCGTTGTCTCCACCCCAATTCTTCGGTGTTGCTGGTAGAAGCGTCCCCATGAAGGACGCCCGCCCGACCCGACAGGCGCGACGCTTCCTCAAAAAGGCCTCTCGCTGACGAGCTCCAGGGCGGAAGACGGGGAACACAAACGTCTTCAACAATCTGATCGGGCAAGACGCTCGCCAAGCTGAAGGCAAGGCCGCCGAACTGGCGCTCAGGAAAGAGCCTAACGGTTTTCAAAATATGAGAGATTTCAAGGGTATGAAGCGCCAGCGTGGGCGCAATCGGGGCGGCGGCGGCGGCGGGGGCAATATGAAGCCCACGCAGAACGCCAACCGGGCCTTTGATTCCAACGGCCCCGAGGGCGTGAAGGTGCGGGGAAACCCGCAGCACGTCTTCGAAAAATACCAGCAGCTGGCGCGAGACGCCAACGCCGCCGGCGACCGGGTCCTGGGGGAAAACTACCTCCAGCACGCCGAACACTATTTCCGCCTCCTGCGCGCAATCCAGCCGAACCGGCCGGCGAGTGAAATTCTCGGGCGCGACCACTTCTCGTCCGGCTACGACATCGATTTCGAAGACGAGACCGGTCAGGCCCAGGCGCTGGCCGCTGATGAGGCCGCCACCGCCGCAGGCGAACCTGCTGAAGACAGCGAGGTCCGCGATCAGGCCCGCCCTCGTGACCGCAGCGAGTGGCAACCGCGTGAGGATCGCCCAAGGGATGAACGCCCGCGGGAGGACCGCAACCGCGACGATCGTCCCCGCGACGACCGTCCGCGTGACGACCGTCCGCGCAACGACGGGACCGGTAACCGTGAGCGCTTCAGCCGCGACAACAACCGCGACCGGGATCGCAACCGCAATCGTGATGATCGCCCGCGTGATGACCGCCCCCGTGAGGATCGTCCCCGAGATGATCGTCCGCGCGATGACAGACCCCGCGCCGAGGGCGACGAGGTGCGTCGCGAGGAGCCGCGCCGCGAACGCTATGACCGCCAGGATCGCGGCGACCGACCGGAACGTGTAGAGCGCGAGCCGGCTCCCGTTGTTACGGTACAGGCCGTGGAAGCGCCGGAGCCGCGCGGCGCCATGCTGCGGGATTCCGACGGCGGGGCCAGCCATGCGCCAGCCTTCCTGCAGGCTCGGCCAGCGCCGGCGCCCAGCATCGAGGCGGATGTCGAAAAACCCGTGCGCGTTCGTCGGCGCAAGCCCAAGACCTTCGAGGGCGGCGAGAGCCCCGGCGCGTCTGAGACCGAAGACGCCTGAGCCCGGATGGCGCGAGGTATCCGGGTTGCGGATGACGGCTGAACTGAGTTAGCTGATGTTCATGACGGACGCCTGCGACCATCACGGCCAGCACGTGCATCACGGGCTCAAGGAGTTAGCGCTCAGCCATGCTCTCGACGCCGCCGGCGACCGCTGTGTGGCGGCGCAGGAGCGCTTCACGCCACCACGCCGGCGCGCCCTCGAATTGCTGCTGCAGGCTG
Source organism: uncultured Alphaproteobacteria bacterium (assembly GCA_903909375.1). GTDB lineage: Bacteria > Pseudomonadota > Alphaproteobacteria > Caulobacterales > Caulobacteraceae > Phenylobacterium. The sequence continues at coordinate 74,289 of CAIVVM010000048.1, forward strand.
ACGCTCCGCTCAAGGCGTATGACCTGATCGCCGCGTTCGGCGCTGGGGGCCAGGCGGCAAAGCCGCCTACGGTCTATCGCGCACTTGAGTTCCTGGAACGACTGGGGTTCGTTCATCGAATCGAGAGCCTGAATGCGTATGTGCCCTGCCGCCTGGAGGGCGGGCACGCGGCCGCCTTCCTGATCTGCGACTGCTGCGGCGAGGCCGAGGAATTCGCCCCCGACTTCGCTGCCCAGCTTTCGGCCGCCGAAGCCGCTGGCTATGCGGTGCGGCGGGTAACGCTGGAAGCCAGAGGCCTTTGCGCCGCCTGCCAACAGAGTGTGACAGCCTGAAACGGACGGGCTCCAGGGCTGACTACCAGAAGATGTTGCGAACCACCTGCACGACGCGACCGGTGTACTCATCCACGAGCAGGGCGTCGTAGCCTACCCGAACCCACTCATAGCCGGGCGGCGGCCAGGGCAGATCGTACCGCCAGGGGTCCGAAAGCCAGGAGCCGGACCCGTACCAGTTCCGCGGCAGGAAATCACCGAAGGACCAGTTGTAAGCGTAGTAGCCACTTGGCGGCCGCCAGGCGTAGCGATAGCGATAGGGGCTGAAGTAGACCGACGGATACCGTCCTCGCTCCCAGCGCTGGCCGCGGTCGTAGCGATCACCGCGGTGGCGGCCATTGTCGCCTCGATCCCAGCTTCGGCGGTCATCGCCGCGACCGCTATGGTCGCCGCGATCGGATCCGCGTCCGCGCCTGTCATCCTCGCGCGACTCGTCCCTGCGATCGTTGCCCAGCGTCCAGGGGCCGGGACGTCCCACCGAGTCGCCGTAGGCACTTCCACCTCGCCGCCCGCCGTCACCACGCCCACGGACCTGCGGCGCAGCTGGCGCCTGAGCGGGTTCCCCGGCCGTTGGCGGCGTGGGGGCTTCTCGCGCGCCACGGCCACGCCAATCGGATGAGGGGTTGTCGCTGCCCGATCTGTCGGGACCGGAACGATCCCCACGCGCCGGCATATCCTGGTGGTGCTCCCGCTCAGGGCGCTCAAAGCTGCGCTCTGCGCGCGGGGGATCCGCACGTTCGGGGCGGTCCGGCTCATCGCGCTGTTGAGCCAGCGCAGGCGAGGCCTGGGCCAGCAGCACGATCGCCAGAGCGGTCATCGCCGTCTTCATGTCATTCCACATCCAACTTGGACCGCAACCTGCGAGCCGGTTGTCCCCTTGCCCACAGGATGCGCACGGTCCAGGTGAACCCTGCTTGAACGAACCCGCCCTTCGGTTCTAGTCAGGAGCGACAAACCAAGGAGCCGGTCTTGGCCGCAACACCCAATGACGTGCTGGGATTCTGGCGCAATGCCGGGCCCCAGAAGTGGTTCATCAAGAACGAACGCTTCGACGACGCCATCCGGCTGAAGTTCGAGCCGGTGCATTATCGCGCGGCCTGCGGCGAGTACGACAGCTGGATGCTGACGCCGGAGGGATCACTGGCCCTGCTCATCCTGCTCGACCAGTTCCCCCGCAACCTCTATCGCGGCTCGGCCCACAGTTACGCCACCGATCCCAAGGCGCTGGCCATCGCGCGGTCGGCCACTGACCGGGGATGGCACAAGGTTGTGGAGGAGGCGATGCGCCAGTTCTTCATCCTGCCCTTCGAACATTCCGAAACCCTCGCCGACCAGGAACGCGGTGTCCGGCTGGCCGAGGAACTGGCCGACGCCGAACTCGTGAAGTGGGCGAAGATCCACCGCGACGTCATCGCCCGCTTCGGCCGTTTTCCCCATCGCAATCCTTGCCTCGGGCGAACCAATACGGCGGAGGAGCAAGTGTTCCTCGAGGGCGGCGGCTTTTCAGGATAAGCCTCTGACCTCTGTGGGTATCCCGGAAGCGGCTGTGGATGCGAGGCCTTCGGGCCATTCCGCCTGAACCCGAATCGGCGCTGAAGTGATTCGGCATGAACGCGCCCGTCACCCCTGCCAGCCTGGGTTTTGCCCCTGCCGATCACCCCGAGCGGCAGTACCTCGACCTGTTGGGTGATATCCTCGCCAATGGCGTTCAGCGCGGCGACCGCACGGGCACCGGCACCTTGGGCGTCTTTGGCCGCCAGATGCGGTTTGACCTGGCCAGGGGCTTCCCACTCCTCACCACCAAGAAACTGCATCGCAAGTCGATCATCCTCGAACTGCTTTGGTTCCTGCGCGGCGACACCAATGTGCGTTGGCTGCAGGAACGCGGCGTGTCCATCTGGAATGAATGGGCAGACGCAGAGGGCGAACTCGGCCCTGTCTACGGCAAGCAGTGGCGCTCATGGGCGGCGCCCGACGGTCGGGTCATCGACCAGATCGCTGCGGTCGTTCAGAGCCTGAGGAGTAACCCCAACAGCCGCCGCCATATAGTCTCGGCCTGGAACCCCGCCGATGTGGACGACATGGCCCTTCCGCCCTGCCACTGCCTGTTCCAGTTCTTCGTGGCCGACGGGAAACTCAGCTGCCAGCTCTATCAGCGCTCGGCCGACGTCTTTCTGGGGGTGCCGTTCAACATTGCCAGCTACGCCCTGCTGACGCTGATGATGGCGAAGGTGACCGGCTACGAGCCTGGCGAGTTCGTCCATACCCTGGGCGACGCGCACCTCTATCTGAACCATCTGGATCAGGCGAAACTGCAGCTCAGCCGCGAGCCGATGCCGCTTCCGACCCTGCATGTGGCCGACAAGGACGACCTGCTGGCCTTTGACTACGAAGACTTCCGGCTGGAGGGCTACGCGGCCCACCCGTCCATCGCCGCGCCGATTGCGGTCTAGTGGCGACGCCGCGCCTGACCCTGACCGGCGTGTCAGACGCCGCCGAACAGATCTCCGACATCTATGCCGGCAAGTACGACATCAACCGCGATGACGACTGGTTCCTGCTCAAGCTGCAGGAGGAGCTGGGCGAACTCTCGCAGGCGCATCTACGGCTCTCCGGTCGTGGACGCGGGACCGCCACGGAGCAGGACCGGGGCGATGAAGCTGCCGACGTCCTGTGCATGCTGCTGCTCTATTGCCGCCGCTTCGGTATCGACCCGGAGGAGGCTGTGCGTCGCAAGTGGCTGTCCTGGCTGGAGCCGACGGCCTAAGACGGTTCCATGTCACCTGCCCTCCTCTCCGCCGGCCCCATCGCCCGCGCCCGCAATGGCGTCATCGGCAGGGGCGGCAAGCTGCCCTGGCGGCTGAAGTCCGACATGGCGATCTTCCGGGCCACCACCATGGGCAAGCCGGTAATCATGGGCCGCAAGACCTGGACCAGCCTGCCCAGGAAGCCCCTGATCGGGCGAACGAACATCGTGCTCAGCCGCGACGGGTCGTTCGAGCCGGTAGGCGCGGTTGTGTGTGAGGATTTCTCGGATGCGCTGTCCATCGCCCGCGAGCAGGCCGAGGAAGACGGCGTCAGCGAGGTCTGTGTCATTGGCGGCGCCTCGATCTTCGAGATCGCCCTGACCAAGGCCCGACGACTGTACCTCACCGAGGTCGACGCCGACGTCGAAGGCGACGTCGTGCTCTCCCCCATCGACGAGAGTCGCTGGACCGAGGTTCGCTCCCAGCGCTACGAGGCCGGCGCGGACGATGAGTACGCGTTCACCTTCCGGGTGCTGGAACGCCGCTGATCTGGCGCTAAGGTCGCCCTCAACAACAATTCGGAGGAGCACCCCATGGATTTCGAACTGGTCTGCGAAGGTCTGGAGTTTCCTGAAGGACCGATCGCCATGAGCGACGGCTCGGTGATCCTCACCGAGATCAAGGGCCAACGGTTGACCCGGGTGAAGCCTGACGGGTCAAAGGAGCTGGTTGTCGAGACCGGCGGCGGCCCCAATGGCGCAGCCATCGGCCCGGACGGCGCCATCTACATCACCAACAACGGCGGCGCATTCCAGTGGCTGGACAATGCCGGCATGACGATTCCGGGGCCCACCCCGCCGTCGCACACCGGCGGTTCGATCCAGCGCTATGACCTGACGACCGGCGCTCTGACCACCGTCTATGACAGCTGCGACGGTCGCCGCCTGATCGGGCCGAACGATCTGGTGTTCGACAAGGCCGGCGGCATGTGGTTCTCCGACCACGGTTGCTCGACGCCCGAGGGCCGCAAGTTCGGGGGCATCTACTACGCCAGGGTCGATGGCAGCCACATCAGCCGTCAGCGCGACCACATCATCAGCCCGAACGGCATCGGCCTCTCACCGGACGAGAAGACCGTCTATCTCGCCGACACACAACTGGGGCGCCTCTGGTCGTTCGATGTCGCGGCGCCGGGGGAGCTCGCGCCCGCCGCCGGGTTCGCAACCGGGAATGTCGTCTGCAACCTGCCGGGTTACCAGCTGCTGGACAGCCTGGCGGTAGAGGCTGGCGGCAAGGTCTGCGTGGCCACCATCATCAACGGCGGCATTACGGCCTTTGACCCGTCCGGCACGACCGAGCACTACGCTTTCCCGGACCTGATCGTCACCAACATCTGCTTCGGCGGGCCGGACATGATGACAGCCTGGATCACCGCCTCGGCGACCGGGAAGCTGTTCAAGGCGAGGTGGCCAAGGCCGGGTCTGAAGCTGAACTTCAACGGGTAAGCCACGGAAGGCGTTACGCATATGAACCCCGTCGCGGGATCGATTTTCCGAGAACTCTGAAAACATTTGTTGGACAGGGGCGCTGTGCTTGATCACAACCCGCGTACAGGCGCGGCCAAGCGCCGGGGGACCCAGGGGAATTCAAATATGACGGTTATGACGTCGCGCGGTCGAGCCGCACTGCTTGCCACGAGCGCCTTGTGCGCCTTCGCCAGCTCGTCGGCGCCCGCCTTTGCGCAGACCGGCGCCGATCCGAATACAGTCGACGAGATCGTCGTCGTTGGCTCGCAGATCCAGGGGTCGAAGGTCACGGCGGCGCTGCCGGTCACGCTGTTGACCACCGAGCAGATCCAGGGTGCGGCCGCGGGTTCCGGCGACGAACTTTTCCGCACCATCCCGCAAGCCGGCAATGTGACCTTCAACTCCAGCTTCCTGCCGGGGTCCTCGAATTCCGCCCGGGGCGACGTCAACTCGATCAGCCTGCGAAACCTGGGCGCGGGCAACACCCTGGTGCTGATCAATGGCCGGCGGACGGTCTACCACCCGACGACCCAGGCCGAATCGCTGGTCCCGACCTTCACCTACAACACCAACGCCATTCCGGTTGCGGGCCTGAAGAGCATCGAGGTGCTGCGCGATGGCGCCGCGGCGATCTACGGCACCGACGCGGTGGCAGGGGTCATCAACACAGTCCTTCGCGATGATCTCGACGGCGGGCAAGTAGAGTTCCAGTATGGCGCGGCCTCGGGCACGAACCTGCGCGAAGGCCGCCTGACGGGTGTTTATGGCAAGAATTTCAGCGAAGGCCGCGGCAACATCACGGTCTTCGGGTCTCTGGAGAAGCGCTCTGCCCTGCTGGCGTCTGACCAGGACTACACGGCCTCGTCCAACCGCCAGTCACTGTTCGCAGGGACCGAATTCGCCACCACGGTCGGCCTCGACAACCGCGCGACGACCTCAGGCTTCGGCGCCTTCCAGGCCACCGGCGTGACAAGCGCGATCCGCCAGGGCACGACGGCGATCACCGGGGCCACCGGCATCTTCCACACGTCGCCGCAGTCGGTGACCTGCACGGTGGCGATCGGCCCAGGCCTCTGCGTCGTACCAGGCGCGTTCAACACCACGACCGACCGGGCCTTCCGCCCGGACACCATCGCCCAGACCAAGTCCTCGGTGATCCCCCAGGCCGACCGGGCCAACGTGTTCGTGACCGGCCACTATGACATCAACGACGACGTCACGGTCTTCGGCGAGGCTGGCTACTACCATGCCCGCACCGAGGGGAATGTCTCCGGCTTCAACGCTGTCACGACATCGCCGGTGATCTCCATCGGGCCAAACGCCTTCTTCAACCCGTTCGGCGCCACGACGCTGGCCAATGGCCAGCCGAACCCGAACCGGCTCCCGAACCTGGTGGGCGTGCCCGCGGCGGGGCTGCGGTTGACCTTCAACTCCTACGGTCTCCTGGACCTGGGAGCCTCGCAGGTGATCGTGACCAACGACCAGTATCGGGTCCTGGGCGGGCTGAAGGGCAAGAAGTTCGGCTTCCGATGGGAAAGCGCCGCCCTCTATTCCGAGGCGACGGTGGACGACCTGTCCTATGCCCTCAACGGCACGGCCTTTTCTGCGGCGGTCAATCGGACCACCTCCGATGCCTACAATCCGTTCAACGGCATCGGCGCCGGGACGAACCTGGTCACCGGCGGAGACCAGACGCCGTCAAGCGCTGCGGCGATCGCCGGTCTGATCACCCCGATCTCGCGCTCGAACAAGACCACGCTCGCCCTGTGGGACTTCAAGGTGAGCCGGCCGGACCTGTTGACCATCTGGGCCGGAGATATCGGCCTCGCCGCCGGTATCGAGGTGCGTCGCGAAACCTATAGTGACAACCGCGACGACAATGTCGACGGGACCATCCCGTACATCGATGCCATCACTGGCCCCATCGTCGGCGCCACGGTGGCGCTCAGCAACATTCCAGGCACCTCGGTGTCGCCGGATGTGAGCGGCCGCCGGACCGTGAAGTCCGCCTACGCCGAACTGGCCATCCCGCTGGTCTCGCCAGAGATGAACATCCCGCTGGTCAACCGCGTCGAGGTACAGCTGGCGGGTCGCGCCGAGGACTACAGCGACGTGGGCAGCGTGGCAAAGCCGAAGGTGGCCGCCGCCTGGGACATCGTCCCTGGGTTCCGTCTGCGCGGTTCCTGGTCGCAGGGCTTCAAGGCGCCCAACCTGGAACAGATCAACGTCAGCCAGGTCAGCCGCACCAACAACCGCCAGGACTACTACTTCTGCGAGGCCGACCTGCGCGCCCGGCGGATCACCAGCTTCACCCAGTGCGCCCAGTCCCGGACCACCCGCGCCGTGCGGGCCGGCAACCCTGACCTGAAGCCGGAAACGTCTGAATCCCTGTCGTACGGCATTGTCTTCCAGCCGGAATTCCTGCCGCCGGAATTTGGTCGCCTGATCCTGACCGCTGACATCTGGAAGATCCGCCAGAAGGGCATCATCGGCCTGTTCGGCGAAGGCAATGCCGTGATCCTCGACTACCTGCTGCGCCTGCAGGGTTCATCCAACCCGGCGGTGCGTCGCCTGGCGCCGACGCCTGACAACATCGCCGTCTTCGCCGGCACCGGCCTCGCCCCCGTCGGCTTCGTGGACTTCGCCGACGACAAGTACACGAACCAGCTTCCGCAGGTCGCCCAGGGTATCGATCTCGGCGTCAACTATCGGGTCTCCACGGACAGCTTTGGTGACTTCACCCTCGACGTGAACGCCGCGCGACTGGACAAGCTCTATCAGTCGCCGACAGAAGGCCTTGCGACCCTGATCGCTGCGCGTGCGGCGGGCCAGATCAACGCCGGGACCATCATCACCGGCGGTCAGGACATCGTTGGCCAGAACGGGACGCCGGAATGGCGCGGTACAGGATCGTTCACCTGGCGCAAGGACAGCGTCACAGTGAACTGGTTCTCGACCTACACCGGCAAATACTACGACACCGGGCTGACCTACGCTGCGGGTGGCTTCTACCGTGTGCCCTCGACGTTGGTGCACAATGTGTCGCTGGCCTACACGATAGAAGACGGCAAGTACCTGCAGGGCACTCGCCTGCTCGTCGGCGCGCGCAATGTCTTCGACAAGAACCCGCCGCTGGTGCCCGGCGGCTTCTCGGCCACCGTCTACAATCCCTATGGCCGCTACCTCTACTTCAACGTCAAGAAGTCCTTCTAACCGCCCTCAATGCGGCGTCTGGCCTCAGGGCCGGACGCCCGCCCGGGAGACATCCATGAGCCGCCGCCAGCCGGTCCGTTACGCAGTGCTTCGTGTCGCTCTTGCGGGCGCTCTCGCATTTTCGCTTGCCGCCGGGCCTCCGGTTTTTGCGCAGGACGAGGCTGCGGCGCCGGATATCTCAAGGACCGGCGGCGACCTGATCGGCTACCGTTCGATCCACCACCCGGTGATCGGTCGCGACGGCATGGTGGTGGCGCAGAGCCGCACTGCGGCGCGGATCGGTGCGGACATCCTGGCCAAGGGCGGAAATGCGGTCGACGCGGCCGTGGCCGTCGGTCTGGCCGAGACCATAACGCTTCCGAGGGCGGGCAACATCGGCGGGGGCGGCTACATGCTCGTCTACGATGCCGCCTCGAAGAAGACTGTCGCCATTGAATACTACGGCCAGGCGCCGCTGGGTGTGACGCCGGACTTCCTTCTGGGCGTCGACCAGAAGCTCTCCGAGGCCAAGGTCATGTCTTTCAAGGGCGTGACGGTGCCCGGCACTGTGGCGGGGCTCTATGAGGCGCACCGGCGCTTCGGCCGCCTGCCCTGGGCCCGCCTCGTCCAGCCGGCCATCGACCTGGCCTCGAAGGGCGTGGTCATGACTGACGACGAGGCCACCGCCCTCGCCCAACGCCGGACGAAGATGGCCCAGGACACTGCCGGCGCAGCGAAGATCTACCTACGCAGGGATGGCTCGGCCTACGAGCCCGGCGACGTGATGCGGAATCCGGACCTGGCCTGGACCCTGAAGCAGATCCAGTCGCGCGGCGCCGACGGCTTCTACAAGGGCCCTGTTGCGGATCGGCTGGTCGCCGGGATCAAGGCCGGCGGCGGGATCATCACCCTGCAGGATCTGGCGGCGTACCGCGTCAATGTTCTTGAGCCTGTCTGGTCTGACTATCGGGGCCATCGCATCGCCTACATGCCGCCGACGTCTGCCGCATCCAGCGTGGCGGAGGCCATGAACATCCTGGAGCAATTCCCGGTGGCCGACATGGGACAGGGCAATGTCGCCACCATGCACCTCCTCGCCGAAACGCTGAAGATCGTGAACGTCGACCGCCGCTATTCCGGCGGCGGACCGCAGTGGACCACCCCGGCCCGGGGCATCGCCAGCAAAGCCTTCGCCGCCGAGCGGGCCAAACTGATCTCGATGTACAAGTCGCTCGACAGCAAGTCGCTGCCCGGCCTTGACCCGGGGCCCTACGAGAGCCCTGACACCACCCACTTCTCGATAGCGGACCGGGACGGCAACGTTGTGGCCAACACCTACACGCTGACCGCCTCGTTTGGGGCGCACGTGGTCGCGCCCGGAACCGGCTTCCTGCTGAACAATTCCCTTGGGAACTTCGACTGGAGCCTGAAGCCGACAAGCCTCGGCAACCGCATCGAGCCGGGGAAGCGAGCCATTTCCACGATCTCGCCGATCATCGTGTTCAAGGACGGCAAACCCTGGGTGGCCACCGGTACGCCCGGCGGCGGCACCATCATCGCCACGATGACCCAGATGCTGAGCAATCTCATCGACTTCAGACTGAACGTCGCAGAGGCCGCGCAGCGCCCGCGGATCTACCAGGCAGGCGTCGACGGACCACTACAGGTGGAGGAGTCCATTCCCCAGGATCTGGTCGCCGGCCTCCAGGCCAAGGGCCATCGGGTTGAACGCTCCCAGATCCTGGGCAGCACCCAGTCCATCATGATCGGGCCGGATGGCGTCATGTACGGCGCGGCCGACACGCGCCGTCCGGACGCCGGCGCAGTGGCGGTAAAGCAGTACTGACCGGATCTGCCGGTCAGTACAGCGTGGCCATCGCCGACCGGTCGAACGCGGACAGTTCGGCATGGCGACCCTCGCGGATCTTCACCACCCACTCCGGATCCTGCAGCAGGGCGCGGCCGACGGCGACCATGTCGAAATCGCCGCGGTCCAGCATCTCTTCCAGTCGGTCCAGCGAGGCGGGCTCGGACTTCTCGCCCGCATAGCCGCCGATGAAGTCGCCGCTCAGACCCACCGAGCCCACGGTGATCGTGGGAACGCCGGTGATCTTCTTGGTCCAGCCGGCGAAGTTCAGGTCCGAACCGTCGAACTCCGGCTCCCAGAAGCGGCGCTGCGAGCAATGGATGACGTCGGCGCCGGCGTCGACCAAGGGGCCGAGCCAGGCTTCCAGCGCCTTGGGATCGTGGGCCAGCTTGACGGTGAAGTCCTGCTGTTTCCACTGACTGACGCGGATGATCACCGGATAGTCCGGTCCTACGGCCTTACGGACGGCGCGCAGGATGTCGGCGGCGAAGCGGGCGCGACCGGGGAGTTCTTTCGATCCATAGGCGTCTTCACGGACATTGGTGCCGTCCCAGAAGAACTGGTCGATCAGGTAGCCGTGGGCGCCGTGGAGCTCGATAGCATCGAAGCCCAGCGCCTTGGCGTTGGCGGCGGCGTCAGCGAAGGCGCGGATCGCGTCGGCGACCTCCTCCTCGCTCATGGGTTCGCCAAACTGCTTGCCCGGGCTGGAGTAGCCGGACGGACTGTCATAGGGGCCGGGAGGCTGCCAGGTTTCACTGCGGCTACGCACTGCGCCGACGTGCCAGAGTTGGGGTGCGATCAGGCCGCCGCCTGCGTGGACTTCATCCACGACACGCTTCCAGGCGGCCAGTTCCGCCTCCCCGTGGAACCGCGGGATGTTCGGGTCGTTGAGCGACGCCGGACGATCCACGCCAGTGCCTTCGGTGATGATCAGACCAACCTGGTTTTCGGCGCGTCGACGATAGTAAGCCGCCACCTCTTCAGTCGCCACGCCGCCCGGAGAGAACGAGCGGGTCATCGGCGCCATGACGACGCGGTTGGGGAGCGTCAGCCCCTTGAAGGTAAACGGGGTGAAGAGGACGTCGGAGGCCATGAAAAATTCCCGTGAGTGTGAAGAGCCCAATGTCGTTGGACTGACGTCGCTGCGCCAGTGCAGAAATTCTGACGCCAAAGGTGACGCAGGCGTCACTTTTGATTGACATGGCCGGGCCCAGGGATCAACCTCACCGTAGAACATCTGCGGGCGCTTCCGACCCGCGACCTTGGAGGATGAGCCATGGACGACGGCGCCATCGACCTGAAGCGCGCAGCCCGCGAGGCCGCCTACAATATGCCGCTCGCGGACATTGATCCCAGCGATCCCGAGTTGTTCCGTAACGATACCATGTGGCCCTATTTCGAGCGCCTGCGGAAGGAAGACCCCGTCCACTGGTCGACCTCGCCGGAGGCGGAGATCGGCGGTTACTGGTCGATCACCAAGTACAACGACATCATGGCCGTGGATACGAACCACGAGGCCTTCTCGTCGGAACCGACGATCGTCCTGCCGGACCCTGATGCAGACTTCACACTGCCCATGTTCATCGCCATGGACCAGCCGAAGCACGATGAACAACGCAAGACGGTTAGCCCAGCGGTTTCACCGGTCCAGTTGATGAACCTGGAGCCCGTTATTCGCGAACGCGCCGGGGCCATTCTCGACAGCCTGCCGATCGGCGAAGAGTTCAACTGGGTGGACAAGGTCTCCATCGAACTCACCACCATGACGCTGGCCACCCTGTTCGATTTCCCGTGGGAAGATCGCCGTAAACTGACCCGTTGGTCCGATGTCGCGACGGCGGCGCCGAACAGCGGCCTGTTCAGCTCGGACGATCCGGAGATCGCCAAAGCCGAAGGTCGCGCCGAACTCTTTGAATGCGTCGACTATTTCCTGCGGCTGTGGAACGAGCGGGTGAACGCTCCCCCGCAGCCCGACCTGATCTCGATGCTGGCTCACGGCGAATCCACCCGCAACATGGATCGCATGGAGTACCTCGGGAACCTGATCCTGCTGATCGTCGGGGGCAACGACACGACCCGCAATTCGATCACCGGCTCGATCCTGGCGCTCAGCCAGAACCCGGAGCAGGAGCGCCTGCTTCGCGCCGATCACAGCCTGATCCCGGCCATGGTCTCCGAAACCATCCGTTGGCAAACACCACTGGCCTATATGCGCCGTACGGCGCTGAAGGACGTGGAATTGGGCGGCAAGACCATCAAAAAGGGCGACAAGGTCGCCATGTGGTACGTCTCGGGCAACCGGGACGAAGAGGTCATCGAACGGCCCAACGACTTCTGGATCCAGCGGCCACGGGTGCGCCAGCACCTCTCGTTCGGGTTCGGCATTCACCGCTGCGTCGGCAATCGTCTGGCCGAGTTGCAGCTCAAGATCATCTGGGAAGAGATCCTGAAGCGCTTCCCGAAGATCGAGGTGATGGGGCCGCCGCGCCGCGTGCCGTCGTCCTTCGTGAAGGGCTATGAGTACCTGCCGGTGGTAATCCCAAGCAGGACCTGATTTTACAGGTTAGATTGACGTAAGGCCTCGACTGCGCTTCCGTCCCCGGACCGGGCCGGAGGCTCGAAGGAGATTGCCATGACGACGTTCATCACAAGGGCAGCCGCGCTGGCGTTCGCTGCAACAGCCGTGTTCAGCGCGCCCGCTTTCGCAGAGGAAGTCGCGCTTTCTGCGCATCTGATGGGGTCCGCAGAGAAGCCCAGCCTCGGCGATGCCGATGGCATGGGCCACGCTACGCTGAAGGTCGACGTCGCCAAGTCTCAGGTTTGCTACAACCTGATGGTGGAGGGGATCGCACCAGCCACCATGGCCCACATCCACAAGGGACCGAGCGGTTCGGCTGGACCGGTGGCAGTACCGTTGACAGCACCTGATGCTGCGGGAAAGAGCGCTGGCTGCTCGACCGCCGATCCTGCCGTGGTCACGGATCTGCTGGCCAATCCCGCCGGCTACTACGTGAACGTCCACAACGCCGAGTTCCGCGCGGGCGCGATCCGAGGCCAGTTGTCAAAATAGTTGCTGCCCGGCGCCAGGGGCGAGGTTGAAGGAATAGTCCCTAGTCCTCGAAAAGCGGCCTAGCGGGTCGCAGGTTTCAGGTTGCTGACCGTAGCCTTGGGCGGAATTGTCTTCGCCGCCGCCCCGCCCGGTGGCGCAGCCTTGGCTCGTGCTGGCCGTCGCTTGTCGCCTCCAGCCGCAAGGGTCGGGGGTGGCGGGTCCCACGCCGCCATCAAGCTGATCACGACCTTGGCGACGCTTTCGGCCGAGACGACCGAGCCACCGCCGCCGCTCCTGCGGCACACCAGCCTGAATGCGTTGTAGATGTCGCTCGCATTGGTCGGCGGGTTCCATTCGGGATTGGGATTGCGCTGGCTGACCAGGGTCGCGCCGGTCCGGGAGAAGGCCGTAAACTCGGTCCACCGCACAAGATTGGCGCCGCAGTCATATTCGGACAGGGTCCGAACGTAGCCCGGCACGGGAACCTCTCCCGTCATTATGTTTCGCTGCACCCTCACTGCCCAGGCGCGGCGGACCGGACCTTCGTTGGACAGTGTCTCGACGCCTTGCGGATCGATGACAGTCCAGGCATCAGCGCCCGACTGAACGACGTAGTACGAGGCCCCAATGGCGACGGGACCAAATGCGGCCGTAGCCAGTCCGGCCAGTGCGGCGACAATCCGGGCGGCGCGCGACATTCTGTGACTTTCGCTCAGAGCAAACCGCTGTCCCGCCCAGAACCCGTCAGAGCCCCAGCACCATCTTTGCCATGATGTTGTGCTGGATCTCATTCGATCCGGCATAGATCGACGTCTTGCGATAGTTGAAATAGTGGGGCGCCACGGTCGCTGCGTAGTCGGGTCCGGCGCGGAAGGTGTTGCCGCCCGGCTGAAGCATCTCCCAGGTGTCGCGCACGAACGGCTGCGCATAGAGACCTGCGGCTTCCAGGGCCAGTTCGGTGACGGCCTGCTGCATCTGGCTGCCTTCCAGCTTGAACATGGACGAGACCGCCCCCATGGCCTCGCCGCTGGCGCGTCCGGCAAAGGCGCGCAGTTCCGTAGCGTTCAAGGCCTCGATCTTTATCTCGGCCTCGCACAGCTTTTTGCGGAAGTCCGGATCGTCCATCATCGTGCCGCCACGATCCGACCGTTCAACACCAGCGATCTTGCGGACCTTGCGCATCTGCATGGACAGACCCGCTGCGTAGGGATTACCGCGCTCAAATTGCAGGAGATATTTGGCGTAGGTCCAACCCTCGCCCTCCTTGCCGATCCGGTTGGCGACCGGCACTCGCACGTTGTCGAAGAAGGTTTCGTTGATCTCCTGCTCGCCCTCGGCCGGTCCATCAAGCGTCGGGATCGGCCGGATGGTGATGCCCGGGGTCTTCATGTCAATCAGCAGGAAGCTGATGCCTTTCTGTCGGATCTCTTCATTGGAAGTTCGCACCAGGCAGAACATCCAGTCCGCCCACTGGGCCAGCGTCGTCCAGGTTTTCGAACCGTTGAGCACATAGTGGTCGCCATCGCGTACCGCCTTCATGGACAGCGAGGCGAGATCGGAGCCCGAGCCTGGCTCGGAGTAGCCCTGGCACCACCAGACGTCCGTAGACAGGATCTTCGGCAAGTGCTGAGCCTTCTGTTCCTCGGTCCCGAACGCCATGACGACAGGCGCGCACATCGTCGTTCCCATATTCGAGGTCGAAGGCGCACCAGCCAGCGCCATCTCCATGTCGAAGATGTACTTCTTGCTCAGGTTCCAGCCCGTGCCGCCATGCTCAACCGGCCAGTCAGGCGCCATCCAGCCGCGGGCGCCCAGGCGCTTCAGCCAACGCACCTGGCTGGCCTTGTCCAGATGATGGTTCTTGGACTGCTCCAGCTTGGCGCGCATCTCGTCGTCGAACGCCTCGGCGATAAATGACCGAACCTCGTCGCCGAACGCCAGATCCTCAGGAGAGAAATTCAGGTCCATGTCAGCTCACCCCACGCCGTCCAGATATTCGACCTCAGGCCGCCCCGCCAGCACCGCGGCGAACTTGGGCCCTGCTGCCTTGAAATAGTCAGTGCCGCCGTGATGGGTCAGCGCATCCTGATCCACATAGAGTTCCAGAAACTTGTAGGTATTGGGTTCGGTGCGGCTCTTGGTCAGTTCATAGGCCAGATTGCCCGGCTCGTTCGCCCGCACCTGCCGAGCCAGTTCGGACGCAAAGGCCTCGAACTCCGCCCCTTTTCCGTCCTGGATCCGGATTGTCGCTATCACGCCGATGGACATTTTTAGCTCCCAACACTTGTTTGAAAGGACGGTAGTGCCGGGCGGCAGAGGCGGCAAGCGTCACCTCGCGGCAACGAGCCATCGCGGCGGTCTAGCGGCGCTCGTTCCAACCATAGGCGACCCAGTGATGGCCGCCCTGATGACGGGCTTCGATGATGTCACTGTCCGTGCGCCGCGCGCGCACTGTACGCCGGGCCCGCATTGCAAACCCGGCAAAGGCCAGAAGCGCAGACGCCATCACCGCGATCACGGCCACGGTGGCGGCGGCGAACACGGCCAGAATCGCACCGACGATAACCGCCGCGATGGTCGCCAGCCCCCCGGCGAGCGTCGCGAGGCTACGGAAGGCAGATCCTTGTCTCGCGGCGAAATCCTGAACCATCGGTTCTCCTCAGCGGACGGCTGTGTCGATCACTGACACACCAATGTCATTACTCGTTGGCCGAACGTCAAGTCGGCAACCATCGACGCGCATACAGGCCAAATTCACAAAGCGCCCACAAGAGCATGGGCGCGACGGTCACGGACAATCTCGTCATAAGCGGCGTTGATGGCCGCAGACTTGGCCTCGGCGACTTCGACAAACTCATCGGGTAGCCCGCGCGACCGCGCCCGATCAGGATGCGATTCTGTGAGCATGGCCCGCCAGGCCGCGCGAACGTCTGCGTCCGGGGCGTCCGGGGCGACACCAATGACCAGATAGGGATCGTCCCGCTCGCCGCCCAGGTGAGTCGCCTTGATCCGTCGGAAGGTCAGAGCCGAGAATCCGAAGAGCACGCTGACACGTTCGAGATACTCAAGCTCATCCCCGGTCACGGCGCCGTCCGACCGTGCGATGTGAAAAAGGCCGTCCAGTACATCTTCCAGTATTTGTGGACAGGAGCCGTAGCGCTTCTTCAGTCTGCGGGCATAGCTCTCGAAACCACGGGTGGTCTGTCGGGCGAGCTGGTAGAGCCGTCGGATGTTTCCTTCGCTGCCATCGTCAGACCGGAATACAACTGAAAAGGTGTCGTACTCAGCCGATTGGGCGTTGCCGTCCGCCTTGGCCAGTTTCGCGCCAAGCGCAGTGACGGCCGTGGAGAACGCGGGGTCCTCCCCGGGCAGACCCGGTGGGCATTGGTCGCATTCCGCCTCATCGAGATTGCGGACTGCCAGACCAGCAATTTTGCGCCAGAAGCTCATTTCGCTATGGGCATGCCTTACGACTAGGGCGAGCCTGTGACAATCACACCGAGAGGTTAAGTTTTGGACAGGCGCTTCAGCTTCTGGATTGATCGCGGCGGGACCTTCACCGATGTGATCGGGCGCGCAGACGACGGCATCGAGACCTCGCTGAAGCTGCTTTCGACGTCGGCGGCCTATCCCGACGCAGCCGTTGAAGCGATGAGGCGGCTCATGGATGTGGCGGCGGGTGACCGTTTCCCGGCCGCGCGGGTTGACGCCATCAAGATGGGAACCACGGTCGCCACCAACGCCCTGCTGGAGCGCCGCGGAGCCCGGACCCTGTTTGTGACCACGGCGGGCTTCGGCGACGCCCTCATTATCGGTGATCAGTCGCGACAAGACCTGTTCGTTCTGAACACCCGAAAACCAGAACCGCTCTACGCCGGCGTTGTGGAAGCGATTGAGCGGCTGGCAGCGGACGGGTCACCGGTTCTGCCGTTGGCCGGGAATGACCTGCGCAAGCAACTCGAGGCCGCTGTGGGTGCAGGCTTCACATCGGTGGCCATCGCTTTTCTGCATGCTGACCTGAACCCGGATCATGAGCGGTTGGCGGGCGATATCGCACGCGCAGCCGGATTTGAGTTTGTGGCCCTGAGCCATGAGGTCTCGCCGCTGCCGCGCTTTGTTCCACGCGCCGAGACCACCGTCGCCGACGCCTATCTGACCCCCGTGCTGCAGGCCTATGTTCGACAGGTCGCCGACGCCGTCGCGGGCGCGCCGCTGTACTTCATGACCTCGGCCGGCGGTCTGGTTCGAGCAGAGGCGTTCAGGGGCCGTGACGCGGTCGTTTCCGGACCCGCCGGTGGCGTGGTCGGGGTCGCGAGGATCGCGGAAGCCGCTGGGTCCGCCGCTGTACTGGGCTTCGACATGGGCGGCACATCGACCGACGTCTGCCGCTACGCCGGCCGACTGGAACGGCGCGACACGGTGAAGGTGGCGGGGGTGAAGGTGCGGGCGCCGATGCTGGATGTCGAGACGGTAGCGGCCGGGGGTGGCTCGATCCTTACCTTCGACGGGATGCGCGCCAGGGCCGGCCCTGCCAGCGCCGGCGCCGACCCCGGTCCCGCCTGCTACGGTCGAGGCGGCCCGGCAACGGTCACCGACGCCAACCTTGTGCTGGGACGACTGGACCCGATGGCCTTTCCGGCAGTTTTCGGAGCCCATGGTGACGCGCCGCTCGATCTCCAGGCCAGTCGTACCGCTTTGGCCAAACTCGCTGCCGCCATGGGAACAACCGTGGAGGTCGCCGCCGAGGGGTTCATCTCTGTCGCCGTTGAACAGATGGCCCAGGCGGTACGTCGCATCTCTACGGAACGCGGCTTCGACCCGCGCGATCACGCCTTGGTGGCGTTTGGCGGCGCAGCCGGACAGGTTGCATGCCAGACGGCCGAAGCTCTGGGCGTGAGCGAGGTGCTTTGTCCGCGATACGGTAGCGTCCTTTCGGCCTGGGGCATTGGTCAGGCCCAGATGACCGCTCTACGGCAGGCGGGAATCGAAGCGCCGCTGGATGCTGACGGTTTGGCAGGGGCGGTGACCCATCTGTCGCAGCTGGAAGCCTTGACCCGATCCGACATGATTGCCCAGGACGCGCAGGTTGGCGACGTCCGCCGCACCTTGCGTCTGCGCTACGAAGGGGCCGACGCGGAGCTGCCTGTCGAGTTCTCTGCCCTATCGACGATCAGGGCGGCGTTCGAGGCCGGGCACACGCGCCTTTTCGGGTTTGTGGAACCCGACCGTCAGATCGTGATTGCGGCCGTAGAGGTAGAGTCCGTGGAGCTACCCTCCCGCTTGCGCGACAGGGGCGTGGGAACCGCGAGTCCGGCGCAATCAATCCCGGCCGTCAGCTGGCAAGGGGAAGAGGCCATCCAGATGTTCGCCCAGGCCGCCTGGCTCCCGGCAGCCGCGGTATCGGACGAGACTCTGACGTCGGTCGATGGCCCGGCGCTCATCAGGCGTCATGACACGCAGATCGCTGTCCTGCCTGGCTGGAGCGCGAAGGCGGAGGCCGGAGGGCAGATCCGTTTAGTTCGGAGGCGGGCGACTGCCCGTCAGGCCATCTCTCTGAGCGCACCCGACCCGGTCACCCTGGAACTCTTCAATCGCCGCTTCATGGGCGTTGCCGAGGCCATGGGCGCGGCGCTGGAGCGGACGGCACATTCCGTCAACATCAAGGAGCGTCTGGATTTCTCCTGCGCCCTGTTCGACGCCGCCGGCGGACTGGTGGCCAATGCGCCGCACATGCCCATTCATCTGGGTAGTATGGGCGCAAGCGTGCTTGCGGTGCGCGACCGTCATCCCGACCTGAAATCTGGCCAGGCCTTCGCCCTGAACAACCCTTATGCGGGCGGCACGCACCTGCCCGACATCACCGTCGTAATGCCTGTGTTTATGAAAGACGCTGACCCGAAACCCGCCTTCTATGTCGCGGCGCGCGGCCACCACGCGGACGTAGGCGGCGTCCAGCCAGGCTCAATGCCGCCCTTCTCGACGCGCATCGACCAGGAGGGCGTACTGCTCGACGCTCTGCCGATCGTGGAAGACGGCCGTTTCCTGGATGGACCGGTCCGCGCAGCGCTGCTGGCCGGAGACTGGCCATCCAGGGCGCCTGATCGCAACATCGCCGACCTCAAGGCTCAGGTCGCGTCTTGCCAGGCCGGCGCCGTTGCCGTGGCGACCATGATCGAAACACACGGCGCTGATGTCGTGGCCCGCTACATGGGCTTTGTGCAGGACAATGCCGCCGAGGCAGTCCGACGGGCGATCGGCCGACTGTCAGATGGCGAAGCCAGGGTTCCGCTGGATGGTGGCGGCGAGATCGTTGTGCGCACTACCGTCGATACGGAAGCGCGTCAGGCTATCCTCGACTTCACCGGCTCCGCGGACCAGCTGAACACGAATTTCAACGCACCCTCCGCGATCGTCGACGCAGCCGCGCTGTACGTGTTCCGCACCCTGATCGATGATGACATCCCGCTGAATGCCGGCTGCCTGAAACCCCTGAAGATCCTGACGCGACCAGGCTCGATGCTGGCTCCGCACCCGCCGGCTGCCGTTGTGGCGGGCAATGTCGAGACCAGCCAGCATGTGGTCGACGCCCTTTATGCCGCGCTGGGGGTGATGGCCAACAGCCAGGGCACCATGAACAATTTCACCTTCGGCGACGAGACGCGTCAGTACTATGAGACCATTTGCGGCGGTGCGGGCGCCACTGCCAGCGCGCCGGGCGCCATCGCGCTTCAGACCCACATGACCAACTCGCGCCTGACCGATCCCGAGATTCTTGAACGCCGCTTTCCTATCCGGGTGGAAAGTTTCAGCGTGCGCGGCGGCTCCGGCGGGACCGGCCTGCACGCCGGCGGCGATGGATCGCGACGCTGTATCCGTTTCCTGGCGCCGATGGAGGCTGCTCTGCTGGCATCGCGCCGCGACAACGCCCCACAGGGCCTGGCTGGCGGCGGAGCGGGCATGGCGGGCCGCCAGCGATTGATCGCGGCGTCCGGTGCGGTGACGGAACTTTCTGCGTGCTTCTCAGTAAGGGTTTCGGTCGGCGATGTGATCGAGATCGAAACGCCCGGCGGCGGCGGTTTCGGTCGGGCGTGATCCTGACAAGATTTCCCGGCATAAGGATCTGAATGACACCCCTTCTGATCGCCCTCGCCCTGCTTGCTCAGGCCCCTGAATCTCCGGCGCCGATCGAAGCCGCGCCTCCGCCGGCCGTCGAAGACCGGATTCCGAACGGCGCGCCGCGGGAGGACTACCCGTTTGTCGCCTGGTGTTACGGCGCGCTGCGGGGCTATCTCGACATGAAGGCCGAGGTGATGCCGGAGGTCACCCGTATCGAGAACCAGTTCCGCAGGCCCGGAAGTAGCCTGGTGGACGATCTGAAGGTCTATGCCGATATGGAGCGTGATGGCCGCGCGCAGCTCAAAGTGTTCCAGGAAGCTCTGACTTCAGCCGAAAAAGCCTCCGTGCGTCCTATCAACGCCCAGGGCGCCATGGCCGTCCGTCAGGGTCGCCAGACGTGGAGCGCCGGTCCGGAGGTCACCAAGGCCCGCAAGGCCCAAGAGTGGATGAGCTGGACGCTGCCCGCCCGTTGCGAGACGGTGGCGGCCTCGCTGGAGGCGCGATCAAAACTGATGGGCGCGACCCTGAGGTCGAATACACAGCCCGAGCAGCCTGCGTCGCCGGAATAGACGCCCAGCGACCGTGAGCACCTTGCTGGCGTTCTATCTTCTGGCCATCAACGCCGTGACCTTTGGCGCCTTCGCCCTGGACAAGCAGGCTGCCCGACGAGACACCCGGCGGATCCCGGAGCGCCACCTCCTGACCCTGGCCATGATCGGCGGATCGGGAGGCGCCATCGCCGCCCAGCAGTTGTTGCGCCACAAGTCCCGCAAGGAACCGTTCCGTACCGCGCTCTGGAGCATTGCGGCGCTGCACCTGATCCTGATTGCAGTGATCGTCTATCGGGCGAGGTAGGTCGCAAGGCGTTCCAGGCCGGCAGCGTTCTTCTCCGGGCGCGCCGCGAAGCACCAGCGAAACCAGCCCTCCCCCTCCGGTCCGAAGGCCGAACCTGGCGCAAGACCAAGCCCGACCTCCTGGATCAGCGATTTGCAGGTCGCCATGGAGTCTCCGTGGCCAGCCATCCGGAAGAAGGCATAGAAGCCACCATCCGGCGTCGGCGCCTCGACGCCGGGCATGGCGCTGAGGGCTCCGATCACCTGATCTCTTGCGGCTGTAAGGTCGCGGCGGACGTCCGCCGTGATCGCGTCGCCATGGTCCAGCGCGGCTTTTGCGCCTTCCTGTACGAAATCCGGCGCACACGACGTGTTGTACTCGATGAGCACCCCCAGCCCTTCAAGCAGGGCCCCCGGGACCACCATCCAGCCAAGACGCCAACCGGTCATCCGCCAAGCCTTTGAGAAGCTGTTGGTGGAAATCACCCGGTCGTCATCGGTGGCCATTGGTAGAAACGACGGCGCGGTCGGCCGCTCGAAGGTCAGGCGTTCATAGACATCGTCGCCAATCAGCCAGATCCCGTACCGACGACACCGCTCCAGGATCGCGGCGCGATCCTCCTCAGGCAGCATCCAGCCGCTTGGATTATTCGGCGAATTCAGGATCAGGGCGCGGGTATCCGGCGTCAGAGCCCGCATCAGACGATCAATGTCCAGGCGCCAGCGACCTTGCGCCGCCTCCAGCGGAACCACCTCGACGTGGCTCGACAGGATCCGCGGGATCTCGACCACGTTGGGCCAGATCGGTCCGACAACCACCGTCCGATCACCGGGAGACAGCACAAGCTGGGCGGCCAGCATGATCGCGTTCACCCCGGCGCTGGTGATCGCCAGGCGTTCGGTTCCGACCGGGACGCCATGGAGACGCGTCAGATAATCCGAGAGCGATTGACGCAGGTCAGGGCGGCCCAGGTTATGGGTATAGAAGGTTTGACCTTCCAGCAGCGCCTTCGAAGCCGCTTCGCGGATGAACGCCGGCGTCGCTTGATCCCCTTCACCGAACCAGAACGGCAGGATATCGCTGCGCCCGAGCCCGGCGTTGGCGATCTCACGGATTCTGGACAGCCGGAGATCCTGGACCTCCTGGCGCGGCGTTGGGGCGAACATTATCCTGACATAGGCCAGGCCGCGGGCGGCGCAAACCGTCCGTTGGCCCAATCCGGTCCTGTTATGTCATCGGCTATTTTGGAGGCGCCGTGATGGGTCGCGCGTCTTCCCAGCGATAGGGCAGTACGTCCGGCTTCACCGAGACTTCGGTGGTGAACTTGAGCGGATACTTGCCTCCGCTCGGGTAGACCAGTTCCACGAAATAGGCGGTATAACCGCTGGCAGGCTTGGGGACGTTGCCGACGAAGGTTCCATCAGGCTGAGCGGTCAAGGGTGTGCTGGTAAAGGCCTTGCCGATCGTATCGACCCGGAAGTCGCGATCCCTGTCGTTAGTCCCCTGCCACAGCAGCACCTCGGTGGGTTTGCCTTTTGGCGTCACGACAATGGCGCCGTCGGCGCGCACCTTCCAGGCATAGTCCGGCATGGCGCGCGCGTTCAGAATAGCGTCGTGAAAGGCGGTGATGCTGTCCATGATATCCGTACCCGCCGTCGAATGCTTGGAGTTCGGGATCATCCTGAGCCGCTTGGGCTGGGCCACTCTGGAATAGCCGTAGCGGGTGTTGTCCGGCGGAAAGTACTCGTCGCCGACCGCGTTGATCACGTACTTCGGGATCTTCATCGTGGCCCGGTCCTGATAATTCAACGGGTCCTCGATCAGGTTCACGCCCTCCAGCGACGGTTTGCCGATCTGGCCGGGAATGAGCCCGGCATCGACGTAGTCCTGTAGCGCCGGTGAGAAGTAGCCCAGCGCGCGCCAATGGTGGATCGCGGTATCGTTGACGCTGAGCACGTTGATGACGATGGGCACAATGCCCACGACCCGTTTGTCGACGGCGCCCACCAGCCAGGTCGTCCAGCCGCGTTTGGAGCCGCCGGCCACCACAAAACCGTCGATCTTCAGCTTGCCGCCGGAATCGGCCTTGATGAAGTCCTGTACGGCGGTCATCGCCTGGGTCCCGCTCTTGACCATGGGCAGACGCAAGAGGTCGTCGGGATTCTGTGTCGTCGCGTACCGGGCTTGCAGGTAGGCGATGATCTCATCTTCCACGCGGGCCTTGCGCAACGGATCGTCGGCGAAGGTCAGGGGTTGATTGGGAACATCGTCCAGTTCGACCACGACGGAGCGGGTTTCCACAGCCAGCCTGGCGAAGCGGTCGGCAGGCTTTGTGGGGGCCGCATCGCCCTTGTCGCCGCCGGTGATGTAGAGGAAAGCCTTGGTGTGGATCACATTGTCCGGGATGACCACCGTCATCCAGTGCTTCCAGACCCTGTCGTCGACGTCCTTGGGGCCCCAGGTCTGGCTGGTCAGCTGCAGCACGGCGCAGCGATACCCTTCGCCGTTGCAGGACCCGACAACCCGCACGTTGTAGCTTGGATCGGGTTTCGCCACGTAGGCGTCCAGCGCATTCGGCGGCCCGGCCAAGGCCGGCGCAACAAACAGGGTCGCCGCAGCCAGCACGCCGCCCAACAGCTTCAATAGCTTCATCCCTCAGCCTCCCCTGGACGTCTCAGCCGTCCTTCGTCACAGGATGCTACAGCTTCCGCTTCTGGGCCAGCGCCGTGCAACTGGCCGAGCCGATGAAGCCCAGCTCATCATGCAAAAGACAGTCCCCCACCGCCACGCCGTCGGTCGCGCCATGGGTCAGCGTCTCGAACCCAATCCACTCCCCCACCGGTTCGCGGTGCAGATAGACGCTGACGTCGGTGTTGATGTAGCCCAGTCCCTGATCACCGGCATGGGCGAAGGGGCTGGCGAAATCGGCCGCCACGGCCACGCGCACGAACGGGGTCAGGGGGTCACCGTCCACCACCTCGCGCACCTCGGCCATCCAGGTGCGGCGAGGTTCCAGACCGCGCATCGTGCCGGAGATCGGTCGCATCTTCCACATGCCGCCCATGGGACTTTGCGGCGCCTGTTCGCACTCCGCCGGCGGCGGCGCCCCCCAGGGTTCACGCTTCCAGACGGCGCCGGGAGCATTTTCGGTCTTGCGTAGCAACTGGCAGGTGGCGCGACCGGCGCTGACGCCGCCCGAGATGAACTCGGCATCGATCACCTTGATCCGGTATCCATCCTTCACGATCCGGGTCACCACCTCTACCGGCGAGAGGTCGGGCAGTTTGTACATATCGACCGTCAATCGCGCCGGCATGTACTCGGGGCTCCCGTGACGGCGCTCGATCTCGGCGCCCAGCAGGCCGATGATGACCCGCCCATGCAGGGAGTTCGCATTCCAGGGCCCGACACCGGCGCGCGTGGGGATGAAGGTCTCGCCGTCTTTTCGAAAGAAAGGTTCGTTGCTCATGACGCGGCGGACCCTGCCGGAGTCGCTTACGCTTGGCTAGTCGGATGGTCGTCGGGCTCGTCCCTGGCCACAATGGCGGTGACCGCCATGTCGCCGGTGACATTGCCAAGGGTGCGGAAGATGTCGGGAACGACCTCGACGGCCAGCAGGATCGGCAGCAGATCCAGCGGCAGACCAAGGGCGACGCAGATGGGCGCCACGCTGACAATGAACGACACCTGCCCCGGCAGGCTCACGGAGCCCACGCTGACAGCCAGCGCCACGAACACTGCACCTGTGTACTGCAGCGCTGAAGGCTCCAGTCCATAGACCTTGGCCACGAAGATACAGACCGCGAGGTTGACCGCAGGACTGGTCATCCGGAACACCGCCACCGCCAGCGGCAATACCAGATTGGTCACCCGGTCAGGTACGCCCAGGTCGTCGCGCGATCGCTCGATCATGGCCGGCAGGCAGGCCAGCGACGACTGGGTGGCGAAGGCCGCCGCCAGCACCGGCGCGGTCGCCTGGGCCCAGCGCCTCACCGGAACACGGCCCACGGTCACCGCCAGCACGTAGCCGATGATGCCCACGGCCAGACCGGCGAGGGAGGCCGTCACCACATAGTGGCCCAGAATGCCCGCCGCCCCGACGCCGGCCCGAAGACCGACGCCCAGGGCCAATGCGAACACGCCGAGCGGCGCGGCCATCAGCACCCAGCGAACGATGACGATCATGGCTTCGCCCAAGGCGTTGAACACCTCCAGCAGGGTGCGGCCACGTCCCTCGGGCAAGCGGGTCAGCGCAAAGCCCGTAAAGATCGCGAAGACGACGACCGGCAGGATGGCGTCCTCAGCCGCGGCCTTGATCGGATTTGAAGGCGCCAGGCTCTTCACCCAGGCTGCGAAGTCCGGCGCGATGGGCGTGCCTGCCGGAGGCGCCTGGGCGCCGGCCCTGAGCGCAGCGGAGGCCGCCTCGCTCACCGGCCATGCCGCCAGGATGCCGTTCACCAGCAACACCGCGGTAACCGCCGACATCATCAACAGAGCCAGAAACCAGACCATCGCCTTCATGGCCAGCCGCCCGGTGGCCGCAGCGTCCGCGACCTGGGCGATACCGGTCACCAGCACCGCGAAGATAAGCGGCACCACCGTCATCCGGAGTGCGTTGAGCCAGAGCCCGCCCAGGGCCTCAACGCCTTCGATCATCGACGTCGCCGCCGCCCCGCCGTAGGCCGCCGCCAGCGCGCCAAGGCCAAGCCCGGTCAGAAGGGCGACAAGCACCTGCACGCTCAGGGATTTCAGGAAGGTCAAGGACGGCAAACTCCGGACAAGAGGCGCCGGATCAGGCCCCGCAGGGCCCACGAGCGCAAGCTAGAACCGCTAGAGATCACAGATTGAGAACGCAGCGCCCCTCGCCTGCTTCATCGCCGCCGCCCGCGCCTGAAAAGCAGGCCCGCGGGGATCAGGCGCCTTTAGGTCAGGCCGCTCTGCGACCGGAATGTCGGCGGCGACACGCACCCGCAGCATCAGGTCGGGCGTCTTCGGCGGCTCGCCCACCGCCACCGAACGGATCACATCCAGGCCCGCCACGGCACGCCCGACAACGGTGTACTCGTGGTCCAGCCGACGCGCCGCCTCGCGCATGAAGAAGATCTCGCTGTTGGCGCTGCCGGGATCGGCCTGACGCCCCATGCCCATGACGCCGGGACAATAGGCGCCCCAGGCGCGCATCGGCCGGTTCGGCGCCAGGGCCTGCTCCCGGGATGATACGGCCGCAAAGGGAACGGAACCGACAAACCCCTCGCGGGCGTCACTGCGTTCCACCACCACCGTTGCAGCTTCGGCGGCGAGGCGGAAGCTGAACTCCGGCGCGAGATCCGGGTGCGCCGAGACGCCGCCATCACGGTTGTTGGGGTTTCCGGTCTGGGCCACGAAGCCGTCGATTACGCGGTGAAACTGCAGCCCGTCATAGACCCGCTCCCGCGCCAGCAGTTTGATGCGCGCCACGCCCAGCGGCGCGATATCGGGGCGCAGCTCCACCACAATGCGGCCCCGGGTGGAATCAATGACCAGGGTGTTCTCGGGATCCAGCATCCGCCAGTCCGCAGGCGCCGCGCCGACCAGTACGCCTGCCGCCAGAACCACCGCCAGAGCCTTCAACATTCACCCGCCCCCATCCTATGCAGATGAGGACAGGCGGCGGCAGCGGGGTCAATACCTGCGGCACACCAGATCGCGCAGCACCGTGGAGCGACCAACGTACTGTCCCTCCGGGCCAATCGCCTGGGCAGCGCGCTCGCTGGAGTCGAACCAGGCGGCCCGCCCCAGACCCTGATTGCGGCAGAAGACGTCCGCGCCGCGGTCGCCGGCGGCCACATCCACGCCATCCACCGTCGGCCGGGGGAAGAACACGGTGCGCACGCCCTCGATTCCGCGCTCGGCGCGCCCTGAACGGCCCGGGCCCGCGCCGGGCGGGCGCCCGACCGGCTGCAATGAGGAAATCTGCGCCATCAAACCGTAGGTGTGCAGGTTGGGAACATCCCCCCTCACCTCCTGGCAGCGACCGCGATAGTCGCCGTGTTCGCAGATCAGCCACGGGCCTTCAAGCCGCGCACTCTGGGCCCGGTCATTGAAGCGCCACTTGCCGAGGTCCGCCACGGGTTGGGTGATTGTCACCGAGTTCCCCTGGAAATTCGGCTGGTCGAAAAGGGTGACAGATCCGGCCCGATAGGGCTGAGCCTGGGCGGCGGCGGCCAGACCCAGCGCCAGGAGGGTGGAGGTCAGTGGAAGGCAGAGTCTGATCATTTCAAGTCGCCTGTGCAAATCACGAGCAAAGATGAGGGTACCCTGCATGAACCAGACCTGAAGGTCCCGGCCTGTTGATTGACAGCTTTCGATGATCAATTCCGCAATGGATATAAACTGATCCGATTGGCTCTATTTGTCCCCGGATTTGAACCACTATCTCGGTTGTGAGGTCGCGCGATTATCCGCGCCAAGGAGCCCGGAAACATGATCGAGCATCGTCCTTTCGAGCGCCTCGGCGGCGCCAACCACGGCTGGCTCTACGCAAAGCATCACTTCTCGTTCGGCAGTTACTACGACCCGAGCAACATGGGCTGGGGCCCGATCCGGGTGTGGAACGACGACGAGATCGCGCCTAACACCGGTTTCCCGCCGCACCCGCACGCGGACATGGAGATCATCACCTATGTCCGCACAGGCGCGATCACCCACAAGGACAGCCTGGGCAACCAGGGGCGCACCGAGGCCGGTGATGTTCAGGTGATGAGCGCGGGCGTCGGCATACGTCATTCCGAGTACAATCTGGAACCGGAGACCACCACGATCTTCCAGATCTGGATCGAGCCCAGGACTCGCGGCGGCGCGCCGGCCTGGAGCGCGCGGCCGTTTCCAAAGGAAGACCGGGCGGGGCGCTTCATTACCCTGGCCAGCGGTCTTGAAGGGGATAACGATGCGCTGCCGATCCGCTCGGACGCCCGCGTTGCGGGTGCGACGATCAAGGCTGGCGAGCGTGTGGACTATGGGCTGGGGGCCGGGCGATACGCCTATCTCGTGGCGGCGATCGGCGCGGTCGAGGTCAATGGCGTTCGGCTGGAAGCGCGCGATGGGGCTGCGATCCGCGATGTCGAGATCCTGAGTATCAAGGCCGTGGAGGATGCCGAGGTCATTCTGGTGGATTCGGCCTGACGCCGTGGCGGCGAGAAGTGCGATTGGGCCCGCGGTGGGGAGACCACGGGCCCGTTCGCACGTCCGCTCTGGGGCCTGGGCGTTAGCGGGCGGCGAGCGTGGTCGGCAGGCGCGCAGCCTCGGCGGTGCGCATGGCGACCATCTTTTCATTCAGTTCGACCTGCACGCCCTTGTGGCAGTTCGCACGTGCGGAGAGCGACAGTTCGGCGTTGCAGAACCGACGAGCGGCGAAGTCGGCGCGCTGCTGGAAGGTGGCGAGCCCCTCGACCGTCGACAGGTTCAGGTCGGCGACCTTGACGGTGGCGGGCGCGGCGAAGGCCGTCGATGACAGCGCGGCGATCGGCAGAACGGCCAGCGCAAGCATGGCGGCGCTGGAAATGGTGTTGGTCAAGTTCTTCATGATCTTATCCCTCTAGGCGGTTGTGCTGGGGCGGTACTTTCCACCGACAAGGGATTGAATACTGGAATGATGAATTGAACACTCGTGAATACGACGTCATGAAGCAAATGTAAGAACATTACACGAGATTAATACTTAAACGAACTGCAATGAACGCAACGGGGTTGCACAGACAAACCAACGCAAAATGGCGAGTCGATTTCGCGATACGGCTGCAGCGAAGCTCAACCCGCGATCAGGTCGCCCACGTTGCAGCCTGACGCTATGGATCCGACCATCGACTCCCCGGCAGTCGGAACTACGGCATGACAGATATCCCGCGGCTGAAAGACCTGCGCGTTCTCATTGTCGAAGACGACGTCATGATCTCGATGCTGGTTCGCGACATGCTGGGCGACGTCGGCTGCGTGGTGGCAGGTGCAGCCCTCGATCTGGACGAGGCCCTGGACATGATTGACCGGCTCGGCTTCGACCGCGCCATCCTCGACATCGACCTGGGTGGCGCGCCCAGCTTCCCGGCGGCGGACCAGCTCCGGGATCGGGGCATTCCCCTTGCCTACGCCACCGGCCATGGCCGCGGCGTTCTCAGGCCAATGGATCGCGCGACTCTGCTCCTGCACAAGCCCTTCCGCGAGCAGGACGCTATCGACGTGCTGGACCAGCTCAGCGCCCGGGTCTCCGGCTGATCTGTCACATACCTCGCGCGATCATGCCCGCAAGCAGCTTGTCCGGCGTGATCGGATAGTCGCGAACGCGCACGCCGCAGGCGTTGTAGATCGCATTGGCCACCGCCGCGCCCGCGCCGGAGTTGCCGAGTTCGCCGACACCCTTGATCCCCATGGGGTTGGCCTTGTCATCCACCTCGTCCAGCATGATGGCTTCCAGGTCGCCGATGTCGGCCTGCACCGGCGCCAGGTACTGGGCCAGATCCTGGTTCAGCAGGGATCCGTAGCGCACATCCACCGGATTCCCTTCCGTCAGGGCCGAACCGATGCCCCAGATCATGCCGCCGGTCAGCTGGCTGCGCGCCGTCTTGGCGTTGAGAATCCGCCCCGCCGCGAACACGCCCAGCATCCGGCGCACCCGCACCTCGCCGGTGACAGGATCGACGCCCACCTCGCAATAGTGTCCGCCATAGGTCTGCTGGCTCCACTCGCGGGCGTCCTGTGCCGGCTTGATCTCGCCCTCGACGGTCAGGCCCTCGGGTGCGGC
The DNA here is from genome assembly GCA_903909375.1 of uncultured Alphaproteobacteria bacterium. Lineage (GTDB taxonomy): Bacteria > Pseudomonadota > Alphaproteobacteria > Caulobacterales > Caulobacteraceae > Phenylobacterium. The sequence continues at coordinate 103,725 of CAIVVM010000048.1, forward strand.
GCGACGGATCAGACTGGCCAGAGTTTCCGACCGGTTGGCGATCGCCACCACCCCGTCCTGGAAGGTCACATCCGCCGGTCGCCCACCGAACAGCGGTGAGGCCTCATCGCCTGTGGCCAGTTCGGCGATCGCCGTCCGAAGATTCTGGCCGGCCGCCAACGCCGCCGAACCGGCCGTAGCTGCGCCGAACTGGCCCCCCGAGCCCGGCGCGGGCGGCAGTTCGGAATCGCCAATCTCCACCTTCACCTGGCCCAGCGGCACGCCCATGGTCTCGGCGGCGATCTGGGCCAGCACGGTGTAGGTGCCGGTGCCAATGTCGGTCATGCCTTGCCTGACCGTGATCACGCCGTCGGCGTCGACGGAAAAGCTGCACTTGGCCGGCAGAAGGAAGTTACCGCGTATGGCAGCGGCCATGCCCATGCCCACCAGCCAGCGGCCATCGCGCACCAGCCCCGGGGTGGGCAGGCGGCGATCCCAGCCGAATTGCTGCGCGCCCTCCCGCAGGCAGCGCACCAACTGGCGCATGGAAAACGGCCGGCCATTCTCGGGATCGGTCGGCGGCTCGTTGAGAGTGCGAAGTTCGACCGGGTCGATCCCCAGCTTCTCGGCCAGCTCATCCATGGCGCACTCCAGCGCCAGCGTGCCCGACGCCTCCCCCGGCGCCCGCATGGGGCCAGCGCCGGGCAGGTCCAGCTTCACCAGCCGGTGCCCGGTCAGGCGGTTCGGCGCCGCATAGAGGGCGCGCCCGAAGTTGGAGGCGTGCTCCGTGAAATTGCCCTCCCGATGGCAGTGGGTCCAGGTCATCATCGAGAACGCGTTGAGGCGACCGTCCTTTTCGGCCCCCAGTTGCACCTGCATCACCGTGGCGGGGCGATGGATGGTGCCGTGCATCATCTGCTGGCGCGTGTAGGCGACCTTGACGGGTCGCCCCAGCGCCCTGGCGGCCAGCGCAGCCAGGATCAGGTCGTCATAGGTCTGGCCCTTGCCGCCAAAACCGCCGCCGATGTAGCGGGTCAACAGATGCACGTCGTCGCGCGGGATACCCAGGGTCTCGGCCAGCCCATGCTGGGCCGGCTTGACCATCTGGATCGAGGTGTGGGCGACGCACTTCTCGCCCTCAAACCAGACCGTCGAGGCGCAAGGCTCCATCTGGCAATGGTTCTGGATCGGCGTCGACCAGGTGGCGTCGATCTGGACCGGCGAGGCGGCGAAGCCGCGCGGAAAATCGCCGACCTCCATGTCTTCCTCGCCAACGGGCGAGATAGCCCGATCCAGGCTGCCCGGGAAGTCCACGTCCGGCGCATCCTCGGCATAGGTCAGCTTGACGCGATGTGCGCCAGCCGTCGCAGCCTCCAGGGTTTCGCCCACGACCAGGGCCACGGGCTGGCCGAAGAACAGCACCCGATCGTTCTCGAGGGCGGGTCGTGATCCGGCGCTGCTGCGCGGATGGGCCTTGGTCCCCTTCGGCGCCTGGAACGGTGCGTTCAGGTGTGTCCAGACCACCAGCACGCCAGGCGTCGCCTGGGCCTCGGCGATATCAACGCCGCTGATGCGGCCGGTGGCGATGGCTGCGCCCACCATCACGCCATAGGCCGGTGGCGAGGGTGGTTGAACCTCGTAGGCGTAGGGCGCAGTCCCCGTGACCTTCAGAGGCCCTTCGTAACGGTCGACCGGCTTGCCGATCAGGCCCGAGCGGTTTTCCTTGACCGGGTTGTTGGGCGTCCAGTCGTGAACCGAGGTCATGCGCCCCTCCCGTTGGCTTCTTGAATGGCGGCGGCCGACAGGCGCGCCACCAGCGGCAGCTTGAAGTCATTGCGACCCAGAGGGCTCGCGCCCTCCAGCTCGCGAGCGATAGCCTCGGTGGGCGAGGCGCCGGCGGCCAGGGCGGCCTCCGTCGCATGGGCGCGCCAGGGCTTGAGCGCCACCATCCCCAGCGCGACCTGGCCGCCGGCCACCGCAACGCTGGCGAGGCCGCCTGCATAGGACGCCCGATCGCGGGCCTTTCGATAGATCTGCCCGCCCGCAGGCGGCGGCGGCAGGACGACAGCAGTGATCAGATCGCCTGCCGCCAGCGACGTCTCGATCTGGGGCGTGTCGCCCGGCAGCCGGTAGAGATCGATGACCGGAGTGGTCCGCGACTCACCCGAGGCCGCCAGGGTTTCCACCTGCGCGCCCAGCGCCGCCAGCGCCACGGCCATGTCAGAGGTGTGGGTGGCGATGCAGGCCGTACTCGCTCCGAAGATCGCAGCATTACGGTTCAACCCCTCCAGCGCACTGCAGCCGGAGCCGGGCGCGCGTTTGTTGCAGGGCTTGGTGGTGTCGTAGAAATAGGCGCAACGGGTCCGCTGCAGCAGGTTGCCCCCGACGGTGGCCTTGTTGCGAAGCTGCGGAGAGCCGCCGGCGACAATCGCCTGGGACAGCACCGGATACCGGGCCAGAACCTGCGGATCGGCGGCGACCGTGCTGTTCGAGGTTGAAGCCCCGATCCGCAAGCCGCCGTCGGGCATGGGGGCGATCCCGGCCAGATCCAGCCTGCCCACGTCGATCAGATGTTGCGGCTGCTCGATCTCCAGCTTCATCAGATCCAGCAGGTTGGTGCCGCCGGCGATGAACCGCGCGCCGGGCGTCGCCGCTGCGGATCTCACCGCGCCGAGGGCATCGACGGCCCGCTCGTAGGTGAATGGCCTCATGCTGCCACCCCGGCGACGTCCTTGATGGCGGCCACAATCTGCGGATAGGCCGAACAGCGACAGATGTTGCCGCTCATGCGCTCGCGAATCTCATCGTCGCTCAGCACCGGTCTGGCGCCGGCAGGCGTTTCCTGGCTGGGAACGCCCGCTTCCATTTCCTTCAGCATGCCCAGGGTCGAGCAGATCTGGCCGGGCGTGCAGTAGCCGCACTGATAGGCGTCGTGGGTCAGGAAGGCCTTCTGGACCGGATGAAGATTGTCCGGCGTGCCGACCCCCTCGATGGTAGTCACCGCATCGCCGTCATGCATGACAGCCAGCGACAGACAGCTGTTGATCCGCACCCCGTTGACCAGGACTGTGCAGGCCCCGCACTGACCGTGGTCGCAACCCTTCTTCGATCCCGTCAGCTTCAGGTGCTCTCGCAGGGCATCCAGCAAGGTGGTGCGGGTGTCGACGTCGAGGGCGCACGGCTCTCCATTGACAGTGATGGTGGTCTTCAAGCGGACGTCCCCCATAGTCGGCCGCTCACGGCGGCCCGTTGTTCAAAATCCAGTCGGCCCTCAGTCTTCGCCCGGGGCCCGGGCCTTCACCGACAGTGCGTGGACCGGCCCGGCCAGCTCTTCCGCCAGCGCATGATAGACCATTCGTTGCCTGGCGACCCTGGCGATCCCGGAGAATGCCTGGGCCTCGATCGTCACGTTGAAGTGGCTCTCGCCGCCCGCCCGTGCGCCCGAGTGACCGGCATGTCGATCCGAGTCGTCGTCGACCACCAGCACGCTGGGCTGGAAGGCCGCCTCAAGCTTGACCCGGATACTTTCAGATATGGCGCCCATTGGATTTATCTTCAATTCTTGCAGGGAAGTTTCTCGGCCCCATACTCGGGCCATGGCCGCGTCGTTTCAATACAAGCCGAAATTCGTCGACATCCGTGTGCGCCCGCCATCCGAGCAGGACGCCTCGGAACATGACGTCAATGCCCTGAAGCCGGGTGAGAGGCCCTGCGATCATCCAGATTGCGGCAAGGCCGCCACCGCGCGTGCGCCCAAAGCCCGCGACATGTTGAACGAGCACTACTGGTTCTGCCAGCCCCATGCGGCTGAGTACAATCGCAACTGGAATTTCTTCTCCGGCCTCTCCGACGCGGAGATCCGCCGTCGCCAGACCGAAGAACTGATGACCGGGGGTCGGCCCACCTGGGACATGAAGGCCAGCCGCACCTCACGCGAGGCCGCCGCCTTCGCCGCCAAGTTCGGCAAGGGCCAGGGCTACCGCGACCCGTTCGGGGTGTTCCACGGCGCCGGCCAGAACGCCCCCGCGCCCGAGGCCCGCAAGCTGGGCAAGATCGAACGCAACGCCCTGGCCGACCTCGACCTGGACGAAACCGCCGACGGCCCGAAGATACGCGCCCGCTATACCGAACTGGTCCGCCGCCTGCACCCTGACGCAAACAAGGGCGACCGGTCCGGCGAACACCGCCTGCAGAGGGTGATCCGGGCCTATCAGGTGCTCAGGAAGATGGGGATGGTCGGAGGGTAGGTCCCCTAGCCGATCGCTGGCCGCGCCTCATCCAGTCGCCCTAGCTGTGAATACGCCGTCACCGCTGACACGATGACGAGCATGCCTACTCCGGGAACCAGGATCGCCGCATGCGGGCCGATGGCGTGGGCCAGCACGCCGTACAGCACGGCTCCGGCGGGGGCTCCGCCCATGGTTCCGAGCGTGAAGATCGAGAGCACGCGGGCCACCTTGTCCGCCGGCGCATATTGCTGAACCAGACTGCGCCCCAGGGTCATGGCCACGCCGCCGCCCAGGCCCCAGACAAAGTTCAGACCACACAGGAGCCAGAACGGCATCGGGATGCTGCAGAGGACCAGCACCGTGGCCCCGGTGAACAGGGACGCCAGATAGACCCGGCCCTTGCGGCGGATGTGTCCAAAGCGGATCAAGGCGGTCGCCGACAGCATCGAGCCCACCCAGAACGTCAGGCTGAACACACCCAGCGCCGTGGCGATCTGGGCCCGCGCCGGCCCGACCAGGTCGGTGGGAAAATAGCTCTGGACGATCAGCGGTAGCAGCACCGCGAAAGCGCCCATGAAGCACATGCCCATGCCGGTGGCGCAGATGACCACGGGGGCGATGACGGGCGAGGCCATGGCCGCGCGGAAGCCCCCGCCGATTTCGCTAGCCATGAATCCCAGCACACTTCCCTCCCGGATTCGCGGCGGACCCGCGGGACGGGGTTTGATCCGGGTAGCGGCGCCGGCCGCGGCGGCCATCAGCGCCGCCTGTCCGAACAAAAGGGCCGGCAACCCCAGGATCGGCGCGGCCGTCGCCACCGCCATGCCGAGGATCTGACCGCCAAACTGGGCCAAAGAGGCAAACCCTACAGCCTGATGCACCCCTCCCGGCGCCACGCGGCTGAGCAAGGCGTCACGCGCCGGCGTCGCAAACGCACCGATAGTTCCGATCACCAGGGCGTAGATGATCAGGGTGGCGTAGGTCAGGTGGCCGCCGGCCACAAAGACGCCCAGGCCAAGGAAGCTCAGAGCGCAGAGCCCGCAACCGATCAATACCGTGCGCCGCGTGTCGGTGCGATCGGCGACGAAGCCGCCGAGCAGGATCAACAACACCGTCGGCAACTGCATCGACATCTGCGCCAGCCCGAAGCGGATCTCGTCTTCCTGCAGCAGCACGCGAACAAGATAGGGAAACAGCACCATCTGCAGGCCGAAGGCCAGGAACCAGGCGCCTTGCGTGAAGAGATAGGCCGCGAAGCCTGTCGGCGGAACGGACATCTCGCCGGTCGATCCCGGGTCGTTGGCCTCTGCGACCGACATGGCGTTGCGTCTCCCCGCGACGACAGCGCCCAGCCAAGGCGAGCGCCGGATCGTCTGACGTCATTGTAACCAGATCCCGTCACATCGCAGGAGTCTCTTCCGCGGTCACGCCTCAGGTCATCGCGCGCCAGGCGACGTAGGCGGCCGTCGCGATCACCATCAGCGCGAATACCCGCCGGGCCAGGTCTGCGTGTCCCGCCAGGGCTCGCGCCAGGGGCGCGCCGGCCAGGGCGCCGCCCGCGCCGCCGACCACGAGCGCGGCAAACAGGCCCCAGTCGATGAGGCCCGAGATAGCGTAACTCGCGCTGGTCGCGGCGCCGAAAAGCGCCACCGAGACGAGGGAGGAGGCCGCCGCATGGGCCAGTGTCATGCCGGTCGCCGCCATCAGGCCCGGGACAATCAGGAATCCGCCCCCGATCCCGAAGAAGCCTGCGGCAAGACCGGTGGCGAGGCCCAAGGGGGCCAGCTTGAAGGTGAGGGCCGCCGTAAGGTGTACGGACGGATCGCCAGCATCCTTCCTGGGAAGCAGCATCGAGGCGCCGATCAGCGCCATGACGACGGCAAACCACAGGATCAGCACCGCCCCGTCCAACTTCTGGGCCAGGTGGGCCCCGACCAGCGAGCCAGCCAGACCAGCCCCGCCGAACACCAGGGCGCAAGGCCACTTGACCCGTCCCGCCCGGGCCTGGGCGCCCAGTCCCATGGCGGCGTTCACAGCGACGGCGGCGGCCGAGGTTCCGATCGCCACGTGCGGGTCCCGTACGCCAACGAAATACAGCAGCAGCGGCGTCGCAAGCACCGAGCCGCCGCCACCGAACACCGTGAGCAGCAGCCCGATCAGCGCGCCGCTGAGACCCGCGGCGGCATAGACAAGGACAGGGTCCATGGGATCAGCCGACCGCTCGGCGGTTCCAGGGCGCCCGCGCCAGGAGCCCCGCCATTCCACAAAAGCCGGTCGCACCGGCGAAGATCAGCCCGGCGCCGACGAACCCGGAGATCGCGAAGAAGCCCGGGTGAAACCCGAAGCCCAGACCAACGCCCGCCAGCACCAGCAGGCCGGCAGCGATCTGGACCTGGCGCATCATTTCCAGCGGCGCCTTGCGGTCCTGTTCGACCGGTAGACCGGCTGCCTCCCAGCCATCAACACCACCCTCGAGCACAAATGCCGGGCCCTCCACGGCCTTGGCGAGCCGCTCGCAGTTCGCACCCGTCCGCATGCCGGTGCGGCAGGTGAAGATCACATCGCGCCCGGGCTCGATCTTCAGGTGCGCCTGTTCGAAGGCCGATAGCGGACGCGACAGGGCGCCGCGGACGTGGCGGCGTGCGAACTCGTCCGGCTCGCGGATATCCACGAGCACGGCGCGGTGCTGCATCAGGCGGTTCCTGGCGTCAGCTGGCGTCAGGGACGTGAGAACGGTTGTCATTGGGGGACCTCATGTCAGGGGAACAAAAGATCTCTGCGAGCGTCGCCACCACCTTCAGCGCTGCGGGGTCGGCGATCCGGTAGCGCACGCTCTGGGCTTCGCGGCGGGTAGCCACGACGGCCTCTTCCCGCAGCACCGCAAGGTGCTGCGACAAGGCGGACTGCGAAAGGCCGACGAGGGGAACCAGTTCGCCCACCGATCGTTCGCCGTCCACGAGCTGGCACAGGATCATCAACCGCCGCTCATTGGCGAGTGCGCGCAGAAGCCTTGCGGCTTCCCCGGCGCTAGCCTCGAACTGGGCGATGTCGAAGTTCGCGAGATCGAACATGAGCTCCATATATGCGCTATTGCTAAATTAGCAAGGTCTAATATATTCGCAGTCACACCCAGGAGGCTCCGAACATGCAACCGCATATTCAAGCATTTTTCGACCCCGCCACATCTACTGCCAGCTACCTCGTCTCCGATCCCGCCACCGGCGCAGCGGCGATCATCGACCCGGTCCTCGACTTCGAGCCCAGGAGCGCGCGGCTATCGACCGATTCGGCGGAGGCGATCCTGCAAGCCGTGCGCGAGCAGGGCCTGCACCTGGCCTATGTACTGGAGACCCACGCACACGCCGACCATCTGTCGGCCGCCGATCACATACGCCGCGCCACAGGGGCCGAGGTGGTCATCGGGGCGCGGATAACCGAAGTGCAGGCGCAGTTCGCACCGCTGTTCGAGGTCGAGGATCTCCAGCCCGATGGCGGCGACTTCGATCGACTGGTGCGGGAAGGTGACGCCCTTCCGCTCGGCGACCTGTCCATCGGCGTCCTGCATACGCCCGGTCACACGCCAGCCTGTGTAACCTACACCCTGGGCGACGCGGCCTTTGTCGGCGACACACTGTTCATGCCGGACTACGGCACCGCCCGCGCAGACTTTCCAGGCGGCGACGCATCGGTCCTCTACCAATCCATCCGGAAGGTCCTCGCCCTGCCGCCGGAAACCCGCCTCTTCGTCGGCCACGACTATCTGCCCCCAGGCCGCGCCGAGGTCCGTTGGGAAACCACCGTAGCCGAAGAACTGGCCCATAACATTCACGTCCACGAGGGCGTCGCCGAGGCCGCCTTCGTAACCATGCGCCAAACCCGCGACGCGACCCTGGCGCCGCCAACCCTGATCCTGCCGTCTCTACAGGTGAACATCCGGGCCGGCGCCCTGCCCCCCGCCAGCCCCGGCGGTCATGTCTATCTGAGGTTGCCCGTGACACTGGCCTGACCTTACGGCGCCCTCTCGCATGAAAGTCCTGCACAGGCCGGCAAGTCGGGTATGGTTGGCAATCAACGGGTGAGGAAATGTGGTCATGGCAATGGGCGCAGCAGGCGATTCATTCGATGCGGTGATCGTGGGCGCCGGGTTCTCCGGCCTCTACATGCTGCACAAGCTGCGGGGCATGGGGCTCAGTGCGCGGATTTATGAGGCCGGCACCGGCGTGGGCGGTACCTGGTACTGGAACCGCTATCCCGGCGCGCGGGTGGATATCGAGAGCCAGGAGTATTCCTATTCCTTCTCGCCGGAGCTCGATGACGAGTGGGTCTGGAGTGAGCGGTACGCCACCCAGCCGGAACTGCTGCGCTACCTCAATCATGTCGCCGACCGGTTCGACCTGCGCCCTGACATCCAGCTCGAAACCCGGGTCACCACCGCCCACTTTGACGAGAGCTCCAACCGCTGGACGGTGACAACCGACCGGGGGGAGACAATCAGCGCACGCTACTGTGTCATGGCCACCGGTTGCCTCTCGGTGCCCAACGACGCGACGTTCCCGGGCATGGAGACTTTTCAGGGCAAGAGCTGGCACACCAACAACTGGCCCCGCGACGGCGTGGACTTCAAGGGCCAGCGCGTGGCGGTTATTGGCACCGGATCGTCAGCTATCCAGTCGATCCCGATCATCGCCGCCGAGGCGGATCATGTGACCGTTTTCCAGCGCACGCCCAACTTCAGCGTGCCTGCGCACAATGGCCCTGTGGACCCGGTGATCGCCGCCGACTGGAAGGCCAACCGCGCGCAGCGCCGCAAGGAAGCCCGCGAAACCGGCTTCGGCATCCTGATGGTGGGGAACAACGAGACCCTGGCGCTGGAGGACAGCCCGGAAGCGAGGCAGGCCAACTATCAGGCCCGCTGGGAGATTGGCGGCTTCGCACTGCTGGGCGGGTATGGTGACCTGGTCGTCGACACCCAGGCCAACGATACGGCCGCCGAGTTCGTCCGGGGCAAGATCCGCGAGATCGTCAAGGACCCCGCCGTGGCCGAAAAGCTGGCGCCCAAGTCCTTCCCGATTGGCTCCAAGCGCCTGTGCGTCGACACCGGCTATTACGACACGTTCAACCGCGACAACGTCTCCCTGGTCGACCTTCGCGAAGAGGCGCTGGAGGAGATCACACCCACCGGCGTGCGCACCACGGGCGGAAGCCATGACGTGGACACCATTGTCTATGCCATCGGCTTCGACGCCATGACGGGCGCGCTGGGCAAGGTGGACATCCGCGGCCGCGACGGCGAGACCCTGAAGGACGAATGGGCGGATGGCCCTCGCACCTACCTCGGCCTGATGGTGGCGGGGTTCCCCAATCTCTTCATCGTGACCGGGCCCGGCAGCCCCTCTGTGCTCTGCAACATGGCCGTGGCCATCGAACAGCATGTGGAGTGGATTTCCGACTGCATCGGCTGGATGAGCGAACGGCAGATGGGCGCCATCGAGGCCACCACGGCCGCCCAGGACGCTTGGGTCGAGCACGTCAACGAGGTGGCCGCGCCCACCATCTTCCCGCTGGCGAACTCCTGGTACATGGGCGCCAACGTGCCCGGAAAACCCCAGGTTTTCATGCCCTACATCGGCGGCTTCCCGGTCTATCGTGACAAGTGCAACGAGGTGGCCGCCAACGGCTACGAGGGCTTCACGGTCTCGTCCGACGCCCGGTGACCTGGGCTGCGCTGCCGCTGCCGGACCTCAGATCGCGGATTGCGGCCAATCTCTCGGGGTTCCCGCGCCGCGAGATTGCGGCTGATGGATTGCGGCTGGCGGCCGTGGCGGTGGTGGTCTCGCCACACAAGGGAAGGCCTACGTTCCTGCTCACCCGGCGCGCGCTGACCATGCGGCGCAACGCCGGCAACTACGCCCTTCCCGGCGGCAATATCGAACCCGGCGAGGATGTGATCGACGCCGCGCGGCGCGAGACCTCTGAGGAACTTGGCGTGTCGCTGGATCGGGACGCTGCGCTGGGCCGGCTGGATGACTTCAAGACGCTGGGCGGGCATCGGGTGACGCCTGTGGTGTTCTGGTCCGATACCGAACTCACCGTGATCCCTGACCCCGTCGAGGTCCATGTCGCCTGGCGGATCCCGCTCGCCGAGCTGGACCATCCAAAGTCCCCACGCCGTCAGGCTCACCCTCATGGCGACGACCTGATCCTGCAGATGCGGCTCCGCGGCCAATGGGTCAACGCGCCAACCGCGGCCTGGCTCTACCAGTTCCGCGAGGTGGCCCTGCACGGCCGCCCCACTCGCCTGGACGATGTGGGTCAGCCAGAGTGGACGCGGGGGTGACAGCCACCGCCGGGCGGCGCAGTGTGGGACAAGTCGAGAGAGGTTTTGCAATGCTCGGGAAGAGATGCCGCCGTATCGGTCTGGCGCTGCTGCTGGCCATGCCAGCGGTGCCGGTCGTCGCAGCCGCCAAGCCCGATATCCGCCTCTACGCGATGGATTGCGGTCGGCTGACCATGCCCAACGCCGACGGTTACGCCGATGACGGATCCTACAAGGGCAAGCCCGCAAGCATGGTGGTGCCCTGCTATCTGATCCGCCACCCCAAGGGCGATCTGGTCTGGGATACAGGCGTCCCTCAGTGGATTGCTGACAACCCCGGAGGCACCTTGCCGGGCGGGATCACCGTGTCACGCAAACTGACCGACCAGTTGAAGCAACTGAACCTGACCCCCGCCGACATCGAGTACCTCTCGATCTCCCACAGCCACGTCGACCATATCGGCAATGCCGGCCTGTTTGCCGCCAGCACCTGGATCGTTGACGCTGATGAACGCGCCTATGCATTTCGCCCCGGCGCACGAGCCGACGTGAAGGGCTTCGCCGCCTATTCGGCGCTGGAGACCTCAAAGACGGTGTTGATCGAGGGTGACGCCACCCACGACGTCTTCGGCGATGGGTCGGTGACGATCCACCAGACGCCGGGCCACACCCCCGGCCATACCGTACTGCTGGTACGACTGCGCAAGGCCGGCCCCGTGATCCTGACCGGCGACATGTGGCACATTGCCGAGAGCCGCGCCGCCCGCCGGGTCCCCCGCTTCAACTTCGACAAGGCCATGAGTCTGCGCAGCATGGACAAGGTCGAGGCCCTCGCGGCGGCCAACAAGGCGCGTGTCGTCCTGGAGCACGTCCCCGCCGACTTCGACGCCTTGCCGAAATTCCCGTCGGCGCTGCGGTAGGTCGCCCTACCCCTCGGTCGGCATCAGCTCCGTATCCACCGAAGCCTGCATTGCCGGGGCGTAGCGGGATCCTGTGACGGTGTCGCCGTTTACCAACTGATCCACCTGCGCCACCACGGCGTCGGACAGGGTCACTCCGGACGCCGCCGCATCTTCGCGCATGTGGTCGGGATTGGTCGTGCCGGGGATGGGGACGATGATGTCATCCTTCTGCAGCAGCCAGGCCAGGCAGAGTTGCGCTGTGGTGCAGCCGGCGTCGCGGGCCAGGGCCTCGAAGTTTCGATAGAGCGCCATGTTGGCCTCGAACGCCGCGCCCTGAAATCTGGGCATGCCGCGCCGGAAGTCGCCTTCTTCCAGCTTCGCGGGGTCGGTCACGCCACCCGCCAGGAAGCCACGTCCGACCGGCGAGAAGGCCACGAAAGCCACGCCCAGTTCGCGGCAGGCGTCCAGCACGGCGATCTCGGGGTTCCGCGTCCAGGGCGAGTACTCGGTCTGCAGCGCCGCAATGGGGTGGACGGCGTGGGCCTTGCGCAGGGTCGGTGCGGAAACCTCCGACAGGCCGATGGAACGGATCTTTCCTGCCGCCACCAGGTCGGCCAGGGCGCCGACGCTATCCTCGATCGGCACCTGACGGTCCATCCGGTGCAGGTAGTAGAGGTCGATGACGTCGGTCTTCAGGCGTTTCAGGCTGACCTCGCACAGCGCCTTGATCGTCTCGGGCCGGCCGTCGATCCCGCGTTGCGTGCCGGTGGCGTCGGTGATGCCGCACTTGGACGCGAGCACGAACCTGTCGCGATGCGGCCTCAACACCTCGCCCACCAGGGTCTCATTGTGCCCCAGGCCATAGACCGCCGCCGTGTCGAAGAAGGTATAGCCGGCGTCCAGCGCGCCCAGCAGCACCTGTTCGGCCTGCTCACGGGGCGGCGGGGCGCCGTAGGCGTGGCTCAGGCTCATGCAGCCCAGACCAATGGCGGATACCTCGAGCGAACCGATGTGGCGTGTCTGCATTTGCCTGTCTCCCTTTTGCGAGGTGAGAGGCGGCGTCACGACCCGTGTGTCAAGTGCGTCCGACGTGCAGCTCGAGGGTTTCTCCGTCCTGGATCAACACGTCGCCATCGCGCAAAGTCCGGTGGGGAATCCGATTTTCAACCATCCAGCTGGCGGTTCGCTCCGCCGCCCCGGCTTCGGCATGTTCGGAGCGGAAATGGGGTACGATCGCCGCGTCGATCAATCCAAGCCCCTCCCAGACCGGATCAGGTTGATAGCCTTCGGCCAGGACCGCCGGATCATCCATGAGCTCCAGACCCCGCAACGACGGCGCGGCGACACAGGCCCCGGCGCTCCAGCCGCCATAGATCAGCTGTTCCGCCCAGACGAGGCCCGGCGCTATGGCGTCGAACCCGCTCTGCCGCATGGCTCTTCTCAGCAGAAACGCATTGCCGCCGACCGCCCAGACCATCCGCGTGTGCGAGAGTTCTGCCAGCAAAGCCTCGGGTCGACGAAAGTAGGCCCGGAGATCAAGATCATAGGCGTCCAGGCCCTGGTCCCGGAATTCGGCGATCGGATCGTAGACATGGCGTGCATAGGCCTGTCGCGACGCCATCGGAAGGTCGTCCACCGCGTTGGCGATCACGCCGACGCGAGCGCCCGGCCCTGCCATCCGGAGCAGGTGAGCATGGCTGTCACGGGTGCGATTTGAAGCCAGATACAGGCGCATGGGTTGCTCTACTGTCCCGGGGCAAGCCCGTCACCCCGCCGGAAAATCAACATTGCCGCCGCGCATCTGGCAGATGCCAGATTGGCATTGGATCAGCCGACCACGATGCGTCATCAACCGGGCGAAGGCCACGCCCTCCCCCAAGGATCTCTTGCCATGATTTACCTGCGTTTCAGCCTGATCGCGCTGGCCGGCCTTGCACTGGCCTCGTGTGACAACGCGGGTTCGGCTCTTAAAACCAGCGCGGGCGACTTCGCAAAGGAAGCGACTCGCACGGCCTCCGGCATGGTGAGCCTCAAGACCGCCTGCACCGTCGCCGGCCAGAGCGAGGCCTTTTGCGGGTGCGTCGAGGAGCGTCTCGGCGCCAGGCTTGATCCCGCCCAGCTCAAGGGCGTCACCGACGTGGTCTTAGAAGCCGTCAAGACCGGTACACTGGAGGGCGCAGCGCAGAACGCCACCGCCCTGCCGCCGGAGACCCGCACGGCTCTGGTCCAGTGTGCGGCGCGCGCCACGGTCGCCGGGGTGGTTGGCGAGTACAGCGGGCAGTAGTCGGTCAGCCGCCGATGCGGACCGCGAGGGCGTCGAGGTCGTCCAGGAACCAGACGTGAGAGCCCCGGTTCGATTCCCGGACGAAGTCGCGCAATGCATCGCTGGCCGCGACCGCCTCCGAGATGTCGCCCAGGAACGCGACCTTGAATCCATAGTTGACGAACTTCTGGATCACCTCGCCGGCGATCCGGGTCTTGAGCGTCAGGAACCCAGGGCCAAGCCGCGACACCGGGATCGCTATGACGCGCGCGCCGGATCCATAGGCATCACCGATGACGTCGGCGGCGGCGCGTTCGCCGTCCAGCGGAGGGCCATCGGGTCGGCACAGCCAAACGGACGCCCCCGCGACGAGGGTGACCTGGCCCATCACCCCAGACCCCGTTGGGCGCGCTTCTGGTCAAACCAGGGCTTCAACCTGTCGATCGCGTCCTCGATTTCAGGTGTGGAAACCGCGAAGCTCAGCCGGATGAACCGGTGGCCATCGACCGGGTCAAAATCGATCCCCGGCGCCGTGGCGACCCCGGTGTCCTGCAGCAACTGGCGACAAAACCCCAGACTGTCGTTGGTGAGTTCGCCGACGTCGGCCCAGATGTAGAAAGCGCCGTCGGGCGGGGCGATCCGGTCGAGGCCAAGCGCCGGTAGCGCCTCCAGCAAAAGCTCACGATTGCGCCGGTAGGTCGCCAGGTGTCCCTCCAGCTCGTCGCGGCAATCCATGGCGACCAGCGCAGCGTGCTGAGCCAGAGCCGGCGGCGTCAGGAACATGGCGCCCATATAGGCCACAGCGCGGGACGCCTCGCTGCGCGGCACGACCAGCCAGCCCAGCCGCCAGCCGGCCATGCTGAAATACTTCGAGTAGCTGTTCACGACGATGGCCTCGGGCGCAAACTCCAGTATCGAGCGGGTCGGCTCCGCGTAGCTGAGGCCGTGATAGATCTCGTCGGAGATGATCCGGATGCCGCGCGCGCGGCAGACCTCGGCGATCGCCGCCAGTTCCCGGGCCGGGATGACCGTGCCGGTGGGGTTTGCGGGGCTGGCCAGGACCACCCCCGCGGGCGCCGGGTCCAGCGCCGCCAGGGTCGCCGCCGTCAGCTGAAAGCGGGTTTCCGCGCCGCAGGCGATCTCCAGCGGGACCATGTGCAACGCCTTGACGGTATTGCGATAGGCGACATAGCCCGGCCGGGCCATGGCGATCACATCGCCCGGCTTGAAGGTGGACGACAGCGCCAGCACCAGCGCCGGCGAGGCGCCGCAGGTGAGCGTGATCTGCGCAGGTTCCAGTATCACGCCGTAGACCTCGGCGTAGTGGCGAACGATGCGGGCCTTCAGCGGCGCGCTTTCCCAATAGCCCATGGCCTCGGCGTCGAGCACGGCATGCGCCGCCGCAATCGCGGCTTTCGGTGCGCCGGTGGACGGCTGGCCGAACTCCATGTGGATGATCGAGCGGCCCTCGGACTTCAGCCGCTGGGCCAGTCCGCTGATCGAGATGGCGTAGAAGGGGTCGACCTGCGCGTTCATCGTATCGCCCTAACCGCAAAGGCGGCGGGGCGCCAAGCGGCTTGACCCCGAACGCTCGGGAGGCGAAGCCATTGGTCAACAAGGGGAACGTCTGTGACATCCAATACTTCCGTCGTGGCGAAGGCGTCCAACCGCCGCGTGCTGGGCGCCAGCCTGGTGGGCACAGCGGTAGAGTTCTACGACTTCTACATCTACGCCACGGCGGCGGCGCTGGTGTTCCCGGCGCTGTTCTTCCCCAAATCGTCGGATTCCGCCCAGCTGCTGCAGAGCTATGCGACCTTTGCGGTGGCCTTCTTCGCCCGGCCTGTGGGCGCCGCCGTATTCGGCCATTTCGGCGACCGGATCGGGCGCAAGTCGACGCTGGTGGCGTCGCTGATGATGATGGGGGTGTCGACCTTCCTGATCGCCTTCCTGCCCACCTACGCCATGGTGGGCTGGGTAGCGCCGTTCCTGCTGTGCCTGCTGCGGTTCGGCCAGGGGTTCGGACTGGGCGGCGAGTGGGGCGGCGCGGCCTTGCTGGCGGTGGAGAATGCGCCGCCGGGCTGGCGGGCGCGATTCGGCATGTTCCCGCAACTTGGGGCGCCTTCGGGCTTCATCGCGGCCAATGGTCTGTTTCTGATTCTGGGCCTGCTCCTGACGTCAGAGGACTTCCTGGCCTGGGGCTGGAGGCTACCGTTCCTGGCCAGCGCGATCCTGGTGGGGGTGGGTCTTTGGGTGCGCCTGCGGATCGGCGAGACGCCGGCCTTCCAGAAGGTGCTCACAGACGAGGCGCCCAGCCACGTGCCCATGGCCGAGGTCTTCAAACGCCATCCAGGCGCGCTGCTGGGGGGCACGTTTGCGGCGGTCGCCTGCTTTGCGATCTTCTATCTGTCGACCGCATTTGCCCTGGGCTACGGCACCACGACGCTCGGTTACAGTCGCGAGACTTTCCTGCAGGTGCAACTGGGCGCGATCGTGTTCCTGGCGGCGGGAATCATCGCGGCAGGCTATGCAGCGGACGCCTCGAGCGCACGGCGCGTTTTGATGGCTGGCTGCCTGGGAACCTTGGCCGTAGGCGCCGCCATGGCGGCCCTGATGGGTTCCGGCTCACTGTTGCTGATCTGGGCGTGGCTGTCGCTGGCCCTGTTCACCATGGGGTTTGTCTACGGGCCGCTGGGCGCGTTTCTGCCCAGCCTGTTTCCGGCGCGGGTCCGCTACACCGGCGCCTCGATGGTGTTCAACGTAGGCGGCATCATCGGCGGGGGCCTGACCCCGGTAATTGCCCAGACCCTCGCCAATGGCGGCGGTCTTGCGCCGGTGGGCGGCTATCTGGCGGCGGCAGGGGCGGTCAGTTTTGTCGGACTGCTGATGCTGCGCAAAACTTTCTCCGACTGACGCCGGTCAGACCGGCGCCTCACCGGCCACAGTCGTACGGTGCATGACCCGCCGATGGCCGTCGTAGCCGCCCAGCGCATTGTGCATGGTGCAGCGGTTGTCCCAGATCACCACCATCCCGGGCCGCCAGTGGTGGCGGTAAATGAACCGGTCCTGGACCAGGTGCTTGTAGAGCTCGGCCAGCAATGGATCGGCCGCGTTGGGCGCCATCCCCTCGATGCCCACCGTGTAGACCGGTGAAATGAACAGCGCCTTGCGACCCGTCACAGGGTGAGTGCGCACCAGCGGGTGCACATAGGTCTTGTCAGCCTCGGGGCTGACGATGATCGGCATGGCCCGAAGGTGGAGCTCGCGCGAATAGGCGCTGTCGGGACCATAGGCCTTGCTGGCGGAATGGATGGCGCGGAGGGAGGCCAGTCTGGCTTTTGTGGCGTCTGGCAGAGCCTCGTAGGCGCTGGCCGCGTCGCAATAGAGGGTGTCGCCGCCCACCGGGGGGATGATCTCGGAACGCAGGATCGTGGCGGCAGGCGGCTGGGCCTGGAAGCTCCAGTCGGAGTGCCAGTTGCCACCGAAGGGCGTGACCTTCTCGTCGGGCTCGCGGCGAACCTCCAGGACGTTGGGATGACCTTCCATGGGCTTCACGTAGGGGTCATGGCCGAACGGCCCGAACTGCAGGGTGAAGGCTTCGAGTTGCTCGAGCGTCAGAGGTTGATCCGGGAACACCAACACCCCGTAGCGCGCCCATGCCGCCTTGATTTCGGCCAGCGCTGGCGGCTCCAGGGGCCGGGACAGATCAACACCGGTGATCTCTGCGCCGAAGCCTGTTGGCTGCGGCGTCACCGTGATCGCGCGCCCGGCGCTTTTTGCGTCCTGTGGCATCATTCGTTCCTCCTTCATGGCCCTGCTATCAAACACCTGTTTGCGTCCGCCACGGCAAGCCTGTAATCGATCCCGCCATGGCTGCTTTTGACTCATCCGACGACAAACTCCTCGCGCTGGCGCCCGACCGGGAGGTCGATGTGCGCGCCACCTTCGGTGTGGACATCGACATGAAGGCCCCGGCGTTCACCGAGCGGGACAGCCATGTTCCGGACGTGGACCCGGCCTACAAGTTCGATCCCGAGACGACGCGGGCGATCCTTGCAGGCTTCGCCTTCGACCGCCGCGTGATGGTGCAGGGCTATCACGGCACCGGAAAGTCCACCCACATCGAGCAGGTGGCCGCGCGCCTCAACTGGCCGCTGATCCGGGTGAACCTGGACAGCCATGTCAGCCGGATCGACCTGGTCGGCAAGGACGCCATCGTCCTTAAGGACGGCAAGCAGATCACCGAATTCCGCGAGGGCATGCTGCCCTGGGCGATCCAGCGGCCCATCGCCCTGGTGTTCGACGAATACGACGCCGGCCGTCCGGACGTGATGTTCGTGATCCAGCGCGTGCTGGAGGCGCAGGGCAAGCTGACCCTGCTTGACCAGAACCGCGTGATCCAGCCCAACAAGTGGTTCCGGCTGTTCTCCACCACCAACACCATCGGTCTGGGCGACACGACCGGGCTCTATCACGGCACCCAGCAGATCAATCAGGGCCAGATGGACCGCTGGTCGATCGTCACCACGCTCAACTATCTGGCCCACGACGTGGAAGCCGAGATCGTGCTGTCCAAGTCGCCGAACTACCAGACGGCGGAAGGCAAGCGGACGATCAACGCCATGGTGCGGGTCGCCGACATGACGCGTAACGCCTTCATGAACGGCGACATCTCCACCGTCATGAGCCCGAGAACCGTGATCACCTGGGCCCAGAACGCCGAGATCTTCGGCGGCGACATCGGCCTGGCGTTCCGGATGACGTTCCTCAACAAGTGCGATGAGCTTGAGCGCGGCACCGTGGCCGAGTTCTACCAGCGCGCGTTCGGGACAGAACTGCCGGAGAGCACGGCGCGGGTGCGGGTGGCGTAGAGCCTGACGCCCGCTTGGGATCAGGAGTACCTGACTTCAGCGGCGTCTTGTGTCGCGGTTCCCCTAACCTCACCCAACGCCCACGCCAGATCGGCCAGATAGGTATCCGCCACCTCCAGATGGAACGGCGACAGCATCAGGTGCAGGCTCCTGGGCTCGGTGGCCAGGCTGGTGAACCAGCCTCGCTCGCGTAGTTTGGACCAGACGGCCACGCTGTCCGCCTCGGGATGGTTGAAGGCCAGGATGCCCAGCTTGGGTTGGCCGAGGACCGCAAAGCCCAGCGCCTCGGCGCCCGCCGCGATCTTCGCCCGCGCGGCCGTGACCTGGCCCTGCTTTTCACGATAGCCGGCCACGCCCAGAAAGTTCATCACCGCCCAGGCCGCCGAGATAGCGCCGCCGGGGCGCGTGCCGGCCAGGGTGGGGGTGATCATCCGCCCGCCCGGCCAGTCCCTGAAGTCGAAGATCATGAATTTCTGCAGGGCCGCATCGCGGAAGAGGACGGTCGAAGCGCCCTTGGCGCAGTATCCATACTTGTGAAGGTCGGCGGACATGGACCGCACGCCGGGGACCTCGAAATCGAAAGGCGCGATGTCTTCGCCATTCATGCGGACGAAGGGGGCGATGTAGCCGCCAACGCAGGCGTCCACATGCAGCCACAGGCCGCGCACCAGGGCCAGGTCCGAAAGCGCCTCGATCGGGTCGATCAGGCCATAGGGGAATGAGGGCGCCGAACCCACGATCATCATGGTCGAAGCATCGCACGCCGCCGCCATGGCCGCCGGATCGGCAAGGAAGTCGATGATCGGCGTGCGCCGCACCTCGATCTCCATGACCGCGGCCGCCTTGTCGAACGCCGGGTGGGCCGATCTGGGCAGGACGATATTGAGCGGTCCGGTGACGCCCTTTTCCTTACGCGCATAGTCCCGGGCCGCCTTCACCGCCATGGTGATGGAGTCCGTGCCGCCCGAGGTGATGGCGCCGGACGCGCCCTCCGGCCCATGCAGGAGCGACAGGCCGAAGCCCACCACTTCGTCCTCCATGCGCTTGAGGCTGGGGAAGGCGGCCGGGCCCAAGCCGTTCTCGGACATGAAGAGGACGTAGGCCTCCTTCTGTACCTGCTCGACCTCAGGGCCGGCGTTGAACACATAGACGGCGGTTTTTCCATCGCGCCAGGCGACGTCGCCGTTGGCGTAGTCGGCCATGCGGGTCTTGAGAGTTTGCCAGTCGGTTCCTGCATCGGGGAGAGTGCGTGTCATGCGCGCATACTCACCCGGCAGTCGCCGCGCGCGAAGCCCCATTTCTTCGGATCAGAAGCCATACCGCCGCCAGAGCCAGCGCGGCGAACACGACCCCGCCGGGCGCCGGGAACAGCGGCCAGGCCTCGGGCTTCTGCAGAACCACAAGACCGGAGAACGCCACAAAGGCCGTCAGCAGCACATTGGGCGCCGCGTGGCCCGCCGCGGCGCCAAGCCAGGACCCGCTCCGCTCGACAAACCGGGTCAGCAGTTCACGGTAGATGAGGCAGGCGATCACGAAGACGACCAGCATCAACGGCGGCGCGGCCTCCAGATCCGGGAAGAGGCCGACCTTCAGGAATGTCGGGATCAGGTGCCAGGCGGCCCAGACCAGGCCCAGGATCAGCACGCCGATTCGCCGGCCAAACGCCTTCAGGGCCAAGGCCAGTCCACCGCCGGCCCAGCCGAGTTCCTCTAGCACGCTGGTCAGCAAAGTAGCTCCGATCAGGGTCGCCGCGTCCGGCGGTGTCCGGACCTGGCCGCTGAACCCCGCAGCGCCGGCCAGCAACGCAACCGCCAGCGCCAGCCCTGCGACGGAAAGCGTGATCAGGCCCGCCAAACCAACTTCGCGCCACCGGATCGGGCCGTCCCGTTTGCCCAGACCCCAGTTGAGGACAAGGCCGGCCAGAGCCGGGCTGAGGATCATCGCCAGCTTGCCCAGATCTCCTACCCGGGGATCGTCCAGCGCCATCAGTCCGCCCGGCAGCGCCAGAACGATAAGGCAAAACAACAGGAACCTTGCTTTTGCGGCCATCATCTTCCCCCCCGGGGCGCTCTACGGCAAGGCGTAGGCTATCACGTAGTCGCCCCGGGCAGGTCGCAGTCGCGCGCCGCCGGCAGAGACCACCACATACTGCTTGCCGGTCTTGGGCGAGACATAGCTCATCGGCGTGCCGCCGGCGCCCACCGGTAACCGGCCTTGCCACAGCACCTTGCCGGTGGCGTTGTCGTAGGCCCGCAGATAGGGGTCCATGGTGGCGGCGTGGAACGTGACGCCGCCCGCCGTGGTCATCGGTCCGCCCAACCCGATGGAGCCAATCGGAATCGGCAGGCGCGAGCCCATGCCCAATGGTCCCTCATCCTCGGCGGTGCCGACGGGGACCTGCCACACGAGCTTGCGGGTCTTGACGTCCACGGCGCTCAGCGTGCCATGCGGCGGCTGCAGGCAGGGCGTGAAGATCGGGCTGACCAGCCAGTCGTTCTGGCTCTTGTAGGCTACGGCCTTCATGCTGGGTGGCGGTCGGTCCTTGGCCAGTTTGAGCTGCAGGCCGGCATCCTTGGTGGCGACCAGGCGTACTGACTGTGGGATACGAACATCCGTCACCAGCAGCAGGCCGCGCCGGACGTCATAGGCGCCGGAGCCCCAGTTCATCCCGCCGGCGTTGCCCGGATACTGCAGCGAGGCCTGCTTCGGCCCGCCCGGCGGGGTGAAGTCGCCGTCATAGCGTAGCTGCTTGAAGGTGATCCGGCAGGCCATCTGGTCCAGCGGGGTCGCGCCCCACATCATCGCCTCTGTCAGCCGCTCCACACCGATGGTGGGCATCTCCACCGAATAGGGCTGGGTAGCCCTCAGCCATTCGCCCGGTTGGGCGCCGCGTGGCACGTGCACCTCGACCACCTTGGTCAGCGGCTTGCCGGTGCGCCGGTCGAGCACGAAGATCTGGCCGCGCTTGGTGAACTGCACCAGGGCCGGCGCCGTCCCCCCCGCCACCGGGAAGTCGATGAGCATCGGTTGGGACGGCACATCATAGTCCCATACGTCGTGGTGGACCGTCTGGAACACCCACCGCTCCTTGCCCGTGGCCGCATCCAGCGCCACCACCGAGGAGGAATAGAACTCGCTCATCAACGAGCGGTGCGAGCCCCAGTAGTCGGGCGTAGAATTGCCGGTGGGCAGGTAGATCAGTCCCAGATCCGGATCGAAGGCGGGCGTCGACCAGACATTGGGCGTGCCGCGGGTATAGGTCTGGCCCTCCGGCGGCAGTTTGGTGATGGCGGGATTGCCCAGGTCCCAGGCCCAGACCAGTTCTCCGGAGACCACGTCGAAGGCCCGGACCACGCCGGCGGGTTCGGCGATCTCCCTGTTGTCCATGACCCAGCCGCCGACCACGACGCGGTTGCCGATGACGGTGGGCGTAGAGGTCTGGAAGTAGAAGCCCTTCTTGACCTCACCCATGCCGGTGGAGAGGTCCACCTTGCCGTCCACGCCAAAGTCCGGACAGGGCGCGCCAGTGGCGGCATCGAGCGCGATCAGCTGGGCGTTGATGGTCGAGACCAGAATGCGACGACGGCACAGCGGAGCCGCCGGCGTGACAGCCGCCTGGGCGACTGCCGGCGCTGTCAGGCGAGGGGCCGGCTTGGCCACCACCGCCTTGGTGACGACCGGTGCGGCTGGAACGGCGGCCGAAACAGCGACCCGGGGTTGGGTGCCGTCCCAATATCCCACGCCGCGGCAGCGGTTCCAGAAGCCCTTCTTCACCTTGGGATCATGCCGCCAGATCTCCTTGCCGGTGTCCGCGTCCAGCGCGATCACCACGTTGCCAGGCGTACAGACATAAACGCGATCACCCACCTGGATGGGGGTGTTCTGGTCCTCGGAGCCGCGATGATTTGGTTCGCCGGTGCGGAAGGTCCAGGCCACCTTCAGTTCATCGACGTTCTCACGGTTGATCTGGTCCACCGGCGTATAGCGGGCGCCGCCAGGATCACGGCCGTAGTAGCGCCAGTCAGAGCTGGCCTGCGCCGCCGGCGCGCCGCTGACCACCTGGGCCGGGGTCAGGGCCTGTCCGGTCCGGAAGGTCTCCGGGATCGCGGCGCCCAGCACGACCAGACAGGCCAGGGCGCCAACGCCCGTCGCCAGGCCGGAGCGGTCGCGCCAGACGCTGCGGCGGGCCGAGGGAATGACCAGCAGGAGGAACAGTCCCAGCACCGCCGGCGCAAACAGGCGCGGCAGAAGGGGCCAGAAAGAGAAGCCCGCCTCCCATATCGCCCAGCCGAGCGTGGCCGCCAGAACGGCGCCATAGACCAGCCCCGAGAAGGGGTCGCGCCGCACCAGCATCACGCTGGTCGCCAGAATGCCCGCCCCGGCCAGCAGGTAGTAGGGCGTGCCACCCAGGACGATCAACCAACCGCCGCCGCCCAGCAAAACCAGACCCACCAGCCCGATCAGCCCCCCTGCGAACGCAGCCCAGACCCGCGTCGGCCAGCTGGCAAGCTTCTCGGTGGCCATGTGCGTCTCCCGGATGTCGCGCCAGCTTAGCGCGTCGAATCAGTCCCGTCATGAACGAGGCTGGACCTCTTTTCCTGACCTTGCGATGATCGTACCCGGAATTCGAAGAACAAGAGCGTTTGGGGAGACGACATGATCACCAGAACACTGGCTCTGGCCCTGGCCATCGGGCTGACCACCACGGCGGCACTGGCCCAGTCGGCCGCCCCCGTCCGCAACGACTACGCCAAGCCCGAGACCTGGCTCTGCAAGCCCGGCAAGGCGGGCGACGCCTGCGCGGTCGACATGACGGCGACGGTGATCAAGGCCAACGGCGCGATGTCCCTCGAAGCCTTCAAGGCCGACCCCAGGGCGCCGGTGGATTGCTTCTACGTCTATCCGACGGTCTCGAACGACAAGGGCGTCGTCTCGGACATGGTGGCAGGTCCCGAGGAGTTGAACGTCGTCCGCGCCCAGCTGGCGCGGCTTGGTTCGAAATGCCGGATCTTTGCGCCGCTCTATCGTCAGTTCACGCTGACCGCCTTGCGCGCGGCCAGCGCCGGGACGCCGATGCCGGGGTCAGCCGACCCGGCGGTTCGCCAGGTAGGGTACAACGACGTGCTCGACGCCTGGAACCACTACCTTGCGCATGACAACAAGGGGCGCGGCGTGGTGCTGGTGGGTCACTCCCAGGGTTCGGGCGTTCTGGCCCGGATGATCGCCGCCGAGATCGACGGCAAACCCGTTCAGAAGCAGATCATCTCCGCGATGCTGCTGGGCACGAGCCTGGGCGTCGACAAGGGCAAGGATACGGGAACCTTCAAATCGATCCCGACGTGCAAGAGCGCCAGCCAGACCAGCTGCGTGATCGCCTATGCGACCTTCCGCGACACCGTACCGCCGCCCACCAACACCCGCTTCGGACGCGTCGCAAACCCGGCCATGGAGGCTGTCTGCACCAACCCCGCGGCGCTGGCCGGCGGAAAGGGCGAGCTGAAGGCCTATCTGTCCAACACCGCGGCCGAAATCGCCGACTCGTCGGCCGCGCCGCCCGCCTGGGTGAAGGGCCAACCAAACCCGCAGACGCCCTTCGTGGCCCTGCCCGGCCTCCTGACCGGCGAATGCGTGTCAAAAGGCGGCTACAACTACCTCGAAGCCCATGTGAACGCCGATCCGGCCGACCCGCGCACGGACACCATCGCCGGCGACGTGGTGGGTCCGGGCGGACAGATCGCGGCCGACTGGGGCCTGCACCTGATCGACGCCAACATCGCCATGGGCAATCTGGTGGACCTGGTGGGTTCGCAGGGCAAGGCCTGGCTGGCGAAGCAGTAGAACCTTGCCCCCTCCCCCGGCGCCCAGGCCATGGGGGGCCGACTACCCCCCGGAAAGCTTCCTGCCTGCAAACACAGCCAGCACGACGAAGACCACGAACACGATCACAGAGACCAGGAACAGCAGCTTGGCGATGCCGGCGGCGGCGCCAGCGATGACACCGAAACCCAGCACGCCTGCGATGATGGCGATCACCGCGAAGATCAGGGCCCACTTCAACATTGTCGTTCTCCTCGGACAGGCGGCTTTCGCCCTCAGCAGGGAGAACGCCGCCCGGGCGTGAACGTTCCCTGCCCTGCAATTCCCTGTTTCACGCGCCGCCCCGGGTGATCTATTGATCGACTTGCATGGCCAAGAATCCGGAAAGCCCCCTGGAACCCTTCAAGCGCGCGCTCGCTCACGCGGCGCGATCCCTGGCGGAGTCCGACGATCTGGAGATTGTCTTCTCCGGTGAAGGTCCACTGCTCACGGGCAATCGGGCGGTTCTGCCGCATCCGCCCCGCGACCTGACACCGGCCGACGCCGCGCGGATCCGGGGTATGGCCGACCAGATGGCGCTGCGCGTCGCCCATCACGATCCCGTCGCCCACGCCAGGAGCCGCCCGCAAACGGGCGCCGGGCAGCCGATCTATGATGGGCTGGAACAGGTTCGTATCGAGGCCATCGGCGCCAACGCCATGGGCGGGGTGAAGCAGAACCTCACCGCCGTGATGGACCACAACTGGTCGCGCCGGGTGTTCAACGAGGTCGAGGCCATGGCCAATCCTCCGCTGGCGGAGGTGATCTCGCTTATGGTGCGCGAGCGCCTGACCGGCGAGCCGCCGCCCGTCAACGCACGCACGCTGGTCGACATGTTCCGGGCCGAGGTGGAGGCCAAGGCCGGCGCAGATCTGGATCGCCTGACCGGCGCTGTCGAGGATCAGAAGGCCTTCGCCCGGATCGCTCGCACCATCATCCGCGATCTGGAGATGGGCGATGACCTGTCGGATGCGCCCGACCAGCCTGACGACAGCGAAGACGGCGAAGAGGGCGAGCCGGAAGCCTCCGAGGATCAGGACGAGGGCGACGGCGAGAGCCAGTCCCCCCAGCAGTCGTCGATGGACGACGATGAGGCCAGCTCGCGCGAAGCCGACGACGCTGACAGCCAGATGATGGAGTCTGAAGCCGATCCTGACGCAGACGACAGCGAAGAGCCTCCGGAAATGGGCGACGGCGAACAGCCGGCCCGTCCCGATCCGTCCGGCGACAACCGCGCCATCACCTACAAGGTCTTCACCACCGCCCACGACGAGGTGGTGGCCGCCGAAGAGCTTTGCGATCCCGAGGAGCTGACGCGCCTGCGCGCCTACCTCGACCAGCAACTGGCCAGCGTGTCCAACGTGGTCTCGCGCCTGGCCAACCGGCTGCAGCGCAAGCTGCTGGCCCAGCAGAACCGGTCCTGGACCTTCGATCTCGAGGAGGGCCTGCTGGATGTGGCCCGTCTGACCCGGGTGATCGTCGACCCCACCGCCTCCCTGGCCTTCAAGGAGGAGGAGGACACCGAGTTCCGGGACACGGTGGTGACCATCCTGATCGACAATTCGGGCTCGATGCGGGGCCGCCCGATCATGGTGGCGGCGGTGTGCGCCGATATCCTGGCGCGCACGCTGGAGCGGTGCAGCGTCAAGACCGAGATCCTGGGGTTCACGACGCGCGCCTGGAAAGGCGGATCGTCGCGGGAAGACTGGCTGAAGGCCGGCAAGCCCGCCCAGCCCGGCCGCCTGAACGACCTGCGTCACATCATCTACAAGGCTGCAGATGCGCCCTGGCGGCGCGCACGACGCAACCTGGGCCTGATGATGCGCGAGGGGCTGCTCAAGGAGAACATCGACGGCGAGGGCCTGATGTGGGCTCACCAGCGCCTGATGGGCCGCCCGGAGGCGCGCCGTATCCTGCTGGTGATTTCCGATGGCGCCCCGGTCGACGACAGCACGCTCTCGGTCAACTCCGGCCACTATCTGGAACGGCACCTGCGCGAGGTGATCACCGAGATCGAGGGCAAGAGCCCGGTGCAGTTGATCGCTATCGGCATCGGCCACGACGTGACCCGCTACTACAAGAACGCCGTCACCATCGTGGATGTCGAGCAACTGGCCGGCGCCATGGTTGAGCAACTGGCCGACCTGTTCGACGAGGATGTACGCCGCGTGACCCGCAAGAACGCGAACCTGCTGGCGCCGCCGCCCAACACCCAGGGGCCGCAAGGCTCGTCGCGTCGGACCTCGACGTTCAAAGAGGTGCGGAGAGCCACGGCGTGATGCGGTTTGCGGGCCTTGGCCTGGCCCTGGCGCTGGCGGCCTGTGCGGGTGTTCAAGTCGAGACCCCCACCAACAAGACCGCCGCCATTGTTGTCGATGCCGAACCGATATTGCTGGATCCAGCAGATCCGGCGCGACAATCCCTGGGCAACTTCGCCTACGCCGGGGGCATTGCGATCACCTCCAGACAAACCCAGCGCCTTCATGGCCTGTCTGATCTCAAGGTTTGGCCCGACGGACGATTTCTGGCGGCGAGCGACCAGAGCGACCTCTTTGAAGGCCGTATCATCCGGGACAGAGCCGGTCGGCTGATCGGTATCTCGGACGCCAGGATGGGCACGTTCAAGGATGACAAGGGCGTCAGCCTTTTCACCTTTGGCCAGGTTGAAATGGACATCGAGGGGATCGCCCGGTTTCCCAACGGAGACCGACTTGCGGTCTTCGAGCAGCGCGACCGGGTGCTGCTCTATCCCAGGGGCGGCCTGCCACCGCGGTCAGCGCCCATGCCGCAGGTGAAGTTCGAATACAACAATGCCATGGAGGCGCTGGCGCTCGAACCGCTTGTCGGATCAGACGCCTACAGGATCGGGATCGAGTCTACCGGCGCGACATTCATCTGCCGGCTGTCCACCGCCTGCGTTCCCGATATCCGCCTGGACCTGGAAGGCCTGGCGCTCACCGGCCTTGATGTGCTGCCCGATGGCCGCATCGCTTATCTGCTTCGCGATTTCGACGCCCGGCGGGGCAATACGGTGCGACTGAAGATTGCCGACCGCCAGGGTAAGGTGCTGGACGGTATGGAGCTGGCCCGGCCATTGAGCGTCGACAATTTTGAGGGCGTCGCCGCCGTGCCGCTCCGCGACGGGCGCTTTCGGTTCTATCTGCTGGTAGATGACAATTTTGGCTCATATGCCGGAAAGCCTACTGGACAGAGAACCCTGCTCATGGCGTTCGACTGGACGCCGCCAGAGACGCCTAGTCCATGAAAACCAACGTCACCATCCCCATGCAGGACGGCGAGGCTCGCGCCTTCGTCTTCACGCCGGATGCGGGCCCGGGGCCATGGCCCGTGATCCTCTTCTACATGGATGGTCCCGCCATCCGTCCGGCCCTGTTCGAGATGGGTGAGCGGATGGCGCAGGCGGGCTTCTATGTGCTGCTGCCAGACATGTTCTGGCGGCTCGGGCCCTACCCGCCGATCGACATTGCCACCGCGTTCGGATCACCCGAGGGGCGGAAAGTGTTTCGGGAGACCTATTTCTCATCCACCGACCCCTTGCGGGCCATGGCCGACACCGAGGTTTTCCTGGCCTGGCTGGATGAGCAACCTCAGGCCAGGCCCGGGCCCTACGGCGTAACCGGCTATTGCATGGGCGGAGGTTTCGCCCTGCGGGCCGCAGCGGCGTTCCCCGACAGGTTTGCCGCTGCCGCATCGTTCCATCCCTCAAACCTCGCGACAGATGAACCGGACAGCCCTCACCTGGGGGTCGCCCGGATCAAGGCCCGGGTCCTGGTGGCCGGCGGCGATCAGGACGCCA
Source organism: uncultured Alphaproteobacteria bacterium (assembly GCA_903909375.1). Taxonomy (GTDB): domain Bacteria; phylum Pseudomonadota; class Alphaproteobacteria; order Caulobacterales; family Caulobacteraceae; genus Phenylobacterium. Next base: position 131,955 of record CAIVVM010000048.1, read on the forward strand.
GCTTCGATGAGGCGCAGAAGGATCGTCTGGCCGCGGCGCTGTCAGACGCCGGCGTCGATGCCGAGGTATCGATCTGGGCCGGTTGTCGTCACGGCTGGGTGCCGTCGGACATGCCGATCCACAACGCCGCGGGCGCGGAGCGGCACTGGCGCGAGCTGGTCGCGCTGTTTGATAGGGCGCTGAAGTAGCCCCGGTCCCCGCTTGCGTCGGAAGCAAAGAAAAAGGCCGCCCTCGCGAGCGGCCTCTTCAGAACCTTGATGCGTCGCAGATCAGGCCGCGGCGGTCTCGGCGATCTTGGCTTTCACGGCGCGCTTGATCTTCAGCGCCTTGGCCGAGAGGACCTCGTCCCGCGAGTTGAGCAGAACAGGGTCGAGGCCGCCCCGGAAATCGACCGTGCGCAGCGCCGCGTTGGTGATGCGCAGGCTGAACGCCTGGCCCAGAGCGTCGGACTGAAGCTTCACAGCCGCCAGGTTCGGCATGAACCGGCGCTTGGTCTTGATGTTCGAGTGGCTCACGTTGTGGCCGACCATAGGACCGACACCCGTGATTTCGCAGCGGCGCGACATAAGCGAATACCTTCGCGTGGAAATGAGTGTGCAACGGACGAGGGTCCGCGCAAGGAGCGGGCGATATAGAGGAAGCGGGCCTTGTGCGTCAAGGCAGGGCGAGGCCCGAAACCTTCGAAGTCGTCCCTCACCAATACTTCGTTGTGCATCGAAGCGATTCAGACACAACATATCGTAGGGAACGAAAGCTGAATTGCTGGGTGTCAGTGATTCGGTCGCGGTTTGTTGCGCCCTCGTTCCGACATCCTCGACCACCTCATCAAGATTCGCCTCAAAGGGTCACCCCGAGAGATTCGCAGCCGAAAAGCGCGCGAATCTGCGCCTGGCATCCCGTAGGACCCGATCGCATTCAACTTGAAGGAGACGCCCCATGGCTTCCGCGGCTGACGCCGGGGGCCTGAGAGGCAGGCGGCCCTACTTGCCCTTCAGCACCATCGTTGAGACCGCCGCCTTCCGGATCGCCGCCGGGGTGAAGTTCAGGTCGTCCCAGCCCTTCTGCGAATAGAGCCGCGTCTGGTCTGCGGCGTTGGGCGAGGTGGGATTGGTGGACTGGGAATAGCTCAGGACGCCCTGGCTGATCGGCCCCCTGGGGGTGAACTCCACCGCCATGATCCAGCTGGAGCCGTGGCGGATCTTGGTCCAGCCCAGCTCCGGCTTCAGATCGACCGGAGTGATCACATTGAAGATCCCCTCCGGACCCGGGCCGCCATGGATCGGGATGCGTTCGCCGCCGGCGCGGGGCTCTGTCTGGACCTGGGCCAGGGTCGCGTTCATAGGGATTTTCAGGGTGCGGAGTTGCTTCACACTGTCCACAAGGGCGGCCAGTACCTTGGGATTTTCCACGTCGAGGGTGTTGGGCGTATTGACCGGGTCGGACGGGTCGAAGGGGACCTTGAAGGCCAGCCCGCCCTTGTCGGCAAACAGGCGGAAGATATGGGCGCCGCGACTGTCGAGGTTCACCTTCAAGTCCCACGCCGCCAGGGCGTCACAGGCTTCAGCGAGGTCCGGCTGGGGTCCGGCGGCGGCCCGGCGACAGAGCGCCACCAGAGGGTCGCGGGTCATCTCTGCCCCGAGATTGCGGTTCCCGAACAGCACGGCCTGCACGCCGGCCAGATCGAACTTCGGCGCGCCCAGGCCATCGGTTCCGGCAACTCGATCCTCGATCTGCTTGAGGCTGAGCCGGGTGCGCAGTGAGCGGGCCGTGGCCTCCTCGCCGAATATCCGCCCGAAACCGGCCAACGGCTGTTTCGGATTGGTCAGCCAGTAGCTGTCGTTGGAATTGCTGGCGTAGTCGTTGCGGAAGATCTGCGGCAGGGCCGACGCGGGATAGATTCCGGCCGTCGCCGCCCTGGGGTCGCTGTCCCACTCGCAGGCTGATCGTGAACCGTCCAGCACGGGAACCCGGGTGGTCTTCCACGCCGTGCGCGCGATATCCGAGACCGAACAGGACTCGGCCTTGGCGTCGGTGACAAAGGGTAACGGGCCGATGTCGCCGTAGAAGGCCTCGCCACCGGCATCGACCGCCGTCGTATTGAAGCCAGCCGCCTGGAACTTGCTGAGCGCTGCCGCCAGCTGTCGGACGTTCCTGGCCTGGTACATGGTCAGGTACTGATCGACGCTGCGAAGATCGACCGGCGCGTCACGGACCGCAAACGCCCGCTCGGCCGTCCAGGGGTTGGTCGGCGCCTCGACCATCGGCCCGAAGCGGGTGTCGTAGAGGGTGCGGGTGACTGGCTCGAGACCGGCTGAGGTCTTCACCTGGATGGTGACGGCGGTCTTCTCCATCGGAATGGACTTGCCGTCATGGATGTAGGCGGTGGGATCCTTCGGATCGAGTTTCAGCTCGAACAGGCCAAAGCGCCGGGCGGTGGAAACGGTGTGTGTCCAGGCGACCCATTGATTGTGGCCGATGCCGATGGTGGGACTGTTCTGCAGGCCTGCGCCTACGATATTGAGCTTACCCGGAATGATCAGATGCATCCGGGTGAACCGGTTGATCCCGTCCCAGGGGTAGTGCGGATTGCCCAGCAGCACGCCACGGCCGGTTTTCGTAACCTCGCGCCCCAGCGCATAGGCATTGCTGCCCTGCCCTTCGGGAACCGGCGAGCGCTCGGCCGGGCCGTGGGGCGCAACGATGTCGGCGACTCCGGGCGGAGCGGCGGTGGCTACGCCAGCCATCATGGTCGGCTGCTGTCCGGCGACGATCGCGCGCCAGTAGTCGGTCTCGGTGTAGGTGCGGACCCAGGCGGCGCCCTTGCATCGCGCGTCAGGCAGGTTGGCCGCGCCGGTGTCGCGCACATAGCGGTTGATCCCGGCGATGAAGCCCCTGCCCAGGGCCCGGGCGTCGGCGGAGGGCTTGAAGCCGCCGGGCACATCGCCGGCCAGCTTGGCCTCAAGGCGGCCGGTTCTGATCAGCCGCTGATGATAGAGGTCGCTGACGATATTGGCGTCGCGCTCGCCGGCGCCGAGGTAGCGGGATCGCTCACCACTGACGGTCATTGTCCGTTCTGCGAAGTCGCAGAAATTGTCCTGGGCGGCAGCATAGCCGGCGCCATACCCAAGGCCGCCATAGTCAGCCGCGGTGACATGCGGCGCCCCATAGGCTGTGCGAACCAGTTCAGCCCTGTAGGAAGGCTCTCTGGCTGATGCAGCTGTCGAAAACGCCATCGAAGCCGCCATGCCCAGCGCCCATGTGCCCAAACGCATGATCTCTTCCCCTGGCTGACCCGCCGTCTTGCAACGCGGCAGGCTCCCATAGAAGCTACGGTATGCGGACAGTACGCGCCAGCCAAAGCGCATAGGCCAGAAGCACCGCCGTGCCGAAAATCAGCACCGCCGCGAATGGCCCGGCGGTTTCAGGCCTGAGACCCGTGAGCAGGCTGAAGTTCAGGATGTAGGCCACATCACCGAACAGGCCCGGCAAGATCAGGATAACGGCGGCCGCGACCGCCTCTGACGGCGCAACCTTGCGCCAGGACATGATGGAACGCAGCAGCACGCAGACGCTGACCCCGATGGCCAGACCGCTCAAGCCCAGCGCGACCGGCCCGCTCTCGAACATCATCGTCCCGCCGAACCGGAACATCACCGCGCCATTCAGCCACACGCCGAAGCCCAGTAGGCCGAGGATCATCATTTCCCTGCGCGTCATGATCCGCCTTTCCGGTCAGCCCCCGGTCGGTCCAGGCGCAGGTAGACGCTATCACACCACTCGCCGCCGATGAGCCAGGTCTTTGGCGCCCGCCTGGTTTCCCGGAAGCCGGCCCGAGCCAGCAGCCTGAGGCTGGCTTCATTGCGAGGGTCGACGTCTGCATTCAGATGTTCGATGTCGCCTGAAAACGCATGCGGGATGAACGCCATCAGCGCCTCGAGGGCGTAACCCTGGCCCCAGCAGTCCCGCGCGAGAATGTAGCCGACATCCGGCGGGCGCCAGCATCCCAGCTTTCCGATACACCGGCCGTCGACTTCGAGGATGAGGTCGATATCCGATTGCGCCTCGATCATGCTGGATAGCCACTGCCGGGTGGTCTCCAGGTCTGGATGGGGCAAGGTCGACCAGTAACGCATGGCCTGGGGGTCGGACAGGATGGCGTGCATCGCCGTCAGGTCACTTTCGCGCGCCTGCCGCAGCCGCAGGCGAGCAGTCTCGATCACAATGGGGGAAACGGCGCGAGTCATCTCGCCATTCTCCCCCGGCGCCGAACACCCTACAACAGAGCCTGTTGCCGCAACGGGGGTTCAGGATGGGACGGGTTGGTCCGAGGGGAATGTTGATTGGCGCGGCCATGATGGCGCTGTGCGCGCCCGTGGCGTTCGCGGCGGATCCTCCGGTGCTGCCCATGGTCGAAACCGAACTCACCCGCCCGGCCCTGCCGCCGATCCTGACGATGCGCGATCGGGCGCGGGTGGAAAACGCGTTGCTGGCCGACCGGCTGAACACGGTGATCCCGCGCCTCATGCGCGACCAGAAGATCGACATGTGGGTGCTGGTCGCCCGCGAGTACTTCGAGGATCCGGTGGTCGCCACCATGCTGGACGCCGAGAGCCTGCATGCGCGCCGGCGCACGATCCTGGTGTTCTTCGATCCCGGCGAGGACCGACCCGTCGAGCGCCTCACCGTCAGTCGCTACGGTATGGGCGACCTGTTCAGAGGGGCCTGGGACCCGCAAGCGCAACCCGATCAGTGGAAGGCGCTGGCCGAGCTCATCGCGCGGCGGGACCCGAAACAGATCGCGATCAACACCTCCAGCCTCACCGCCTTCGGCGACGGCATGACGCTCAGCCAGCATGGCGAGATGGTCGCCGCCCTGCCCCAGACCTACCGCGACCGGATCGTTTCCGGCGAAGGTCTGTCGGTGGGATGGCTGGAGACCCGCACGCCGGCCGAGATGAAACTCTATCCCGGCATCATGCGCCTGGCGCACGCCGTCATCGCGGAGGCGTTCTCAGGCGCCACCATCAAGCCCGGCAAGACCACCACCGCAGACGTGGTCTGGTTCTACCGCGAACGCCTGGCGCGACTGGGGATCGCCACCTGGTTCCACCCCTCGGCCGCGCTCCAGCGGCAGGGCGTGAAGGGCTTCCTCGACGGCGACACCGTCATCCAGAAGGGTGACCTGCTCTGGACCGATTTCGGGATCACCTATCTGCGGCTGAACACCGATACCCAGCACCTGGCCTATGTGCTGAAGGACGGGGAAACCCGGGCGCCGGCGGGCCTGCGAGCCGGGCTGGCAGCGGCCAACCGGGTACAGGACGCGTTGACCTCGTCCTTCGCCGTTGGATTGACCGGCAACGAGGTTCTGGCGGCGGCGCGGACGAAAGCCGTCGCCCAGGGCCTGAAACCGTCGATCTATTCCCACCCGCTGGGTTACCATGGTCATGGTGCGGGACCGGCCATCGGATTCTGGGACAATCAGAGCCCGGACATCCGGGGATCCTTGAAGGTTCACCCCGACACCGTCTGGTCCATCGAACTGGCTGCCTTCGCCGCCGTTCCCGAATGGGACGGCCAGGAGGTGGCGTTCCGCGCCGAGGAGAACGCCTTTTTTGACGGCCAGCAGGTCCGCTACCTCGATGGGCGCCAGACCGAGCTGACGTTGATCCCGGGACGCCCTGACCGATGACCACAATTCCCGCCGAACTTCACCGCCTGCTGGACAATAGCCACGCGCCCTATTCCGGCGTCCATGTCGCCGCCGCGGTCGAGGGGCCGGACGGGCGCCTGCACTATGGCGTGAATGTCGAGAACGCCGCCTATCCCGAGGGCGTCTGCGCCGAGGCGAGCGCGATCTCTGCAGCGGTCACAGCGGGCGCGGCGTCGATCCGAAGGGTCTGGCTGGCCTCGTCCCTGCCCGGCCTGATCTGGCCCTGTGGCGGGTGCCGGCAGAAGATCTGGGAGTTTGCCGAGCCGGGCTGCGAGGTGGTCAGTGTGGGGGCTGACGGCGACGAGGACCGTCACTCGATCGAGGCGCTGCTGCCAATGGGCTTTCGGTTGCCGCGCGGATAGGTCCCTACGCCGGCTGCAGGCTACGCCGAACCGGCGTCCAGCGCAGGATCGAGGCCTGGGCGGGGGAAAGCGGCTCCAACGGCACTGTGCCCGCCCGTCCATAGTGATAGACCATCGCCGAGCGACGGCTGGCGGCACGGTTGTCCTGCGAGCGGTGCAGCAGGTAGCTATGAAAGACCAGCAGGTCGCCCGGCGCCATCAGCATCGGCACGGCATCGTCGATGTTGAGCCCGGTGACTTCCCGATAGCCCTGGTTCGCGCCCTCGCGCAGGTCGGGTCCATGGGGGTGGATGTCGCCGGTGTGCGAGCCCGGCAACACCGACAGACAGCCGTTCTCCAGCGTGGCCTCGGAGATGGCCAGCCAGACGCCCACCTGGGGCTGGCGGTCGAACGGGAAGTAGTAGCTGTCCTGATGCCAGGGCTGGCCCCAGGCGCCGGGGTTCTTGAAGATGAACTGGCTCTGGAACACGTCGATGTCGTCGCCCAGCAGGCCGGCGACGACATCGGCCACGCGGACGGACAAGGCGAAGTCCCGCGCGGCGCCGGACAGGTGCGGATTGAAGACCTTGGAGATCAGGTCTTCCGGTGCGCTGGCCGTGAAATCCGGCTGCGCCTCGGGCTGGATGAAGAGACTCTCTCCCGTGCGATAGAAGGCGCGCCCGGGATTGGCCAACGGCGGATTGGCCCGGATCGCGGCAATGGTCTCGCGTTCCATGTCCTGGCCAACGGACGGATCAGCAAATCCCCGAACGACGAAGAAGCCGTCACGGTTCCAGGCGTCGAGCTGTTGAGCGGTGAGCATGCGCGATTTTGCGTCCGGAGCCTTACCTGTCAAGCACGCGGCGTCCTCCCGAAATGGCCCCGTACTTGCTGCTTCATTCCCGAAGCTGAAGAGAGCAGGCAGAATGCACACTTTCGACACCGGCATTGTTTCAGATCGGGAAGCCCAGCGGATTTCGACCGCCTTCTATCGGTTCCTCGAACGTCACAGCGACGAGGATATCGAAGTGGCCTCGATGCAGATCCAGCCCGCAGGCCATCGCCAGCAGATCGCGATCCGTCTCTGGAGCGAACAGGCCTTGTCCGAGTTTCAGCGCCATGTCGCCGCCTTCACCGTGCCGATCCCGGCAGGCGTGCTGGCGATGGCGACGTACGCCTGACGCGCGACCGTCAAGCCAGCCGGGCTTCAAACGGCTTTACATCCGGTCCGGGAACGCCCGTGGCAAAACACGGCGCAACCCGATGTCGGCTCAATCCCGATACATCTCGCCAGGCCAGCGCTTGTGCACCCAGAACCATTCGTCGGGCCGGGCCCGCACCCGCTCTTCGATGAACGCGTTGATCCGACGGACACCGGCCTCGATGTCGGCGTCGCGGTCGCCGGTGTCGACCAGATGGATCGGATCATGGACGATGACCTTGAAACGGGCCTGATCGCCAATCCGCTGCACACTCATGGGCTGGATCGGAATTCCAAAACGCAGCGCAAACGTGGCCGGGCCCGGCGCCGTATGGGCGATGCGTCCGAACAGGGGCGCCGCGATGCCACCGTTGAACTTCTGATCGTTCATCAGCGCCACAGACTCTCCGCGCCCCAGCCCGCGCATCAGCTCCCGTGCGCCATCCAGACCCTTGGGGGCGAACAGACGGACGCCGTAGCGAAACCTGTTCTCGCGCACCATCTTGTCCACATGCGGATTGTTCATGGCCCGATAGGTGATCTGGCAGTTTACCCCCGCCTGGATGATGGCCGCAGGCATCAGTTCGAAGTTTGAGAAGTGTCCGGAGATGAACACCACGGGTCCTGCACCGGCGGCGATGGTGGCCAGCCGCTCCGCGCCCTCCACCTCAACCCGGCCGGGGTCTGCGACGATGCGATCCAGATTGGTGTACTCGGCGGCTGTTCGGCCCAGCTCGGACCATTGCGCCCGCAGACGTTGGTTGATTTCGGCGCTGTCCGCCTCAGGAAACACCAGTCGCAGATTCCGCTCCGCAACGCGATGCGCCGGAGTCAATGGGCCGAGCATACGAAACAGGGCGGCGCCACAATTTGAAGCGAAATCGATGGGAACAAGACGGGTCACCGTCGAAACGACGCGAAAGAGCGCCGCCTCCAGCATCCAAATCAAATTTGACACGTATGAATGGTTAAGTGTGGCCATCCCGCCTTCTTTGGCGTGGCGCTTCAGTTTCGGCAATGGAGGCGATTGGCGTGGGAATTGCGATCTCCGAACCACGGAGTCCCGGAGCGGGACGCTTGGACACGATGGCCGGGGAATCCATGGACGAGATTGACACCCATCTTGGCCGCCGCCTGCGCCGCCGCCGCCGCCTGCTGGGCCTGACCCAGCAGGAGCTCGCAGAGACGTGCGGCGTGCGCTTCCAGCAGATCCAGAAGTACGAATGCGCCGCCAACCGCATGTCGGCTGCACGCCTCTGGCAGCTGGCCGAGATTCTGGAGGTGCCAATCAGCTACTTCTACGAGGGCTTGACCCGCGATCAGCGCGAGCACCTCGAGCGCAGCGAAGACGGCGAAGCGAACGACACCATGGCCAGCAAGGAAACCCAGGATCTCATTCACGCCTACTATCAGCTGGGCGAGCGCCCGCGCAGGCGGCTCCTGGATCTCGCAAAGGCGATGAACGGCGAACTGGAGGCCTGATTTTGGCCTGACGCCAGCCAACCGGAGCGGATAGACTGCGGGTCATGACCCTTGACGCTACCCGGCTGGCCAACCTCGATGCGTTCCTGATCGACCTCAACAGGGCCGCAGCCGCCGAGATTCTGCCCCTGTTTCGAGGTGCGCACGGGCTCACCAACAAGATCGAGCTGGGCTTCGACCCCGTCACTGAAGCTGATAGGGGCGCCGAAAGGGCCATCCGCGCCCTGATTTCGGACCGCTTCCCCGATCATGGCGTGATCGGGGAGGAATACGGCGAGGATCGGCCCGACGCCGAGTTCGTCTGGGTGCTGGACCCCGTGGACGGAACCCGGGCATTCATCGCCGGCCTGCCGTTGTGGTGCACCCTGATAGGTTTGCGGTTCCAGGGCTCGCCGGTGCTGGGCTCAATCGGCCAGAGCTTCCTGGGCGAACTCTATATCGGGCATGCCGGCGGCTCCCGATTGATCAATCGGGACGGGGTGACGCCCCTCCATGCCAGGCGATGCGCGGATCTCTCAAGCGCCATCATCGCCACGACCGATCCGGAGGCCTGCTTCACTGATAGTGAACGTGAGGCCTGGACAAGGCTGCGCGCGGCGTCGCGGTTGGCGCGGCTGGGCTGCGACGCTTACGCCTACGCCATGGTCGCCGCAGGCACCCTCGACCTCGTGGTGGAGGCCGGTCTGAAGAGCTGGGATATCGAAGCGGCGATCCCGGTCGTCGCCGGCGCAGGCGGGCTCACAACTGACTGGCAAGGCGCTGCAGTCGGACAGCAGGGAGGCCAGATCGCCATCGCAGGCGACAGGGCTTGTCTTGAGGCAGCGCTGACTGCGTTGTCGCCGTCGGCTGTCTGATCAGGCCTTCGGCTTCGCAGTCTTTTTGGGCGCCGCCTTTGGCGCCGCTTTTTTCGCGGCCGGTGGTTTTGCGGCGGCCTTGGCGGCGGATTTGACAGGCGCAACCTTCGCGGAGGTCTTTGCGGCCGCTTTGGCCGCAGGCTTGGCCGGCGCGGCTTTCGCTGACGCTGCTTTGGCTGCAGGAGCGGCCTTGGCGGCGGCTTTGGCCGGTGTTTTCCTTGCTACCGCCTTGGCCGGAGCCTTGACTACGGGCTTGGCCGTCGAGGTCTTGGACGGCGGCGCAGACTTGCCCTTTGCGGCGGTCGGCTTGGCTTTGGCTGGCGTACTCACAGACGGGGCCGCAGGCTCGGACACTTGCGCAGGCTCTGGCGCAGGCTCTGGCGCAACAGCAACGGGCGTCGCCGGAGTGGGTTTCGGGGCCTCGGCGGGCTGAGGCGAAGTCTTGCCGGTGAGCGCATCAAACACTCGCAAGAAGAAGTTACGCATGTCGTCCGTCTCCATGAGGATCTCGTGGTAGGCGCCGGGGACGGTGATCAGCCGTCCCTGGGGGAGATTGCGTGCCGCCGCCGCCTGGGCAGCGTTGTCCACCAGCCGGTCGTCGGAGGCGGAAAGGATCTCCACCGGAATGGTGACCGTCCGAAGCCGCGCCGAACTGGCCAGGAAACCAGTGGCGCGAAACGCGAAGTCAAGCCAGCCCCAAGTGGGCGCCCCCAGCGCCAGATCCGGATTGGCGCGCACCTGGGCGCGGTAGCGCGCAAACCGGCGGGGATCGTGGGTCAGCACATTGGTGTCGAAGGCATCGTCGAAGGGCTGTCCGGGTTGGCCCAGCACGTAGCGCCCTGACCGGCCCAACGCGAGGTTCAGGCGCATCAGCGCCTGGGCGACAACCGGCGAAAACTTGCCAAACTGAAGCCCCAGCATGGGGGCGGAAAGCACTGCGCCAGCGAACCGTCGCTCCCCGTTCGCCAGCGCCAACAGCGTCAGGCACCCACCCATGGAGTGACCGATGGCCACCCAGGGCCTGGGCAGCCGAGGCTCGAAGATGTTGAGCAGCCTTCGGTAGTCTTCGAGAAAGGCCTTGTACCCCCTGGCATGCCCCTTGAGGCGGTCGGGAAGCTCACGCATCGAAAGACCCTGACCGCGCCAGTCGTGCGCGAGGACGACGAACCCGCGATCCATCAGCTCGCGGATGGTTTCGAAGTATTTCTCGATAGGTTCCGTACGACCGCCGGAAAGCACGACACTGCCACGCGCACTGCCAGATGGCGTGAACAGCGCAGCCCTCAGTTTCGCGCCGCCGGCGCCCGCATACCAAACCGGCTCCGCGCCAGGCGGGATCGGATCATCCGGGGTGTCGACGAGATGCGCGGACTCAAACATGGTCTGGCCTATACCGCCTGCTCGAAAAGCGCCTGGATCTGCGGCTGCAGGCTGAACGCCAGCCCCATGTCTGACAGCTTCATGCGCCCTGTCATCAGCGCCCGCGTGGGGTCGAGCTCTCCTTTGCCCAGCCGGACCAGATCGGCCCGACTGATCGAGACCGTAAGGTCCGCCGAACGGTCTTCATTGGTGACCGACGCGCCGTCGACGTGGATCACGCCCTCGCCCTTGAGGTCGAGCTTTACCGTCTTGCCAAGACCCGCGCCGGAGGCCGCCGCCTGGCGGATCCGGTCTGTCAGCTCCGCCAGAGTGGCCATGACCCGTCACAACGCTCCCGAGAGCCTGTCCATTTCAGATGGAACCATCTGAAATGGATAAACAGGCTCGTTTTCATAAGTCTTGAGCGCGACCGGCGCTTGAACCGGTATCCACTTCAAGCTGTCGCGCTCCAGTGAGGCCGAACATCGCGTCCGGCGTCGGCGGTGTAAACCGCCCGTGACGCGGATATGTCACGTTTGACGCCGGCGCGTCGCTCAGGATCAGCGGGGTTTGACGAACCGCAGGGTCATCCGGTCGCTTTCGCCGATCGCGTCGTATTTTGCACGATCAAACGCTGGATTGGCAGGCTGGCCTGCTGGCGCGGAGCGTTTCACCGGCGGCAAGGTCCAGACGCCGAAGGGGTGATCCTTGGTGTCCTTCGGGTTGGCGTTGATCTCCGAGCTGGCGGCCAGCTTGAAGCCCGCTTTCTGGGCCGCAGCAACGACCGTGGCCGTGGCGACGTAACCGTCAGTCATGCCTGGAACCTCCGGCCGAGGATCCGCGCGGTGCTCTTCCACGCCCAGAACGCCGCCCGGCTTCAGCACGGCAAAGAAATCAGCCATCGCCTTGTCGAGAAAGCCCGGTGTGTAGGTGAAGTTGTGGATATTGCGCGACGTGAACACCAGGTCCGCCGAGTTCGGGGCGCCCAGCGGCTTCGACGCGACGCCGAAGCCCGTATACTTGATCACGCCGTACTTCGCCGGGTCGGCATATTTGGCCTTGAACGTCTCAAGGCTCTTCTTGGCAGCCTCGGATGTGCGCGGATTGTCGACGTCGGTGACGCCGGCGACGTAGGTTCCGCCTGTCGCCTTGGCGTAGGGGGCGAGGATCTCGGTCCAATAGCCGCCGCCGGGCGAGATTTCGATCACGGTCTGCCTGGCCTTGAGCCCCCAGAAGCCAAGCGTCGCCGCCGGGTTGCGGGCCCCGTCGCGGGCCTTGTTTTCAACGCCGCGATCCGCCGAGGCGACGGCGGCCTGCAACCTGGAGTCTGCGGCTTGCGCGGGAACAGTGGAGAGGGTCAGGACAGCGGCTGAAGCGGCCATGGCGATACGAAGCATTTGGGGGGCCTCCGATTGCAGGGGATAGCAAACTAGGCCGCATTGCAAAGAACGAACAGGCCTTGAAGGACACTCATTGGTTCCCATTTGAGAACCGGAGGCGCTGGATGTCCGGGCCTTCTGGATCAGGGACGACGCCACTACGGGTCGCCCACCGGATCCATCATGAACCGCAACCTTGCTTTGAAAGAAGGATGTGACCCTATGCGTACGATTGATTTTGCCCCCCTCTATCGCTCCGTCGTGGGCTTTGACCGTCTGGCGTCGCTGATTGAAACCGCGTCCGCCGCCGATGCCACCGGATACCCGCCCTACAACATCGAGCGCACCGACGAGAACGCCTACCGCATCGAGATCGCGGTGGCGGGTTTCCGCCCCGACGAACTCAATATCGAGGTCCGGGAAAACCGCCTGACGGTCTCCGGGCGAAAGGCCGCCAATGACGAGGCGCGAACCTACCTGCATCGCGGTCTGGCCGCCCGGGACTTCGAGCGCCGGTTCCAGTTGGCGGATTACATCGTGGTGGCCGATGCAGACCTGGCCGACGGTCTGCTTTCCATTTCACTCAAGCGCGAAATCCCGGACGCGTTGAAGCCGCGCCGGATTGAGATCAACACCACGGTGCAGCCGGAGCTGCTCCAGGCCGAAAAGGCCGCGTAACGGTCCATGGATCGGTGTGGCGCGCTGTCCGATGGCGGCGCGCCACCTGCTACCCGATCAGATAATGTCGTCCAGGCCTCGCACGCCCGGTCGGATGATCCCGGAGAAATTTGCCTGCTTCAGCTGGGCCCCCGAGAAGTTAGCCCGGCTGAGGTCGGCGTCCGTGAAAGTCGCATGGCGCACGTCTGCATTGGTCAGATCTGACCCCTTGAGCTGAGCCCCTGAGAGGTTGCAGGGCAGAACCCGGTCGGCGCCCAGGAGAAGCGGCCCCATCTGGGCCTCGCGCAGGTCCGCGCCCGACAGTTTCGCCCCGACCAGCCGCGCCCCGCGCAAGTCGGCCCGACGAAGCTTGCAGTTGCGAAGGTCCGCGCCGTCCAGGTGAGCGCCCTGCAGCTGCACGCCTTCCATGTTGATCCCGTAGAAGATCGCCGCCTTGGCCGAAAGCGCCGTCAGATTGTAGCCGCTGATGCTGGACAGCGCCCTGAGATCTGCCCCATCAAAGGACGATGGGTTGCCCTCCCCGCCGCCGGTCTCGCACCAGCGGGCGTGGTCGCGGATCATGTCGTCATAGGGCAGTTCACTGAGGGCGCGGCCAGCAGGCTGGTCGGTCAGTGCGCCCGTCATGTCAGCACCCGTTACATTCCAGGCCACCATGATGGCGCCTACCAGTATGACGTCTCGCAGGTCCGCCCCGGCCAGATCCGCCCCCGAGAGGTCGCATCCGGACATGTTGGCGCCGTTCATGTTGGCCTGTTTCAGATTGGCGCGGGTCAGTTTCGCGTCCTTGAGAATCGCGTCGGTGAAATCCGCACGCATGGCCATGGCGCCGGAGAGGCGCGACCGTTCCAGATTGGCGCCGGCCAGAATGGCGCCGCGCATCTCGCCCTGGGCAGGCTGGCCCGTTTCCACCCTGCGCAAGCCAAGCTTGCGGCTGGCCGCCGCCAGCGTACCTTCCCGGAGATCCGCCTCAAAGAGATCCGCGCCGGTCAGGTCTACATTGCGCATGCACGATCCTCGAAGATCGGCGCGGCGCAGTGATCCCTCGCGAATGTCGGAACTGGTCAGGTCGGCGCAGAACAGCGTGGCGTTGTCCAGCCGCGCACCCTTCAGATCGCAACCGATCATGATGGCGCCGGTGAAGTCCGCGTCGCAGAGATTACGGCCCCTGAGGTCGGCCCCGCTCAGGTCCTTGAACGCGAAAACGGCTCGCGCGCCGCCAGGCTTCGAACTCCAGAGACGGTCATGCTTCACGCAGATCGCATCCACGTCCGCCTGACTCAAGCGCGAATGGACCAGGGTTCTGGGCTCGGCGGGCTGCATCGTGTTTTCAGGTTCAGCAGAAACTCTTGAAACTTCCTAGCTCAGGCCGGATTAACGACGACTTTCGATTGTCTTTGCAGGAACATAGTCGACGTATAGCGTCCTCGCCTCAAACTCGATCAATCCCTGATCTACGTTGATGCCCGCGCTGATCAACTTCTGCGCGCCCTGGCCGGCGGCGAACACCGACAGATCCGCACAGGCGAACACCACCCTCGCGACGCCGGCGGCAACCAGCCGCTCGCTACATGAACTGCCGCCGCTGGATCGTACAGCGCAGGGCTCCAGGGTGACAAAGGCGGTTGCGCCGCGCGCACCCTCATGAACGCCATCCAGAGCGAGTTCCTCTGCATGGGGACGCCCGCCGTCTGCCGTGGCCCCCTCGCCGATCACGATTCCATCACGCACGATCACGCAACCCACCGCCGGATTGCCGCCGGTCCTGCCCAGCTGTGCCCGGGCGAGCGCGATGGCGCGGCGCATATGGTCAGCGTCTGTCATGCCGCCAGAATGGACGCTCCCGATGGCCAGGTGAAGCGCCTTAAACCGGCGGCAGCGCGGTGGCCCGGACCTCGTCCAGGTAGCGCGCCGCCGTCGGCTTCAGAGTCCCGTCCAGCTCGATCACCAAGGGGTTGCTGGTCGGGATTTCCACTTTCACGATCGCTTCGTCCGAGAGGCCGAACAGCAATTTCACAATGGCCCGCAACGAATTGCCATGTGCGGCCACCAACAAGGTCTCGCCACGCCTCAGGCATGGCGCAACCTCGGCGTCCCAATAGGGCTGGACGCGGTCCAGAGTGGTCTTGAGGCTCTCGGTTGTCGGCAGGATAACGCCAGCGTAGCGCCGATCGCCCGAGAAATCGAACTCGCCCCCGGGCGCCAGCTCGGGCGGCGGCACATCGTAGGAACGCCGCCAGATCGTCACCTGGGCGTCCCCGTGCTTGGCGGCGGTCTCGGCCTTGTTGAGCCCGGTGAGGCCGCCGTAGTGCCGTTCGTTCAGACGCCAGTCCTTCACCTCGGGTACGAACACCTGCCCGGCCGTCTGCAGCGCCAGCCAGGACGTGCGGATCGCCCGGGTCAGTACAGAGGTGAACACCCGGTCAATGGACAGACCGGCCGCCTTGATCAATTCACCGCCCTTGCGGGCCTCAGCCTCGCCCTGGGCGGTCAGGTCCACGTCGACCCAACCGGTGAACCGGTCTTCAAGGTTCCATTGGCTCTGGCCGTGGCGCAGCAGGATCAGGGTCGGCACTGGCGGTTCCTCAATTGGGGAGGTCCCGGCTAGGGCGCCGGCCCCTACCGCGTCAAGGCGGAGCGGGCTATAGCGGGGTCATGTTGGATCGTTTCTACCTTCCGCTGCTGGGCCTCGCCGCCGTCGCAGCGCTCGGACTGTCGCTGGTCTGGCCGCAGGGACTGGGCGACCGATCGCCAGCGCCCTTTGGTCATGAACCTGTGCAGCGCAGTCCCGAAATGCAGGCCGCCATGCGTCGTGAGACCGAGGCCGCGCAGCGTCGGGTCGATCAGGCCAGGCAGGCCGTGCGTAACATCCAGAATCAGGCGATCGCGCCGTCGCAATGAGCAAAACCCCCTCCATCACCATCGGCCGGCGTGTGCTGGAAACCGAGGCCGAAGCGCTCGGTCGCCTCGCCGCCGGGCTGGATGACACCTTTGCCAACGCCGTAGAAATGCTGTTCGCAGCGCAGGGCCGGATCGTTTGCACCGGTATCGGCAAGTCAGGTCACGTCGCACGCAAGATCGCAGCCACCCTGGCTTCGACAGGTTCCGCCGCCATGTTCGTGCACCCCAGCGAGGCCAGCCACGGCGACCTCGGCATGATCGGCTCGGGCGATATCATCCTGGCGCTGTCCAAGACGGGTGAGACGCGCGAACTGGCTGATATCATTGCCTTTGCCGCGAGATTTGCGATCCCGTTGATCGGCATGACGGCGGTGACGGACAGCGCGCTGGGTCTGGCGTCCGATCTGGTTCTGAAGTTGCCGGATGCGCCGGAGGCGACGGATGCGGTCAATGCGCCGACCACCTCCACCACCCTGCAGATGGCGCTGGGCGACGCGTTGGCCGTCGCGCTGCTCGAGCGGCGCGGATTTCAACCGAAGGACTTCAAGGTGCTGCATCCGGGCGGCAAGCTCGGCGCCATGCTGCGCACCGCCGCAGACCTGATGCACGGCCGTGAGGAATTGCCCCTCGTCGCGCCCGAGACGCCCATGCGTCAGGCCCTGCTGGTGATGACCCGGATGCGGTGGGGGGTCGTCGGTGTCGTAGACCCGAACGGACGTCTGCTGGGCGCCATCACCGACGGCGACCTTCGCCGCCACATAGACGGCCTCCTGGACCGAACCGCTGGAGACGTCATGACACCCGGCCCACGCAAGACTGCGCCGCCCCAGATGCTGGCCGGCGAGGCGCTGGCGTTGATGAGCGACCCATTACCAGCGGTCACCGTCCTCTTCGTGGTCGAGGACGGCAAGCCGCTGGGTATCCTGCATGTTCACGACCTGCTGCGCGCAGGCGTGATGTAGCCTCAGCTACGGATCGACCCGCGCCTCCGCATAGCCGCTCAGCACCTCGACGCCGTTCTGGTTGGTGGTAGCCACATCCAGTTCGACAAAGGTTTTGCCGTCGCGCTCGGTGATCGCCTTGACCGTGGCGCTGGCGTCCAGCGCATCGCCTGGCCACACCTGGCTGGTGAAGCGAACGCCGTATTTGGTCAGCCGGGTGTCGCCCACGTAGTCGGTGAGCATCTTGCCGGTCATGCCCATGGTCAGCATGCCGTGGGCAAATACACTGGGGTAGCCGGCGACCTTGGTTGTGAATATCTCGTCGGTGTGTAGCGGATTGTAGTCCCCGGAAGCGCCAGCGTACTGGACGATCTGGGTGCGGGTGAGGTCGTCGACCAGCCGGGCGGTGTGGACATCGCCCACCTTGAGCTTGCTTGCGTTGAGCGCCATGACGGTTCCTCCTACTTCTGCTCGACGGGGCGTTCGGTGCGCACGCCGACGCCGCGCGCCGTGATCACCAGTTCGCCGTTCTGATCTCGGTACTCGGTAACGGATTCCGAAAACACCAGCTTGCCCGAGCGCCGGCCCTCTTTCTCCCAGGTCTTGCCGGGCAAGGTCGTGGCGGTCAGCACGTCGCCAGCCCGAAGCGGGCGATGGTACTCATAGTGCTGCTCGGCATGCAGGCCACCGCCTCCGCCTCCGCCGCCGCCCGTGCGAACAAGGCCGGTCGGATTCTTCCCCGAGCCGAACCAGGGCTGGCCAATCTTTGGCCGCAGGAAATAGTCCGGATCGAACTGGGCGCTGGACTGGACAAAGGTGGGAGGCGCGATGATGCCGCCAGCCTCGGTCTTACTGGCGGCTTCCTCGTCCATGTAGGCCGGGTTGTCGTCGCCGATTGACCGCGCGAACAACAGGATATGCCCCGCTTCAACCGGGAATTTTTTGGCGGCCATTGCGCTCCCTCTACATTGGCGGCGTTTCTCGGACGCCGGTTGGCGCTAATGAACGAGGCTAGACGGCTGCGGTCAACACCGATTGATGATGCGCTGCGCTTTGGAACAAAATCGCCGCTGTTAAGCCTTCAGTTGGGTGCAGCCCTTATGGCCTCACCCACGACATGCCGGAGTCCATTATGCTGCCCGCCCCCCGCGCCGACCTTCGCCCCAACACCCTGGACTATGAGAACTATCCGCTGGTGAAGGCGACAGGCTTTCGGGAGTATGACGCCCGCTGGGTTCTAGGGCCGGATATCAATCTGCTGGGCATCGAGGCTCTGGGGCTGGGCCTGGGCACGCTGATTCATGAGATGGGCCAGCGACGGATCGTGGTGGGTCACGATTTTCGCTCCTATTCCCTTTCGGTGAAGCAGGCGCTGACCATCGGTCTGGTCGCAGCCGGCTGCGAGGTGCTGGATATTGGCCTGGCCGTCTCGCCGATGGCCTATTTCGCCCAGTTCGACCTGGATGCACCTTGCGTCGCAATGGTCACCGCCAGCCACAACGAAAACGGCTGGACCGGCGTCAAGATGGGCGCACAACGGCCCCTTACCTTCGGACCCGAGGAGATGGGCCGACTCAAGGACCTCGTTCTCGGCGCCCGGTGGGAGCAACGCCCCGGGGGAACCCTGGCGCACATCGCGGGCGTGGCGGAACGCTACATCAGCGACGCCACCTCAAGGCTGAGCCTGAAACGGCCGCTGACCGTGGTTGCGGCCTGCGGCAACGGCACCGCCGGCGCCTTCGCGCCAAAAGCCCTGCGCGATATGGGCGTCGCCAAACTGATCGAGATGGACTGCGACCTCGACTACACCTTCCCCAAGTACAATCCGAACCCCGAAGACAGCATCATGCTGCACGCCATGGCCAGGACTGTGCGGGAGCACGGCGCCGATCTGGCGCTGGGCTTTGACGGAGACGGCGACCGCTGCGGGGTGGTCGACGACGAGGGCGAGGAAATCTACGCCGACAAGATCGGTCTTATGCTGGCCCGCGATCTCTCCTACCTGCACGCAAACGCAACCTTCGTCGTCGATGTGAAGTCCACGGGCCTGTTCGCCACCGACGAGGTGCTGAAGGCGAACGGCGCCACCACCGTCTACTGGAAGACCGGCCACAGCTATATCAAACGCAAGACGGCCGAACTGGGCGCTCTGGCGGGTTTCGAGAAGAGCGGCCACTTCTTCATGAACCCGCCCATCGGACGCGGCTATGATGACGGCCTGGTAGCTGCGGCGGCCATCCTGGCGATGCTGGACCGCAATCCCGACAAGAAGCTTTCGGATCTCAAGAGAGCCCTGCCCGTCGCCCATACGTCGCTGACCATGAGCGCTCATTGTGCCGACGAGGAAAAATACGGCGTCGTCGACGATGTCGTGGCCGAGTACACGGCGTTCGCGAAGGGCGGCGGTACGATCCTGGGACGGAAGATCGTCGACCTGATTACCGTCAATGGTGTTCGGGTCGCGCTGGAAGACGGCTCCTGGGTGTTGGTCCGCGCCTCGTCCAACAAGCCTGAAATCGTCGTCGTCGTGGAAAGTACGCGGTCGGAAGACGACATGCGGGCCCTGTTCCACCAGGAAGTGAAACCCCGGCTGGCCAGGCGGCCGCAAGTGGGCGCCTACAACCAGGAAATCTAGATCTTTGAACAAGCCGCGGCGCTGGGGTTGGCGCCGCATCGATGCTGACGTTGCGGTTCGCCCCGGGGCGCCGCGTTCCAGGAGGGTTGATGATGCGCGTGGCGATGATCGGGACGGGATACGTGGGCCTCGTCAGCGGGGCCTGTTTCGCCGATTTCGGCCACACGGTGACCTGCATCGACAAGGACGCCGGCAAGATCGCGCACCTGAAATCCGGTGGGATTCCTATCTATGAACCGGGTCTGGACCTGCTGGTGGCCGCCAACGTCAAGGCGGGCCGCCTGTTCTTCGACACGGACGCGACCCAGGCGATCCGCGAGGCCGACGCAGTATTCATCGGCGTTGGCACACCGTCACGACGTGGCGACGGCTATGCCGACCTTTCCTACGTCTACGCCGCCGCCGAGGAGATCGCGGGTCTGGTTCAGGGCTTCACCGTGGTGGTCACCAAGTCCACGGTGCCGGTTGGAACCGGCGACGAAATCGAGTCCATTTTCAAAAGGGTGCGCCCCGACGCCGATGTCGCCATCGTCTCAAATCCCGAGTTCCTGCGTGAAGGCGCCGCCATCGAGGACTTCAAGCGGCCGGACAGGGTGGTGGTCGGAACAACAGAGCCGCGCGCCCAGGAGATCATGCGCGAGCTCTACCGCCCGCTCTATCTCAATGAGACGCCAATCCTCTTCACCAGTCGCCGGACCTCGGAGCTGATCAAGTATGCAGCCAACGCCTATCTGGCGCTTAAAATCACCTACATCAATGAAATGGCCGACCTCTGCGAAGCCGTCGGCGCCGACGTCCAGCAGGTGGCGCGTGGCATCGGTCTGGACGGTCGGATCGGAGGAAAATTCCTCAACGCTGGCCCCGGCTATGGCGGCTCCTGTTTCCCGAAGGATACCCTGGCGCTGGTGCGGACCGCGCGTGACGCCGGAACGCCGCTGGAACTGGTCGAAATGACGGTCAAGGTCAACGACGAGCGCAAGCGCGCCATGGCGCGCAAGGTGATCAAGGCAGCCGACGGCGATCTGAAGGGCAAGACCGTAGGCGTTCTGGGCCTTACCTTCAAACCGAACACCGACGATATGCGCGATGCGCCGTCGCTGGCTATTATCCCGGCCCTGCTGGACAAGGGCGCAAGCGTTCAGGCGTTCGACCCCGAGGGTCAGGAAGCCCGCCACATGCTGCCAGGCGTGAACTTCAAGGACGACCCCTATGCCGTCGCCCAGGGCGCCGACGTCCTCGTCATCATCACCGAGTGGGATCAGTTCCGGGCCCTCGACCTCGATCGGATCAAGACGCTCATGAACAAGCCGGTGCTTGTGGACCTGCGTAACATCTACAAGCCGGCCGACATGAAGGCGCGCGGGTTCGCCTACACGAGCATCGGACGCGACTGAGCTCAGTGCGGTGTCGCAGCAGCTTTTCCATGTGAGTGAAGACGCAGGAATCACGTGCTTCGAGCCGAGGCCCATCCCATCCCCGGATTCTGGCGTAGACGGCCTGGCCGTTTGGGCGGTCGCCGAAAGTCACCTGCCGAACTACCTTTTGCCGCGCGATTGTCCCCGCATCTGCTTCCGGGCCGGCCCGCAGACGTCTGCGGACGACCGGGACCGGTTCCTCGGCTCTGCTGAGCGGGTTGTTGCTTTCGAAGAAGTTTGGCTGGAACGGGCTCGGCAAGCCAGACTTGCGCTTTACCACATGCCCGTCGAGACCTTTGAAGCGGCCTTACCGGAGGCGGGCTACTGGATATCACGCCAAGTGGTAGAACCCGCTGGCCTGACGATGATCGATGACGCCTTGTCTGCGCTGACTGCCTCAAACACCGAAGTGCGGATTTTGGATAATTTCTGGCCGTTGAGGGATGCCGTTATTGCATCCACCCTGCAGTTCTCGATCATCCGGACACGAAACGCCCGGTCAAGGAGCGGCTAGAGCGTGACCGGATCAAGTTGCAGCATATCCGGAGTTGACGAGGTAGTTGGCGCATTCGTCGGCTGAGAAGTGGTCGAGGAGTTTGCCGATGCGTCGCCAGGTGGCCTCGACGGTGCGCTCTGCGGCTTTGCGCAGA
>CAIVVM010000049.1 GCA_903909375.1 uncultured Alphaproteobacteria bacterium
CGCGCGCCAGTAGAGCCCGCTCACTGCAGACTTGCGCGCCTTGGCGATGTCCTTGCGCTCGGCCTCGGCCGCGCGGCTCGCCTCGGCTTTCAGGGCGGCCTGCTCGCGGTCAAAGCGCTGCTTCATGGCGATGGTCTGGCGAAGGTTGCGGCAGTGGGTCTGCAGCGCACGCGAGGCGCGCTCGAAGGCCTCGACGTCCTCAGCCGCCTTGATCCAGACCTGGGCCTCGGTGACGCCCTCCATGCACACCTCCGCCACCGCCGCCAGCATGGCGTCGATGCGCTCGGGGGTGAGGGAAGGCGGAGAGTCCGAAATGTGAACATATATAGAACATCATGGCGTGGGCTCCAAAATTTATGGTGTCGAAGTTTCGGCCACGACCCGTCACCGGAATTCCCTGGAACTCCGCGCAAAAAAAGCCCGCCGGTTTCCCGGCGGGCCAGTGCGACAGAAGCTCAAGGTAGAGCTGCTGGGAGCTTGGGTTACTGCTTGGCGAGCGTGGTCGCGCCGCTGGCCTTGGCCATGACCTTGGCGTTGCAGTTGGAAAGTTTGTCGTCGTCGAACGATTTGGCGCCGGCGAAGGAGGTCACAATGCCGACCTTGTCAGCGATCATCTTGCAGGTGGCGACGGAATAGGTCTGGGACTTGGCGACGGCGACGCAGGCGTCGGCTTCGCAGTTGAAGACGGCGCCGCCGGCGATGATCTTGGTCTTTGCGGCGACAGGGGCCGAGAGCTTCACGGTGACAGTGTCAGCAGCGAACGCAGTTCCGGCGGCGAAGGTGGCAAGCGCGGCGCAGGCCGCAATCATTTGGAGCTTCATTGAGCCCTCCAGCGTTTCGGGGAGTATCGGCGTCAAGGATTTGAGTACCGGCCCGGTTCGCCGCGTTTGTAGTCGCTTCGGGTATCCCCACCCTGAGCGCACGCCGAACTGAACAACGCTAAGATAACAGTGTTAAGATCGATCCGGCAACAACGTTTTCCGCAGCTTCGCTATGCACTTTTGCAGGGGTGATCGGCGCTTTCGCCTCATTATCTATCGGGGCTGACATCAACAGGGCGCGGCTGCGCGTTCATATCCCGTCAACCCTGTTGAGCGTTCCGTGGCGTTCAGGATATGCCAGGGCCGGGTGGGCGGCTCAATGATCGACGGGACCAGGCATCCATGGCCACTGGAAAGCCGCCGCGCCCGCGGCGAACGCTTCTGCAAAAGCTGATCTACGCATTGCTGGTGCTGGGCGTGTGGGGGTTGATCTTCGTGGTCGCCTTCTTCGCGGTGTTCGCGGTTGATCTGCCGGACACGTCCCGGCTCTATGATGCGCAGCGCCAGCCGTCGATCTCGTACCTGGACCGGTCCGGCGGGTTGCTGGCCGTGAGGGGAAGTCAGGCTGCGGCGACGGTAAAGCTGGAAAGCCTGCCGGACTATGTGCCCAAGGCGTTCATCGCCATCGAGGACCGATGGTATTACTGGCACTTCGGGTTCAACCCCTGGGGCATCGCGCGCAGTCAGTACTACAACATGACCCGGAAGGGTGAGGGGGGACCCCTGCGTGGCGGCTCCACCATCACCCAGCAACTGGCGCGCAACCTGTTCCTGACCCCCAACCAGAACTATCGCCGCAAGGCGCAGGAACTGATTCTAGCCGTCTGGCTGGAGGCGAAGTTTTCCAAGAAGCAGATCCTCGAACTCTATCTCAACCGGGTCTACTTTGGCGCGGGAGCCTATGGCATTGAGGCGGCCTCCCAGCGCTATTTCGGCAAGCCTGCCGCGAAGTTGAGCCTTGGTGAGAGCGCCCTTCTGGCGGGGCTGATGAAGGGCCCGTCGCGATACTCGCCGGTGGCCTCCACCGACCGCGCCGCGCGCCGCGCCACCATCGTGCTGGATGAGATGGTGCAGTCCGGCTTCATCACTCCGGCGGAACGGGCCGAGGCGATCCGGGTCCGGGTCCGGGTCAATCCGGTGCTGGCCAACCAACGGGCGCAATACTTCACCGACTGGGTAGACAATCAGGTCCGGGCCCTGGTGGGCGAGCCTGCCGAGGACCTGGTGGTGGAGACCACGCTTGACCTTCCGCTGCAGGCCAGCGCCGAGCAGGCCGTGCTGCGCGGGGTATCCGCAGCGGCGGACCAGGGCGTTGAACAGGGCGCGCTGGTGTCACTCGATGGCGAGGGTCGCATCCGCGCCTATGTGGGCGGGACCAACTATGTCCAGACCCAGTTTGACCGTGCGACCATGGCGCGCCGCCAGGCGGGTTCGGCCTTCAAGCCCTTTGTCTATCTGACGGCGATGGAGGCCGGTCGCACGCCGGACACGCCGGTGGTCGACGAGCCGTTGAAGATCGGAAACTGGGAGCCGCGCAACTATACCGGTGCGTTCCTGGGTCCCATCACCATCCGGATCGCGCTGGCCCAGTCGGTCAATACGGTGGCGGCGCGTCTGACCGAGGAACTGGGCGCATCCAACGTGGCGTCTACCGCCCGCCGGCTAGGCATCACCTCTGACATACAACAGGACCCTTCAATGGCGCTGGGCGCTGTCGAAGTCAGCCCGCTTGAGATGGCCCAGGCCTATGCGCCCTTTGCGAATGGCGGCGTTTACGCCAAGGGCTACGGGATCGAGCGCATCCGCACGGCGACAGGCCGGGTTCTCTATGATCGCGGCGTCGATCGCGGCCCCCGCCTGGGCGTGATCAGCCAGCCAGCTTTGTCCTACATGGTCTCCATGATGCGCGGCGTGGTTACGGGCGGCACAGGAACGCGGGCCAATGTCGCGGGCTACGATCTGGCCGGCAAGACCGGCACCACCAGCGACTACAAGGACGCCTGGTTTGTAGGTTACACGGGCGGATTCGTCACCGCGGTCTGGGTCGGCAAGGACGACAACAAACCCATGAAACGGGTCACCGGCGGCGGCGCGCCCGCCGGCATCTGGCGAGACTACATGACGGCTGCCTTACCCCGCCTGAAGGTCCAGCCCATTCCAGGCGGCGATCTGCCGCCGGCGGAGGGGGAGAGCCCTATCGATCAGATTCTGGCTGGTGAGGACCCGGGCGCGCCGATCCAGACGCCGCCTTCGGAATTCGATGAACCCCAACCGCCCCCGCCTCCGACCGCCAGACAGCGCGAAAGGTCCCGCGGCGACCCGGTGTTCTGAGGTCCAGCGTCTGATGGGGATACGGACTACCCCCCGAAGGCGTGCAACCTGGCGCCTTCGGCCCGGAGCCAGGCGCGATGGGGGCGTTCGTCGCCCACCAGATCGCGAACGTGGGCCCAGAAGCGGGGGCCGTGGTTCAGCTCACGCAAATGGGCGCACTCGTGAGCGACCACATAGTCAGCCACTGCGAACGGCGCCAACGCCAGCCGCCAGGAGTAACGGATCACGCCGGCTGTTCCGCCCGGGCCGGGTTTGCATGAGCCCCAGCGGGATTTGGCGTCGGTCAGCGCCACCTTCGGCATCGGCGCGTCAAGTTGTGCGGCATAGTGGGCGGTGCGCCGGGTCAGGACGGCGGCGGCCTGTTTGCGGATCACCAGCATCACCGCGCGGGCATAGCCTTCGCCATCACCCATGGCGCAAATCCGGGGCGTGGAGCCATCTTCCGGTTCGATCCAGCGGGCACGGCCTGCGGCGGTGTCGAGCCGGACCGGTTGTCCGAAGACCTCGATCAATTCACCCGGACCGAGATGGGTCGCCACGGGCAGTTCGGCCAGCCGGGCCGTGATCCAGCCCGCGCGATCACGCGCAAAGGCGGCGGCCTCGGCCAGGCGTCGGGCCGATGGGGCTGTCGCGACAATCTCGCGCCGGGTGCGATCCAGGCGGAGCGAGACCCGCCGGGCGCGGCCGTTGACCTTCAAGCGCACCAGCGCACCGGCTACTTCCAGCCGGTCGCCGTCATGCAGGGAGGGGCGCAGGAGACTCACCAGACGGAATCTAGGGCGTTAACCCGGTTTCGCGAAACGAAGACGTGAGGCGGCTTTCAGCCCTCTGAAGCTTTCGACCGGATCGGCACAACCTCTGCGGAACCCGTTCGACTTTCCGCCCTGCGCGGCAGGCCCTGCTCCATCCTGCGGATGAAGGCCCGCACACGTGGATAGATCTCCTCGCGGAAACGCTTGCCGTTGAAGACGCCGTAGTGGCCCACGTGGGGCTGAACATAGTCTTCCTTCATCTCGGTAGGCAGGCTCAGGCAGAGATAGTGCGCCGCCTGGGTCTGGCCGATCCCGGAGATGTCGTCATTTTCGCCCTCAACCGTCATCAGGCCGATGTCGGTGATCCGCTCCGGCCGGACGCGACGATCCTCATGATAGAGCTCACCCTTGGGCAGTAGATGCCGCTGGAACACCACGTCGACGGTCTGCAGGTAGAACTCCTCGGTAAGGTCCAAAACCGAGAGATACTCGTCGTAGAATTCCAGATGCTTTTCGGCGCTGTCGCCGTCATCGCCCATCAGATGCTTGAGATAATTCAGGTGGGCTTCCTTGTGCTTCTCGATGTTCATCGACATGAAGCTGGCCAGCTGAACGAAGCCTGGATAGACGCGCCGGCCCGTGCCCAGGAAGGGTGGCGGCACATTGTAGATCATGTTGGATTCGAACCAGGCGAACGGGCGGTCCTCTGCCAGCTTGTTGGTCACTGTCGGCGACAGCCGCGCATCTATGGGCGAGCCCATGAACGTCATCGATGCGGGGCGGCTCTCTTCATGGTCCTCGGCCATCAGGGCGGCAGCGGCCAGAACCGGAGGGCCGGGCTGGCAGACCGCCACCACGTGCGGCCTGGGACCCATCTGCCGCAGCATGTCGCGGATGTGGTCGATGTAGTCATGAAAGCCGAATTTGCCTTCCACGAATGGAACGTCGCGCGCGTTCGACCATTCCGTGATGAACACGTCGTGGTCCTGAAGGAACGCTTCGACAGTACCGCGCAACAAGGTCGCGTAGTGGCCCGAGAGGGGAGCCGCGATCAACACCGCCGGCTCGAGGTCGGTCTTGCCGGCCCGGCGCAGATCGCTCAGGTCGCGGGCGAAATGGGTCAGCTTGCACCAGGGGCTGGACCACACTGTCGTTGGCCGCACCCGCACCGCAGCGCCGTTGATGACGACTGCATTGATATTCCAGTCCGGCTTGCCGTAGCGCCGGGTCAGGTTCGCGAACAGATCGGCGTTTGCATAGATCCGCCGCCCGAAATCGGTATTGGCGGCAGGATTGAGGGGCGAATTCCAGAAATTACGCGTCGCCAGGGCCGCCATACGCAGAGGTGTGGTGGCGTAATATCCGGCTTCGTACATCGAATAGAGCATGTGGACCCAGCCTTTGTGCGCTGCAGCATACCCTGACGAACCTTAACAGGCTCCGCAAGTCGCTTCGCGTTTCAGGGGACGGTTCAGCACCGCTCCGCGCGGTCGCCCAGTTTCATCGCCTCAGTGATTTTTGCGGCGGTCTGTTCCGGCGTCAGCTCATAGGCCAGTACGCAGGTGAACCGGCCTTTGGGGTTCATCAGATAGCTGTAGGCGGCATGATTCACCTGATAGCCGGCCCCTTCACCCACCTTCTTGTAGAAGACGCGATAGGCCTTTGCGGCGACGTCCACCTGGGCTGCAGATCCGGTCAGGCCGATGAGCCGCTTCGGAAAGGCGTCGTTGGACACATAGGCCTTGACCTGCGCCACTGTGTCGCGGCCGGGGTCGACGGAGATGAACACGGTCTGCACCCTGTCGGCCCTGGCGCCCAGCAAGGGCTCGACCTGGGCCATTTCAAACAAGGTCGTGGGACAGATGTCCGGACAATGTGTGAATCCGAAAAACACCACGCTCCACTTGCCCTTCAGCACATCCTGGTCGACCGTGTTTCCCGAGGTGTCGACCAGCTGAAACGGGCCTCCGATCGAGGCGCCTGTCGTCTCAGGACCTGACGCACTCTTGCGAACCGCCAGGCCGACCAGCAGAGCGAGCGCGAGCGCCAGTACGGCGGAGAGGGCCATTATGCGTCTGGACACGTTGGTACTTCCCTATGGTGGCCCGCAATGACCGTTAATCGTCCACGTGCCGGGTTGGATAGTGTCCTGTCCAGAGCCGCGCAAGACGTCTGGGCCGACGCGGATCTTCGCAAGGGCCACCTGCGGGTGCGAACCCTGCTCACGGTCCGCTGGATGGTCATCGCCGGGGAGGTGCTGCTTCTGGCGGCCATTACCTTCGGCATGGGCAACAAGGCGCCCTTCGCCGTTGCTGCGGCCGTGATCGCCTCTGCGATAGCCGCCAATCTGTGGACCGCGCGTGTTCGACAGCTACAACACATCCTCAGCGACCGTGCGGCGGCGCTGCAGCTTGCCTTCGACGTGGCTCACCTGTCGGCGCTCATGATCCTGATCGGCGGCGCCGCAAACCCCTTCACCATCGTGCTTCTGGCCCCGGTGACCCTGGCCGCAGCCACGCTACCCTTGCGACCACTGATCCTGGTGGCCAGCCTGGCCTCTATCGCCGCTGTTTCGATGTCCTTCTTCTCGATGCCGTATCCCAATATTCACGTGAACAGCCTGCACTGGCTCAAACCTGAGGATCACCGCGATCCGATGCTGACGCTTGAATACCGGCTCACTGTCGCTGCGGCCATGGTCGCGGGAATTGTCCTGATCGCCGGAATTGTCCGGCAGTCCGTAGTCCAGGCCGCGCGTATGGCCCTGGCTCTGGATGTCACCCGTTCGGTCCTGGGCCGAGAACAGAAACTTTCGTCTCTCGGCGTACTGGCCGCCGCGGCGGCCCATGAACTCGGAACGCCGCTCAGCACCATTTCCGTCATCGCCCGAGAGCTGGCGCGATCCCCTCCGACCGCAGCCGTTGGAGAAGATGCCGAACTGTTGATCGCTGAGGCCGCCCGCTGCCGCGAGATTCTCAGCCGGCTGGGCGAGATGCCGGAGCGGACTGCGGACGCTGATCCTGGCCGGGCTCCGCTTCTGCAGCTGTTGCAGGAACTGGTAGCGCCTTACCAGAACGTTCTGCCGAACGTCCGGATCGACTTTGAGTTCGAGGGCGGCCCGGAAGTCGGCATGAGCTCTCTGCGACGCTGGCCAGAAATTAGGCAGGGCATGTCAACTCTGATTGAAAATGCGGTTGATTTTGCCCGATCGAGAGTCTGGATCGTAGCCCGGGTGGACGACGAGGTCGTTCAGTTCGATATCCATGATGACGGTCCAGGCTTCGCTCCCGACATACTCTCGAGGCTCGGGGAGCCCTATGTCACTTCGCGCTCGGCAGGTGAGCAATCGCCGACGGGGCACGTCGGCCTGGGGCTGGGGTTCTTCATCGCCAAGACGCTTCTGGAACGGACAGGCGCGATTATGACTTACCGCAATGATCGCGCCGGTGGTGCGGTTGTACAGTTGCGGTGGAAACGCAAGGTGATCGAGCGAACCTGATCGTCGCTCGCACCGGATCGGCGTGCGGTATCTGCCTGCGACAATTTGCTACAGTGGGATTTGGGGGAGCCCCGCTAGGGGCTGCGCAATGGACATCTATTCCGTCGACATCGTAACCCTGTCCGACACAAGTCTGCTGATCCTTGATGACGACGCGGTCTTCCGCACGCGCCTTGGCAAGGCGCTTGAACAGCGGGGCTTCCGGCCCACACTCGCAGCCACTCTATCCGAAGCCTTTGCGATTATCGAAGCCGCCCCGCCCGCCTTCGCCGTTCTGGACCTTCGGCTTGACGACGGCTCTGGCCTGACACTGGTTCAGGCGTTACGCGAGGCCCGCCCGGAATGCCGGATCATCATGTTGACGGGTTACGGCAACATCGCCTCGGCGGTACAGGCCGTGAAGGCGGGGGCCGTAGACTATCTGGCCAAGCCCGCCGATGCTGACGATATCGTCGGAGCCCTGCTTACCCTGGGCGCCGCCGCCCGGCCGCCAGACAGCCCCATGAGCGCCCACCGGGTCCGCTGGGAGCATATTCAGCGCGTCTATGAGCTCTGCGGGCAGAATATCTCGGAGACCGCCCGCCGTCTCAATATGCACCGCCGCACGCTCCAGCGGATTCTGGCCAAGCGCGCGCCGCAGTGAAGCACGGTCGGGTCATACTCTGGTTGTCTGTTTCTCAGAGTTCCGTCGCCACCCCACCCGCAGCCCGTAGCGCCGCCAGCCTCGCAAAGGCCAAGGTCAACGCCCTTCGCCGCGCCCCGGCCAGAACCTCCAGCGGCGCCTCGCGCAATATCGCCCCGCCGAAGCCGTCGGCGACGATCAGGCCTGGCTCTTCCGGCAGGATCTCGCGGGGAAACTCCGGCGCCACCGCAAAGGCGAAGATGTCGCAATAGGGCCGGTACTCCGGCCACTTCAGGTCCACGCGGAAGTCCTCGATCCCGGATTTGACTTCCACGATGAAAATCTGCCCCTTGGGGCCCAGGGCCATCAGATCGGCGCGCCGGCCGTTCGGCAGAGCCACCTCGGCCAGTGGCGCGTAGCCCAGGGCGACCAGCAACCGCGCCGCGCCGCGCGTCACAGTGGTCGTGGTTTCCGGGCGGGAGGCGGTGACAATGGTGACGTCCATTGCTCTACCATGTTCGGCCTTCGTTCCGGGTTCAAGCCTGAAAAAGCCCGCCGGGTCTCCCCGGCGGGCGGATTTCACGAAACAACCAACCGGCTATTCGGCGGCGATCAGGATCGGGCGTGACTTGTCGGAGAAGTTGATTTCCTGAAGGTACTTGATGCCCTCTTCGGCGATGTCGTCGCCGACCATCCGGTCGCCCTCGCCGCGCAGTTCCTCGATATCCACATAGGTGCCGTAGAAGGCCTTGGTGCGGTCGGTGATGATGCCGGCGTTCAGCAGGGTCTTCACCAGTACGCGGAAGATGTTGGACTGCTCCTTCATGTTCTCGCGGCGGATCTCGTCGGTCATGTTGGCCGCCATCTCGGCGATCACGCGGTCCGGATCGAGGCCGAATTCCTCATAGAGGTCGCGCTGCTGGGTGGGGGCCACCAGGTTGAACAACAGGGTCTGGAAGCAATGGGCGGCCCACAGTTCGATGGTCTCGTGTTCCTTTTCCGAGAGGTGCGGAATGGTGCGGTCCGCCCAGATCTTCCCGAACTTGTGATGGAAGGCCTCGTCGGTCATGACCAGCTGCATCAGCTTCTTGGCCAGCGGATCATTGGTCTTGGCGAACACGGTGGCGAAGGCGCCCATGGCGAGGCCTTCGACCAGCATCTGCATGCCGATGATCTTCTTGTAGACTTCGGGGCTGCCGATGATGTCGACCAGCAGGGTCTTCAGCGTCGGGCCGCATTCCACCGGCTTGCCCCAGCGCGCCTTGATATACTTGGCGAAGGCGGTGACGTGGCGGGCTTCCTCGCGGGTCTGGTTGGCGGCGTATTCCTGCGCGCCCTGGTCCTTCAGCACATGGCAGAGGCTGGCAGACAGGTTCAGCGCGCCCTGTTCGCCATGCAGGATCGACGAGAAGGTGCGCAGCGTGGACTGGTTCACGAACCGTACGCGGGTCTTCCAGTCGCTCAGGTGGTTGGAGACATAGTCGGTGGAGAGCGAAATGATCATCTCCTCCGGCAGGAGCATCTCGTTCTCCATGTCGAAGGGCTCATCGAAGTCGATGTACTTCTTGTCCAGCGGATCCCAGAAATGGTCATGGGTCGCTGAAATGATCTTGTCGAAAGCGGTCGAGCGATTGCCGTACCGATCAAGCTCCAGCATGGACTCAAAGTCGTCGGGCGCGACGGCGTCGTAGATGATGTCCTTGGTGATGTTGCCGTCGGCGGCCATGGCTCTGCTCCTGACTGGTTCTTGAGCGCATCATGCAATCTGAACAGTGATCAGTCAATTAAGATGACGGGTGTGTCACTTTTGATCTATGCCTGACCGGGACGACAGAATTTCGTCCCGCGCGCGCTGAACGCGTCAAGGTCGCGCCTAGGGCTTGAGGCGCCGGAACACCCAGCCGCCCACCGTGGCGCCGAACGCTGTGATGAACGTTCCCCAGACGATGTCTATGACGGTGATGTGGGTGGACCACACCTTCAGCGTCGCCTGGTTGGTCAGGTCATAGGTGGCGTAGCACATGGCCCCCAGCATCGCCCCGGTGATGGCGGTCTTGCGCAGCGGTTCATTGCGGGTGGGCCAGATGGCCAGCGCCATGACGCCGGCGATATAGGCGAAGTAGAACACCGCCGCCGGACCAAGGCGGGGCGCGCGCATGGCGACCGGATCCAGGGTCGGGAAATAGACGTTCGGGCCGAACTGGGTCAGCCAGATGTAGTCGACCGCGGCGAAGGCCAGGCCTGTCGCCAGGTAGGTGAGGATCAGCCTGCGCACGTTTCTTTCCTTCCAAACCTGCGGTCTGCCGCAACGGCGGGGACCTCGAAACCCTGTTGTAGCGAAGTCAGGTTCTGGTGTCCGCCTGTGACCTGACTGGAGAGGTTCCGAATAAAGGGCCGTTACGCGTCCAGCAAGGCCACGCCCTGGCTCATCGCGGCGGCGTACAGTGATGTCGTCACCCAGCATAACCATGCCGGAGAAGCGGCCCGCGAGTCGTTTCAGCGCGCCCAGGTGGCGGCGGCTGTGGAATTCATCGGGCGTGTAGACCCGGACTTTCAACCCGGCGCTTGACCGACCCTGCGTCAGGCGGTCCGACTGGGGTCAACCAATTACAAAGGGAGCGTGGCGATGGCCGAATTCAATATGGACGATCTGATGTTCAAGCCCGGCCTGATGAAGGGTCAGCGCATCCTGATCACCGGTGGCGGCACGGGTCTGGGCAAGGTGATGGCCGAGGCCTGCGTGATGCTGGGCGCCGACGTCTACATCTGGGGCCGGCGCGGCAGCGTCATCGAGGCCGCAGCCAAAGAGTTGATGGACGCCCACCCCACCGGCGGCAAGTGCATCGGGATGGCCTGCGACATCCGGGTGCCCGAAGCGATCCACGACGCCATGGACACGATCTGGGCCGACGGAGCCCTGACCGGCCTGGTCAACAACGCGGCGGGTAATTTCATCAGCCGTACCGAAGACCTGTCGCCCCGAGCGTTCGACGCCATCGCCAACATCGTCTTCCGCGGTTCGTTCTTTGTCACCCTGGACGCCGGAAAGCGCTGGCTGGCTGAAGGCAAGCACGCCTCGGTCATTTCCATCCTCACCACCTGGGTCTGGCACGGCGGTCCCTTCACGGTGCCCTCGGCGATGTCCAAGGCCGGTCTCAACGTCATGACCCAGTCGCTGGCGGTCGAGTGGGGCGGACGCGGCATCCGCTTCAACGCCATCGCGCCGGGGCCGTTCCCGACCGAGGGCGCCTGGGCGCGCCTCAATCCCGGCAGCACGGAGGCCACCAGCGGCGGTCCGCCCGAGAAGCCGGACCCCACCATTCCGCTGAACCGCAACGGCGAGATGCGCGAACTGGCCAATATGGCAGTCTACCTGCTGGACCCGGGCTCGGCCTATATCAACGGCCAGACCATCGCCATCGATGGCGGCGGCCACCTGAAGGGCGGCGGCGGCTTCGGCCGCCTCTCCGAGTGGGGCGACGCCGAGTGGGAAGCCGCGCGCAACGCCATCAAGGGCGCCAACGAGAAGGATCGTGCGCAGCGGACGGTGTGACAGGGGGATTACATAGCCCTTGCCCTGAAGTCCGACACCCGCAAGAATGACGTCCGTCACTTTTGTAAGTCGAGTATGATGGCCGACGACGCCTTTCTTCCTGCGGGCAAGCGCGAACTGACCAAGGTCCAGAACCGGCTGGCGATCCTGGATGCCGCACGCGAGGTGTTCGGTGAGTTGGGGTACGAGACGGCGACCGTGCGTGACATCATCCGGCGCACGGGCCTGGCCGCCGGCACCTTCTACAACTACTTCCGATCCAAGGAAGAAGTGTTCGCCGCTCTGTCGGACGACGGCCTGCGCCGGTTCGCGCCGATCCTGAAGGCCCTGCGCAGCAAGGGAAACTTCGACACTTTCGTGCGCGAGGCCCTCGTCGCCTATTTCGAGTTTATCGCCGATGAGCACACCAGCTGGGCCGCCCGTCGCCCTGCGGGAGAGCCGGTGGTCATGGTTCAGGGTGAGACCCCGGAGATGGCGGCTGTGTTCGCCGAGGTGAAGGACGTTATCGAGGACGCCATCCAGCGTGGCCACGGTCCTATTGCCGACAGCGAGTATCTTGCTGCCGCTTGTATCGGCATAGCCCGCGAGGTGGGCGACAAGATGCTGATGCGCCGGCCCATCGACACCGCCGCGGCAGCAGACTTCGCCGTCAGCCTGATCCTGAACGGTCTGCGCGGACTGCCCGGAGTTCGGCCCTGATGGCGTCAGCCGCCATCCAGCGCCTCATTGCCCAGGCCCTGCTTTCGCTCCCCACGCCGATCCTGAGAGCGATGTCGGGGGGAGGGGTGGTCTATGTGGGCGGTCGCACGCTGGACCCGCGCCTGCAGTTTCTCGCGTCACAGGGTCGTAACGCGCCGCCAATTTCGAGCCTCTCGCCGGAGGATGCGCGACGCGGGGAGATCACGGGGCTCGCGCTGGTGTCAGGCGCGCTGGAACCTGGCGTCCGCGTCGATAGCCTCAGGGTGCCCGGCGCCGCTGGGCCAATGCCAGCCCGCCTCTACAGGCCCGAGCGGCAGGACGCCTCGGCCCCGTTGATGGTCTGGGCGCACATGGGCGGGGGCGTGATCGGGACCCTCGACACCAGCCACCGGTTTTGCAGCATGCTGGCCCGGATCACCCGTGGTCCGGTGCTGTCGGTAGACTATCGCCTGGCGCCAGAGCACCGGTTTCCGGCGGGTCTGGAGGATGTTCTGGCCGCCTATCGCTGGGCGCGGGACCAGGCCTCGACCTACGGCGCCCGGGGCGTAGCGATCGGCGGCGATTCCATGGGCGGCAGTTTCGCCGCCATAATCTGCCAGGATCTAAAGCGCCTTGGCGAGGAACAGCCGGTGCTGCAGCTGATGCTCTATCCCTGCACCGATGTGGCCTCCGAAACCCCGTCCATGTCCACCTACGCCGACGCCTTTCCCCTGAATCGCGCGATGATGGACTGGTTCATGGGGCACTATCTTGGCCCTGACACAGACCCTGCCGACCCCCGGCTTTCGCCCCTCAAGGCGGCGGATCTCTCGGGCCTGGCGCCGGCGGTGATCGCCACCGCGGGGTTCGATCCGCTGATCGACCAGGGCGCGGCCTATGGGCAGAAATTGCGGGAGGCGGGTATCGCCACCACCTGGCGCAGCTACGACAGTCTCTGCCACGGCTTCGCCTCGTTTACCGGCGCGGTCCCGGCGGCCGATGCGGCGTGCCGCGAGATCGCGGGGCTGGTCCGTGATCACTATGACGGAGTGAAGACCTGATGCGTGCGCTCGTGGTCGAGGAATTGAAGGCGGATTACGCCGGCTGTGTGGTCAAGGAGATTCCTACGCCTGAGCCGGGCCCGGGCCAGGTGCGGATCCGGGTGCGCGCTGCGGCCGTGAACTTCCCCGACCTGATGCAGACCCGCGGCGAACACCAGCACAAGCCAGAAGTGCCGTTCGTCGGCGGCCTGGAACTGGCCGGCGAGGTCGACAAGCTGGGCCCGGGCGTCACCAGCTTTGCCGTGGGCGAGGCTGTGGTCTGCGGCGGCCGGGGCGGCTTTGCGGAATTTGCCCTCGTTCCGGTTGAGGGGCTGCGGCGCAAGCCGGCCAACCTGACCTTCGGCCAGGCGGCCGGATATCCGGTGGCCTACCTCACCGCCTATGTGGCGCTGAAGCGCTGTGCGGACGCCCAGCCCGACGAGTGGGTGCTCGTTCACGGAGCCGCCGGCGGCGTGGGCCTGGCGGCCGTGGACTACGCCAAGCTGCTGGGCTGCAAGGTGATCGCCGCCTCGGCCTCTGACGAGAAGCTGGCGGTGATCGCCGCTGAATATGACGTCGACGCCACGGTCAATGTCACCGGGGGGTTCCGCGAGCGGGTGAAGGAGATCACCGGCGGGCGCGGGGCGGACGTGATCTATGATCCCGTCGGCGGCGACGTGTTCGACGAGAGCGTGCGTTGCATCGCCTTTGGCGGGCGGCTGCTGTCGATTGGCTTCACCTCGGGCCGGCTGCCGGTGATGCCGGTCAATATCGCGCTCATCAAGGGCATCTCGCTGATGGGCGTCCGCGCCGGCGAATACGGTCGCCAGTTCCCCCGCAAGGGTCGCGAAAACAATGAGGCGATCTGGAAGATGGCCGAGGACGGGTTGGTGAAACCCCGCGTCGACGCCGAGTACCCCTTGAGTGAATGGCGGGCGGCTTTCGAGACGCTGGCCCAGCGCAAGGTGGTGGGCAAAACCATCATCCGGCCGGATCTGTAGGAACCGCCAAATGACCATCGGCAACGAAGACGAGCTGGAAAAACTCAAGGCCGCCGGCGCTCTGGTGGCGCGCACGCTGCAGGCGATGGGGCAGGCGCTGGAGCCCGGGATCACGACGCGGGAGCTTGATCAGATCGGGCGACAGATGCTGGAGCTGGAGGGCGCCCGGTCGGCGCCTGAGCTCACGTACAACTTCCCCGGCGCCACCTGCATTTCGATCGCGCCGGACGTGGCGCACGGGATCCCCGATGATCGGGCGATCAAGGCCGGCGACCTGATCAACATCGATGTTTCCGCCGAACTCGACGGGTTCTTTGGCGACACGGGCGCCAGCTTTGCCGTGCCGCCAGTCTCCCGGCAGGTGGAGCGTCTGTGCCGTGATGGTCGCCGCGCCCTGTGGACCGGCATCCGCGCCGTGCGCACCGGCGGCGACCTTGCCGCGCCCGGCCGGCAGATCGAGGCGTTTGCGCGCAAGAACGGCTACAGCCTGGTCCGTAACCTGGCCAGCCATGGGGTCGGCGGCGCCCTGCACGAGCATCCCACGGAAATTCCGACCTGGAACGAGCGCTCCGAGCGGCGAAAGATCACCGAAGGGCTGGTCTTCACGCTGGAGCCGTTCCTGTCTCTGGGCGCCGACTGGGTCGAGGAAACCGGCGACGGCTGGACGCTGCGCCCACCGGGCGGCGAACCCACGGTGCAGTACGAGCACACCCTGGTGGCGACGCGGAACGGGCCTCTGGTCCTGACCCTGGCCTAACGCCTGGCGCCACCGTGGTTGACACGTCCGCGCCCTTCGACTATCCACCGCCGCTCGATTTTCGACCCCGGAGCTTTCCCCGTGAAGCGCACTTTTCAACCGTCCCGCCTCGTGCGCGCGCGCCGTCACGGCTTCCGTCTTCGCATGTCCACGAAGAATGGTCAGAAGATCCTGGCGCGCCGCCGCGCCAAGGGTCGCAAGCGCCTGAGCGCCTAAGCCCGGCGTGAGATAAGGTGTCCGGGTGACGGACGCCGCACTTTCCATTCAGAAACTGACCAGGCGCAGCGAATTCCTCGCCTGCGCCAAGGCGCCTTACTGTGCAAGGGGAGCTGTCGTCGTCCAGGCCCTGCCCCGCGAGGACGACAACGCTTTGGTCCGTGTCGGGTTTACCGCCACCAAACGCATCGGCGGCGCCGTGCAACGTAACCGGGCCAAACGTCGGTTGCGCGAGGCCGCCCGCCAGATTTTACCCCTGATCGCCAGCCCAGGGACCGACTATGTGATCATCGCGCGAACCGGCGTGATCACGCGCAACTGGACCCGGTTGCTTGACGATGTGAAAAGCGCGCTGTTAAGGCTCGCCGCCGACCGCAAGGCCCCCCATGTAGATGGGCCTGTCCCTTCCCCCGCTGGAAACCCGCGTCCCCGCTCATGAGAGACGAAAACACTCGCAACACGATCATCTTCTTCGTGAGCGCGGCCCTGCTGCTGATGGTCTATCAGTTCTTTGTCATTGAGCCGCAGGCCAAGCAGAGACAGACAGCCGCTGCCGTGGCGGCTGCGACCCAGGCGCCGGCAGGCCCCGGTCTGGCTGCCCCTCAGGTCCCCCAGGCCATGACCCGGCAGGCCGCGATCGGAGCCAGCCCTCGCGTTCCCATCGATACGGCGGCGATCAAGGGATCGCTATCGCTCCGCGGTGGCCGTATCGATGATCTTTACCTCGTGGGGTATCGCCAGACCCTGGACAAAGGGTCTCCGCCGGTCGAGTTGCTGAGGCCGGAAGGCGCGACCCATGCCCTGTTCACTGACATCGGCTGGGCTGGCGCCAATGTGCCCGGTCTCCCAACCGCCCAGACCTTATGGACCCTGGCCAAGGGTTCGGTGCTGTCGCCCGGCAATCCTGTCACCCTGACTTACGCCAATGGTCAGGGTCTGACGTTCACCCGGGTCATCGCGGTCGACGACAAGTTCATGTTTACGGTGACGGACAGCGTTGCCAATGCCGGCGGCTTGCCCATCACCCTGGCTCCCTATGGTTCGGTTCAGCGCCAAGGGGTGCCGGAACACCTTGGCAAGAACTCGGTCGTCCATGAGGGCGGCATGGGCTGGATGGACGGCAAGCGCCGGCCGATCCGCTACAACAAGTGGGAGAAGGAGGGCGGCGGTCCTGTCTATCCGTCCGTTGGCGGCTGGATCGGCATTACCGATCACTACTGGCTGACAGCCCTGATCCCGGCGCAGACCGAAAAGATGGAAGCCCGCTACCGCGTGACCAAGACGGCGGCGCTCAACATCTTCGACGCCAGCTTTGTGGGCCAGGCCCGGACGATCGCAGTTGGCCAACAGGTCAGCTCTACCATCCACGTTTTTGCCGGCGCCAAACAGGAACCGGTTCTCAAGGCCTATCAGGAGAAGCTGGGCGTCGCCCATCTGGACGAGGCGATCGACTGGGGCATGCTCTGGTTCATCACCCGGCCGATCTTCCAGTTCCTGGCCTTCATCTTCCAGCACGTCGGCAATTTCGGCGTGGCCATCCTTTTGCTGACCGTTGTTGTGCGCCTGGTCTTCTTCCCGCTCGCCAACAAACAGTACGAGTCGATGACCAAGATGAAGAAGGTACAGCCGGCGATGGAGGAGCTGCGCAAGACCTTCAAGGACGATCCGGCGCGCCAGCAGCAGGAGCTGATGGAACTCTACAAGCGCGAGAAGGTTAATCCTCTGGCGGGCTGCTTCCCGATCCTCCTTCAGATTCCGGTGTTCTTCGCGCTCTTCAAGGTGCTGCAGATCAGCATCGAAATGCGCCATGCGCCATTCTTCGGCTTCATCAAGGACCTGTCGGCGCCGGATCCGACGACGATCTTCAATCTGTTCGGCCTGATCCCCTGGGATCCGGGCACGGCGCCCATGATCGGCAGCCTTCTGGCCTATGGTACGCCGCCGGGCTTCCTGCACATCGGCATCCTGCCGATTCTCTACGGGATCACCACCTGGCTCACCACCTCGATGAGCCCGCCTGCGCCGGACCCGATGCAGCAGCGGATCTTCCAGCTGATGCCGATCCTGTTCACCTTCATCATGGCCCAGTTCGCCATCGGCCTGCTGGTCTACTACACCTGGTCCAACATCCTGACCGCCATGCAGCAGTATGTGATCATGCGGCGCTTCAAGGTGGACAATCCCATCGACCAGCTGATCCGGCGGATCACGGGCAAGCCCGCGGAACTGACGTGAGCGAACACTCCGTCGCCTTCGATGAAGAGGCGCTGGAGGCGGCGCGGGTGTTTTTCGCGCATCCCGTCGCCTTCCTGATGGGCGCCGTCGCCATCGATGGTCTGCCTTCGACAGACTTGCCGGAAGTGGCCTTCGCGGGTCGTTCCAACGTGGGCAAGTCGTCGCTGATCAATGCGGTGACCGGACGCACCCATCTGGCGCGGGCCTCCACGGCGCCGGGACGCACCCGTGAGATCAACTTTTTCGTCTGCGACGAGACCCTGCGCCTGGTCGATCTGCCCGGCTACGGCTTCGCCAAGGTCAGCCGCGAAGCCAAGAACAAGTTCCAGAACCTGGGGCGCGCCTATCTGCGCGGCCGCCCTAACCTCAAGCGCGCCTATCTGCTGATCGACAGTCGTCACGGCCTGAAGGACGTGGATCTGGAGGCTATGGAGGCCTTTGATCTGGCAGCCGTTTCCTACCAGATCATCCTGACCAAGGCCGACAAGCTCAGCGCCCGCGATGTGGCCCAGGTCACCGCTGAAACCCAGCGCAAGATCGCCAAGCGTCCTGCGGCCTTCCCGCGGGTGCTGGCGACCTCTTCCGAAAAGGGTGGAGGCATTCCCGAGCTGCGCGCCGAGATCGTGGCGGCCTGCGCCGCTTGATGCGGCCACCTCAGGTGTCGAACTTGTCCTTGCGGCGTTGGCCGAACAGGCGTTCGCCGCAAGGTGCGGATTGATGCAGACCTTGACGCCGCTACCCGCCCCGGAGAGGACGTAGGCCATGACCGACCTCGCCCGTTTCATTCAGGGTCTGCCCAAGGCCGAGTTGCACCTGCACATCGAGGGGAGCCTCGAACCCGAGCTGATGTTCGACCTGGCTCGGCGCAACCGCATCAGCCTGCCGTTCGCCTCGGTCGAGGCGGTGCGCGCGGCCTATGCCTTCTCAAACCTGCAGGATTTCCTGGACATCTACTACCAGGGCGCCGGCGTCTTGATGACGGAACAGGACTTCCAGGACCTGGCCATGGCCTATTTCCGACGGGTAGCCGCCGACGGCTGCCGCCACGTCGAACTGTTCTTCGATCCCCAGACCCACACAGATCGCGGACTGCCGTTCCGGATCGCTATAGACGGGCTGCTGGCCGGTATGGCCGAGGCGGAGCGGACGCTCGGCGTCTCGTCCAGTCTGATCCTTTGCTTCCTGCGTCACCTGGATGAGGACGCGGCCTTCACGACCCTCAGGGAGGCAGAGCCTTATCTCGACCGCATCCTTGGCGTCGGCCTGGATTCCTCTGAAGTCGGCCATCCGCCGTCGAAGTTCGCGCGGGTGTTCGGGGCCGCCGGGGAGATGGGCCTGAAGCGGGTCGCCCATGCCGGTGAAGAAGGCCCGCCAGCCTATGTCCGGGAAGCGCTGGACCTGCTGCACGTGGACCGCATCGACCATGGCAATCGGGCGCTCGAGGATCCGGCGCTGGTGGCGCGGCTTGTGGCGGAGGGGATGACGCTGACGGTGTGTCCGCTGTCGAACCTCAAGCTCTGCGTCGTTGACGACCTGAAGGCGCACCCGTTGAAGCGAATGCTGGACCTCGGCCTCAAGGCCACGATCAACTCGGATGATCCGGCCTATTTCGGCGGGTACCTGGGACGGAACTGGACCGAGACAGCCCAGGCGCTTTCATTATCGCGCGCCGAACTCGTCACCTTGGCGAAAAACAGCTTCACCGGCTCGTTCCTGCCGCCGGGTACGGTCAGTGACCATCTTGCCGGGATAGACGCTTATCTGTCTTCGAACTCGTAGAAGTACAGCACGAAAGGCTCCGCCTCTGACCCGCGCCCCTTGTAGAGCGCGCGTGCGGCCTCATTGTCGACTTCAGTGCCCACCCAGGCTTCCTCGCACCCGAGACCGCGGGCCCAGTCCGTCAGATCGTCCAGCAAGCGGGTGGCTATGCCTTCGCGTTTGCGGTCGGGGGTGACGCCGAGATTGTCGATGTAGAGTTCGGTGGGCGCGTCCGGGTGTCGATGCACGACACCGCGCGCCTGGCCAATGACCTCTCCGTTGAAAGTCGCAACGACCATAAGGTGCGAAGGGTCCCGCAGGTAGTGCGCCAGCCGGGCCAGATCGATCCGGTCGTCGAAGACGTCCTCTGCAACCCGATCCAGCAGATCGGCCTGAGCGGGCCCCACGCGTATGATCTGGACATCCATGCCGCTGACCTTAGGGTTCTCGTCAACTTTGTGAAGAGCGACGCGTTTGAGGTCTAACCTCGATCTGCAGCGCCAGGAGGACCCCGATGATCAAACTTGCGACAGCCCTGCTCGCCGCCACGGCCCTGGCGAGCGCCGCCCAAGCCAGAACGATCGCGGTGGGGCCGGGACCCGATGCGCAGGAGCGCATCCAGACGGCCCTGCTCGACGCAAAGCCGGGCGACACTGTGCAGTTCGCCGCCGGCCGCTATGAGCTGACGGACGGCCTGTCGCTGGACGTGAACAATGTCACGGTCAAGGGCGCCGGCCCCGACGCTACGGTCTTGTCGTTCAAGGGGCAGAAAGGCGCCGGTGAGGGGCTGCTGATCACCTCGGATCAGGTGACGGTCCGCGACTTCGCCGTCGAGGACAGTCGCGGCGACGGTATCAAGTCCAAGGGAGCTGACGAGATCAGCTTTCTGAACGTGCGGGTCGAATGGACCGGCGGACCCAAGGAGACCAACGGCGCGTATGGCGTCTATCCGGTGGCGTCCACCAATGTGCTGATCGACCGGGTGGTGGTGCGCGGGGCGTCCGACGCCGGGATCTATGTGGGCCAGTCGAAGAACATCGTGGTGAAGAACAGCCGGGCCGAGTTCAACGTGGCCGGGATCGAGATCGAGAACTCGATGAACGCCGATGTGTTCGACAATGTCGCCACCCGCAATACCGGCGGGATTCTGGTGTTCGACCTGCCCAACCTGCCGCAGATGGGCGGGCATTCCACCCGACTTTACCGCAACAAGGTGGTGGACAACGACACGCCGAATTTCGCGCCCAAGGGCAATATCGTGGCGAGCGTGCCCACGGGCACCGGCATCATGGTGATGGCCAACCGCAACGTCCACGTCTTCGACAACGAAATATCGGGCAACCAGAGCACGGCGGTGATGCTGGTCAGCTACACGCGCACCTTCGACGACAAGAGCTACAATCCCCTGCCGCGCGATATCGTCGTACGGAACAACCGGATCGGGAAGAATGGCTGGGACCCGAAGTTCGACGGCGGCCCGATGATCGCCAAGCTGATGGGCGGCAGCCTGCCGCCGGTGGTCTGGGACGGCGTGACCACCATCGCGGGTTCGCCGGATGTGGCCCAGGTCCGGATCAGTGACGGTCCGGTGCTGAATCTCAACCTTCCCGGCCCGGGTCAGATCGAAAAGGCCCGCCCTTCCGTCGCCAAGACGGTCAGCGACGCGCAGATCGCGGAACCTGGCGCGGTGGTCCTGCCGAAGCGACAGGCTGACCTCGGCGCATGAAAGCCTGGCTTGCCGGACTGGCTGCGCTGCTGTGCCTTGGCGCCTCGCCGCCGCCGCCCGGTGTTGCACTTGATCTGTTGCTGGCCGAGACCCCGGCGCCGAAACTGGCGGACTACCGGCTGTTTACCGACGCCGCCGGCCGCAAGATCAACGCCGGCCTGACTCCCTACGCCCTGAACACGCCGCTGTTCACAGACTATGCCGAAAAACTGCGGTTCGCCTGGCTGCCGCCGGGAACCCGGGCGCAGTACCGCGGCGACGAGGTCTTTGCGTTTCCGGTCGGGACCGTTCTGGTGAAGACTTTCGCCTATCCTGCGGACCTTCGAAAGCCAGCCGAAGGCGTCCGCTACATCGAGACCCGCCTGCTGATCCACAAGGCTT
This sequence comes from uncultured Alphaproteobacteria bacterium, assembly GCA_903909375.1. Lineage (GTDB taxonomy): Bacteria > Pseudomonadota > Alphaproteobacteria > Caulobacterales > Caulobacteraceae > Phenylobacterium. Next base: position 21,371 of record CAIVVM010000049.1, read on the forward strand.
CGGGCTGGGTCGCGCAGACCTACCTCTGGAACCCGGAACAGACCGAAGCGGTGCTCAAGCGGGCCGGAGCGCGGGTCGACGTGGCCTTCGTCGACAATCAGGGGCGTGCCCGCTCGGTGGACTACGCGGTTCCCAACCAGAACCAATGCAAGGAATGCCACCAGCTCGATGAGACGATCACGCCGATAGGACCCAAGGGACGAAACCTCAACGGCGTACTCGACTATTCCGGGGCGCCGGAAAACCAACTGGTCCACTGGACCCGCAAGGGCCTGCTGGCTGGCGCGCCATCGTCCGGGACGGCGCCGCGCACCGCGCGCTGGGATGATCCTGCCGAGCCCCTGGATCGGCGCGCCCGGGCCTACCTCGATGCCAATTGCGCCCATTGTCACAACCCTCGCGCGGTGGCCAGCAACTCCGGCCTGTTCCTTGGCGTCGACGAGACCCGGCCCGCAGCGCTGGGGATCGGGAAGGGGCCGGTGGCCGCCGGTCGCGGCTCTGGAAACCTGCAGGTTAGTATCGAGCCGGGACACGCGGAGGCCTCGATCCTGGCCTATCGGGTGGCGTCGAACGAGCCTGGTGTGATGATGCCCGAACTGGGGCGCACCCTGATCCACGACGAGGGCGTCGCCCTGATCCGGGCCTGGATCGACGGAATGAAGCGCCCTTGAGCGTTGAGCGACGCACCCTTCTGGCGCTGGGCGCCGGCCTCGCCGCCGACCGCGCCCTGGCTCAGCCTTCAGCGCGATCTGTTCCGGCCCCACCCGCCGCCGACGCTTCCGCCTGGACCGCCTACGAGGCGAGGCTCCGCGCCCGCCTCCATGACGCCGGCGGCGGCGCCTTCGATGGGGATGGCGGTCGCCTGACGCTCGATCTCGTCAACCGCGCCCGCGCGGCGGCCGGCGCCTCGCCCGTGGCGTGGCACGAAGAACTGGACGAGACCGCCCGCGCCCACGCCGGTGACCTGGTTCGGCGCGGCTATGTGGAGCACATCTCGCCGGAAGGATTTGAACCCAGCCACCGGTTCTGGTTGATCGGTCGCACGACCATCGGATCGCCTTCCGAAAACATCGCCTACCACCGGGGATCGGAGGGCCGGGCCACACCACAACAGCTGGTGCAGCTCTGGCGTGACAGCCCTGGCCACTGGCGCAACGTGCTGCGCCCATTGCACACCCACGCCGCGTTCGCGCTGGTGAGGACGCCGGGCAAGGCGTGGCTGGTGGGCCTGTTCGCCCGGCCGCTGGCGACCCTGCCTGAGCCCCTGGCCTTCCGGGCTGTCGGGCCGGAGATCAGTCGCGCCCTGCGCAGCCTCTCCGCAGACCTGCGCGCGAGCGTCTCGATCCCTCAGGGCAGTCGCCTGGGCGATGTGAATGGCCCGCCTCCTGTGCTTCAGATCACAGCGGTTCGCCCTGCCGGCCTGGGCGCCTATGATGTCATCGGCGGGCCGATCTTTCTGGCTGCCGCCTGACAGTGCCCTGATTTGCCAGACCTAGCGGAAGCCCGTTAGGTCACGGACGCTTTCCCCTTTCGGAGTCCCGCCATGGCCGACCTCTTCGATCCCATGACCTTCCCGCATGGCCCGGCCATGAAGAACCGGTTCATGCTGGCGCCGCTGACCAACTGGCAGAGCCATCCCGATGGACGGCTGTCCGACGATGAGTTCAAGTGGTTGACCATGCGCGCCGAAGGCGGCTTCGGCCTGACCATGACCTGCGCGGCGCACGTGCAGGCCGTTGGTCAGGGCTTCCCCGGCCAACTGGGCGTGTTCGGTGATCAGCATCTGGAGGGCCTGGGCCGCCTCGCCGCCGCCATCAAGGCTAAGGGCAGCGTCTCGTCGCTGCAGATGCATCATGCGGGAAATCGATCGCCCAGGGAGCTCGTCGGCCAGCCGGTCTGCCCGTCGGACGATCCCGAAACCGGCGCGCGCGGCCTGTCGCTGGGTGAGGTCGAGCAACTGATCGAGGACTTTGTCGCTGCCGCTGTCCGTTCGGAACAGGCTGGCTTCGAGGGCGTGGAGATCCACGGCGCCCATGGCTACATCATCGCCCAGTTCCTGTCGGCCGAACTCAACCACCGCACCGACCGCTACGGCGGATCGGTCGAGAACCGCGCCCGCATCATCCACGAGATCATCGACGGTGTCCGCAGCCGCTGCGGACCCGACTTCCAGCTGGGCCTGCGCCTGTCGCCGGAACGCTTCGGCCTGAAGCTGGCCGAGATCCTTCAGATCACCCAGACCATCCTCACCGATGGCCGCATCGATTATCTGGACATGTCGCTCTGGGACGTCGCCAAGGAGCCCATGGAAGAGGAATTCCAGGGTAGGTCGCTGATGTCGTACTTCACGGCGCTGGATCGTGGACAGGTGCGGCTGGGCGTCGCCGGCAAGGTGACCAGCCCGGCGGTGGCGCGCGATATGCTGGCGGGGGGCGCTGATTTCGTCCTGATCGGCCGCGCGGCCATCCTGCACCACGACTTCCCGAAGCTCTCCCACGATCCCGCCTTCGAGCCGATCGCCCTGCCGGTCACCCGCGAACACCTGGTCAAGGAAGGCCTCGGCCCGGCGTTTGTGGACTACATGTCCACCTGGAAGGGGTTTGTGCAGGAGCCGGTAGCGGCCGAGGCTTAAAGGCCGAGACGTGCCGGCTTAGGCCCACCGGTCGCCCAGTCCAGGAGCTCCACGGGGTGGACCACTGGCGCATCCAGCACTGGCGCAAGCTGCGCGATACAGCCGATGTTGCCGGCGGCCACAACGACGGCGCCCGTGCGGTTGATGTTGGCGGCCTTGCGGTCGCGGAGTTGGGTGGCGAGGTCGGGCTGCAGGATGTTGTAGACGCCGGCTGATCCGCAGCAGAGGTGGCCTTCCGCGACCATCCGCACCTCGAACCCGGCCGCTCCCAGCAGCGCCGGAGGGCCGGTCTTGATCTGCTGGCCATGTTGAAGCGAGCAGGCGGCATGATAGGCCACGATGAGCCCGGAACTCGCCGTGACCGGCGGCAACCCCACCTCGCCGATGAACTCCAGGATGTCTTTGGCCGGTACAGCCTCGCCGACCAGCTGCTGGTAGGACTTCAGCATTGTCCCGCAGCCGGCCGCCGTGGTGATGATGGCGTCGATCGTCCCGGCGCGCGCCCAGGCGGCGAGATTGGCGTTCGCCATCAACTTCGCTTCGGCCGCGCGGCCAAGGTGTTCGGAGAGCGCGCCGCAGCAGCCTTCACCCTTGGCCAGCACGACGTCAAAACCTGCCCGGTTGAGCAATCGGATCGCCGCTTCGCGGATCTCCGGCGCCATCACCGGTTCGACGCAGCCCTGCAACAGGATCACGCGACCTTTCACCGGCTGGGCCGCTCCTGTCGGCGCGGCGCCGTGCCCTGGCGCAGTGACGCCGGCCCGTGATTTCGGGACCAAACCGAGCATGGCTGCCAAGGGTTTCAGTCCCAGACGCCTCAAGAGGGGCTCAAGCGGCCGAGCGATCCGCCCAAGGCCAAGCGCAATCCGCAACCTTCCAGGCCGCGTCATCACGCCCGCCAGGACGGCGCGCAGTATCCGGTCGGGCAAGGGCCGTACATGGTGGGTTTCGATGTGAATCCGGGCGTGGTCGATCAGTTGCGCATAATCGACGCCGGAGGGGCAGGTGGTCGTGCAGGCCAGACACGACAGGCAGCGGTCCACGTGGGTGACGGTGCTGGCCGGCGGCGGCCCGCCATCCTCCAGCATCGCCTTGATCAGTTCGATCCGCCCGCGCGGACTGTCGCGCTCATCGCCCAGCAGCACATAGGTGGGGCAGGTCGCTGTGCAAAACCCGCAGTGGACGCACTTGCGGATCGCCGCCGCCGAGGCTGCCGTTTCGGGATCGGCCAGCTGTTCCGGTGTGAACGAGGTTCTCATCCGCGCCCCTCCATGCGGCCGGGGTTGAGTACGCCCAGGGGATCAAAGGCGGCTTTGACCCGTGCCTGTAGCGCCCCCAGCGCCCCACTTCTCGCCGTGAACGCCTCGCCGCCCTGCAGGCAAAGGGCATGGCCGCCCAGGTTCGCGACAACGGCGCGGATGCGGTCAGGCAGCGCCTCAGTCCGTAGCCAGACCTGTCCGCCGGCCCAGTCATAGAGCGCATCGCCCGCAAGCTGCTCTGGCCCGCGCCATCCCGACGCCGGGGGCAGGGACAGTCGCCAGAGCGGCCGTGGATCGTCTGCCAGAGCTTCCACCTCGCGCACCTGCTTCCAGAACGGGCGACTGTGGCCGGCGTCCAGTGTCTCGATCCGACCGAAGGGCCTGAGCGCCGCCGCAAGCGCCTCGGCCCGCGCCGTGACCGACGCCTCGAAGCCCTCAAGCCGCACCGCTGTCACCGCCATCTCGGCCTTCATGGGGCTGGCCTTGGCCGCGAAGGGCGGAAGATGGGCCGCGCCGGACACTTCAAAGGGGCCGTTCATCGCCACGCCCATGGCTTCCAGGGCCCTGGTGTCGTTCAGGCCAAACAGCATCAGGGTGGTTTCGGCGCGTGGCGCGGGGAGCACCTTGATGGTGACTTCGGTCAACACCGCCAGCGTGCCCCAGGACCCGGCCATCAGCTTCATCAGGTCATAGCCGGTGACATTCTTCACGACCTTGCCGCCGGCCTTGAACATCTCTCCCCGACCGGAGACGGCTTCGAACCCCAGGAAGTGATCCCGCGCGGCGCCCGCGCGGACCCGCCGGGGTCCCGAGACGTTGGCCGCGAGGACCCCACCGAGGGTCGGTTGCCCCGTTGCGCCCAGCAGCCGGGTCCAGTGCGGCGGCTCAAAAGCCAGCATCTGACCCTGTTCGGCCACCCGCGCCTCCAGATCCGCCAGCCGCACGCCGGGCTGCGCGGTCAGCACCAACTCGTCCGGGGCATAGTCTATGATGCGGTCAAGACGCGCCGCCGACAGGACCAGATCCGTCCGTTCCACGCTGCCGACGCTCCGCTTCGTGCCGCCGCCGACGATCTCGATGCGACGTCCCTTCGCGCCGGCCTCTGCGACGGCGTCGAGCACCTCTTCGGGCGTCGCGGGTTCCAGGGTGGGGGCGTTGGACATCAGAACCGCGGCAGATCCGGGAACGCCAGCTTCCCGCGGTGAACATGGACGCGTCCCAGTTCGGCGCAGCGATGCAGCACCGGAAACACCTTGCCGGGATTGAGCAGGAGGCCAGGATCAAAGGCGCACTTGACCCGTTGCTGGCATGCCAGATCGGTCTCGTCGAACATCTCGCTCATCAGGTCGCGCTTCTCCACGCCGACGCCGTGTTCGCCAGTCAGGACGCCGCCCACCGACACGCAGAGCTTCAGGATGTCGGCGCCGAACGCCTCGGCTTTTTCCAGATCACCCGGGATGTCGACATCGTAGAGGATCAGCGGATGCAGGTTGCCGTCGCCGGCATGGAAGACATTGGCCACGCCCAGCCCGTAATGGCCGCTCAGCTCGGTGATCCTGGCCAGCACCTGGGGAAGCTTGCCCCTGGGGATCGTGCCGTCCATGCAGAAATAGTCCGGCGCGATCCGCCCCACCGCCGGGAAGGCGGCCTTGCGGCCCGCCCAGAAGGCCTGACGCTCGGCTTCGGACTTTGACACGCGCTCGAAAGTGACATTCCGCACCGCCGCCAGAGCCCGGATGTGGCCGGTCAGTTCATCGCACTCGGCCTGCGGCCCATCCAGTTCCACGATCAGCAGGGCCGCGCAGTCCACCGGATAGCCGACGCCCACGAAGGCCTCCGCCGCCCGGATCGCCGGGTTGTCCATCATCTCCAGGCCCGCCGGAATGACGCCCGCGGCGATGATGTCGCCCACCAGCCCGCCCGCATCTTCCACCGAGGCGAACCCAAGCAACATGGCCTTGGCAGTCTCGGGCTTCGGCAGGATCCGCACCGTCACCTCGGTGACGATCCCCAGAAGACCCTCTGATCCGGTCACCAGTCCCAGCAGATCATAGCCGTCCGCGTCCATCGCCTTGCCGCCCAGGCGCACGATCTCGCCGCTCATCAACACAAGTTCGCAGCCCAGCAGGTTATTGGTGGTCAGGCCGTACTTCAGGCAGTGCACGCCGCCCGAGTTCTCGGCCACGTTGCCGCCGATGGTGCAGGCGATCTGACTGGAGGGATCGGGGGCATAGTAGAACCCCTCGGCCTCCACGGCCCCGGTGATCGCCAGATTGGTCACGCCCGGCTGCACCACAGCGCAGCGATTGGGATAGTCCACCTCCAGCACCCGGTTGAATTTTGACAGGCCCACGACGACGCCGTCGGCCAGCGGCAGGGCGCCGCCGGACAGTGAGGTCCCGGCCCCGCGCGGCACGACCTTGACGCCATTGGCCTGACACCAGCGCAGCACCTCGGCGACCTGCGCTGTGGTTTCGGGGAGGACCACGGCGATCGGCGCCTGCCGATAGGCCGACAGTCCGTCGCTTTCGAAGGGGACAAGTTCGCTAGCGGCGCTGACCACGTGCTCGCCGGGCACGATCTGCTGCAAGGCGCGCACGATCTCGGCCTTTCGGGCGATCAGGGCGGCATCCGGCACGGGCATCTTCATGCGACGGACGGTAAGCGGATGTGCGCTTCGAGGCTACTGCCCTTGCTCGTCCAGCCGGGTTTCACCCGTCGTAGAACAGCGCCGGGTGCAGGCCGATTACCTTACGCTCGCGGGACGTGGCCGCGCGCGTGATGGCTTCTGGAGAGAGCTGATTCGCCTCATCTGTCGGGACCAGTCGCTGGGCGATATCGCGACGGCCATAGTGGACCTGCAGGAAGAACCGCCCCTGGTCGCCGTCCCGGGTTGGCATCCGGCGGTGCCAGACGTCGGACACAAACAGGCCCGCATCTCCGGCCCGGGTCAGCAAGGGAACCACGCGCTGGCCCTCATAGTCGAGGTCATCATCCATGTTGCGCGCATGAGGCGGCGCCCGGCCTGAGAGATGGCTGCCCGGCAGCACGCCGGTCGGGCCGTCTTCCAGCGCGCAGTCCTGCAGATAGAGATGCACCCCGATGGCGAACACAGGATGCGGAATCTCGGCTGGCCACCTCACGCCATCGGGCAACGGCACATGGGGACCCGCGTCGATATGCCAGCTTTGCCCGCCGTGCGAACCGGGATGGCCGGCTGGGTTGCGCCAGGCGGTGTTGGCGATCACATGGCAGTCCTCGCCCAGCAGCGGCTCGATCACTGACAGCAGGCGCGGATTCGCGCACACGCGCTGGGCGGCGGCGCTTCGGTTCAGCATCGCGTAACGGAACATAGCCGCATCTTCCGGCGGTCGGTCACCGCGCCGGTCGGACGGATCGCGGTCATAGATCTCGCTGATCTCGGTCCGCAGCTCTGCAATCTCCGCCGGTGAGAGCAGGCCACGGATGATGGCGTAACCGTCCCGCTCCAGCTGGACGGACTCTTCCGGCGCCGGCTCGGTGCGGACTTCAAGATAAGGGCGGCCGCGTCGGATCATGCTGATGCTCCATGTGGGCCCAGCCTATCCACTGCCCGGGCGGCGCGCCACCAGGAAGGATCGCCTAAGCGCCCTTGAACGCCGGTGTCCGCTTTTCGTTGAAACTGGCCACGCCTTCGCGGCGGTCGGCGGTGGTAAAGAGGTGGTTGTAGAGGCTTAGCTCCAGGTCCATCGCCGTCTTCAGGTCCAGGTCCTGACCGCCATGGACCACCCGCTTCAGCGCCCGCACGGAAAGGGGCGCCCGGCTGGCGATCTGGGCGGCGACGGCCAACACGGTGTCGAGCAGGGCGTCGACCGGAACCACGCCGTTGACGATGCCGTAGTCCAGCGCCTTGTCAGCCGGGATCGGGGCGGCGGTTGTCATGATCTCGACGGCCCGGCGGGGTCCCACGGCGCGGGTCAGGAGCTGGGTGCCGCCCAGGCCCGGCATGATGCCGAGCCCGGCTTCCGGCAAACCGAACCGCGCGCCCTCGGCGGCATAGGCGAAGTCGCAGGCGAGCGTCATCTCGCAGCCGCCGCCCATGGCCGCACCCTGCACGGCCGCAATCACGGGGACAGGCACGGCCAGCTGCGCGCGGGCCATGTCCTCGAAGATCTTGTGCTGGGCCGCCCAGGCCTCATCGGTCATGCCGTTACGTTCCTTGAGGTCCGCGCCGGCCTGGAAGTTCTTGCCCTCGCCGCGCAGGATCACGCAGCGCAGATCGACGCGCGCACCCAGTGTGGTCCAGGCGTCCAGCAGTTCGCGGCCCATGGTCGACGACAGGGCGTTGGCCACCTCCGGCCGGTTGAACACCACAGCCACGATGCCGGGGCCCAGGTCTTCCAGTTTGATCGTCTCGTAGGCCATCAAAAGCTCTTCGGCTGGCCCAGCACGTGGGTGGCCACGTGGCTGAGGATGAGGTTCGTGGAGATGGGAGCCACCTGGTAGAGGCGGGTCTCCCGGAACTTGCGCTCGATGTCGTATTCCTCGGCGAAGCCGAAGCCGCCGTGGGTCTGGATCGCCATGTCGGCGGCAAACCAGCTGGCCTCCGAGGCGACCAGTTTGGCCATGTTGGCCTCGGTGCCGCAGGGCTGACCGGCCTCGAACAGTTCCGCCGCCTTCTCCACCATCAGATTGGCCGAGGTCATCTGCACGTAGGCGCGCGCGAGAGGGAACTGGACGCCCTGATTCTCGCCGATGGGCCGACCGAACACGACCCGGTCTTTCGCGTACTGGCTGGCGCGGTCGATGAAGAACTTCGCATCGCCGATACACTCCGCCGCGATCAGGATCCGCTCGGCGTTCATGCCGTCGAGGATGTACTTGAAGCCCTTGCCCTCCTCGCCGATCAGGTTCTCGGCGGGAACCTCCAGGTCCTCGAAGAGCAGCTCGGTCGTGGCGTGGTTCAGCATGGTGCGGACCGGCGTGATGGTCAGGCCGTTCCCCACCGCCGTGCGCATGTCGACCAGCAGCACGCTCATCCCGGCCGAGGTCTTCGCCTCGTCGCGCGGCGACGTGCGGCAGAGCAGCACCATCAGATCAGAGTGCTCGGCCCGGCTGATCCACAGCTTGCGGCCGTTCAAGACGTACTTGTCGCCGACCTTCCTCGCAAAGGTGGTGATGCGGGTGGTGTCGGTGCCGGCGTCCGGCTCGGTCACCCCGAAGGCCTGCAGGCGCAGTTCGCCGCTGGCGATCCTCGGCAGATAGGCCTCTTTCTGGGCTGACGTGCCGTGCCGGAGCAGCGTGCCCATGGTGTACATCTGGGCGTGACAGGCGCCGCCGTTGCAGCCCGACCGGTGGATTTCCTCCAGCACCGCCGACCCCGCCGCCAGACCCAGGCCCGAGCCGCCATACTCTTCCGGAATCAGCACCGACAGGAAGCCGGCCTCGGTCAGGGCCTGGACGAAGGCCGTCGGATAGGCGCGATCGCGGTCAAGCGCCCGCCAGTACGCGCCGGGGAAGCGGGCGCACAGCTTGCGCACCGCCTCGCGAATTTCAGGGAAGGTTTCGGTCATCGTGGTGTCTCTGTCATGCACGGCACTGGAGATCGACTGCCAAAAGTGATCATCTCCAGAAAACAGGAAACGCCGGGGAACCCAAGGTGAGTCAACTCAGCTATGTGCATGGCGCGAGTTCGCAGCCGCTGATCGGAAAGACCATCGGCGTGGTGTTCGACGAGACGTGCGCCGCCCATCCCGATCAGCTTGCGGTGATCTCCCGCCATCAGAAGATCCGCTGGACCTATGCTGAACTGCAGCGCCGCGTCGACGCCTTCGCCGGCGGCCTGATTGCGCTGGGCCTGGAACCGGGTGACCGGATCGGAATCTGGGCGCCGAACTGCGCCGAATGGGTCGTCACCCAGTTCGCCACCGCCAAGGCGGGCCTGATCCTCGTGAACATCAACCCGGCCTATCGTCTGTCAGAGGCCGAGTACGCCTTGAACAAGGTCGGCTGCAAAGCCCTGGTCATCGCCGTTCGCCACAAGACCAGCGAGTATCTGTCGATGGTGCGAGAGCTGCGCGAGGCGGGCCGCCTGCCGCATCTCGAAGTCGTCATCACAATCGGCGACGATCCGCACCGCGGCTGCCAGAGCTTTCCGCACGTGTCGAACACCGCCCGCCTGGCTGACCGGTCGCGGCTGACCGAGATCGGCGCGACCCTGCAGTTCGACGACCCCATCAATATCCAGTTCACCAGTGGCACCACCGGCTTTCCCAAGGGCGCGACGCTCAGCCACCACAACATCCTGAACAACGGCTTCTTCGTCGGCGAGGCGCTACGCCTGAAGGCCGGATCCCGACTCTGCATTCCGGTGCCGCTCTATCACTGCTTCGGCATGGTGATGGGCAATCTGGGCTGCATCACCCGCGGCGCCACCATGGTGCTTCCTTCGGAAGGATTCGAACCCCTCGCTGTGCTGGAGGCTGTGTCAGAGGAACGCTGCGAGGCCCTTTACGGGGTGCCCACCATGTTCATCGCCGTGCTGGCGCATCCGGCCTTCGACAGTTTCGACCTGACCTGTCTGCGCACCGGGATCATGGCCGGCTCACCCTGTCCGGTGGAGGTGATGCGTCAGGTGATCGACCGGATGCACATGCCGGAAGTGACCATCGCCTATGGCATGACCGAGACCAGCCCGATCAGCTTCCAGTCCAGCTGCGACGATAGCCTGGAAGCCCGGGTCTCCACCGTCGGTCGAATCCAGCCCCACGTCGAGGTCAAGATCGTCGACGAGACCGGACGGATCGTCCCCCGCGGCGCGCCCGGCGAACTCTGCACCCGGGGCTACTCCGTGATGCTGGGCTACTGGGATGATGCCGAGCGGACGGACGAGGCCCTGGACCGGTCCGGCTGGATGCATACCGGCGACCTCGCCACCCTCGATGCCGACGGCTACTGCAACATCGTCGGCCGCATCAAGGACATGGTCATTCGCGGCGGCGAGAACGTCTATCCGCGCGAGATCGAGGAGTATCTCTATGGCCATCCTGCGGTGCAGGACGTGCAGGTGATCGGCGTACCCGATCTCAGGTTCGGCGAGGAGCTCTGCGCCTGGATCGTGCTGAAGCCCGGCGAAGCGGTCACCGACGAGGATGTCCGCGACTTCTGCCGCGGCCAGATCGCGCACTACAAGATCCCCCGCTACATCCGCTTCGTGGAAGGTTTCCCCACGACCGTCACCGGCAAGGTGCGCAAGGTCGAGATGCGCGAGACCATGATCGCCGAGCTTGACCTGAAACTGGAAAAGACGGCCTAGGCCAACCATGAGGAAGCTGACCAGCGCCGTCGATCCGAACGGCCCGGCCTTTGCGGCCAACGCCCGGGTGAACCGCGCCCTGGTGTCCGAACTCCGCGAGCGCGCCGGCACAGCGGCCCTGGGCGGTCCCAAGGCCTCCCGCGACCGGCACGAATCCCGTGGCAAGCTTCTGCCCCGCGACCGGGTGATGCGCCTGCTGGATCCCGGAGCCCCCTTCCTGGAAGTGGGCGCGCTGGCCGCGAACGGCCTCTACGACGACGAGGCTCCGGCGGCGGGCGTGATCACCGGCATCGGCCGCGTCTCGGGCCGCGAGGTGATGATCGTCGCCAACGACGCCACGGTGAAGGGCGGGGCCTATTTCCCGACCACCGTGAAGAAGCACCTCCGCGCCCAGGAGATCGCCCAGCAGAACCGCCTGCCGTGCGTCTATCTGGTGGACAGTGGCGGCGCGAACCTGCCGCACCAGGCCGAGGTTTTTCCCGACCGCGAGCATTTCGGACGCATCTTCTTCAACCAGGCGCAGATGAGCGCACAGGGCATCGCCCAGATCGCCTGCGTCATGGGGTCTTGCACCGCTGGCGGCGCCTATGTTCCGGCGATGTCGGATGAGACGGTGATCGTGCGCGGGCAGGGGACGATCTTCCTGGGCGGTCCGCCGCTCGTGAAGGCGGCCACCGGCGAGATCATCTCGGCCGAGGAGCTAGGCGGCGCCGACACCCACGGCCGCCGGTCCGGGGTGGTCGATCATGTGGCCGAGGATGACGAGGACGCCCTGGCCATCGTCCGCCGCATCGTCGCCAACCTGAACACCACCAAGTCCATCGAGATGACGCTGGCCGAGCCGGAGCCGCCGGCCTTCGACCCTGAGGAACTCTACGGCGTGGTCCCGACCGATGTCCGCGCGCCCTATGACGTACGAGAGGTGATCGCACGGGTCGTGGACGGGTCCCGCTTCGATGAGTTCAAGGCGCTGTACGGGACCACGCTGGTCTGCGGCTTTGCCCGCATCTGGGGCTATCCGGTGGCGATCCTGGCCAACAACGGGGTGCTGTTCTCGGAGAGCGCGCTCAAGGGCGCGCACTTCATCGAGCTGGCCTGCCAGCGCAAGATCCCGCTGGTGTTCCTGCAGAACATCTCGGGCTTCATGGTCGGCGGGAAGTACGAGGCCGGCGGCATCGCCAAGGACGGGGCCAAGCTGGTCACCGCCGTGGCCAGCGCCCAGGTGCCGAAGTTCACCGTGCTGATCGGCGGCTCGTTTGGCGCCGGCAACTACGGCATGTGCGGCCGCGCCTATTCCCCCCGCTTCCTGTGGACATGGCCCAACAGCCGCATCTCGGTCATGGGCGGGGAACAGGCGGCCAGCGTTCTGGCCACCGTCCACCGTGACGCCGAGACCTGGACGCCCGAGCAGGCCGAAGCCTTCAAGGCCCCGGTCCGCCAGCGCTACGAGGACGAGGGCAACCCCTACTTCGCCACCGCGCGGCTGTGGGACGACGGCATCATCGACCCGGCCCAGACCCGCGACGTCCTGGGCCTGTCGATCTCGGCTGCCCTCAACGCCCCGATCCCGGAGACACGCTTCGGCGTGTTCAGGATGTAGCGGATGGATAACGCAGCGCGCTGGATTTCAATTGGCTCAATATCTCTCGTTACACTTTCGTTGTTGTATGTTGCTGGATATTTTCAGCCGATTGGAAGTATTTGGCTTCAGCAACTTTCAATTCAAGATGTTTTCTCACTATCCTGGACTATATTGCCGAGTTTGTATTTGACGATTTTATTGTGTATTCTTGCCAATTTCTTAATCCAAAAAACAACAAACAGGGCTTATTCGAAAGATTTAAGGCTAGTCGGATATTTTGCAATACTGATTGTTTCCGCATCAATTGTAACATATATATACTGCATAATTAGACAAACCGAAGACGAAACCAATTTATCAAAAGTTTATGCATTTGTAGGATCTTCCATAGTCGTATCTTCCGTACTATATTATGGATCAATATACAGAATCAAAAAAGACCTGATGTTTTCGTGCATTGTATTGACTGTGGGTTTTTCATTTTCTGCGATACCAATCGGTGCATCGCAGTCTTCTAAGTTGATTGAAGGAAAATTGGGCGATCTAATCTACCATCGAGACGGTAGAAAGATTTGTACACATGTTGTCTACAGTGGAAGCAAGGGCATTCTCGCGGTGGATGGACCGAATAGGCCTCGCGTGTGGATTCGCGACTCGGAGTATCGCTCCATAGCTCGACGCTTCCCCTGCAGGCAGGTGCCGGGAGAAGCAGCAAGTCGGAAGACATCGGTGCCAAACTCAACCTCGGTCACCAAATGATCCGCTCCGTCCTGGTCGCCAACCGTGGAGAGATCGCCCGCCGCATCTTCGCCACCGCGCGCCGGATGGGGATCGAGACGGTCGCGGTCCACTCCGAGGCCGACACCCACGCCGCGCACGTCCGAGACGCCGACCAGGCGATCCTGATCGGGCCCGCCGCCGCGCGGGAAAGCTACCTGGTCCCCGAGAAGATCATCGCCGCAGCGAAGCAGACCGGCGCCGAGGCGATTCATCCGGGGTACGGCTTCCTGTCCGAAAACGCCGACTTCGCCGAGGCTGTGACGGCGGCTGGCCTGATATGGATCGGGCCGCCGCCGTCGGCGATCCGCGCCATGGGCCTGAAGGACGCCGCCAAGAGCCTGATGGCCAAGGCCGGTGTGCCCGTGACGCCCGGCTATCTGGGCGAGGACCAATCGCCGGAGACCCTGGCCCGCGAGGCCGCCCGCATCGGCTATCCGGTGCTGATCAAGGCCGTGGCCGGCGGCGGCGGCAAGGGTATGCGGCTGGTTGAGAGCGCTGACGCCTTCGCCGAGGCGCTCGCCTCCTGCAAGCGCGAGGCCGCCGCCAGCTTCGGCGATGATCGCGTGCTGCTTGAAACCTATGTGAGCCGTCCGCGCCACATTGAGGTGCAGGTGTTCGGCGACAGCCACGGCAACGTCGTCCACCTGTTCGAGCGCGACTGTTCGCTGCAGCGCCGCCACCAGAAGGTGATCGAGGAGGCGCCGGCGCCCGGCATGGACGCCACCACCCGCGCAGCTGTCACCGCCGCCGCGGTCAAGGCGGCCAAGGCGGTGAACTATGTCGGCGCCGGCACCATCGAGTTCATCGCCGACGCGAGCGCTGGCCTGCGCCCCGACCGCATCTGGTTCATGGAGATGAATACCCGCCTGCAGGTGGAGCATCCCGTTACCGAGATGGTCACCGGTCTCGACCTCGTGGAGTGGCAGTTCCGCGTGGCGGCCGGCGAAAAGCTGCCCTTGAAGCAGGACCAGATCCTGATGACCGGCCATGCCGTCGAGGCGCGCCTCTATGCCGAGAACCCCGCCTCGGGCTTCCTGCCGTCGATCGGTCGGCTGGACGCCTTCAGCCTGCCGCAGGGCATCCGGGTCGACGCCGGGGTCGAGGCGGGCGATGTCATCAGTCCCTTCTACGATCCGATGATCGCCAAGCTGATCGTGCATGGTGAAACCCGTGAAGAGGCCATCGCTGATCTTGCCGAGGCCTGCGCCGAGGTGGACATCTGGCCGGTGAAGACCAATGCCGGCTTCCTCGTTCGCTGCCTGGAGAACCCTGACTTTATCGCCGGCGCCGTCGACACCGGCCTGATCGCCCGAAACCTGGACACCCTGGCCGCAACGCCCGAGCCCAGCCCGGAAGTCCTGGCGACGGCCGGCTGGGCCTTCCGCGAGGTGGTCGAGCGCGCCGCCGCCGGCCAGCCGGCCACGCCCTGGGTGGAACTGCTGGGCTTCCGCCTCAACGCCCCGCCGCTGGAGACGGCCCGCGTCTTTCTGGGCGCAACGGCCGTCCATGTCCCCATGCCGCTGGAACCCAGTCGCATTGTCCATGCGCCAGGCGACGACGAGGTGGTGGTCTTCGAGGCCGGTGAGGCCTTCGTCTTCCGCGATAACCCGGCCATAAGGGCAGGTGGCGTCGCGGCTGGCGACGGCTCTATCCGGGCGCCCATGCCGGGCAGGATCACCCAGTTGTCGGTCAAGGCGGGGGACAGGGTGACATCAGGTCAGCCTCTGTTGACGCTCGAAGCCATGAAGATGGAGCACGCCCTGGCCGCGCCATTCGACGGCGAGGTAAGTGAGGTCGCCGCCGAACTTGGCGGACAGGTCACCGAGGGATCGGTGCTGGTGAAGCTGACGGCGGACTAGGGTCAGCTGGCCCCTGCCACCACGCCCGCGTCGTGCAGCTTGCCGATCTCGCCGCTGCTCATGCCCAGCACCTCGGCCAGCACCTCGTCGGTGTGTTGACCCAGTTTCGGCGCCGGTAGCACCGGTCCACGTTCGTCCTGCGGGATCGTGCCCATGGCGCCGGGGGCGGGGTAGGTGAGGCCGCTGGGGTGTTTCACGGCCTCGAACACCGGGTTGTTCTTATAGAGGCGGGTGTCCTCCAGCGCCGCCTCCAGCGTCTGGTAGCTGCCCCACGTGACCCCGCCAGCGTCGAAGGCCGGTGTCAGGGCGGCGGCGTCCTTCGCGGCGAAGGCCCGCTCGAACAGCGGATAGAGCCGCGCGCGGTGGGTGAAGCGCAGGCCTTCGTCGGTGGCGAAGGAGACGCCCAGCGCCCCTTCCACGGCAGAGACCTCGGCGCCGATACCCAGCGCTTCCAGGGCCTTGCTCCACTGCTTGGGCGTGATCGCCAGCAGCATCAGCTTCTGCCCGTCGCGGGTGGTGAAGTCGCGGCCGAAGGCGCCGAACACGTCATTGCCCATACGGGGGCGCTGGTGGCCGGTCAGCATCGCCTCGGCGGTGAAGCCCATGTTGGCCATGGACGCTGCGCCGATGTCCGACAAGGGGGCCCGGATCTCGCGACCGCCCGCGCCGCGATGGCGCGCCAGAAGCGCAGATACCAGACCAAAGGCGCAATAGGCGCCGGTGAGCAGGTCCCATGCCGCCAACACGTGGTTGACCGGCCGGTCGTCGTCGGCCGGTCCCGTCATCAAAGGCAGACCCAGCGCCGAATTGATCGTGTAGTCCATGCCCTGCGAGCCGTCGGCCCAGCCCATGACCCGCACGCAGATCAGATCAGTGCGAAGGGCGCTGAGCTTCTCGTAAGACAGGAACCCGTCGACCGGGAAGTTGGTCACAAACAGGCCCGCGTCGTCGCCCGGCGAGGCCGCCAGCCGCTGGGCGATCTCCCGCCCGGCAGGGCCCGAGAGGTCCAGGGCCACCGACTTCTTGCCCTTGTTCAGGCCCTCCCAGTAGAGGCTGGCGCCATTGTCAGCCAACGGCCAGCGCCGGTAATCCGGACCGCCGCCGATGTTGTCGAACCGGATCACCTCGGCGCCCATCTGGGCCAGGTAGAGACCGCAGGTGGGCGCGGCGACAAAGGCCGATCCCTCAACGACGCGCAGGCCTTTCAGAAGATCGTACATGGTCAGGCCACCAGCTTTCCGACCTCGGCCACCTCATCGGGCGTGAGCCGCCACTCCGCGGTGGCGGCGTTGGTGCGGACCTGCTCCGGCGACGTGGCGCCGGCGATCACCGAGGACACCGCCTCGTGACCCAGTAGCCAGGCGAAAGCCAGTTCCAGAATGGTGTGGCCGCGCTCGCCCGCCCACGCCTCGAGCGCCTCGATCCGGTCGAAGTTGCGGTCGCTCATCGCCTGGGCGCCGCGCGCGCCCCAGGCGGCCAGCCGTGTGCCTTCCGGCGGCGCCTCGCCGCGCTTGTACTTGCCCGACAGCAGGCCCGATGCGAGGGGGAAGAACGGCAGGAAGCCCAGGCCGAAGTGCTCGCAGGCCGGCAGCACCTCGCGCTCAACGTCGCGCTCCAGCAGGGAGTAGAGGTTCTGTGCTGACACAAACCGCGTCTGGCCGGCGGCGCTCCAGTCGGCGTCGGCGATCTGCCAGCCGTTATAGTTGGAGTTGCCGAGGTAGCGGACCTTGCCCTGGGTGACGAGGTCGTCCAGCGCGCGCAGCGTCTCGTCCACCGGCGTGTCGCCGTCGGGCTGATGGTGCTGATAGAGGTCGATGTAGTCGGTGCCGAGGCGGCGAAGGCTATCCTCGACCGCCGTCATGATCCAGCGGCGAGATCCCCCGCGCTTCCTGGGGTCCTGGCCGATCTGCATGCCGAACTTGGTGGCCAGCACGATCTCGTGGCGTCGCTTGCCCAGCGCCTTGCCCAGAAACACCTCAGACTGCGTTCCGCCATAGATATCGGCCGTATCGAACAGGGTGATGCCCGCGTCGATGGCGGCGTCCACGACGGCCTGGGTCTGGGCCTGGTCGATCCGCATGCCGAAATTGTTGCAGCCCAGGCCCACTACACTGACCTTCAGCCCCGAGTTACCCAGCCGGCGCACCTTCATCCGTCATCTCCCGTATCTGTTGTCGGGCCGGTTCTAGCTGTCCCGGCGAGGGAAGCGCCAGCGGGATCATGCTTAAGCCGACGTTCACTTTGCTTGTTGGCGATGTCGCAAGTGGGTCGTCGTTAACGTGTTCACATCAAACAGAAACTCGCGGCGGATCAGTAGATGCGGCTCGTAACCATCGCCAGCCTTGGAGTTTCCGCGGTTCTCGGCCTCGGCGCTCTCTTCGTGGCCAAGATCGCGCTGCCCAGCGCCTCGGCGGCGAAGAGTCCGGTTGCCCAAGAGATGAAGGGCGCGCCGCTCGTCGTCGCCGCCCGCGCGATCAAGTACGGCGAGAAGCTGGACGCCGGCATGCTGAAGGTGATCAAGGCCCCCGAGAACGCTGTGCCCGCCGGAGCCTTCACCACCGTCGCCGCCGCGTTGGCCGCGGACCACGGCGGCGCGCCCGTGGTGCTGTTCCCGATTTCCGAGCGCGAGGCGATCCTGCCCACCAAGGTCTCCGGCCCGGGCGCGCGGCCGTCGGTGGCCGCCGAGGTGGCCGAAGGGATGCGAGCCTATGCGGTGAAGGTGGATGACGCCACGGGCGTGGGCGGTCATGCCTTGCCCGGCGATCGCGTGGACGTGGTGCTGATGCGCGACCTGACGCCCACCGGGCCCGAGCGGAATTTCATCTCCTATGTGGTGGTGCAGAACTCCCGCGTGCTGGGCGTCGACCTGAACGCCGATCCCACCTCGAACAAGCCGGCCAGCCCCAACACGGCCACCCTCGAAGTCTCGGTCGAGGACTCACAGAAGCTCTCTGTGGCGTCCACCCTGGGCACCCTGTCGCTGGCGTTGCGGCGCAACGGCGAGGCGGTCATCGCCGACGCCACACCCCTGCGCACCTCCGACTTTCTGGTGGGCAGCGGCGGCGGTCGCAGCACCGGGGGCGTCCGCGCTGTCTCGCGTGGTCCGGTCCGATCGTACTCGGCGATCCTGATCATCGAGGGCGAACCCTCCAAGCGTGGCGGCGGTTCGCGCCGGGCGCCCGCACCTGCTGCGCCCCCTGTGGCGAATGCGGCCGGCGCCGCCAGCCCCCAGGCCGGCTCCGCCGGCGTCGGCGCGATCGGATAAGACATGACCCCCCGTCGGATTTCCAGAACCGCCCTTGGCCTGCTGGCGCTTTCGCTCGCCCCGCTCGCCCCGCTCGTCCCGCTGGCTACGCCCGCCCCAGCGGCGGCGCAGTCGCTGTCGAGCGAACCGGTGCTGCGCCGGACCATCCATGTCCCGCGCGACAAATCGCTGTCGTTCCGACTGCCCCAGGCGGCCTCGCGGATCGTCATCGCCCAGCCGGACATCGCCAAGGTCACGGCGACCAGCGACTCCAGCTTCTACGTCCAGGGCATCGAGTTCGGGTCCACAAACCTGTTGGTCTATGGCGCGGGCGGTCGGCTGCAGGAGGTAATCGACATCCGGGTCGGATACGACTCCGATGGCCTTCAGCAGGACTTCGCCGCCGCCTTCCCCGGCGAGGGGTTGAAGGTGCGAAACCTCGGCGAGGTGCTGATGCTGGCCGGAGAGGTTTCCACCACCGGCGTGCAGGCCGGCGCCGAACGGATCGCCGCCAAATATGCGCCGGACTCGGTCATTTCCCGTATCACCGTGCGGGCGTCACAGCAGATCATCCTTGAGGTCCGTATCCTCGAGGCCAGCCGGAACGCCATGCAGGACCTCGGCGTGAACCTGAATGTGGCCAACGGGTCATTCTCGATGTTGAGCGGCTCCGGCCTGGTCGGCCTGACCCCCGCCGCCGGCGTCCTGACCACCCGTGGCGGATCGGGTAGCACACGGATCGACACCCAGATCCAGGCCCTGGAAGAGCGAGGCGTGATCCGGACCCTGGCCAAGCCAAATCTGGTCGCCATCTCCGGCGAGAAGGCCAGCTTCCTGGCGGGCGGGGAGTTCCCGTTTCCGGTGCCCACGCGTGACGGCATCACCATCGAGTTCCGCCCCTACGGCGTCCGTTTGAACTTCACCCCCAAGGTGCAGGATAACGGCTGGATCCGGATGAGTGTGGAGCCCGAGGTCAGCCAGCTGGATCCCAACCGATCCCTGACCATCAGTGGCGTCAACATACCGGCGCTGACCGTTCGTCGCGCATCCACCACATTGGAGCTGAAGCCCGGCGACAGCTTCGCCATGGCCGGTCTGTTCCAGCACGACTACCAGAACAACACGGCCCAGACTCCCTGGCTCGGCGATATCCCGGTGCTGGGCGCCCTGTTCCGCTCGGCGCAGTTCAAGCGCTCGGAGAGCGAGTTGCTGATCATCGTGACGCCACGTCTGGCCACCGCCGAGGAACGCCAGATCACGCCGGTTGACAGCCTGCCTGGTCGCGAACCGTCTGCGGCGGACCTGTTCCTGCGCGGCAAGTCCCATGACCGACCCATGGCGCGTGACCTTGGTCCGCCGGTCGCCGCCAACAGCTTTAGCGGGAAGAAGTAGCGCCAGTCATGTTGCGTTTGAAGTCCGCATCCCCGCCCCCTGCCAACCTGATCGACGGCCGCCGCGTGCTCGCGCTGGGCGCCGCATTAGCGAACCTGATCGAGGGCCCCCTCCAGGGTGCGATCGTACAGATGGGGGCCATCCCCCAACTCCAGACCCTGGCGGCTGGCGCGTTCGACCTGGTCCTGATCGACGCCGACGCCTGGGAGGCGCCGGCCCTGGCCGCGGCCGTCCAGGCGCTATCGGCGCTGAAGGCCTGCCCGCCGGTACTGGTGGTGGGCGCCAACCTGCCTGCCGGTCTGGTCCGCAACCTGATGCGGCTGGAGGCGGCCGACATCCTGGAGGCGCCCTATACCGACCAACAGATGGCCGGGGAGATCCAGAATTTGCTGGCGCGCGCCCAACCCGTGCTTTCGGCGGCGACCGGCGAGGTCGGTGGCTCGCGTTGCTGGGCCGTGACCGGCGCGGTGGGGGGGTGCGGCGCCACCACCGTGGCGATCGAGATCGCCTACGGTCTGGCCACCCGCTCCGGCAAGGATCGCGGTGTCTGTCTTGTGGACCTGAACCTGACCGACGGGGCGGCTGCGGCCTATCTGGGTGTTGCGCCGACCATGCGCCTGTCAGACTTCGGCAACGCCGCCGACCGGATCGATGCAGCCATGCTGCAGGCCTTTGTGACCCCGATCTGCAAGGGTCTGGATCTGGTGGCCGGCGTGCGCGATCCATCCGCGTTCGAAACCGTAGGTCGCGACGCCATCCTGCGCATGCTGGAGGTGGCCTGCGAGGTCTACGACTGGGTGATCCTGGATATGCCACGCCATCGCCGCAGCTGGACGCTGGAAGCGTTGGCCGGGTGCGATGAGGTGCTGGTGATCTCGGAGCTGACCGTTCCGGCCCTGCTGGCCGCGCGCGCCCAGTCGGACGAGATCGAGCAGGGGGTTGGCGTCGCTGTCGGTCTTCGTCCGCGGATCGTATTGAACCGCCTGGCCAACCGGATATTTGGACCTGCGCCCTCGGTCACGGAGGCCGAGAAGGCCCTTCAGCGCAAGGCCGAGGCCGGGGTCAGTTCGGACTGGGAAGCTGCCGCAGCGTCGGTCAATCTGGGCGGTCCGATCGCCCAGCACCGCCCGAAGTCGAAAATCGTCAAGGATATCCAGCAAATGGTCGAGCGGCTGGCCGTCCAGCCGCCGCGGCGCGACACCGCCCAGAAGGCCGCCTGATGAGCCGTTTCAGCCTGGTCCGCTCCGCGCCCGCGCCGACCCCTGTCGCCCCGGCTGCGCCGCCACCGGTCGCGACCCCGGCGGCCCGGGTGGAATCCAAGCCGAAGTCGCCGGCGCGCGACGCCGGGCTGGACCTGCGTCTGCGGCTGCACGCCAAGCTTATCGAGGAACTGGATCTCGCCAAGCTGGACAAGCTGGACGAGGCGGAGCTTCGCCGTCAGGTGCTGGGTCAGGTCACCGAGTTCGCCCGCATCGAGCGCATGGCGCTGAACGCCAGGGAACTCGAGGCGCTGGGCGCCTCGATCTACGACGAGATGGTGGGGCTGGGACCCATCGAGCCGCTGCTGAAGGATGACTCGATCAACGACATCCTGATCAATGGACCCTATCAGGTTTACATCGAGCGGCGCGGTGAGCTGGAGCTCACCCCGATCCGCTTCCGCGACAACGACCACCTGTTGCGCATCGTCAACCGCATCGTCGCCGCTGTCGGCCGCCGGATCGACGAGAGCCAGCCGATGGTCGACGCGCGTCTGCCCGACGGCAGCCGGGTCAACGCCGCCATCCCGCCTGTGGCCATCGACGGCTGCTCGGTCTCTATCCGGAAGTTCTCCAAGAAGCCGCTTACGCTGGAGAAGCTGGTCGAATTCGGGGCCATGACCCAGTCGATGTCCGACTTTCTCTATGGGGCCGTCCGGAGCCGGGTCTCGACCGTGATTTCCGGCGGAACCGGGTCGGGCAAGACCACCCTGCTCAACGCCCTGTCCTCGGCGATCAGCGAGGGCGAGCGCCTGATCACCATAGAGGACGCGGCCGAGCTGCAGCTGCAGCAGCCGCACGTGGTGCGTATGGAAACCCGCCCGCCCAACATCGAGGGCAAGGGCGAGATCCGTCAGCGCGAGCTGGTCAAGAACGCCCTGCGGATGCGACCCGACCGGGTGATCCTGGGCGAGGTGCGGTCGGAAGAAGCCTTCGACATGCTTCAGGCCATGAACACCGGCCACGAAGGCTCGATGGCGACGATCCACTCCAATAATCCGCGCGAAGCCATCAGCCGTCTTGAACAGATGGTGGCCATGGGGGGGCTGAATATCGGCGCCGACGCCGTGCGTCACCAGATCGCCGCCGCCGTAGGGCTGGTGGTGCAGGTGATGCGCCTGTCGGACGGCAAGCGGAAGGTCACTCATGTCACCGAGATCACCGGCATGGAAGGCCAGGTCGTGCAGATGCAGGACATCTTTGTGTTCAACCGCACCCACACCGGCCCCGATGGCGAGGTGTTCGGCGAATTCCGCGCGACGGGCCTCAGGCCCCGCTGCCTCGACGAGATGATCCGTCGCGGCATTCCGTACGACACCGCCAACTTTGACCCCTCGAAGGTACTGGGCTGATGTTCGGGCTCGTGATCGACGCCAAGCTTGTGGTCATGGTGATGGTCGCCGCCGCCGTGTTCGCCGGCGTCCAGGGGCTGGTCGGCATGCTCACGGTCGCGACCCAGAAGCGCAAGCTGAACCAGCGCCTCAAGATCGGTGAGAAGGTTGAGGGGGTCTCTGCCCTGGTGATCGAGCTCAGGAAACGGCGGGGACTGACGTCGTCTGGCGGGCGCCCGGGTGGCCTGCGCTGGCTGTCCGACCTGATCGTCGCCTCCGGCCTGCCCTACGACCGGAGCAAATGGCTGATGTATCTGGCCGCCGCCACGGTGCTGGGTAGCATACTGGTTGGCGTCCCGACCCGCACGCCACTTGGTTTTGCCGGCGGCGCCCTGCTGGGCGGCGTCGTCGCTCCGCTGGGACTGCTGAAGATGAAAGCGGGCCAGCGCGCGGCGGCGCTTGGCCTGCAGTTGCCCCAGGCGCTGGACATCATCGTGCGGTCGCTGGAAGCGGGGCACCCGGTGCCGTCCGCTGTCAATCTGGTGGGCCGCGAGTTGCCTGATCCCATAGGTACCGAGTTTGGCATGGCCGCAGACGAGATCGCCTACGGCGCCACCCTGGAGCAGGCGATCGAGCGGATGTCGGAGCGCTGCCAGCACCCTGACGTCGACCTCTTTGCCGCCACCGTGCGCCTGCAGGAAAAGACCGGCGGCAATCTGACGGGCCTGCTCAAGCTCAACGCCCATACCGTGCGGGACCGCCACAAGATGCGGCTGAAGATTAAGGCCGCCTCCTCGGAAGGCCGCGCCTCGGCGATGATCCTGACGTCCGCACCCTTCATCGCCGTGGGCTTCATCATGATCTCCTCGCCACACTTCTACGGCGATGTCATCGACCAGCCGATGGTGAAGTACGGCCTGGCGGCGGTCGGCTTCTGGATCTTCCTCGGCAACATGATCATGCGGCGCATGATCGACATGCGGCTCTGACGCCATGAACCTTGAAACCATCATCTATCTTGTCGGCCTGGTTCTGACCGTCGGCGCGGTCGGCGGGCTTGGTCTGGTGGGGTTCGGCGAGCTGCGTACGCGCGCCCAGCGCCGCAACCGCCTGACCGGTACGGTCGAGGGCCGCCGCTCGGCCGGAAACGGGGCCGTCCCGGGCGCAGCGATTTCGGCCCAGTTGGTGGGCGCCGTGCGCAAACTGGGCCAGCAGAGCGCCGTCAGCGACCCGGCCAAGGTTTCGGAGATGCGCTCACGGCTGATGCAGGCGGGGTTCCATTCCCGCGAGGCGCCGATCATTTTCCTGGGCGTCAAGGCGATCGGCCTGGCGCTGGCGACCCTGGGCGTGGTGCTGACGCTTCCGGCAATGATCGCTCACAAGGGTGGAAATCTCGTGGCCCTGGGGATCGCGGTGGGGCTCTCGCTGGCCGCCCTATACGGCCCCGACTTCGTGCTGAAACAGCGCAAGATCACGCGTGAGCGAGAGTATTCCGACGGGTTTCCCGACTTGCTGGATCTACTGGTGGCCTCGGTCGAGGCCGGCCTTTCGCTGGATGCGGGCGTCACCCGGGTGACCGAGGAGCTGGAGCGCCGCTACCCGACGCTGACGGTGCATCTGCGGTTCCTGGTGCTGGAACTGCGCGCCGGCCGCGCCCGCAAGGACGCCTGGACCGCTTTCGCCGACCGTCTGGGCATCGACGACGCGCGCCAGCTGGCCACCATGCTGCGTCAGGCCGAGGAGATGGGCACAAGTCTGGGGGAGACGCTCTCCGTGTTTTCCGCCGACATGCGTTCCAAGCGGATGCTGCGGGCCGAGGAGAAGGCACTGGGGCTATCGGCCAAGCTGACGGTGCCTCTGATCCTGTTTATCTTCCCCTCGCTGCTGGCGGCCCTGATGTTGCCGGCGGCGGCGCGGCTGGTTCATATCTTCGGCGACAAGTGATCCGGGCGCGGTCGAACTAGGCGGCTACGCCGAACATCAGGCCGACGCCCGCGGTGAGGGCCATGGCGGCGGCGCCCCAGAAGGTCACCCGCAACACGCTTTTCAGCACCGGCGCGCCGCCCGCCCTGGCGCCGACGGCGCCCAGCAGGACCAGGAACAGGATCGAGGCGATGGACACCGCCGGGGTGATCACGGCCTGGGGCGAGAAGGTCGCAGCCGCCAGCGGCAGGGCGGCGCCGACCGAGAAGGTCATGGCCGAGGTCAGGGCGGCCTGGATCGGCCTGGCCGCTGTAATCTCCGAAATGCCGAGCTCGTCGCGGGCGTGGGCGCCCAGGGCGTCCTTAGCCATCAGCTGGGTCGCCACCTGCCGGGCCAGGGCGGGCTCGACGCCGCGCGCCGCGTAGAGGCCAGCCAGTTCTTCGAGCTCGAACTCCGGCTGGGTGGCCAGTTCCGCCCGTTCCCGCGCCAGGTCCGCACCTTCGGTATCGGACTGCGAGCTGACCGAGACATATTCTCCGGCCGCCATCGACATGGCCCCGGCCACCAGGCCGGCCGCGCCAGCCACGAGGATCTCGTTTCGGCCCTGCGCCGCAGCCGCGACGCCGACAATGAGGCTGGCGGTCGAGACGATGCCGTCATTGGCCCCGAGCACCGCGGCGCGCAGCCAGCCGATCCGCTGCACCAGATGCCGTTCCGCGTGAAGTCGGCTCATCATCAGAAAGGGCTCCGTCGTTTCAGGTTCGCCGGACCCAAAGCATACGCTGAACGGTCCTGTCACGATCCAGCAGCAGGTGCTTCACAGCGCCCCCGACGTGCAGGACGACGAGGGGCCAGAACAGCTTCGTCGCCAGACCGTGCACATCTTCCGCGAGGTCATGCAGCCACACGATACGGGTCGGAAACGGACTGGGCAGGCTGAACAGGTCAAACACGGCGATGGCCCGCGGCGCAGACCACACCGCGAGCGGCCCTGTGACGATCAGCACGGCGATCATCAGCAGAAACAATCCCTGGACGACCCTCGCCGCGATCCGGAACCATTTGTTCCGCTCGAACGAATCCGGATGCGGTTGCGAAAGACTCCACAACAGCCGCGCCAGCAGGAAGGTGAACAGCAGCGCGCCGACGGAGACGTGAAGGCCCTGGGCGGCGGCTTTTGCGACCTTGTCCGGGGCGTCTTCCATCTGCTCGCCCAGCAAGTACATCGCTACGACGCCGATGGCGCTGATCCAGTGCAGGGCTATGGCGACCCAGCCGTAGCCGGCCCTCGTGTTGGTCAGTGACATGCGCCGATCTCCCGTAACCTTTCAGATCGGCGATCGCGTGCGGCGCTGCATTGATATGGCGCAACGGGCCAGATGTGCGCCGGGGCCTTCTATCCGGGGTCGGTTAGGCTAGAATGCGCCCCGATAGCGGCGTTGACCGCCAGACCCAGGAACGCTCCGCCATGTCCGACGCCACCCTTCACCCGGAAACCCTGGTCGTCCACGCTGGATGGCGGGCTGATCCCTCGACGGGCTCAGTGGCGGTGCCGATCCACCAGACGACGTCCTACCAGTTCCGCGACGCGGGCCATGCCGCTGCGCTCTTCTCGCTGTCCGAGCTGGGCAACATTTACACCCGCATCATGAACCCCACGACCGACGTGCTCGAAAAGCGTGTCGCGGCGCTGGAGGGCGGCGTGGGCGCTCTGGCTGTGGCGTCCGGGCAGGCGGCGTCGGCCTATGCGGTCCAGAACCTGGCGCGGGCGGGCGACAACATCGTGTCGTCCACCGCCCTTTACGGCGGCACCTGGAACCTGTTCGCCAACACGCTGAAGGACCAGGGGATCGAGGTCCGCTTTGTCGATCCTGCCGACCCGGAAGCCTTCCGCCGCGCCACTGATGACCGCACGCGCGCCTACTACGCCGAGACCCTGCCGAACCCGAAACTCGAGGTCTTCCCCATCGCCGAGGTCGCCGCCATCGGCCGCGAGTTCGGCATTCCTCTGATCATGGACAATACCGCAGCCCCGCTGCTCTGCCGGCCGTTGGATCATGGCGCAGCCATCGTGGTCTATTCCGCCACCAAATACCTTGGCGGCCACGGCACCTCCATCGGCGGCCTGATCGTCGACGGCGGCAATTTCGACTGGGAGGCGAACCCCGAACGCCAACCCCAGCTCAACACGCCCGACGCCTCATATCACGGCGCCGTCTGGACCCAGGCGGTCAAACCGCTCGGCCCCATCGCCTACATCCTGCGCGCCCGGGTGATCCTGCTGCGCGACCTGGGCGCCGCCATTTCGCCGTTCAACGCCTTCCAGATCATCCAGGGGATCGAGACCCTGGCGCTGCGGATGGAGCGCCATTGCGCCAACGCTACAAAGGTCGCCGCCTGGCTGGCCGCGCGCGCTGGCATTACTCGCGTGATCCACCCCAGTCTGCAGACCGGCGAGGCCCGCGCCCGCGCCGATCGGAATCTCAAGGGCGGCTATGGCGGCCTTGTGGGCTTCGAAATGGCCGGCGGGGTCGAGGCCGGCGCCGCCTTCATCAACGCCCTGAAGCTGCTCTACCACGTGGCCAACATCGGCGACGCGCGAAGCCTGGCGATCCACCCGGCCTCCACCACCCATTCCCAGCTCACGCCCGACGAACAGGCCGCCACCGGGGTGACGCCGGGCTACGTGCGCCTGTCCATCGGCATTGAGCACGTGGACGACATCATCGCCGACCTTGATCAGGCGTTGAAGGCCGCGGGGATCTAGAAGCCCAGCGGCCGGTAGGGTCCAAGGATCAGCTGTTCGAACACGCCCACACCCACCTGATCGTCCCGGCCCGGCTGTGACAGAGTGGCGCGGCTGATGGCCTGGATGTGCAGGTTGCCGGGATCGGCGTGGTCGAAGTTCACCGTGTCCAGGTCCTCGCGCGCCACGGCCAGCTCGCCCTTGAGCGCACCGTGCCGCCACTCACCGCCATAACCGATGCCGCGCATCAGGAAGGTGGCTACAGGCTCGATCTTCACGGTCGCCTCGCCCTGCGCCAGGGGGATGATCAGTTTGCCGGATTTTGCGTGGCGGGTGCCGGGCAGGATTTCGGTCTCCATCACCGGGGCGTCGGAGTGATAGCCGCCCTCGGGTCCTGCGCCGTCCGGCAGGATCACAGCGCGGGTGTTCCAGGGCTTGCCGTCCGGATCGGCGTTGATGTGGAAATAGACGGATGTGTCGGCGAAATTCAGCGGGGTCCATTGCCAGAAGAATCCGGCGATCCCACCGCCTGGAGTAGGCTGGGTGTCGGGCGCGCCGACAGGACGGATGCCCCAGGAGCGGTCGCGCGTACCGACCCAGCCGGATACCTCGATCCGCTCGCCGTCCACTTCCAGCCAGCCTGAAGCCCGCACGTTCTGGGTCAGGCGGGTATAGTCCATGAACAGGCGCGGGCCGTTGCGCTTGACGAAGCGCGGCTCCTCGATGGGAAAGGCGCGGCCCTCGAAGGTGATCTCGCCGGCGATGCCTTCCGTCTTCTGGACCGTCACCTTCAGCTTCTGCAGGGGCTCCAGGATGTCGATGGCGATCGGCCCCACCTTCAGGTCCAGCCGTTCCATCCCCAGGACGCGCGAGGCGTGCAGGCAACGCTCCTTGCCGTCCTTGACGATGGCGATGTGCGCATCGGCCACGTTCAGCGCCGGATAGACCCCGAAGGCGATGGCCGCGAACGCCGACCCATCCGGCGCATAGGCGTTGAAGAAGTAGCGGTCGTAGAAGTTCCGGTCCGAACCTGAATAGGCGATCGGCTCGGGTGTCTGGTGGATCGGATAGTCATCACCCTTGGTCAGCATCGCACGGCGTCTCCGGTTGACGCGCGGTCACACTTGCGGGCCGTCGCGTTGGGGGTATCAACTCCGCTAAGGATACGAACAATCAGACGGCGTCGTCTCGCGTGACCTCACGTCAGGCCGCCTCCCCGGAGACCAAATGTCCGCCACCACCGCTGCCGACCACATGATCCCCCAGGCCCATGCCGATCATCTGGCGATGCCGGCGGCCTATGCCGACAACCGGATCCACGACACCTACCGATGGCTGCGCGCCAACGAGCCCATGGGCATGGCCAAGATCGACGGCATTGACCCGTTCTGGGTGGCCACCAAACACGCCGACATCCTCGAGATCAGCCGCCAGAACGACCTGTTCCACAATGGCGACCGCGCCGCGACTCTCACCAGCCAGGCGGCGGACAAGCGCGTGCGCGAGATGATGGGCGGCAGCCCGCACCTGCTGCGCACCCTGGTGCAGATGGACGCGCCGGATCATCCCAAGTACCGGGCACTGACCCAGGGCTGGTTCATGCCGCAGAACCTGAAGAAGCTGGAAGAGCGCATTCGCGTGATCGCCCGCGCCTCGGTCGACAAGATGGCGGCCAAGGGCGGCGAGTGCGACTTCGTCAATGAGGTGGCGCTGCACTTCCCGCTGCACGTGATCATGACCATCCTGGGCGTGCCCGAGAGCGACGAGCCGCGGATGCTGAAGCTGACCCAGGAACTGTTCGGCGCCACCGATCCCGAGCTTGGCCGCAAGCCGAATGAAGCGCCGGCTACCGAGACCGGCGAGCCAGCCTTCGACATGGGCGTGATCATCGATTTCAACAACTATTTCAGCGCTCTGTCGGCCGCGCGCCGCGCCAATCCCACCGATGATCTGGCCTCGCTGATCGCCAACAGCCAGATCAACGGCGCGCCCATCTCCGACTTCGAGGCCATGGGCTATTACATCATCGTCGCCACGGCCGGCCACGACACCACCTCGTCATCGACGGCCGGCGCCATGTGGGCGCTGGTGGACAATCCAGGCCAGCTTCGCAAGGTGAAAGCCGACCTGTCGCTGATCCCGGGCCTGGTGGATGAATCCATCCGCTGGACCACCCCGGTGAAGACCTTCATGCGCACGCTCACCGCCGACACCGAGTTCGCCGGCCGCCAGATGAAGCAGAACGACTGGCTGATGCTCTGCTACGCCTCGGGCAACCGCGACGAAGAGGTCTTCGAGGCGCCCGACGAGTTCCGCGTGGACCGCTCGCCCAACAAGCATCTGGCGTTCGGCTACGGCGCCCACCTGTGCCTCGGCCAGCATCTGGCCAAGATGGAGATGCGCATCCTCTGGGAAGAGCTGCTGCCCAGACTTGAATCCGTCGAGATGGCCGGGACGCCTGCCATGAGCGAAAGCTTCTTCGTCAATGGACCCAAGCGCCTGCCCATCCGCTTCCGGATGAGCTGAGCCTCACCTTGGCCCACGCGCTGGAACCGCGGCTGGCGGCCTATGTCGCCGGTCGCATGCCGCAGGCGTCCGGCGTCACGGTCTCGAATCTGGAGCGCATCTCGGGCGGCGCCTCGAGGGAGACGTACCGGTTTGTATTGTCCTGGACCGAAGCCGGCCAACCCACGTCGCGCAAACTCATCCTGCGACGCGATCCGCCCGCCAGCCTGATCGATACCGAGCGCCGGGTCGAGTTCGAGGCCTATCGCGCCTTTCACGGCTCCTCGGTTCCCGTGCCGGACATGCTCTGGCTGGAAGAGGCCTCCGACGCCCTCGACCACCCCTTCTTCATCGCCGGCGAGATCGCGGGCTTCCAGGCGGGCCCCGCGGCCCTGTTCGCCGGCGCGACCGAGGCGGTCCTGGCCCGGGTGGCCGAGCGTAAATGGACCATCCTGGGCGACATCGCCACAGCCGACCCGGCGCCCCTGGCCGCCATCCTGCCCACGCCCGCGCTGGACGACTGTTGGCGTCGCGAACTCGACCACTGGGCGGGCCTCATCGCCCGCGACGCCGACCACCCCCTGCCGATCACTGAGGCCGCCATCCGCTGGCTGCGCGCCAACCCGCCGCCAGCGGCCCAGCGCCTCTCCATCGTCCACGGTGACTATCGAACCGGCAATTTCCTGTTCGACGCCCACGGCGATATCCACGGCGTCCTCGACTGGGAAATGGCCCATCTGGGCGATCCGCTGGAAGATCTGGGCTGGAGCCTGCAGCCGGTCTGGACCTTCGGACGCTCAGGGATGGCAGGCGGCCTCTGCCCACCCGCCCAGGCCGTCGCCATCTGGGAACGCGCCTCCGGCCTCGTCGCCGATCCGGCGGCGTTGCACTGGTGGACCCTGTTCAACTGCGTCAAGGGCCAGGGCATCTGGGTGGGATCGGCCGCCGCCTTCAACTCGGGCGGCAACCGCGCCCCGATCATGATCTATCCGGCCTGGTGGCTGATCAACGCCCAGGAGCGCGCCATGGCCCAACTGATGGGACGCCTGTGACCCCGCCCACATCCGACGTCCTGCGTGAACTGGCCGCGCTGCTGCTGCGCAACGCCGCCCCCGGCGTGCCGGATGGCGAGCGCGCCAATGCGCTGGGCCTCACCGCCACCCTGCTGAACATCGCCGCCGAAACCTGGGATGCCGCCGCCCACAATCTGGTGGAAGAGAACCGCGCGATCCGTGCCCTATTGGCCGAGACCGGCAATGACCCCGCCCTGCACCTCTCCGTCCTTCAGGCCGAGAACAACCGCCTTCGGTCCGCCCTCATCGGTCTCCACGCCCGCGCGGAGGCCGAGGGCGACGAGCCACTCCAGGCCCGCATCTGGGCCGAACTGATCGCCGGAACGGAGCGCCGCAGCCTCTCTACCGCGCCTATCTAGGGCTGCATCCGCGTGAATGTATCCCAACCCCGAAGGCCGAGACCATGATCGTATGGCGTCTGGCTTCGCAGCATCGTCCAGGATGAGGCGCTCAGCGCATGAGAGGGCCTCTCGCCTCCGGGCGGAATGACCGGTAAAGCGCGACGCATGATTGACGCCGTTGAACTGACCCGCGACCTGATCCGCCGCCCTTCGGTGACGCCCGCTGACGCCGGCGCCATGGATATCGTCGAGCAGACGCTTGCCGGGTTGGGCTTTGCCTGCCGCAGAATGAAATTCGGCGAGATCGAGAACCTCTACGCCCGCTACGGGACTGCCCGGCCCAACCTCTGCTTTGCCGGGCATACCGATGTGGTGCCGGTGGGCGATGTCGGCGCCTGGACGAAGGACGCTTTTGGCGCCGAGGTGATTGATGGCGTGCTGATCGGACGTGGCGCTGTGGACATGAAGAGCGCCATTGCCGCCTTCGCGGCTGCGGCCTCCGAGGCCATTGCTGCGGGTCAGGTTACCGGCTCGATCTCGTTCCTGATCACGGGCGACGAGGAGGGGATCGCCACCCATGGCACAAAGCTGGTGGTCGAGTCGCTGGCCGCCGAGGGCGAGGTGATCGATCACTGTGTGGTGGGCGAACCCACCTCGGCCGAGACATTCGGTGACATGGTCAAGGTGGGCCGGCGCGGGTCGATCAACGCCGAGATCCTGGTGGAAGGCATCCAGGGCCACGTGGCCTATCCCCATCGAGCGGCCAACCCTGTGCCCGTTCTGGTGAAACTTCTCTCGGCGCTGCAGGAGCGCAAGCTGGACGAGGGCTATGCCGAGTTCCAGCCCTCCAATCTCGAAGTCACCATGATCGACGCGCCCAACGCGGCAACCAATGTGATCCCCGGCGTAGCGCGGGCCAGGCTCAACATCCGCTTCAACCCAAACCACACGGGCCAGCAACTGGCCGACTGGTTCGAGCTGGAGGTCTGGCGCGCTTCAGTAGGGTTTGCCGGGAAAATCACTGTCACGCCCCAGATCAGCGGCGAGGCCTTTCTGACCGAGCGGGGCGCCTTTACCGATCTGGTGGCCGCCGCTGTAGCGGACGTCACCGGCGCGGCCCCGGAGTTGTCAACCTCAGGCGGCACGTCGGACGCCCGCTTCATCCGGGCGCTATGCCCGGTGATCGAAGTCGGGCTGGTGGGCAAGACCATGCACCAGGTGGATGAGCGCGCGCCCGTAGAGGAAATCCGTACCCTGCAGAAGGTCTATGCCCGGATCATCCAGCGCTACTTCGCGCCGGCCTGATCCCTATCGATTGCCGCCGATCAGGTCGCCGAGGCCGCCCAGAACCGAGCCCTCGCCACGGTTCCCGCCCTGTCCGCCCGCCGCCGCCAGCATCCGACCGGCAAGGCGCGAGAACGGCAAGGACTGGATCCAGACCTTTCCGGGGCCGCGCAAGCGGGCGAAGAACAGACCCTCGCCGCCGAACAGCACGCTCTTGACGCCGCCGGCCATCACCAGATCGAAATCGACGCTGGGCGTGTAGGCGGCCAGACAGCCGGTATCCACGTGCAGTTCCTCGCCGGCCGCCAGGGTGCGCTCGATCACAGTCCCGCCCATCTGGACAAACACCCAGCCGTCGCCCTCCAGCTTCTGCATGATGAAGCCTTCGCCCCCGAACAGGCCGGTCATCATGCGGCGCTGGAACTGGATACCGATGGAGACGCCGCGCGCGGCGGCCAGGAAACTGTCCTTCTGGCAGATCAGGCAGCCGCCCTGTTCCCCCAGATTGATCGGCAGGATCGCGCCCGGTGTCGGCGAGGCGAAGGCCACGCGGGCCTTGCCCCCTGCGTTGTGGGTGAAGACGGTGGTGAACAGGCTCTCGCCGGTGACCAGACGCTTGCCGGCGCCCAGCAGCTTGCCCATGAAGCCACCTTCCCCGCCTGCGCCGTCACCGAACACGGTGGTCATGCCGATGCTGGCGTCCTTCCAGACAAGCGCGCCGGCTTCAGCCACGGCGCTCTCGCCGGGATCGAGCTCGATCTCCAGGAACTGCAGTTCCTGGCCCTTGATCTCGAAGTCGATGTCATCGGCGACGCTGGCGTTGCGGTGATGAACCCAGGGGCTCTGTGTCATGACGGAGGTCCTCAAGATGTTGAAGGAGATGCCGGCTGATAGCCGACGTGGGTAAGGTAGAGGCCGTCAGGCGGGGCCACCGGGCCACAGGCCCTGCGGTCCCGCGCGGCCAGGGCGGCGGCGACATCGGCCCGGCTCCAGCGCCCCACGCCCACCTGCGCCAGGGTGCCGGTCATGGAGCGCACCTGTCGGTGCAGAAACGAGCGCGAGGCGAAATCCAGGATCACCTCATCGCCCTCCCGGCGCACGGTGGCGATATCCAGGGTCTTCATCGGCGACCTGGCCTGGCAGGCCAGGTCGCGGAAGGTGGTGAAGTCGTGGTGGCCCAGCAGCGCCTGGGCGGCGTCGTGCATGGCCTGTGCATCAAGGGGTTTGCGCACATACCAGACCCGGCCCTGATCCAGCGCCGGCGGGCTCTGCCGATTGAGAATGCGATAGCGGTAGCGCCGCTCGAGAGCCGAAAACCGGGCATGCCAGCCTTCCGGGGCCTTAGTGGCCTCCAGCACGCAGACGGGCCGGGGCATCAGGTGGGCGTTCAGCGCCTTGCGCACCGTATCCGCCGGCCAGTCCCGGGCAAGGTCGACATGGACGACCTGACCGGTGGCGTGGACGCCGGTGTCGGTCCGGCCCGCCGCCTGGACCCGGACGGTCTCACCGCTGAACCCCAGAACTGCGGCCTCCAGCGCGCCCTGCACGGAGGGCAATCCGGCCTGGGTCTGATAGCCGCAGAACGGACGGCCGTCATATTCGATCAGGAGGCGATAGCGCGGCATCAGCTCAGCCGAACGCCAGCGGCCACCGGCGTCCCCCTGAGGAAGACCTCGGCATCCTGCGGGCCGCGGCCTTCGCGTTGCACCCTGAGCAGGCGCACAGCGCCCTGGCCTGTCGCCACCAGCAGCCGATCGTCGAGGGTGACGCCTGGCGCGCCGCCAGTGTCCTCGAACGCCGAGAGCAGAGCTTTTACGCGCACAGGCCCTTTCTCCGACGGCAGTTCGAACCAGGCGCCCGGCGCCGGCGACATGCCCCGGATCTTGGCGTCCAGCACGGGCCCGGGCTTGGTCCAGTCCAGCCGCGCATGCCTGGGACTGATCTTGCGGGCGTAGGTGACGCCATCACCGGCCTGAGGGGTTTCCACGGCGCGCCCGGCGGCGATGTCGGCCAGGGTGCGGACGAGGAGGTCCGCGCCAATCGGGGCCAGCCGTTCAAACAGGGTCGCGGTCGTTTCCAGCGCGTCGATCCGGACCGTTGCGGTGGCCAGAACCGGGCCTTCGTCCAGCCCCTCAGTCATGCGCATGACCTGCACGCCGGTAACCGCGTCGCCGGCCATGATCGCCCGCTGGATCGGCGCGGCGCCCCGCCAGCGTGGTAACAGCGAGCCGTGGAGGTTGAACGACCCCAATCGTGGTGCGTCGAGCACCCCGCCCGGCAGGATCTGACCGAACGCCACCACGACGGCGGCGTCGAGGTTGAGGGCGGCGAAGGCGGCGATCTCGGCGGGATCGCGCATCGAGGCGGGTGTACGCACCATCAGGCCATGACTGTCGGCGAAGGCATGAACCGGCGAAGGCTTCAGGTCATGCCCGCGCCCGCGCGGCGCCGGCGGCTGGGTATAGACGCAGGCCACCTCATGCCCCGCCGCCAGGATGGCGCTCAGGCTGGCGACAGCAAAATCCGGGGTGCCGAGGAAGGCGAGACGCATGGTCGGGGTTTAGCGCGTGGACGGGGCGAAGGCGAGGATCGCCCGGCTTACGCCCGCACCAGCTTCTTGACCTTCTTGATCGCCTGCTCGCGCTTCAGTCGGGACAGGTGATCGATGAACAGCACGCCTTCAAGGTGGTCCATCTCATGCTGGATGCAGACGGCGAACATGCCGTCGGCGTCTTCCTCGACTGCCTCGCCCTGATAGTTCAGGTACTTGAGCTTCACGCGGGCCGGCCGTTCGACCTCATCATAATACTCCGGCACGGAGAGGCAGCCTTCCTCGTAGGGTGCGGTGTCGTCCGAGGCCCAGACGATCTCGGGATTGACGAAATAGCGCGGCGCCCTGGGTTCGTCCTTGCCCGACAGGTCCATCACGATCACCCGCTTGGGCACACCGATCTGCACCGCCGCCAGGCCGATGCCCGGCGCGTCGTACATGGTCTCCAGCATGTCATCCATCAGGGCGCGCAGGGCGTCGTCGACCACATCAACGGGCGTTGACACCTGTTTCAGCACAGGGTGGGGGACGACAAGGATCTCTCGGATAGCCATGGCGCGGACGTAAGGTCGCTATCTGCAGGCGTCAAGGTGCGTGACCCTGGTGCTAGCCCTCGTCGCCGGCCACAAGTCGCACCGGTGGGGTCTCGCCGGCGGGCAGTTTGGTCAGCGGCCGCACGGCACTGTCCAGCGGCTCCAGCACGGCGACGGTTTTGCCCTGATGGTCGACCTTGAGGTCTTCGAAGCGGCGCGCCTGGGTCAGCACCTGGGCTTCCAGAGAGCCTACGAACTGATTGTAGCGGCCAACCGCCGTCTGCAACGCCTTGCCCATGGCATCGGCATGGCCGCCCATAACGGCGATGCGCTTGTAGAGTTCACGCCCCAGCTCGGCGATCTTCTGGGCGTTGGCGGCCTGCTCCTCGACGCGCCAGCCGTAGACCACGGCCTTGCACAGCGCGAACAGGGTGGACGGGGTGACGATCACCACCCGCTTGTCCATGGCCTCATTCATCAGGTTAGGCTCGCGGTCGAGCGCGGCGGCCAGGGCGGAGTCCAGCGGCACGAACATGGCCACGAAGTCCGGCGAAGCATCGAACTGGTCCCAGTAAGCCTTGGCCGACAGGCCCGAGATGTGGCTGCGCACGCTCTGCACGTGACGGATCCCGGCGGCGTCGCGAGCGAAGTCGTCCGCGGCTTCCTGGATTTCGAGGAAGGCGTTAAGCGAGCACTTGGCGTCGATGACGAACAGAGCCCCGCCCGGCAGGCGCACGGTTACATCAGGCCGGCGGCGACCTTCGTCGGTGTCGGTGGAGGTCTGTTCGTCGAAGTCGTAGCGGTTGGTAAGGCCCGCGGCCTCCAGCACATTGCGCAGGGTCTGCTCCCCCCACCGACCCTGCACGCCGGCGCCGCGCCGCAGGGCGCTGGAGAGTTTGCGAGCTTCATCCTGGGTGGCGGTGGCCGCCTGCAGCATCTGGGCGATCTGTTCCTTAAGGCCGCCGGTCTCTTCCGCCCGCTGCTTCTCTACGGCCGTCACCTGCTCCTGGAACTTCAGCAGGGTGTCGGCGACGGGCTTGAGTTGCGCCTCCAGCCGGGCCTGGGCCAGCTGCTCGCGGCCCCGCACCGCCTCATCGTTCTTGCGCAGGATCTCCTCGGCGACGCTGGTGGCCGACTGGGTCAACTGGGTTCGCACCAGCTCGCCCTGTTCCTGATAGAGCTCCAGCCTGAGCTCGGCCGCCGCCGCCCGACCGCGTTCACGCAGAGCCCAGGCGATGGCGATCGCGGCGGCCAGAGCCAGCAAAATGATCATCAGCAGCATCAGGTTCATGCTGTGTTCCTAGCGACTTAGGTGAGTCGGGACCAGCCGTGTCAGTGTCCGCGAAAAGGGGATCGGGGGAACACCATGACTACGGAAACGGCGGCGAAGCCGCTGCGCGAGGCTTTCAGCCCATTCATAGTGCCGCTGCTCGCGGCGGCGGTGTTCATCAACTATGTGGACCGGGGCGGTCTGGCCACCGCCGCGCCGCTGATCAAGGACGAACTCGCCCTTACCTCGACCCAGATCGGGATCCTGATCTCGGCCTTCTTCTGGACCTATACGCCGGGGCTCGTCCTCTCCGGCTGGATGGCCGATCGTTTCAACGCCTACAAGACCCTGGCCGCCGGTCTGGCGATCTGGTCGCTGGCGACCTTCTTCAGCGGCTTCGCGGCAGGTTTCGTGGCCCTGCTGATGCTACGTTTGCTCCTGGGGGTCGGCGAGAGCGCCGCCTTTCCGGTCAGTTCGACCCTGATCGCGCGGCATGTGCCGGCAGCCCGCCTGGGCGCTGCCAACGGCCTGATCATCGTCGGCCTTTCCCTCGGGCCGGCGGTTGGCATCTTCTTCGGCGGACACCTGATGGAGACGCTTGGCTGGCGTGGGGTCTTCATCATGTTCGGCGCCATCTCACTGCTCTGGCTTGTGCCCTGGCTGTTGGTGACGGGCAGGCTCACGGACCGCGGCGCCGCAGATCATGAGCCGGGCGCGGGGCCGTCCTTTCCGGATATCTTCCGGCGCCCGGAGCTTTGGGGGGCCAGCCTTGGCCACTTCTCGGTCAACTTCGCCTTCTACTTCGTTGTCTCATGGATCCCGCTCTACCTTGTGAAGTCGCAGGGCTACACGCTGGGAGAAATGGCCAATGTCGGCGGCGGCCTCTACCTGGTCTATGCGGCGGGTTCGTTCCTGAGCGGCTGGCTTTCAGACCGCTGGATCGCGACCGGCGCGACGCCAAACCGGGCCCGCAAGACCATCTTTGTGTGCGCCCATCTTGTCACCGCCGCCGGGCTGCTGGCCTGCGCCTATGTGGCGCCGCAGTTGGCGATCGGATGCCTGTTCGTCGTCGCCTTCGCCCTGGGCGCTGTGGGTCCGCACATTTTCGCGACCGGACAGACGCTGGCCGGACCCAAGGCGGCGGGCAAGTGGATAGGGGTGCAGAACGGCTGGGCCAACTTCGCCGGCATTCTGGGACCGATCATCACCGGCATGATTGTTGACAGCACGGGGAGTTTCCAAGCCGCCTTCATCGTCACGGCGGCGGGCGCCTTGCTGGGCGTCGCAGGTTGGGGCCTGATGATCCGGAAGATCGAGCCGGTCCCCTGGAAGGCGGCCTAGGCCGGTCGTCGTGCGCGGATGGCGTGGGCGATGGTGCCGTCGTCCAGCCAGTCCAGCTCACCGCCGACAGGAACGCCTCGCGCCATCATCGAGACCGAGACGTTACATCCGCCCAGCCGCTCGGCCAGATAGTGCGCCGTGGTCTGGCCGTCGACCGTGGCTGGCAGGGCCAGGATCACCTCGGAGGTTTGGTCGCGCGAGGCGCGCTCCATCAGGTCGTCGACGCGTAGAGCCTCCGGCCCCACACCCTCCAGCGCGGAGAGCAGACCGCTCAGCACGTGATATCGTCCGCGAAACGCCGCGGCGCGCTCCATCGCCCAGAGCGCGCCAACATCTTCGACAACGCAGATAAGGGCGTCGTCGCGGCTCCAGTCGGCGCAGATGGCGCAGGGGTTCTGGGTGTCCAGCGAGCCGCACTCCTCGCAGGTCTGCACCAGCCGCGCCGCTTCGCTGAGGGCGTCGGCCAGCGGGACCAGCAACTGATCGCGCCGCTTGAGCAGCGCCAGCGCCGCACGACGAGCGGAGCGGCGCCCCAGTCCTGGAATCTTGGCCAGCAGCGTGACCAGGCGTTCGATCTCTGGTCCGGCGGACGCGGCCATCTCAGAACTTCGGCATGCCGGGAATGTTCATGCCGGCCAGCGGCCCGGCCGCCTCGCGCATCAGTTCGCCCTGGGCGGCGTCCAGCTTCCGCTTGGCGTCGGCGTGGGCGGCGACCATCAGATCGGCCACCACTTCTCCCTCGCCCGGCGCCATGAGACCGGGATCAAGCTCGACGCGCGCCAGTTCGCCCGATCCGCGCAGCACCAGTTTCACCATGCCGCCGCCGGACGTGCCCTCCACCTCGATAGCGGCAATCCGTTCCTGCGCATCGGCCATCCGCTGCTGCATGGCCTGGGCCTGTTTCATCAGGGCATTGATGTCCATCAGCCGTTACTCCTCGTCATCATCGTCGACCTCGGTCGGGGCCACGCCCTCGATCGCCGGGGTCGGCGTCAGGTTACGGACGCCGATGATCTCGGCGCCGGGAAAGGCTTCCATCACGGAGCGGACGAAGGGGTCCTGCTCGATCTCGGCGCGGACCTCGCGCTGCTCGCGCCGTTGTTTCTCCCAGGCGCTTTCGGCGCCGCCGCCGCCTTGCGCGGCGATCAGCCAGCGCTCGCCGGTCCACTCCTTCAGCCTCGCCACCAGCCGCTGGGCCAGATTGACGGGCGCGCCGGGGCCAGGTTCATACTCGATGGCGCCCTGCCGGAAGCTGATGGGACGGATGTAGCGCTCCACATCCATCTTCAATGTCACATCCCGTCGACGGTCGATAAGCGCCAGCAGGTCCTCGAAGGTGTTCAGGACTGCGGCTGGCTCCGGAGAAGGCGGGGCCGACGGCATAGGCTGGCGGGCCACCGCATTTGTGGCGCTGCGCGATGCAACGCCCCCGCCGCCCCCGCCCCCGCCGCCGGCCGGGCCGCCGCCGAGCGGCCCGGCGCCCGGAAGTTCACCGGCCTGCAGCCGCTTCAAAGCCTCCTCCGGCCCCGGCAGGTCGGCCGCATAGGCCAGCCGGATCAGGGCCATGTCCACCGCCGCAGCCGCATCGGGCGCGCGCCGCACCTCCTCATAGGCCTTCAGCGTCAATTGCCAGATGCGCGAGAGGGTCCCGGCCGATACCGCCGCCCCGACAGCGGCCAGTCTCCCTGCCTGTTCCCGCGGCAGCACCAGCGCCTGCGGACCGATGGCCTTGGCGACAGATGCGCCATGGGTGTGGTCCAGCAGGTCCATCACCACCTGATCGGGATTGGCGCCATAGCCATAGAGCGCGCGGAAGGTTTCAATGGCGGCGCCGGCTTCGCCGCGCATGATCTGTTCAAACAGCGAAATGGTCTGGGCGCGGTCGGCCAGCCCCAGCATGTCGCGGATCGAGGCAGCGGTGACGGTGACGCCCGGATCAGCCTGGACGATGGCCTGGTCCAGCATCGACTGACCGTCGCGGACCGAGCCCTCGGCGGCGCGGGCGATCAGCATCAGGCCCTCGGCCTCGACGCGGGCGCCCTCGTTCTCGCAGATCATCTCGAGATTCTTGACCAGCACATCGGGCTCCACCCGGCGCAGGTCGAACCGCTGGGTCCGCGACAGGATGGTCACCGGCACCTTGCGGATCTCGGTGGTGGCGAAGATGAACTTCGCGTGCGGCGGCGGCTCTTCCAGCGTCTTCAGCAGCGCGTTGAACGCGCCGGTCGACAGCATGTGCACTTCGTCGATGATGTAGACCTTGAAGCGGGCCTCCACCGGCGAATAGCGCACGCCTTCCAGCAGGTCGCGGATGTCGCCCACACCGGTGCGCGAGGCGGCGTCCAGCTCCAGCACATCCATATGCCGCCCCTCGATGATCGAGCGGCAGTGGATGCCCTCCTCGTGGAAATCGAGGGTGGGCGTGTCAACCGTGGCGGTCTGGAAATTCAGAGCGCGGGCCAGCAGGCGCGCGGTGGTGGTCTTGCCGACCCCGCGCACGCCGGTCAGCATGAAGGCATGTGCGATCCGACCCGAGGCGAAGGCGTTGCGCAGGGTGCGCACCATGGCTTCCTGACCATAGAGATCGTCGAAGGTCTGGGGCCGGTACTTCCGCGCGATGACGGTATAGGCGGCGCTGTCCATGGTGGGCGCAGGCGGGGCGCCAACCGGCGCATCGCCGAACATGTCGCCCGTGTTCGGGTCACGCTCGGGAGGCTCAAGGTCGTCGCGGGGAAAGTCTTCGTCGCCCATGGCCCCATTTAAGTGAACGGCCAACCTCCGCGCCACGCGAAAATTGAAAAGTCTGGGGAAAGGTGGAGACCGAACGACGACCCGGAGCGAAACTCGTTGTGGCTGCTGCCTTCCGGCCCTGACCAGGTTGGCGAGGCGTCCGCCCGTCGCCGATCTCCGCCGGGGCATATGGCGGATCGGAGGGCCGTCGGCAAGAGGCAGCCCAAGCGCGGCTACCCCCCGGCGTTCCTCGCCACGTCGCGCTTCGTCCACCGTCCGGCCAGAACGAACGCCGGGATCGCCAGGGCCGAGATGGCGGTGAACACCAGCACGGAGGCCGTGTAGGGTTGGGCTGTTCCTGCCTCCCGGAACTGGTCGATGGCCCAGCCGGCTCCGGTGATGCCTATACCCAGGCCGACAACGTTCAGGCAGAGGATGTAGAAGGCGGTGACGGTTGCACGGGCGCCGGGCGGCGCCAGTTCCTGTACGGTCGAGAAGGTCGGGCCATAGAACGCCGCCAACTGGAAGATGCCGATCCCCATGCCGATGAAAAAGACCGGTGAATCCGCCGGGACTACGCGGTAGGCCAGAGCCAGTGGCATCGTCACCAGGATCAGCAGCGCGAGCATCATTGGGCGCCCGGATTTCATCCTCTGCTGCCACCAGTCGCCGATGAAGCCGCCAAACAGATTCCCAGCGACGCCGGCGACTACCGTGATGTAGCCGGCCAGCTGCGCGATGTGCGCCCTTTCGAAACCACGCTCGGCGACAAACCAGAGCTGGTCGAACTGGGCCGCGCCGATGCCGATGTGGAGCGCCACTCCGCCGCACATGGTGGCGACGAGCGCGGGTGAGCGCTTCAGGGCGTCGCCAAGAAGGCGGGTCTGCACCAGGAATCCAGGACCCTTTGCATGTTGGGCTTCGCGCTTCGGGCGCGGGTCGCGGACGAACAGGAAGGCCAGGGCCAGGACCAATCCCACCGCACCCAGCACATAGAAACAATTCCGCCAGCCGATCGCCGGGCCGAGGTAGCCCGCGATCAGCAGACCGGCGCCGGTGCCGATGGGTACGCCCATGTAGTAGATGGCGCTGGCCAGCCCCATGCGCGAAGTGTGAACCCGGTCCGCGAGCAGCGACATGGCCGAGGGCGTCAACGCCGACTCGCCGATACCGATCAGAGCGCGCGGAATCGCCAGCGAGATGAACCCGCGCGCCATGCCCGAAACTGCGGTCAGAACGCTCCAGACCGCAACGGCCCCGGCGATCAGCCGAGGACGGTGCGAAAGATCCGCCAACATGCCCATGAACAGGCCCGCCACCGCATAGAAGACCAGAAACACCAGTCCCGTCAGCAAGCCGAACTGAGTGTCGGTCAGGTTGAGCTCGGGCTTCAGGAAGTTGGCGAAACTGGCCAGCAGGTTGCGGTCGACGAAGTTCAGCGCGTTGGTGACCGTCAGCAGGGCGAGCAATCCCACCGGCAGAGCCGCCGCGGTGGTCGCCGATGGTGGCGGTGTTGTCGTCTTGTCGCTCATGAACTGTTCCCCCTGGGTCGGCCCATGACACTTGCGGTCACATGGCCAACGCGCTGCCCTGCGGTACTCAAACAGAAGTCTGGCCACAGAGCACGCGGGAATCGCGGGGGCTTGCGCCTGACCTTCGACCTGACCCAAGATCGTCGTCAGAAAACCCTGGGGGCAGCAGATGATCAGACAATCCATGTGCGCGGTGCTTGCGCTCAGCGCTACGCTTTCAGTCGCGAACGCGGCACTGGCCCAGATGGTGGTGACGCCCGAGGTGGCGTTGAGATTCCTGGACGCCAATAAGGACGGGATGGTGACGCTCAACGATTATCTGAATGTCCAGATGCCGAAGATGACAGCCGGTGATCTCGATCAGAATGGCGAGCTGACCTACAAGGAGTTCAAGGAAACCCTGGAAGGCCGCGCCAGGACGAATGCCGAACAGAGTTTCAGGGCCTTCAACCGCGATGGTCGCGAGCGCACCATGAACCAGCGCGATTTCCTGAACTATCACGCCTACGTTTTCACCGGCATTCTCGATGGCGACAAGGACGGGTTCCTGACCGCGGACGAACTCGGCAAGGTCATGAGCCGCGACAGGTAAGTCGGGCTTGATCGCGATCAACGCCGTCTGCGATGGGATGACGTGGGCGCTGGGTCGCACTATGAACATCCCATGGCTCTCTCCTTCTTCCAGAACACCTTCGCCGGAAATCCCCTGAATCGCGCCAGCGAGCGACGGGGCGACGCGGAATGGCTTGCCGAACAGCTGCAGTCGCCCGACAGCCTCGGGCTGGCGCTGTGGAACGGCAAACCCCTCATCGAGAAAACCAAGGACGGTGGCGCCCAGATCGCCTACCTGCCGGCGAAGCTGGTGGGTGAGCTGGCGGGCGGCCCCGAGCGGCTGCTGTTCATGGGCCTCTGGAAGGACACAGCCATCTTTGCCCTCGACATGGAGGGAACCGCCGATCCCGCACAGGGACCCCTGCAGGGTCTGGGCGAGTTCAAGGATCTCCGGCAGGTCGCCATGCAGCTTCCGGGCACGGAGGCCGCGATCTGCGGGACCGCCAAACAGATGTTCGAGTGGCGCCGGCGTCACGGCTATTGCGCCGCCTGTGGTCAGCCCAGCGAGGCGGTGGACGGCGGCTGGAAGCGCAAGTGCCCGTCGTGCCAGGTCGAACATTTCCCGCGCACCGATCCCGTCGTGATCATGCTGGCCTATCACGGCGAGCGTTGCATGCTGGGGCGCCAGGAGATCTGGCCCGCCGGGATGTTCTCGGCCCTTGCCGGCTTCCTGGAGCCGGGCGAATCCATTGAGGAAGCCTGTGCTCGCGAACTGAACGAGGAAGCCGGTCTGCGCACCCGCCAGGTGCGGTATCACTCCACCCAGCCCTGGCCCTATCCGTCATCCCTGATGATCGGCCTGATCGCGGAGGTGGAAGACGACGAGGGCACGCCGGATCAGACCGAGCTCAGCGAAGTCCGCTGGTTCACCCGCGCCGAGGCTCGCGCCCTGATCGCTGGCCAGATCGAAGCCACCTTCGCGCCGGGGCCTTTGGCGATCGCTCACCAGCTCATCAAGGCCTGGGCTGAGGAAGCGTAGGATTTACCCTGCAGAGGCCTACGCCGCGCTGAACGATCCGGCCAACGCCTTCGCCAGGTCGCCCTTCGGCTCCACCCGCACGGTCTCCAATCCCAGCCAGCCGGCCATCAGCTTCAATTCGGCGGCCAGTCGAACCGGGGTCAGG
The DNA here is from genome assembly GCA_903909375.1 of uncultured Alphaproteobacteria bacterium. Lineage (GTDB taxonomy): Bacteria > Pseudomonadota > Alphaproteobacteria > Caulobacterales > Caulobacteraceae > Phenylobacterium. Next base: position 65,568 of record CAIVVM010000049.1, read on the forward strand.
TCGCTCGCCCAGGGTTCGGCGTGAGAGGCTTGCACCAGGAGCACGCCGGCCTTGCGGTCTGCCTTCAGATCCACGCGGGCGGTGATGGCGTCGCCTTCCAGGAACGGCAGCACATAGTAGCCATGCTGTCGCTTCTCGGCGGGCACATAGATCTCGATCCGGTAGCGCACGCCGAAGATGCGTTCGGTGCGCTCGCGAAACCAGATCAGATTGTCGAAGGGCGAGAGGAGGGCGGTCGCCTCGATCTTCCGGGGGCGGCGCGCCGAAGGGTCGAGAAAGGCCGGCTCGGCCCAGCCTTTCACGGTCACTGGCTGCAAGGACCCGGCTTCCACCAGTTCTCCGACGCGGGCGCGGGTGTCCTCCACACCCATCCGGAAGTAGTCGCGCAGGTCGCGCATCGTGGCCACGCCCATGGCGCGGGCTGCGATCCGGATCAGCTGGCGCTGCGCCTCGTCGCGGGACGGGGTGGGGGTATCGACGATGGCCCTGGGCAGCACGCGGTGCGGTACGTCGTACACCCGCTCGAAGGTTCCGCGCCGGGTAGCGGTGGTGAGTTCTCCGGTCCAGAACAGGCCCTCGACCGCGCGCTTGCCCTCGCTCCAGCCCCACCAGCCGCCCGCGCCCTTGGCGCCAAGCTCCAGTTCCGAGGCTGACATGGGCCCGCGTGTGGCGATCTCGTCCAGCGCCCGGTCAACGAAGTCGCGGCGCTCGCGCAGGAAACGCGCGATGCCCTTCCACGCGCCGACACCCTCCAGCGCGTCCGTCATCCGCCAGCGGAACAGCGGTTGAGTGGAGAGCGGCAGAAGCGAGGCCTCATGCGCCCAGTACTCGAACAGCGGTCGCTTCTTCGACCAGGCGATGTCCTCCAGCATCTCTCGCGGATAGGCGCCCAGGCGCGAGTAGGCGGGCAGGTAGTGGGTGCGCGACACCACGTTCACGGAATCGATCTGGATCACGCCCAGCCGGTCGACCAGTTGCGTAAGTTGGCGTCGGCTGACGGGACCCTCGCGTGAGCCCCCGAACCCCTGGGCCCGCAGCGCGACCCGGCGAGCCTCTCCGGCGGTCAATGTATGTGCTGGCATTGATCCCCCTTAGTGAGCCGACAGGAGGGCGGTCGTCATCGAACAAAGACCAAAAAAATCAGCTCGCCAACCCCAGCGCATCAATCGCCGCAACCCGCGCTGGCTCCATAGGCCCGGCGGCCTCTGCGGCCACGCACTGGGCCAGTTCGGCGCGGTTCTTCACGCCCAGAACGATGGTGTCATAGTTGGCGAGGCTCAGCGCATAGTGGTGCGCCACCTGGGCGGGATCCTCGCCCCAGGCGGCGCAGAGCTCGCGGAATGGGGCGGCGCGAGCGAAGTCGGCATTGTCAGGGCTGTTGGCCGACAGATCGCGGTCTACGCCGGAGGTCAGCGCCCCGGCCTGAACCGCGCGGATGCCCATGACGCCCACCCCCCGGGTCCTGGCCGCCGCCGCGATCGCGCGGGGTTGTGGCGCCTCGGCATAGCGACGCAGCGCGCCGGGGCTATCCATCAGGTTGGCGATCACCTGTACTGCGTCGGGCTTTTGCGCCTGATCCAGCGCGGCGAGGATCGCAGTGGGCACGCCGATGCCGGTGATCCCCCAGCCGCCGATCCGGCCCTGGGCCTTCAGCTTCAGCATGGCCGGAACAACGTGGCCCTCATAGAGCGACATCGCTGTCGAGAACGTATCCCGGCGCGCGTTGCCGTGGGCATATTCAAAGCGGTCGGCGTGCAGGTTGGAATGCAGGAAGAAGAGGTCCACCCGCTCCAGCCCCATGGTGGCCAGGCTGGCCTCCAGCGAGGCGATCAGACGGGCTTCCACCTCCGCGGCAGGCGGTGTGGCGAGGTAGTGCTTGGTCGTGACCTTGACGCCGGCCGGAAGTTTGCCGCCAAAGGTCTTGCCGATCAGGGCCTCGCAACTGCCGTAGATCGGCGCTGCATCAAGCACCGTGATCCCGGCATCGATGGCGGCCACGACCGTGGCCATCGCCTCCTCGTCGTTGGTCTCGCCCCAGATCTGGCCAATGCCGCCACCGCCCAGGGTCAGCCGACTGACCGGTCCCAGGGATCCCAGTGTCGAAGTCTGCATGCTCAGCGCTCCAGTCGGCCGTCGGAGAAGGCGGCGGTATCAAAGGTATAGAGGACGTCGGGGTCCGGCTTCGGAACGCTCTTTGCCACTTCCGCAGGCGCCAGGGCATGCAGAAGGTGGCGCATGATCGCGGTGCGCGCCCTGGCCTTTTTGTCGGTGTGCACGATCACCCAGGGCGATTCTGCGGAATGGGTTCGCGACAGCATCTCGTCGCGGGCCCGGGAATAGTCGTCCCACTTTTCCTGGGCCACGGCGTCCAGCGGGCTGATCTTGAGCGTCTTCAGGGGATCTGTCTTGCGGGCCTCCAGACGGGTCGCCTGCTCCTTGCGAGAGATGTCCAGCCACAGCTTCACCATGCGCACGCCGTCGCCGATCAGCATCCGCTCGAACACGGGCGTCTCGTCCAGGAAGACAGCCTTCTGTTCCGGCGTACAGAAGCCCATCACCGGCTCCACTCCGCCACGATTGTACCAGGAGCGGTTGAGGATCACGAGTTCGCCGGCCGCCGGCAGGTGCGCCACATACCTCTGGAAATACCACTGGCTGCGCTCGCGCTCCGTGGGTTTGGGCAGGGCCACCACGCGGGTGTTGCGGACCGAGAGATACTCATTGATCCGCTTGATCGCTCCGTCCTTGCCCGCGGTGTCGCGACCTTCGAAGACCACCAGGTCGCGGCGCCCCTGGGCGATGGCGTCCACCTGATATCGCACCAGGGCGACCTGCAGGGCTTCCAGTTCGTCGTCGTCGGAATTGGCCATGGCCCATTTAGACGCCTCGGAGTGATTTCGCCCAGCCCCAACCGTTGGTAGGGATGCGGGATGATCCGTCTCTATGTGCCGCATGATCTGGCGCCGGGCGCCCAGCTCACCCTTGATGAGGGCCAGAGCCGCTATCTGTCGGCTGTTATGCGCCAGACGGTGGGCGACACGCTTGCGGTGTTCAACGGTCGCGACGGTGAGTGGCGGGCTTCCGTCGCCACGGTGGGCAAGCGGGCGGTCACGCTCACGGCGCTCTCCTGCGCGCGGCCTCAGGACGTGGGGCCCGACCTCGATCTGATGATCGCCCTGGTCAAGCGCGGCCGGCTGGAAACCATCATCGAAAAGGCCGCGGAGCTGGGCGCGCGTCGCGTACGTCTGGTGACCACCGAACGCACCAACGCCGACCACATCCGCGTCGAGCGCCTGCGCGCCATCGCCATGGAAGCCGCCGAACAGACCGGGCGGCTGGATGTTCCGCAGATTGCAGAGCCCGTGAAGCTTGATCGCCTGCTGGCCGACTGGGACCCCGCGCGACGCCTGCTGTTCTGCGACGAGGCGGGGGATGCGCCAACCGTGCTGGAGGCTGTCACCACGCCCGGCCCCTGGGCCATACTGATTGGACCGGAGGGGGGCTTCTCCCCGGGTGAGCGTGACCGGCTGCGGGCCTTGCCCTACGCCGCCGCCACCACCCTGGGCCCCAGGATCCTCCGCGCCGATACCGCCGCCATCAGCGCACTGACGCTCTGGCAGGCGGCGGTGGGAGATTGGCGCTAGTCTTCCCCGAACACACTGTCCTCGGGCGCATCGGTAGGGCTTTCGAATTCCAGCCGGTAGCCGTCGGGGTCGTCGAAGCCGGCCAGCCACATGCCATTGCCCACTTCCGGCGGCGGGGCGTCAAGGCCGCGTGCGGTCGCTTCGGTCCAGACGACCGTAGCGTCCTCGCACGGGAAATAGATCGTCACCCCTTCGCCCACCGGACCGGCGGCGACCCAGGCGTCCTGGCCCTTGGGTTTGAACTGCTGGAGCCGGAGCGTCGCTCCGCCCAGCTTCAGGCTGCACCAGCGCAGCACGCCTCGGTCATCCCAGCGCTTGTCGATCTCGAAGCCGAGACCCTCTACGTAGAAGGCCAGCGAGGCCTTCATGTCCCGGACCCTGAAGTACGGGACGGCCTCCTTCACGTTCGCGGCGGCCATCATGTCTCCAGACTGTCGTTGCAAAGACCCTATAGCCCGCTCTTGAGCTTCACGGAATTGCGCCCACCTAACCTAACAGCGTAAAGACGCGACCGCGTGAGCCTCTTTGAGTGTTGTCGCGTTATCTCGGGGGAGGATTTACGAATGGCCGACGTGGTAAGCGACGATCGCCCCCTTGTCTTTGAAGACCTGGTGGGCTGGATGGCCGAGGGCGGAAAGCCCGCCAGCGCCTGGCGCGTAGGCGCCGAGCACGAGAAGTTCGTCTACCGCCTGGCCGACAATTCGCCGGTGGCCTACGAGCCCCGCGGCATCAAGGCGCTGCTGGACGGCCTCACCCGCTTCGGCTGGACGCCGTTGATGGAAGGCGAGAACGTCATCGCCCTGGAACGTGGGCTTGCCAATGTCAGCCTGGAGCCGGGCGGTCAGTTCGAGCTATCGGGTGCGCCGCTGGAGACCGTCCACGACATCTGCGAGGAGACCGGCAACCACCTGGCCGAGGTCAAACAGGTGGCCGACGAACTTGGCCTCGGGTTCCTGGGGCTGGGCTACAGCCCGATCTGGCGGCGCGACCAGGTGCCGGTGATGCCCAAGGGCCGTTACAAGATCATGCGCGAATACATGCCCAAGGTGGGCAATCTCGGCCTCGACATGATGTTCCGCACCTGCACCGTGCAGGCCAACCTCGACTTTGCCGACGAGGCCGACATGGTGGCCAAGTTCCGCACCTCGCTGGCGCTGCAGCCGATCTGCACGGCGCTGTTCGCCAACTCGCCGTTCATCGAAGGCAAGCCGTCAGGCTTTGTTTCGGCCCGGGCCAACGTCTGGACCGACACCGATCCCGATCGAACCGGTATGCTGGATTTCGTGTTCCGGGACGGGTTCAATTTCGAGGCCTACGCCCGCTATGCGCTGAAGGTGCCCATGTATTTCGTCAAGCGCGGCGATCGCTACATCGACGTAGCCGGGCGCTCCTTCGTGGACTTCATGGAGGGCAAGCTGCCGGAGTTGCCGGGAGAGCGGCCCACCATCAAGGACTGGGCCGACCACATGACCACCATCTTCCCGGAGGTGCGGCTCAAGAAGTACCTGGAGATGCGCGGCGCCGACGCAGGACCCTGGAGCCGTCTCTGCGCCCTGCCGGCGCTGTGGATGGGGATTTTCTACGATGCGCCCGCGCTGGCGGCGGCCTGGGACCTCTGCAAGGACTGGAACATCGAGGACCATGAGCGCCTGCGCGCCGACGTGGCCCGGGTGGGCCTGAAGGCGCAGATCGCCGGGCGCAGCGTGCAGGACGTGGCGAAGGATATGCTGGCCATCTCGCGCTCGGGCCTGAAGAACCGCAACCGCCTGTCCGGCGGCATGGTGGACGAGACCGGCTACCTATCCGAACTGGACCAGATCGCCGAGAGCGGGATCACGCCTGCCGAGCGTCTGCTGGAGCTCTACAACACCCGCTGGGAAGGCGACGCCAGCCGCGTGTTTGCGGACTTCGCCTACTAGGGCGGTGTGAAGGTAGGCGAATTCCATCTAGTACCAAATGGAGATGGTGTTTCCGTATTTCTCGATATCCAGAGTGAAATGATCTCCACTTCCGGTACTTTCCTGGAAACTTCAGCAGAGATTTTCTCACGCTGAGCCGCCATCCTGTCATCCTGTTCAGGACCACAGGCGGCCCCATGCTCAAGGCGTTCACACAGCACCCCGAGACGGTCGGCGAGACCTATTTCGAGCATCTGGTTTCGGCGAGCGGCTATGCGGCGACGATGGCCGCCGGCGCCGTGGCCTGCCTGCTGCACGGCATCTTCCCGTTCGCGTTTCAGGCCTCGGGCAGCCGGCGCATTCGCGAACTGCACCACCGGATGGTGACGCATCGCACCGCCGGCAAGACCCGGCTGGAGCCGGGCCTAACGGGCTGGTGTCCCGAGATCTGAGGTCTCGCTACCAGATGTTCACGCGCTGCTCCGGCGGGATGTAGAGCTTGTCGCCGGGCTTGATATCCCAGGCGTCGTACCAGGCCTGGATGTTTCGAATTGGGCCCATCACCCGGTAGAACGACGGCGCGTGCGGACCGGTGGCGATCTGACGGCGGGTGAAGTCCTCCCGGGCCTTCTCGCGCCAGGCCTGGGCGTAACCCAGGAACACCCGCTGTTCGCCGGTGAACCCGTCGATCACGGGCGCCGGGGCGCCCTTCAACGAGGCGTGATAGGCGTCCAGCGCCAGCTTCAGTCCACCCAGGTCGGCGATGTTCTCACCGAGGCTCAGGGCGCCCTGCACCTTCACGCCGGGAAAAGGCTCAAAGGCGTCAAACTGTGCGGTCAGGCGCCCTGCCTGCGCCTTGAACTTGGCGTCATCCTCAGCCTGCCACCAGTCGGTCAGCACGCCGCGGGCATCGGCCTTGCGGCCCTGATCGTCGAAGCCATGGGTGATCTCGTGGCCGATAACTGCGCCGACCGCGCCGTAGTTCACCGCCGGGTCCGCGTCCGGATCAAAGAACGGGGGCTGCAGGAACGCGGCGGGGAAGGCGATCTCGATGTTGAACAGGTGATAGTAGGCGTTGACGGTCTGCGGGGTCATGCCCCATTCGGCCCGGTCTACCGGCTTGTCAAAGCGTGCGACTTCGCGCCGCCACTGGAAGACGCTGGATCGCATGACGTTGCCGTAGAGGTCGTCCGGCTTCATCTCCAGCGCGGAATAGTCCAGCCACTGGTCCGGATAGCCGATCTTCAGACCCAGGCGGTCCAGCTTTTCCAGCGCCTTGGCCTTGGTGGCGGGGCCCATCCACGCCAGGTTCTCGATCCGGCCGCGCATGGCGCTGCGGACGTTTGTCACCAATTCCAGGGCCTTGGCCTTGGTCTCCGGCGGGAAGTAGCGGGCGACATAGACCTTGCCGACAGACTCGCCGAGTGCGCCGTCCATCCAGCGTGCGGCCCGCTTCCAGCGCGGCGCCAATTCCTTCTGACCGGCCAGTTCCTTGCCCTGGAATTCAAACCGCGCGTCGACGAACCGCTTGGAGAGGTAGGGCGCGGCGCCATCGGTCAGGTGGAAGGCCTGCCAGGCCTTCAGCGTGTCCACCGGCGTGGCCGCATAGATCGCGGTGATCTTCGGGAAGGCCGGCTTGGTCCAGACAATGATCTTGTCGGCTTTCGGCAGGTCCGCGGCCGCCAGATAGGACTTCCAGTCGAAGTCGGGCGTATAGGCGGCCAGCTCGGCCAGGGTCATCGGATTGTAGGTCTTGTCCCGGTCTCGCTGCTCGACGCGGGTCATGCTGACCTCGGCCATTTTCGTCTCGAAAGCGACGATGGCCCTGGCGTTCTCGGCCGGCTTATCCCAACCGATCATCGTCAGCATCCGGGCGATATAGGCCTCGTACTTGACCTTCTTGTCGGCGAAGCTGGCCTGCAGGTAGTAGTCGCGGTCAGGCAGGCCCAGCCCCGAATTCGACGTCAGCAGCACGTAGCGGTCCGGCGCCTTGGCATCGAGGAAGATCTGCACCGGCAGGACCGAGCTAAATCCCGTGGTGTTCGACTTCGCCATCAGGGCGGTGAAGTCGGCCCTGGTCTTGACCTTGCGGATCATCGCCAGCTCCGGCGCCAACGGCCTGGCGTCCAGGGCTTCGACGCGGGCTTCATCCATGAAAGCACCGTAGGCAGCGGCGATCCTGGCCGCGTCGGGGTGGTCCAGTTTGCCGGCGGCGGCGTCTTCCAGAATGGCGCGGACGCGCGCCTCCGACAGGGCCTGCAGGGTGTCGCCAGACCCATACCGGACGCGGTCGGCGGGGATTTCCGTGCGCTCGGCCCATTTGCCGTTGACGAACCTGTAGAAGTCATCGCCGGGCTTCACCGAGCGATCCATCCCGCTGAGGTCAAAACCCCAGGTTCCGAATTTCGGTGAGACGAGCGACTCGGCGGTCGCGCCGCCCGCCGGGGTGGCAGCCGCCGCGGCCTGCGCGTCGGCGGCATGGTCGTGCGCGTCATGCGCCCGGGCTGCGCCTGTCGAAAGGGCCAATAGCGCGGCGGCGCTGGTCGCCATCAGGCGGGTGCGGAACATCTGGGCCATAGGTCTTCTCATTGAGGTCGCAGCGAATATGATTCCGGCGTCACCGCGAATTAAGACAAATCTGCGGCTTTACCAGTCCAGCGTGCATTACAGTTCTGTCAGACTTGACCTATCAGACTGCGCCGGTGATGGGTCAGGCGATCGGGGGAGATCAATATGGTCCGGTTTTTCGTTGCGCTTTTCGCCTTGGCTTTGGCCCTGCCTGCGGCTGCCGCCCAGCCGCCGCGCGTCAGCATCAGCGACTACGGCCAGCTCAAGACCCCCTTGCCCTATCCTTATGATGAGGCCGCCAACGCTTCGGCCCAGACGGACAAGGCCCTGGCGAAGGCCAAGGCGGGCAAGAAGCTTTTGATGATCAAGATGGGCGGAAACTGGTGCGGCGATTGCCGGATCCTGCAGGCCACCATGGATCTGCCCGAGATGAAAGCCTTCCTGGGCCGCCACTACGAGATGATCAGCATTGATGTGGGCCGCATGGACAAGAACCTGCAGGTGCCCGCCCGCTTCGGCGTGAAGGACAAGCTGGAAGGCGTGCCGGCGATCCTGATCGTCGACCCGGCCAGCGGCAAGCAACTGGTCGCGCGCGCCGACGTGGCCGCCCTGGCCGACGCGCGCCACATGACCCCCCAGGCGCTGGCCAACTGGCTGGCTAAATACACGCGGTAGGAAACAATGAGCGATTCTCAGTTGCAGCGCGTCACCACCCTGCACTGGGGGGTGAAGACAAGCTTCCGGGGCTACGTGGCGATGATGGGCGGGGTGACCGAGGTCGGCGGCGGCGCCGAACTCGCCACAGACGGTGGCTTCACCTTTGCCGCTGCTCCGGACAGCGACCTTGCGGTGGCTGCGGATGGGTCACTGACCGGCCAGGGTCGGTTCCTGGGCGAGGTGCGGTTCGAGGCGCACGGCGGCATGCTGAAGGTGTTCCTGGCCGACCCGGCCATCGAGATCACCGGGACCGGCGCGGTCCTGACGGTCGCCGACAGCGCGGCGCGGACACGTCGTGTCGAGATCGCAAGGCTCGATCTGGCCGCAATCACGGCGGGCGAGCCAGGCGAGACCTCGATACCCACCTCGCTGACAATGGATGGGAGCTTCGTGCTCGGGGACCACTATCCCCCGACGACGGCGCTGGATCCCGCCAGGCTCACTGTCGCGGCGCGCTGATCGCCGCGCTCAGTCCGCCCGATACACCACCTTGCCGTCCACCACCGTCAGCACGGCCCGGCCCTTGGGGATATCGGCTTCCGGCGCGGTCATCAGGTCGACCGAGAAGGCCGACAGGTCGGCGATCTTGCCCACCTCGATGGTCCCCAGGTCCTTTTCCGCAAAGCGGGCGTAAGCCGCCTCCGACGTGAAGAGCTTCAAGGCCTCGGCGCGGGAGAGTTTCTGTTCCGGTTGCCAGTCGGGCGCTGAGAAACCGCTGAGGTCCTTGCGGGCCACGGCGGCGTAGAACTCGATCAGCGGATCACCGCGTTCCACCGGCGCGTCGGATCCGCCCACCACGCGGGCCCCGGCCTTCAGCATGTCCTTCCAGGCATAGGCGCCGGCCAGCCGCGCCTCGCCCAGGCGCGCGGGGGCGAAGTGCAGGTCGCCGATGGCGTGGCTGGGCTGCATCGAGGCGATCACCCCCATGGCCGCGAAGCGCGGGATGTCGGCGGGCCGCACGATCTGGGAGTGCTCGATCCGCCAGCGCAGTTTCGATGCGTCCTGCCCGGCATAGAGGTCCAGCACATTGGCGTTGCCGCGGTCGCCGATGGCGTGTGTGGCGACCTGAATGCCGGCGGCTCTGGCCTTTGCCATGGTGGCGCGCATGGTCTCGGGCGACGTTACCACCAGGCCGCTGGTGGCGGGCGCGTCGGCATAGGGGGCGAACAGCGCCGCGCCGCGGGACCCCAGAGCGCCGTCCTCGTAGAGCTTGATCGCCCGGGTGGTGATCCGTCCGGATCTGGAGGCGCGCGGTCCTGTGGCGAACAGCGGCCCGGCCTGGTCGCCGTCCACGGCATTGTACACCCGCAAGGCCGCCTTGCCCTCCTTGTCCATGGCCTCCAGCAGCGATACATCGGCCCAGTCGACGCTCATGGAATGGACGCCGGTCCAGCCATAGGCCGCTTCCACCTTGAAGGCCGCCTCGAAGGCTGCCCGACGATCCGCCTCGGTCGGGGCGGTCCGGAGTTTGCGGATCAGACCCATGGCGTTGTCCACGAATACGCCGTTGAGGCGACCCTGGGCGTCCTTCAGGATCGCGCCGCCGTCGGGCGCCGGCGTGGCCTCGGTGATCCCGGCGGCCTTCAGCGCGGCGGTATTGGCGGTGAGCGCGTGGCCATCCGCACGCACCAGGATCACGGGCTGATCGGGCGCGATCGGATCGAGATCGTCGCGGTTGAGGAACCGGCCCTCGGGCCAGCCGGTTTCGATCCAGCCGCGTCCGAACACGGGTCCCGTCGGCTTGCGCTGCGCCAGATAGGCCTTCACGCGCGCCGTAGCCTCCGCGGCGGATTTCGAGCCTTCCAGGTTCAGGCTGAGTTCGCGCTCCCCGATCCCGCGCAGGTGGGCGTGTCCATCGGTAAAGCCCGGAAACAGCGCTGCGCCCTTCAGGTCAATCACCTGGGTGTTCGGTCCAACTTTCGCCTGGGCGCCAGCCTTCGACCCCACATAGACGATCTTGCCGCCAGCGACCGCGACCGCGTCCACGGCTTTCGGCGCAACGCCGGTATAGACCGGCCCGCCCCAGATCATCAGGTCGGCCGGCTGGGCGGCGGCGGGGGTGGCCAGGAGGGTGGCGAGGAGGAAAAGACGGCGTTTCATCCTGTCAGGCTAAGGCCTCCGGCACGCCACCGCCAGTCGCCAGGCGCGCAGAATTGTCGGCAAGACCGACTTGACGCAAAAGCATGCAGGGTCTTCGAAAGCTGTCTGATCAGGAGCGCTTGCCGTGACACCCGACGAGATGAAAGCCATCGTGATGTCGTTCCCCGGCGCCGAGGAGGGGATGAGCTACGGCAGCCCCGCCTTCAAGGTGAACGGCAAGTTCTTCACCCGTCTGCGGCGCGACGACGCCAGCGTGGTGCTGATGGATGTCAGCGCGGACGAGCGCGACATGCTGATGGAGGCCGAACCCGGCACGTTCCACATCACGCCGCACTACAAGGACTATCCCAGCGTGCTCGCCCGCATCGAGACCCTGCACCCCGGCTCATTCAGGAATTTCCTGGAGCGGCGGTTCCGGAAGGTGGCGAAGAAGAGCGTGGTGAAGGCGTGGGAGGCGGAGCGGGCGAGCTGAAGGATAGAAGCCGACGCTTGGGGCCAGCAAGTAGAGCGGCGGCCCCCGCGCACGAAAACGCCGCCGATCCTGCGACCGGCGGCGCATGTGCGTCGGGCTTCTGGGGTTACGCCGCCAGCGTACGGCGACGGCGGATCACGCAACCGGCAGCGCCGAAGCCAATGATCATCATCGCCCAGGTGGCGGGCTCGGGAATCGCGGCAGACGATACGGTGGCGGTATAGTCTACGGAATCATACAGATTGAAGCGGGTCAGAGGGACACATCCGGTACAGGTCCGGGCGCCATTGTGATCGACCGAAAAATCGATCGTGCCACCCGCCGCCAGGGTGAATGTCTGGGTCAGCGTCTGGTAGGTGAATGACTGAGCCTGCAATTCCGGAGTCCAGGTCGGCAAATCCTTGGTATCAGTATTCAGCAACATCCTCACGCCGTCCCGGCGGTAGTCTGGATAGCCGCCGGTGGCTATCTGGCACCCGTTGCAGGTGAAGGGATTGCTGGCCGGATCTCTCAGCTTGACCTGGAATGTCGCTGTGTAATCGCCCGCAGTCGGAGCGATGAAGCGAAGGTTGGCGAACGCCTGATCCGCGACGCAGGTATTTGCGCCGGCATCAACGCAGCCCGGGTGCATGAAGCTCGCGCCGACCAAAAGATAGGCTCCGCCCCCTGGCCCTTGATACTGTGCGCCATTCCAGGCGCCTTCGGTAAACGTTCCCCCGGCCCCATCCAGTCGGCCGTAACGCCAGACGCCGCTGGTCCCGCCCTGAACGTTGCTGAACTCGGCGCTGGCGACATAGACCGCTGCGGAGGCGCCACCAGCTGCGCTGAAAAGGGCGAATGCCGCGGCTACGGCCGCCGCCGTGGTTTTCAAAACATCCATGCTTTTATCTTTCGCCCGAGTTTCAACTGTCAGCAGCTCAACTCCCAACAGCTCTAGGAAATGCAAGTAAACAAAAGTCCTACCTGGGTTGGGAGTCAAGCAGACTCGCCTCTCAGGGGAATGACCGGAGCATCCACGGTTGAGCCAGAGGCCGCTCATCATGTCCCGGTCCGCGGCGAGCCCGGGTCTCCATTGGTTCAGACCCGGTAATTCTTCGACGATCCAACGGCGAATGACGGAAATCGCCCAAGAGACGCGCAGGCCGATCATCAAAGGGGCAGGCGTCGCTCTTTTCCTCTTCTGAGGGCGCTTCATCAGAACTGGATCGACGTGATCTGGGTCATCAATGCTCCCAGCTCAGCGCCCAAACTGGAGACCTGGTTCAAGTCGGACTGCCTGCAGTTCATGGATGGAATCGGCTCAGCTCAGAGACCGATGTCAGGGCTCATCCACGTCTGATGGAACCCTCAGTTTCCGCAGCCCAGTGCAACGCGATTTGACCGTTTTTGGCGCTGCGAAGTCCTGTGTTGTCCCTTTCGACTCACGCGCCCTTCGTTCATCCAAGTAACTCAACGAGTGTTGGGGCTCATGAACGTGATTGCGACCTATCAAGGTGAACCTGCCGAGCGAATTGGGATAACGGGCCACAAAATCCAACGCGCTCTGACAGTAAAAATTCCGGAATTTATTATCCTGGACCGAGCCGAAAAACCCAGTCCGTATTCCGAATAGTTTCGGTCATACAAAATGGCGTATGACTCAATATCCAATTCAGTGCGTTACGACCGGATCAAAATTCTGGTCGTCGATGATAACAGCTACATGAGATTGATCATTGTTACGATTCTACGGTCCTTTGGTGTCCAGAAAATATTTGAGTGTCGCGATGGAACAGAAGGTCTCCTCGCGATGCAACGTCACTCGATCGACGTTGTCATGACCGACCTAAAGATGTGGCCGATGGATGGCATTGAGTTTGTCCGCAGGCTGCGCAGCGGGACCTGCAGCCGCAGCAGGCAGGTGCCGGTCGTCATGATCAGTGCGGATGCTACCTTGGCGCGAATTACGGAAGCCCGCGACGCCAGCGTCGATCAGTTCATAGCGAAGCCCCTTTCGCCACGTCGCCTTGTCCAGGGGTTGCATCACGCGATCTTCTATCCACGACCCAACGTTGTTTACGAGGAGGTTTTGATTGGTTGAATGGCCAATTCCATTTGATGTCTCGTATTGACGACAGTTCGCTTTGTTTAGATAAAATTAGTATTATTCATCATGAATATTTGGACTAAGTATTGAATATCCTAGGTCATTTGCTGCACGCCATCCATGATGGCGGAGAATATATCCTTTCCATCTGCGCTTCGTTCAGCGCTATGGAGCTTTCGATATTCATGCGGAGTGCATCCGACTGACCCCTGAAAGAATCTTCGGAATGCACGTTCATCAGAAAAGCCCAGGTCCGCAGCAATTTCGCCCATCGACTTGTCAGTTGTCGATATCAGCAATATCGCATTCGCCGCTCTGATATTCCGTTTCAGATCCCGAATGCTGTAACTGCTCTCTTCAAGCGCGAGGCGGCGCTTCTGGCGAACACCTATATTCCGCGCAAGGGCCCTTTTCTCGATCCGCTGCAGAATTATTTCGGCCTCCAGCCGTAGCTGCCCGTCAGTATTGCCGCGGGCCGCATCCTTTTCAACAAATAATCCCCATCGGATCGCATTGCTCAGAGCCGAATTCTCGAATGTTGAACGCCGCGGTAGATCCAGGAGTTGGTCATCCAGGGGGAAACCAGTCAGTTCTCCATATTCTACAGGACAATTTCCATCCAGATTGTAATCCATGAAACTGGTGTAAATTTTGGATCTTGAAAAAAGCTTCTTGATCTGAAATTTCTGTCCGACGAATGATTGCATCGCAAAGAGGAATATAAGAATCCCATTGAGTTCAACAGCCGAAGAATGTTCTTCATCTATTCCATCGACTATTATTGAGAATACACAACCATTATCAATATATCTGATATCAACCCATTGTTGGGGAGATATCTTTCTAGAAACTTCTTGCAATACATTTATTGCTTCTCGAAGATTGCGTCCCGAATTCATAATGCTCAAAAGAAGATTCATAGATCCAATTGGCAGAGATGAATTTGAGTGACCATAGTATTCGTCTTGTAAAAATAGAACCGCTCTTACAAGAAGAACTTTAAGTTCGGTCGGAGCATAGTGCGATTTATCTGGATCGATTCCAGCATCGACGAGGAATGAATGGAATTTCTCCGGCGTCGGCGCGGCCTTGCTCATCTGGAATTCGACCCATTGTCTGGGAATCAGTCCTGGGCTCATGACCTCTTGCCTCCGCAGTCTTCGCCAGATTCAGGGAGCTAAGTGACCGTCTCCGATTGGGCGTCTCTCATGTGAAGATTCCGACCGATGACGCGAAGGCTGAAGTGTCTGACCGGTCTCCGCCAGGATCGCAATTGAATCAGCACGGTCGCACCTACCTCCTTCGATTAGAGACTCCGCCAAGGTTACGGCCATGTTCGGCTGAGCTACCGGCACGACCAAGTGAAGCGGTCACAATGGCGGTTCAGCGTTTCTTCAACGTGAATTATTCGAGCCGAACGTTGAAGCGGCTCGAAGCGGCGCCAGACCGGTCACCATTTTCAGGCGGCGCCTGAAACCGACCCCGAGGCGGCACACGATTCTGCCGCCTTTGTCGCCGGTGATTGCAGTTGGCGCCGCATGACGCCATTGACGGAGCCGAGCGCAGCTGGCGGGCGCACCCGCGGCGGTGGGTGCTGGAAACTGCCGCCATCAGACACGAAACGCCGCCGAGTCGCCGATCAACGGCGGCTCATCGTCCGTCTTTTCATTCAGGCCGCGACCGCCGCGCGGCGACGGCGGAGCGCCGCGCCAACCAGGCCGAATCCGCAGATCATCAGCGCCCAGGACGTAGGTTCCGGAACCGCGCCGAAGCCCGCCTTGAAATAGGCGTCGCTCGTGCCGCTGGCCGGGATCCATGCTTGATTGTACAATTTCCCGAAATCGAGCCCAGACTGGCTGTACACGAAGTTCCCAGCTATATTGGTATTGGCAATGGGCATGTAGTACTTGTTTTTGAGCTGTCTTGGCAGTTCCGATATGCTTATGAATGCTACATAGGTGTCGCCCTCAATGACGGTAATCCCGCCTGTGTCAAAAGCGAATTCAACAAGGTTGTTATCGTTCACGCTGCGCGTGGCGCTTCTGTAGAGAAGCGATCCCAGCCTATCGCCGGTCCACGTTCCGACATAGCCCTGGAAGTCCAGAAAGCCAGTACCTTCGGAACGTTCGCCGAGAAAGAGCGAGAAGTTGTTCATCGTCGTACCCCCCGCCACGAAGGTCTGGCCGAAGGACGGTCCGTTTGGCAAGCCGAAGCCGTCGCCAATGGAGTAGTTGCTGATACCGCCGGGCGTGTTGTCAATATCCAGGGAGAATGCGGGCCCTGCCATGAGCAGGCCGGCTGCCAGGGCCGCGGCGGCCATACGGCCGATGTTCGACATCATTCGACTAGATCCGTTGCAAAAATCTCACTTCGGACAAGGGGTCACAGACAGGGACCTTGATCGAGGACCACTTCGGCCAATGTCGAGGACCCAAACACTGAAAGTATGGTAAACACTCACGTAATTGCGGAATCAGGGGCATCCCTGTGGGTGTTGTGCAGTGAAATTCTCCGCGGCGGTTCGACTGTGACAAACGCCTTTGATAGCCCGCCGTCCCAAGCCCGATAATCCGTTACGCTGGGGCTCGAAAGCGCCCACTAGCCCCAGGCCGACCCTGGCCAAGGCGCCGCACTACGCCAGTGTCTGGATCTATCCACGCGGTCCTAGAACTCATCCTCGATCGCCGAGCGGAAGGTCTCGTACACCTCGCGCATCTGCTGCTCGGGCGGCGCCTCCGGCTCGGGGTCGACACGCGCAGGTGAAACACTCGCCGTCAGCCGCCCGACAACGGCGCCGTGCTGCACCAGCAAAAGTTCCTCACCGTCGCCGAGGTCGCTCAGCAGGGCCGCAATCTTCGGCGGCAGGTCGTCAAGATCGAGGCGGGCCATTGCGCCATCCTAGACCCCTTCCGGCGAGACGGGTACACCGCCGCATGGCCTATAAATCCCTGCGCGAATTCCTGGACAAGCTGGAGGCGGCCGGCGAACTGGTCCGCGTGACCGAGCCGGTCTCCACCGTCCTTGAGATGACCGAGATCCAGCGGCGACTGCTGCGCGATGGCGGACCCGCCGTGCTGTTCGAGAATGTCATCCGGGCCGACGGCGAGCCCTCGTCGATGCCCTGCCTCGTGAACCTGTTCGGCACCGTCAAGCGGGTGGCCATGGGCGTGACGCTTGAAGGGCGCGAACGCACCACCGCCGAGGAACTGCGCGAGGTGGGTGAACTGCTGGCCTTCCTGCGTCAGCCCGAACCGCCGCGCGGGATCAAGGACGCCATGGAGATGCTGCCGCTGGCCCGCACCGTGATGTCCATGCGACCCGCCACGGTGAAGAAGGCCCCGGTGCAGGAGATCGTGCTCAAGGGCGACGACATCGACCTGACGAAACTGCCGATCCAGACCTGCTGGCCGGGGGAGCCCGCGCCCCTGATCACCTGGCCGCTGGTGGTCACCAAGGGGCCGTCGGACAAGCGCGAGGACAACTACAACCTCGGTATCTATCGCATGCAGGTGCTGGACAAGAACCGCACTGTCATGCGCTGGCTGGCCCATCGCGGCGGCGCCCAGCATCACCGCCGCTGGAAGGCCGAGGGCAAGCGCGAGCCGCTGCCCGCCTGCGCGGTGATCGGCGCCGATCCCGGGACCATCCTGGCCGCCGTGACGCCGGTGCCGGACACGCTGTCGGAGTACCAGTTCGCGGGCCTGCTGCGCGGCTCGAAGCTGGACCTCGTGCCCGCCAAGACCGTGCCGCTGATGGTGCCGGCCCAGGCGGAGATCGTGCTGGAAGGCCATGTGCTGCTGGATGACTACGCCGACGAGGGGCCCTACGGCGACCACACCGGCTACTACAATTCCGTCGAGAAGTTCCCGATCTTCCAGGTGACCGCGATCACCATGCGGAAGAACCCGATCTATCTGACCACCTTCACGGGCCGCCCGCCGGATGAGCCCAGCGTGCTGGGCGAGGCGTTGAACGAGGTGTTCATTCCGCTGCTGCAGCAGCAGTTCCCGGAGATCGTCGACTTCTGGCTGCCGCCGGAAGGCTGCAGCTACCGGATCGCGGTTGTCTCGATGAAGAAGGGCTACCCGGGTCACGCCAAGCGCGTGATGATGGGCGTCTGGAGCTATCTGCGGCAGTTCATGTATACCAAGTGGGTCATCGTCGTGGACGACGACATCAACGCCCGCGACTGGAAGGACGTTATGTGGGCGCTGTCCACCCGCATGGATCCGGCCCGCGACATCACCGTGATCGAGAACACCCCCATCGACTATCTGGACTTTGCCTCGCCGGAGAGCGGCCTGGGTTCCAAGATCGGGCTGGACGCCACCAACAAATGGCCGCCCGAGACCCATCGCGAGTGGGGCGAGAAGCTCGGCATGGACGAGGCCACCATCGCGGCGGTCACGGAGAAGTGGTCCAGATTGGGCCTGCCGGGGGATGGACGACCGGTAGAATGAGGTAAGGAGGAAAAATGGATCCCCAAGCTTCAGCACACGCCGCCGCCCTCTGGACCGGCCTGCATCTGATCCTCCTGCTGGTGCTCTCGGTGCTGGTGACCCGCCAGCGGCGCAAGCATCACGTCGAGATCGGCGACGGCGGCGTTCCGGCGCTGAACCAGGCCATCCGCGCGTTCGGCAATGCGACGGAATATGTTCCCGCCGCGCTGATCGGCCTGGCCGTTCTGGCTCTGGCCAGCGCCATGCCGCTGTTGATCCACCTGATCGGGTTTATGCTGCTGACGGGACGGGTGATGCACGCCGCCGGCCTGTCTCGCAGCACGGGCGTCTCCTGGCTGAGGACAGCGGGCGTGCTGGCGACGTGGATCGCCTACATCGCGCTGGCTGCGTCATTGTTGTTCTACGCGGTGCCCTAGGGTTGTTCCGGAGAGCCCGGTCGGCCATATCCCTCAGATGAACGAGACTCTTCTGAACGACGTCGTGGCCGCTGCCCTGAAGGCGGGCGCCGACGCCGCCGAAGCTGTGGGTGCTGAGCGACGCAGCCTTTCCATCGGGGTGCGCAACGGGGCGCTTGAGGAAGTGGAGCGCGAGGAATCGCGGGATCTGGGCCTGCGCGTCTTCGTCGGCCAGCGCCAGGCGACCGTGTCCGGCTCCGACATTTCGGCGGAAGCGCGCGCAAAACTGGTCGCCCGCGCCGTGGCGATGGCGCGACTGGCCCCCGAGGATCCCTATGGCGGACTGGCCGATCCGGACCGGTTGGCGCGGGGGCCCCTGCCTGACCTGGACCTGTATGACCCCACCGAACCCTCGCCGCTTGAGCTTGAGGACCGCGCCCGCACGGCCGAAGCCGCGGCGCGGGAAGTGCCGAAGGTAACCAACTCCGATGGCGGCAGTGGATCCTGGTCATCGTCGCAATGGACCATGGTGACCAGCAGCGGGTTCGCAGGCGTCCACCGGGCCTCGGGCTTTGCTATTGGCGCCTCGGCCATCGCCGGCGATGCGGACGGCATGGAGACCGGCTACGATGGCCGTTCCGCCCGTTGGCAGGCCGATTTGCCTTCGCCCGAGAGCCTTGGCGCTGAAGCCGGTCGCCGGGCAGCGTCGCGACTTGGCGCTCGCAAGATTGCGTCAACCACCGCGCCAGTGATCTTCGAGAACCGTCTGGCGGGATCGCTGCTCAGTCCGCTGATCGGCGGAATCTCCGGGCCGTCCATCGCGCGCGGCACCTCGTTCCTGAAGGACAAGCTTGGACAGCAGCTTTTCGCCAAAGGGATCGTGATTTCGGACGATCCGCACCGCCTGCGAGGTCTCGGCTCCTCTCCCTTCGATGACGAGGGTGTGGCTAATAGGGCCCGCAACCTGATCGACGACGGGGTCCTGACCACCTGGCTGCTGAATTCCTCCTCGGCGCGGCAACTGGGCCTCACCACCACCGGCCACGCCTCGCGCGGCCTGGCCGGGCCGCCGGGCGTCTCGACATCGAACCTGACTTTCCATCCGGGCGAACGCGATCTGGCCGGTCTGATGCAGGACGCCAGGGCAGGCCTGCTGGTGACTTCGATGTTCGGTCCCTCGCTCAATGGCAACACCGGCGACTGGTCGGTGGGGTGTTCGGGCTTCTGGTTCGAGGCTGGTGAGATCGCCTATCCGGTCAACGAGATCACTGTCGCGGGCAACCTGCTGGATATCTTTGCACGCGTTGTGCCCGGCGCGGATCTTGAGATCCGGGGGTCTGCCAATTCGCCGTCCCTGCTGGTCGATGGGCTGGCCATCGCGGGGCTATGACCCTCGATCTGGCGCTGATTACCGAGGCCGCTCATGCTGCCGGCGCACTGGCGCGGGATATGCGCAGGAAGGGTCTGCAGGTCGAGTACAAGGATGACCGCAGCCCGGTCACCGACGCCGATCTGGCCACGGACGCCCTGCTGACCGAACGTCTGCGCGCGGCACGGCCAGACTACGGCTGGTTGTCGGAAGAGACCGCTGACGCCACTCACCGTCTGGATTGTCGCCGCATCTTCGTGGTCGATCCCATCGACGGCACGCGGGCCTTCCTGAATGACCGGCCCTGGTGGTCAGTGGCGATCGCCATCGTCGAAGACGGTGTGGCGGTGGCCGGCGTGGTCTATGCGCCGGAGTTTGAGCAGACCTATGTCGCCACCGCTGGCGGCGGCGCCCGGTTGAACGGTGCGCCGATCCAACCCAGCTCCGCCCTGTTGCTGGAAGACTGCCGGATGGCGGGCGATCCGTCGCTTTTCAGACATCCGGCCTGGCCGCAGCCATGGCCGAGCATGAGGGTAGAGCCCAGGAACTCCACGGCCTATCGCATGTGCCTGGTGGCCTCCGGGGATTTCGACGCGGCGGTCGCGCCGGTGAGAAAAAGTGACTGGGATGTCGCTGCGGGCGACCTTATTGCCCGCGAGGCCGGCTGTTTTGTCGGCGATCACCTGGGCGCCGCGTTTCGCTACAATCGCCCACGGCCGTCGCAGGCGAGCCTGATCTGCGCTACCCCGGCGTTGGCCCCATTGATCCTGGACCGCGTTCGGCATATTGGCGCATCCAGATGATTTCATTTGAAACGACCTGACCATGCCGCACAGACAATTGCTCCACCTCGTCATCGGCGGGGAACTGAAATCCCTCGATGGAACGCCGGAGTTCAGCGATCTGACAAAGGTCGACCTGGTCGGCGCCTATCCGACCTATGACGACGCGGTCCGCGCCTGGCGGGCCAAGGCCCAGCAGACCGTCGACAACGCCCTGATGCGCTACTTCATCATCCACGCGCACAAGCTGCTGGCGCCTGGCGACGACGACGGCTGAGCCTAGAGCCCTTGCACCGCCAGTGGTTCGGTATCCTGGCCGGCGGCTATCGTCACAGGGTTGTCTGCTCCGGTTGACCAGCGACCCAGCATGTTCAACAGCTGCTCGGGGCTGATCGGTTTGCCAAGATGGTCGTCCATCCCGGCTTCGAGGCAGCGCGCGACCTGTTCCGGAAGCACATTGGCCGTCAGGGCGATGATGGACACACGCCCACCGTCCACTGCTTCGGCGGCGCGAATGCGGCGTGTTGCGGTCAGGCCGTCCATGTTTGGCATCTGGACGTCCATCAGGATCAGGTCGTAGGCCGCCCTTGCGGCGGCCTCAACAGCCTCGACGCCGTCGTTGGCGGTCTCGATATCCACGTCAAAGGGCTCGAGAAGGGCGCATACCAGCTCGCGGTTCACCGGGTTGTCGTCGACCAGCAACAGCCGCAGCGCCTGGCCAGCTTCCATCGCGGGCGTGGCTTCTGGCTCGTCCATGCGTACGGCCTCCACCGCCGGCATGATAACCTCAAACCAGAAAGTAGAACCCTTTCCGGGCTCGCTCTCCACGGCGATCTGTCCGCCCAGCGCTTCGATGATCCGCCGCGAGATCGCCAGACCCAGGCCCGTGCCGCCATACTGGCGTGACACCGAAGCGTCAGCCTGGGTGAAACGTCCGAATATGCCCTCGATCTGGTCGGAAGGAATTCCGATCCCGGTGTCGCGCACCGAGACGCGCAGCTTGCGCTGATCGCCCACCGCAGCCTGCCGGATCACAACCTTGATTTCGCCTGAGGCCGTGAACTTCACGGCGTTGGACAACAGATTGGTCAGTACCTGGCGAAGACGCGCGCCGTCGCCCAGCAGGCTGCCCTTGAAGCCGTCTGCTTCCACCGAGAGGTAGAGGTCCTTGGCGGCGACCTGGTTGGCCAGCAGCGCGACGGTGGATTGGGCCATCGTCAACGGATCGAAGGGATGGGCGTCGAGCTCCACAGCTCCGGCTTCCAGCCGGGAGAAATCAAGCACGTCGTTGACCACGCTCAAGAGGTTCTCGCTGGCGTCGCAGATGATGCCCACCTGGCGAGCGTGGAGGGGTTTGAGATCCTGGGAGTCTTTCAGAAGGCTGGAGAAGCCGACGATGGCGGTGAGCGGCGTCCGCAGCTCATGGGTCATGTTCGCGAGGAAGTCTGACTTGGCCTTGAGCGCTGCCTTCGCATCATCCAGCGCGCGGTGCAGTTCCCGCTCCAGCTGCTTGCGTTCGGTCGCCACGCGGCCCGTGGAGAGCAAGCGGCCACTTCCGTCATTCAGCCGCTGGAACGTCCCTTCCACCCAGACGACGGAGCCATCCCTGTGAAACAGGCGGTAGTCGGCGTTGCGCGGGCCGTTCTCAGGCGTGAGAGTCTGGAATATGGACCGGATCAGTTCGACATCGTCGGGATGAGGCGCCGCGAAATTCGGGAACTTGGCCCGGTCCCCCAGCGTGTAGCCGAACGTGCGAACGACGGAAGGCGTGCTGTAGATCGGGCTTCCGTCCGGAGCCCAAAGCGCGATCATGTCGCTCTGGTTGTCGGCCAGCAGCCTGTAGAGGGTCTCACTTTCCCGCGACCGCTCGAGGGCGCGCTCGGCTTCGGCCTTGTGGCGGATGAGATCCTCGAAGCCCCGTGCATTGCCGAACTGCAGGTACCGGGCGTTGGCGACAAAAACGACGCCGAGGGCGGCGAACAACAAGGGCGTCTGCCCTTCGCCGATGGCATAGAGGTTCCAGACCAATGCCACCGCAGCCGCAGGGGCGGTGGCGAGGAACATGTGTCGATGCAGGCTATGCTGCGCGCCAACTGTCAAAAGAATGCCAGCGGCCAGAGTGACGCCAACCAGCTGGGGCACAGCGCCTCCCGGGATTGTGAAAAAGCAGGGCAAGGCCGCGAGGGTGCTGAGTGCGGCGGACAGGCCGATCAACTCGGCCTGTAGTCTGTTGTAGATCGCCGCATTGAGGCAGCCCAGAACCTTCTGCGCCCGACGCCACCAGACCATCAGCGCGACCTCGCCCGCCGCATAGGTCAAGGCCCAGAGCGCAGCCAGGACAGGAGACCAGACCTCCATGACTGTCGTCACCCCGGCGACGAGCGCAATACTGACCAATCGAACCGCCAGCTGGTCGCCGTAGGTGCGGTTGTAGTAGGTCGCCAGGGTCGTCCCGTAGACCGAGTTGAAGGTATGGGGGTTTTCCACGCACTGTTTGTGACAAAAACCCGTAAAAGTTTTATAAAGACGTCGGATCGCGCCTTGGTTGTGGTTACTCGTCAGATTGGCATTTTCTCTATAGGCCTTCGTGATGTCCAGCCTCACCGCACCGCTGCGCCGCCTGATCGATCTGCCCGGCGTGAAAGACCTTGAGTTCCGGGCCGTCATGAAACGCGAGTTCGCCGAACCGGAAGCCAGGACAGAGTTCCCCGAGATCGACGCTTGCGCCCACGCCCTGTTCGGTCTGACCAATGACGACGCCGAACGCGCTGTCCGCCCCGCTGACTGGGACAACATCGAGCTCAAGACCGTGGCGGTTCAGGTGGCGGCGTTCGAGGATGCCGGGTGGGACGTCACCGATGACAAGCGCCGACCCCTGCGTGTGTTTGGCCATTTCAACCAGCCGCTTTGGTTGGCGATCAGAGGTGTGGCCGGAGCCCTCCCGTTCCAGGCCGAGCGCGGTGAGCCGGAGGCCTGGGTTTCGAAGCTGGAGGCCGAGGCCAAGCGGTTCCGGAAGCGGTAGGGTGATGGCCGAGACCGTTGATCTGCATCAAGGCGGCGCGGCGGCTGGATGGGATGGTCCGAAGCTACGGCCTGGAGCGATGACGTCGTATGGACCGCCGCCTTGTCATGGTCGTGCTGACGCTCGCCCTGAGCGCCTGTGCGACGCTGGATACGCGCAAGCGCGATGATCCGGTCGTGCGCGGCCTTCAGATCGCTCAGCGGGCATGCGCCACCTGTCATGCGATCGAGGCGGGCGACGCTACCAGCCGCGCCAGACGCGCCGCGCCGTTTGCAAGCCTCGAAATGCGGCACACGGTTGGACTGGAAGGTCGATTGGCCGTCCTGACCAGCAAGGGCCACTACAGCATGGCGCCCTTCGTGCTCACGGTCGGCGAGCTGGCAGATCTACGGGCCTACATCGAGAGCCTGCATACCCACTGATCGGCGTGACACCCTATCTGGCGGCGCGGCGAGCCCGGCTGACGGCGGCGGACAAGGCACGGTCTTCGAGGCCACCCTGGATCAGAAAGGGACCAACCAGATAGGCCGGCGTTCCCTGCAGGCCCAGGCCGAACGCCTGCAGATTGTGGCGGCCCAGCTGGGCGTCAAGGTCGGCCGCGTGGTCGGCCTGATCGGCCCGGAGTCGGGTGACGTCCAGTCCCGCGGCAGCGGCGATCGCGTCAATCCTGGGCGGATCCAGAGGGCCGTGGCTGGCCATCAGCGCCCGGTGAAATGCAAGATAGCGATCCTGGTAACGCGCGGCCAACGCTGCATGAGCTGCGGCCGTGGAGTGCGGCCCGCGAATGGGCCAATCCTTGAAGATAACCCGGACCCCAGGTTCGGCCGCCAGAAGGCGATCCAGCGCCGGCGCCGTCGACTGGCAAATCCCGCAGCGATAGTCGGTGAACACCACGATCGTGACATCGGCATTCGCGGGGCCTGCCCGGGGCGACCCCGGATCGTCGAGAACCGAGGCGACGACCGGTGTCCGCGTCAGCGGCTGCGGCCACTGCGGCAGGTTCTGCAGCACCCAGGATGCGGCGAACCCCAGAAGCAATACGCCGGCCAGCATCAGCCCTGAGTGTCGAGGGGCCGGCGCTCCGGCCACCTCAGTTCCCCACAGCCGTGCGCTCGGTCACTTTTCCGCGCGGTGACAGGAAGATGGGGCCGAACCCGCCCTGTTGCTGGTTCACATTCACGGTTTCGACGACCAGGGTATTCCCGCTCCACCACCCTGCGGAATCGCCGAGCCAACGATTGAGCACTGCTGGACCATGGACCGCCCGCGCGGCCTCAGCGTTTGCCCGGATGGGGATGATGCCGGCATCGTGGATCATCTCCGACACGATCACCACGGCGTCCGGTGTCTGCACGATCTGGTAGTTGCTGTTGTAGATGTTGTTGAGCATGCCCGGGCCGCCGGCGCCCCGTGAGGCGATCAGGCAGCGGTCATTTGGCGCCAGGCGCCCGGGCCCCTCAGGGTCTTCACGCGCGCGAACCCACGGACTGGTCGCTGCAAGACGTCGCGCCTCGTCCCCGGGCAGGGTCACAGACGCCAGGTTCGCCGGGCGCTGAAGCAGGGTGAGCGAGGTGTTGGACCAGACGCCGGTCAGGTCGGCCGGGTGATCCGCCACATTTGGCGCCGACTGGGCCGCTGAAGTCTGCGCCGTCGCCAGACACAGGACGGCCACTATCCACATCCATCGCGCGCTGTTCACGGTCGCCGAACCCTCTCGAGCCTCAGCCTAGCCCCCGCATTCATCTTCGGGCGCCAGCTGGAACATGGCCGCTGTCCGCCAGCAGGCGGCGGTCTCCCGTTCATGGGTCCATGCCCAGGCAAGACCGGCACACATTGCGGCCAGTGCGACGCAGAGGCCTGCCAGAATGCGTGCAGCGCCGACCGATCGGTCCTTCCGGGGGTCCTTCGACATATCGCAGCCTTTGGCTGAACCGCAGCAGCAGGGCAAGACCTGCGGGGCCAGGGGCCGGCTGTAACGGCGGCGATGTCAGGAAATGATGCGATTGTTACCCTTGCGGTCGATCGCCGCCGACAAGCGGGTCATGGCGTCACGAAGCTGGCTGCGCAGCTCGCTGGCGGTGGCCAGAACTGGCGCGGCGACGCCCCAGAACATCATCAGGGCGAGCATCGATCCTTTCTGGGCGACGCCGTCGGGGCTGAGGAACAGCTCGTAGCCCAGCAAACCGCCGCCCAGCATCACCAGCCCGCCACAAAGCGGCCCGCGCACCAGTCCCGCCACCAGCACAGCGGCGATGTACAGCATGAACGGGGAGAGGCCGCCAAGGTAGGGTATCAAGGCCATCCGCACCCAGGTGGTGACAGCCAGCAGCAAGCCCGCCACGATCAAGGTGATCGCAAACTGCAGGAGGCGCCAACCGGGTCGCTTTTCAGGCCTGACCATCTCTGTCATTTGATCAAAGCCTGCGGCAAACGCAACCTGACGGCGTCCACAGGAAGGGTTAGAAGGGGTTATGGGACTGATGACAGGCGCCCCGGCGCCGCTCTTCAAGGCATTGTCGCCGGTCAACCCCCAGTTCGCGCTTTCGAGCGTCGGGGGTCGGTATGTGGTCCTGGCGTTCCTGCCGGAGCCTGGGCCGGAGCGTGATGCAGCCCTCACGCTGGTTGGGCGTTACCGGCATCTTTTCAACGACGAGAATTGCCTGTTCTTCGGGGTGTTGCCGGACAAGGCCTCGTTCGACAGGGCCCGAAACTCCAGCCTGATGCGATGGTTCGCGGACTTCGACGGGACGCTTCGGCGGCTCTATGATGCGGAGGGCCCGGATGGTCGTGTCGCGCCGCGTTGGGTGGCGATTGATCCCTCGCAGCGCGTACTGGCATGGATGGACCTGAACCAGGGGCCTGCGCTCCTCGACCATCTGGTGCGCATGGGACCGCCTGAGGATCACGCTGCTGTACCCCTGCATGCGCCGGTGATGATCGTGCCCCGGGTGCTGGAACCCCAGCTTTGCCGGCAACTGATTGATCTTTACATGGCTGATGGAGGCTCCCCCTCTGGGGTGATGCGGGAAAAGGACGGCAAGACCATTGGTGTGCTGGACGATTTCAAACGTCGCCGGGACACCACGATTACCGATGAGCCGCTGATGGCCGCACTGCGCAACCGGATAGACAAGCGGCTGGTTCCGGAGATCTTCAAGGCCTTCCAGTTTCAGGTGACGAGGATCGAACGCTATATCGTGGCCTGCTACGACGCCTCGGACGGGGGCTACTTCAAGGCGCATCGGGACAACACGACCTCGGCCACTGCTCACCGCAAGTTCGCCGTCTCCATCAATCTGAATGCCGAGGAATTCGAGGGTGGCGACCTGCGTTTTCCGGAGTTTGGCTCTCGTACCTACCGCCCGCCTACCGGTGGCGCGGTGGTGTTTTCCTGCTCGCTGCTGCATGAGGCGACCCCGGTCACACGCGGCACGCGGTTCGCCTTTTTGCCCTTCCTGTTCGATGAGGCCGGGGCGCGGCTCCGGGAGCAGAACCAGCATCTTCTGGTGACAGGGGCTGCACCCCCCGCCTAGCCATGGCGACAGAAGTACGCGTTCACGACAGGCGCGGACGCGGAATGGTATCGGTCAGCGACCGTTGGCGTGCTGCGCCAGATGAACCAAACGCGCTTTGCCGGGTTGGTGCTGTGGGGACCACCCCTCAGAGGAATACCCATGAAGTCCGCATTGATCTTGCTGCTGGCCTTGTCGACGTCACTGTCACCTGTCGTCGTCGAAGCGGCCCAACCGGGTCGAGAACAGCATGAGGATCGTCAGGAGCACCGCGAAAACCGCCAGGAACTGAAGGCAGACCAACACGACGCTCGCCGCGACGGCGTGATCACGCAAAAGGAGCAGCGAGAACTGGCCCGCGATCGTGCCGATGTGCGCGAGAGCCGGCGCGAGCTACGCTACGACCGCAGTCGGCAGGAGACATGGCGGGAGCGCACCGAGTGGAACGCCTATCGCGGTCAGCGCTCCGGGTATTGGTATGCGCCCGGCTATGGATACCAAACCAGCGTGCGGG
This sequence comes from uncultured Alphaproteobacteria bacterium, assembly GCA_903909375.1. Lineage (GTDB taxonomy): Bacteria > Pseudomonadota > Alphaproteobacteria > Caulobacterales > Caulobacteraceae > Phenylobacterium. The sequence goes on from CAIVVM010000049.1 coordinate 93,107, forward strand.
GCCGCGCCTGGCGCCGTGGCGCCTATGTGCCACGCGCCTATCGCCGTTTCTATGTCCAGGAACCCCACTACTATGGCCTGGCGCAGGCCCCACGAGGCCAGCGCTGGATCTATGCTGATGGCAATTTTGTCCGTCTGATTGTGGCGACTGGCCTGATCGCCAGCGTGGTGGCCAACGGCTACTGAATGCATAATCCCGGGCTGCAAGCCAAACTTGCAGCCCGGTTTGACCGCCCTTGCGTGACGCAGGGAACCTAGTCGACAAGGGGCCATGAATGATCGTGACGTGTATCTGAAGCTTGCGGCCGTGGCCGAGGAGTTGATGGCGCTTTCAGAGGCCGCGGAAACCTACGTGGGTGAGACGGCGCTACGCACCGCCGCCAGCACCATCGCGGGGACGGCGAAGGCGGTTTACGAGCACGTCATGGACTCCGACAGCACCCACTGAACCTTACCTCGGCCGTCACGTCACAGGTCGAAGCGATCCAGGTTCATCACCTTGGTCCAGGCTTTCACGAAGTCGGCCACGAAGGCTGCCTCGGCGTCGTCGCTGGCATAGACCTCGGCAATGGCGCGCAGCTGGGAGTTCGAGCCGAATACCAGATCTGCCCTGGTGGCGGTCCAGGTCAGCGCCCCGGAGGCCCGATCGCTCCCGTCGAATACGCCGGCCTCCGCCGCGGGCCGCCACTCGGTGGCCATGTCGGTCAGATTGACGAAGACGTCGTTGGTCAGCACGCCGGGGCGGGCGGTCAGAACGCCATGCGCCGCCTCGCCTGAAGTTATGCCCAGGGCGCGCAAGCCGCCCACCAGCACTGTCATTTCCGGCGCCGACAAGGTCAGAAGCTGGGCGCGATCAAGCAACAGTTCCTCGGCGGAAATCGCCAGGCCGGGCTTCAGATAGTTCCGGAACCCGTCGGCGGCCGGCTCAAGCACGGCAAAGGAGTCAACGTCTGTCTGTTCCTGCGAGGCGTCGGTGCGACCGGGCGTGAAACCGACGGTCACGTCGTGTCCCGCGGCCCTGGCGGCGGCTTCCACCGCGGCGTCGCCGCCCAGCACGATCAGGTCAGCCAGCGAGACCTGCTTGCGATCGGTACGACCGGTGTTGAATTCGGCCTGGATGGCCTCCAGCGTCGACAGCACCCGCGCCAGTTGTTGCGGCTTGTTGACCGCCCAGTCCTTCTGCGGGGCCAGACGGACGCGCGCGCCGTTGGCTCCGCCGCGCTTGTCGGATCCCCGGAAGGTCGATGCCGAGGCCCAGGCGGTTTCGACCAGCTCGGTGGCGCTTGGGCCGGCGGCCAGGATCCTGACCTTCAAGGCCGCGACATCCGTGGCGTCGATCAGGGCGTGATCCACCGAAGGCACCGGATCCTGCCAGATCAGCACTTCGGCTGGGACTTGCGGGCCCAGGTAACGGGTGCGGGGGCCCATATCGCGGTGGGTCAGCTTGAACCAGGCGCGGGCGAAGGCGTCGGCGAAAGCCTGCGGGTTTTCGTGGAAGTGTTCCGAGATACGCAGATAGTCGGGGTCGGCCCGCAGCGCGAGGTCGGTGGTGGCCATCATCGGGGCGTGCCGGCGCGACGGATCATGGGCATCCGGAACCGCGTCGGCCGCGGCGCCGGCCTTCGGTGTCCACTGCTGGGCGCCGGCGGGGCTCTTCGTCAGCTCCCATTCATGGCCGAAAAGGGTGTCGAAGTAGCTGTTGTCCCAGGTGATCGGCGTGGGGGTCCAGGCGCCTTCCAGGCCGCTGGTGATGGTGTGTACGCCCTTGCCGCTGCCGAAGCGGTTGGTCCAGCCGAAGCCCTGTTCCTCAAGGCTGGCGCCTTCAGGTTCGGGACCGACATACTGGTCCGGGTCAGCTGCGCCGTGCGCCTTGCCGAAGGTGTGGCCGCCGGCGATCAGGGCCACGGTTTCCTCATCGTCCATGGCCATACGCGCGAAGGTCTCGCGGATGTCGCGGGCCGAGGCCAGCGGATCGGGATTGCCGTTCGGTCCCTGCGGATTGACGTAGATCAGGCCCATCTGGACGGCGGCCAGAGGCTTCTCCAGATCGCGGTCGCCGCTATAGCGCTCATCGGCAAGCCACTTGCCCTCGGGACCCCAGTAGATGTCCTCCTCCGGCTCCCAGACGTCGACGCGGCCGCCGCCGAAGCCGAAAGTCCTGAAGCCCATGGACTCCAGCGCGACATTGCCGGCCAGGATCATCAGGTCGGCCCATGAAAGTTTGCGGCCGTACTTCTGCTTGATCGGCCACAGCAGGCGACGCGCCTTGTCGAGGTTCCCATTGTCCGGCCAACTGTTGAGCGGTGCGAACCTCTGCGTGCCCGAGCCCGCCCCGCCGCGGCCATCGCCGGTACGGTAAGTGCCGGCGCTGTGCCAGGCCATGCGAATGAAGAAGGGGCCATAGTGGCCATAGTCGGCGGGCCACCAGTCCTGGGAGTCGGTCATCAGCGCGTGGAGGTCGGCCACTACCGCATCGAGGTCGAGCGTCCTGAACTCTGCTGCGTAGTTGAAAGCCGGGCCCATCGGGTCGGACACGGGCGAGTGCTGGTGGAGGACCTTGAGGTTGAGCTGGTTCGGCCACCAGGTCGCGTTGCCAGACGCGCCAGCGGTGGTGGCTCGGCGTGCGCCCGCCATAGGGCATTTGGACTCGGTGGACATGTGCGGCTCCTGCTAGCGTCAGATCTTCGCTGACGGGTGTAGGCAACTCCTTGATATTGATCCAATCGATAGTTCTTATATTCAAAATAGAGCAACACGATGATGACGCTCTAAGCGGTGGCCGACAGGAGTAGGGTAGTGGGATTGGCATCGGCGATGCGTGAGGTCGGCGGGACTATTGTGCGCCTCTTGCTCTCTGCGGTCGGACCACGCCTGGACAAGGCCTATCTGGCGGCTGATGTGCCGGGTCCGGCCCGCCTGACCGCCCACGCGACTTTTGCCGACCGCGTGGTGGAGGCGGGCGACAAGCCTGGCTTCCGCATCCTGGAGATCGGCAGCCGCGAGGTGGCGGGTGGCCCGCCCATGCGGGGTCGCCTGTCGCACGCTGAGTATGTCGGGTTCGACTATTACCCGGGCCCTAACGTCGACGTGGCCGGCGACGCGCATCGGTTGTCAGACCTCGTTGAGGGCTTGTTCGATGTGGTCTACTCGACGGCGGTCTTCGAACACCTGGCCATGCCCTGGGTGGTGGCCGAGGAGATCGCCCGGGTGCTGAAGCCGGGCGGGCTGGTGTTCGTCGAGACCCACTTTTCCTATTCGTCGCACGAACGGCCCTGGCACTTCTTCCAGTTCAGCGACATGGGTCTGAGGGCTCTGTTTTCGCCGGCGCTGGGCTTCGAGTGCGTGGAGGCCGCGATGCAGAACCCGATCGTCGGGCGCTTCTCCGCCTACGCTGATCGTTACCTGCGGTTCCAGCCCGTGAGAGCGCTCTACTGCCACAGCAACATCGTCGCGCAGAAAGTGCGCGACGTAGAAGGCTTTGACTGGCGCCGGGCGGCGCTCGGGTCGATCGCAGGCGATACCGCCTATCCGGCGCCGGTCAGTCCCGAAGCAGCTCGTTGATCGAGGTCTTTGATCGGGTGCGCTCGTCCACCGTCTTCATGATCACCGCACAATAGGTCGAGGGCAGGGACGGGTCTGTGGCATTGGGGCGCGATCCCGACATCAACACCGAATAGGGCGGCACCTCGCCAGTGAAGACCGCGCCGGTCTTGCGGTCGACGATGGGGGTGGTCGAGGTCAGGTAGACCCCCATCGACAGCACGCTGCCTTCACGTACGATCACACCCTCGGCGACCTCGGAGCGCGCGCCTATGAAGCAGTTGTCCTCGATGATCGTGGGATTGGCCTGCAGCGGCTCCAGCACCCCGCCAATGCCTGCGCCGCCTGAGAGGTGGACGTTCTTGCCGATCTGGGCGCAGGACCCGACCGTGGCCCAGCCATCGACCATGGTCCCCTCGTCCACATAGGCGCCGATGTTCACGAACGACGGCATCAGCACCACATTGCGCGCGATGAACGCCCCTCGGCGCGCAACGGCGCCGGGCACGGCGCGAAAGCCTGCGGCTTCAAACCGCGCAGCGTCCCAGCCGGCGAACTTCGACGGCACCTTGTCCCAGTAAGGCCCCGGAGCGTCACCTTCCATCAACTCGTTCGGATTCAGGCGGAACGACAACAGGATCGCCTGCTTGGCCCATTGATGGGTGGTCCAGACGCCATCATCGCCGCGGGACGCCACCCGAAGGACGCCGCTGTCCAGCTGGTCAAGGGTCTCGCGCACGGCGTCACGGATCTCGCCCCTGGTGCCTGTGTTGACGCCGTCCCGAGCCTCCCAGGCAGCTTCAATGATGCGCTTCAGGTCTTCGGACATCAGGCGGCCTCCCGGAGTTGCGCGCTGGTAAGGAAAGGCGCCAGCGTATCGGTTCTGTGATGGACAAATTGAGCGGTGGATAAGGCGGCGTGCGCGCCGACCAGCACGGTGGTCATGCCAAGCTCGGCGGCCGGCGCCAGATTGCGCTCGGCGTCCTCGAAAAAGGCAGTGACAGCCGGATTGATGCTGTGCGCCGCGCTCATCAGGGCGAAGGCCTCGGGGCTGGGCTTGGGTTCATAGTTGGCCGAACCGATGTGGAATACGTCGTCGAAAAGGTGGCTGAGACCGAGGCGCTCCAGCACGCGCTCCGCATGAACGTCATCGGCGTTAGTGAAGATCAGCCGCCGCCCCGGCAGCCGCTCCAGGGCTGCCAGGAGCTGCGGCTCATGGGCCAGCGCCTCCAGCGACAGGTCGTGGAAGATGGCGTGAAACTCGGCCGGGTCCACGCCGTGGTTCAACATCATCCCCTTCAGGGTCAGGCCATGCTCGGCCAGATAGGCTTTCTGCAGCCGGAATGCTTCATCCCGGGGCAGGCCAGTGACCTTCTCGACGTAATCGGTCATCCGCACGACCATCTCGGCCATGAATCCCGACTCGGCCGGATAGAGGGTGTTGTCCAGGTCGAACAGCCAGGTGTCGATATGGCGCAGGTCGGCGCTCATCGGCGGATCATGGTGCCGGATCCGTGCTCGGTGAACAGTTCCACCAGCATGGCATGGGGCCTGCGGCCGTCCAGGATCACCACGGCCTCGACGCCGGCCTCGACGGCCGCCATGGCGGTTTCCAGCTTGGGGATCATCCCGCCGGTCGCCACCCCGTCCGCAATCGCCTGTCGGGCCTCGGCGACGGTCATCTGGGCGAGCCGGTTGCCGTCCTTGTCCAGCACGCCGGCCACATCTGTCAGCAACAGCATACGCTTTGCGTCCAGCGCGCCTGCCAGAGCGCCGGCCACGGTGTCGGCGTTGATATTGTAGGTCTGGCCTTCCTCCGATACGCCGATCGGCGCGATCACGGGAATATAGTCGTCGTCGGCGCTCAGCAGCGCCTTGATGATCGTGGTGTCGATGGCCTTGGGTTCGCCGACAAATCCCAGATCGACCACTTTCTCGATCTCTGAATCCGGATCCTTCCGGGTCCGGGTGACCTTTTCGACGGTGATCAGCCGCGCGTCCTTGCCGGAAAGACCTACGCCGCGCACCTTGGCCTGCGATCCGGCCTGGGTGATCCAGCTGGCGATTTCCTTGTTGATGGCGCCGGACAGCACCATCTCGGCGACTTCCATGGTGGCCGCGTCCGTGACCCGCAGGCCGTCGATGAACGTCGACTTTACGCCGGCGCGGTCCAGCATGGCCGAAATCTGCGGACCACCACCGTGGACGACAACGGGGTGTAGACCCAGCATCTTCAGGAGGACAACGTCCGTGGCGAACAGCCGGGCCACCGACTCATCCCCCATGGCGTGGCCGCCATATTTGATGACCACGGTCTCACGATCGTAGGTCTGGATATAGGGCAGGGCCTCCGCCAGCGTTCTGGCTGTGGCCCAGCCTTGCTCTTCCGTCTCTTCGCCCAATGACCCGTCCTCGAAACTTGCGCGTCCCGATAGCGGACGGGGGCGCGACTGTCACGCGGCGGTCTAGATAGAGCGGGCGACGACTTCCTTCATGATCTCCGATGTGCCGCCATAAATCCGCTGGACCCGGGCGTCGCGCCACAGCCGGGCGATGGGGTACTCGTTCATGTAGCCGGCCCCCCCATGCAGTTGCAGGGCCGCGTCACAGACCTCCCACTGCAGCTCCGTGTGGAACAGCTTCGCGGCCGAGCCCTCCGCTGCCGTCAGCTTGCCTTCCAGGTGGCGCGCCAGGCACCAGTCGATGTGCGCCCAGCCGGCCTGCAGTTTGGCCTTCAGGCCGGCCAGGGTGAAACGAGTGTTCTGGAAGTCGAAAACCGACTGGCCAAAGGCTTTTCGCTCCTTGGTGAACTTCACCGCCTCATCGAAGGCGCGCTGTGCGCCGCCCTGGGCGGAGATGGCGATGCCCAGGCGCTCCTGCGGCAACTGGCTCATCAGATAGGCGAACCCCCGGCCTTCCTCGCCCAGGCAGTTGGTGATCGGCACGCGCACGTCCTCGAAGAACAGCTCCGAGGTATCCGCCGAATTCTGGCCGATCTTGTCCAGGTTGCGCCCGCGCGAGAACCCCGCCCGTGTGGCCTCCACAAGGATCAGCGAGATCCCCTTGCCGCCGGCCGAGGGGTCGGTCTTGGCCACCAGGATGATCAGGTCGGCGTTCTGGCCATTGGTGATGTAGGTCTTGGAGCCGTTGATCACATACTCATTGCCGCTGCGGATGGCGGTGGTGCGCACCGATTGCAGGTCGGAGCCTGTGCCGGGCTCGGTCATGGCGATGGCGGTGATCGCCTCGCCGGAGATCATCTTCGGTAACCAGTGCTGCCTTTGCTCATCGGAGCCATAGTTCAGGATGTAGTCGGCAACGATGTCCGACTGCAGGGTGATGCCTGCGCTGGAACCCGCATAGGCCAGTTCCTCGTCAATCACCGCGTTGAACCGGAAATCGAGGCCCAGGCCGCCATATTCCACCGGCAGGGTCGGACACAGCAACCCCGCCTCGCCGCAGGCCAGCCAGAAGTCGCGGTCGACGAGGCCGTCCTCCTCCCAGCGGTCCAGGTGCGGATAGAGCGCCTTGTCAAAGAACTTGCGCACCTGATCCCGGAATAGCGTCAGGTCCTGGTCATAGACGGTGCGGGCGTCGGTCTGGATCATGGCGATCTCCTCAAGGCGTGGCCGCCAGATACCGTGATGACGCTAGGGAGGTGAAGAGGGGTCCGGCTACCCGAAGACCTTCGGACGCGCCCCGTTCAGGTCCTGCACCGTGTCATGGACGATGGCGCCCAGTAGAATACTGGCCGTGATGATCGCCGCCAATCCGCCAATGATCGCAGAAAAGACAACACCGGGGCTGAAGTCGCCTGCCGCCACGGCATCACCAACAACGCCACAAAATTCCGACCGATGACGCCAACGGTCTGGGTGATCACCCTGTCGACGTTCTGCGCCGGATGGGTGAAAAGCCGCGCATGAGCCTCGTCCTCCGTGTCCGTGCCGAACGTCTGGCCCTGCGCGCGCCATTCCGCATCTCGCGCGGCGTCAAGACCCATGCCGAGGTGGTCGTCGCCGAACTGGCCGATGGTGAGGTCCTGGGGCGCGGCGAGTGTGTGCCCTACGCCCGTTATGGCGAAACCCTGGATGGTGTCGCGGCCCGGTTGGCCGCCGTGGGCGACCGGCTGCGCAGCGGTATGCCGATAGAAGCCGTACTGGCCGCACTCCCGGCCGGCGCAGCGCGCAACGCGCTGGACTGCGCGCTCTGGGATCTTGAGGCGCGCCGTAGCGGCCGCTCTGTGGGCCAGCGTCTGGGTCGCCCGCCGCCTGGTCCGATACCGACCGCTGTGACCATCAGCCTGGGCGCCCCGGCCGCCATGCGCGCCGCGGCGGCAGCGGTGGTCGATGCGCCGCTGCTGAAGGTCAAGCTGGATGCCGAACAACCCGCTGCCTGCCTGGCTGCCGTGGTCGAGGGCGCCCCGGACGCGCGGCTGATTGTCGATCCCAATGAGGGCTGGACCCTCGCTGTCCTCTTGGCCATGGCCGACCAGATTTCGCGGCTGAACGTGATCATGTTGGAACAGCCGCTGCCCGCTGACGCAGACCAGGAACTCGAGGGCCTGGATTATCCAGCCCCGCTCTGCGCCGACGAGGCGGTCCATACCGCCGAAGACCTGGAGCAGGTGGCCGGGCGCTATCAGATGGTCAACATCAAGCTCGACAAGGCCGGCGGCCTGACCGAGGCGCTGGCCATGGCGGACCGTGCGCGGGCGCTCGGACTCGGCGTCATGGCGGGCTGCATGGTCTGCAGTTCCCTCTCCATCGCCCCCCATCTATGGGTCGCCGCCCAGGCTGACGCCTGCGATCTCGACGGCCCCTGGTGGCTTGCGCAGGACCGCCCCGGCGGCTGCCGGGTTGAGTCCGGCGTGCTCTATCCGCCACAGTCGGGGTTCTGGGGCAGCTAGTCCTTCCACCAGGGATAGAGGTCCGGCATGTCCTCGGACACCCGCCCCGGGAACCGGGGCGGGCGCTTCTCCAGGAAGGCGCTGACGCCTTCCTTCACGTCGGGGCCGGCGCCCAGGATCATCGACAGGCGCCCATCCACGGCCAGCGCGCCCGAGGGATCCGGTTCGCCGGAGAAGCGCCATAGCATCTGCCGCGCCAGCGCGATGGACACGGGCGCGGTGTTTTCGGCGATCTCCATCGCGATCTCGCGAGCGCGAACCAGCAACTGGTCCGGATCGACGACCTCGCTCACAAGTCCGCCGGCCAGGGCCTCGTCGGCCGGAACCAGCTTGCCCGTCAGGCACCAGCGCAGCGCCTGCGGCAAGCCCACCAGCCGGGGCAGGAACCAGGCGCTGCCGGCCTCCGGCACCAGGCCGCGACGCGCGAAGATAAAGCCTATCCGCGCGCCCGACGCTGCGATCCGGATGTCCATCGGCAGGGTCAGCGTGGCGCCCACGCCCACGGCCGCCCCATTGATCGCTGCTATGGATGGCTTGCGACAGCCATAGATGGCCCCCACGAATCCGCCGCCCTCGGCCCGCGCCTGTCCCGGAGCCTGGAACGCCACGGACCCTTCCGCCTTGGTGTCGAAAGCGCCGGCGCCGGCCGAGATGTCTGCGCCCGCGCAGAAGCCCCGACCCGCGCCCGTGACAATCACCACCCGCACAGCGTCGTCCGCATCCGCTCTCTGAAACGCGTCGGTCAGCTCGGCGCCCATGGTGGCGGTGTAGGCGTTCAGCTTGTCCGGACGATTGAGTGTGATCGTAAGAACGGGCCCGTCTAGCTCGTAGAGCAGGGTCTCATAGGCCATCGCATCCTCCTGGCGTTTTGCACATCACACGCGCCTTCCGAAGCGGCAGGCAAGCGCAGGCGAATCCGCAAGAGATGGGCTATAGGCAGCGCGTGACGAGCGGCCCCCAAATCCTCGATACTTCCGGTGATCTGAGAGCTGTGACGCTACGCGCCTTCGCATGGGCCGACCCGCTGGAAGTCGCGTCGGCTTTCGCCGATGAGACGCATGCCTGCGTGCTGCTGTCGGGCGAAGGTGGATGGTCATATGTCCTGCGCCATCCCCTGCCGGCGATCGGGGGTGAGGAACCCGCAGATCTGGATTGTGCAAGCGCTGAACGGTGCGCCGGAGGGCCGCCGTTCCAGGGCGGTCTGGTGGGCCTCGCCTCCTATGAACTTTCTGCTGAGTTCGAACCCACGGCGCCCCAGGCGAGGGGCGAGACGCCGGACCTTATCGCTCTGCGCTATCCGGCGCTGCTAGCGTTCCACGCCGGCGACCGGCGCGCGGTGGCCGTGGGTCGGGGCCCCGATGCCCTCGTGGCAAAGGCTCGGGCGGATGCGGCGTTGACCTGGCTGGACGGCCCGCGATGCTGCGCGCGAACCGGCGTGCTGGCCGTTGAGGTTGCGTGCGCTGTGTCCGACACTGACCACGCCCTGGCAGTGGCGGACACCGTCGGCCGGATTGCCGCCGGCGACCTGTTCCAGGCCAATCTGGCCCGGCCCTGGCGAGGGCGGCTTGCGGCAGGGGTCACACCGTTCGATCTCTTCCGCCGACTGACGCGCCAGAGCCCGGCGGCCTATGCGGCCTACCTGCGTCTTCCCGGTTGCGCCCTGGTCTCCAATTCACCGGAGCAGTTCCTGTCGGTTCGTCGGGAAGGTGACGCACTATGGGCCGAAAGCCAGCCGATCAAGGGCACCCGTCCACGCGGCGCCGACCCGGTGAGCGATGCGGCGCTGGCCGCCGAACTTCAGGCCAGCGCCAAGGACCAGGCCGAAAATCTGATGATCGTCGACCTGATGCGCAATGATCTGGCCCGGGTCTGCGATCCCGGCACCGTAAGTGTCCCGGCGCTGGCGGTCCTGCGCAGCTATGCCAATGTCCACCACCTGGTTTCACGCGTCCGGGGGCGGCTGAGGTCTGGCGCCACGGCCTGGGACGCCTTCTGTGCTGCCTTCCCGCCAGGCTCGGTGACGGGCGCGCCCAAGCTGGCGGCTATGTCTGTGATCGCCCGCCACGAGCCGCCCAGGGGTCCCTATTGCGGCAGCCTGTTTTGGCTCGGCCTCGATGGGGCCCTGGAGGCCAGCGTCCTGATCCGCACTGTGGCGCTGAGCGAAAACCCGGCAGGCTGGGTGTTCGAAGCCCGCGCGGGCGGCGGAATCGTCGCCGATAGCGATCCGATGTCCGAGGTGCGGGAGACGACGGCCAAGATCGGCGCCATCCTCAGGGCGCTGACGGGGGCGACATGACTGATATCCCCATGGATGACCGTGGCTTCACCCTGGGCCACGGACTGTTCGAGACCGTGCTGTGGGCATCGGGCGAACCGGAACACTGGGACGCCCATGTGGAACGCCTGGAGCGGGGCTGCCGGGCGCTGGGCCTGCCCCTGCCGGACCGGCGGGATATGCGTTCGGCCGCCGATGCCGCGGTTCGCGGCCTCGGGCCCGCTGATCGCGCCGCTGTCCGGCTGAGCTGGACCGCGGGATCGGGCGGTCGTGGGCTTGATCTCCCGGAGGTGCTGGCGCCACGGCTGGTCGTATCGGCTGCGCCTTCGGAGCTTCCCGCCGGCCCGGTCACCCTGGCCACCGCCCGCGTCCGTCGCAATGACCGCTCGCCGACGTCGCGGCTGAAATCCTTGTCCTACCTCGACAACGTTCTGGCCCGGACCGAGGCGCGCAGGGCGGGAGCCGAGGAAGCGCTGATGCTGAACACCGCCGGCGAGATCGCCTGCGCCGCAGCGGCCAATGTATTCTGGATTCGCCATGACGAGGTGTTCACGCCCAGCCTCGAATGTGGGGTTCTGGATGGGATCATGCGCCGCGAAGTGATCGCGGCCTGCCATGGCCTCGGGCTGCCGGTGGAAGAGGTATTCGCCAACCCGGGCCGTCTGGCCGGCGCGCCAATGTTCATCACCAACAGCCTCATCGGCGTGCGCGCGGTGGCCAGTCTGGATGGCGTCCCCCTTCCGACGTCGGCGCGCGTGGCGGCGATCGCCAGGGCGGTCAGTCGAGCGTCGAAATGACCCGGCGCAGTGTTTCCACGATCCTGCCGATCTCGCCCTCGCTGACGATCAGAGGCGGAGACAGGGCGATGGTGTCGCCGGTGGCGCGTACGAGAACGCCTGCCTCCAGCATGCGAACCAGCATTTCATAGCCACGGGCGCCCGGAGCTCCGGGACGCGGAGCCAGGTCAAGCCCCGCCATAAGGCCAAGGTTGCGTATGTCGGTCACGTGCGGCGCGTCCGCCAGGCTGTGGATCGCCGTCTCCCAGGTTTCGGCGAGGCCCCTGACGCGGGTCAACAGGCCCTCGCGGCGGTAGATCTCCAGCGTGGCGAGCCCGGCGGCGGCGGCTACCGGATGACCGGAATAGGTGTAGCCGTGGAAGAACTCGATGGCGCCCTGCGCGCCGCTGTCGACCACCGCGTCGTGTACCCCCCGGCTGGCGAACACGGCGCCCATCGGAAGAACACCGTTGGTGATCGCCTTGGCTGTCGTCATCAGGTCAGGGACCACGCCGAAATGATGGGCGGCGAAGGCTGAGCCCAGTCGCCCGAAGCCGGTGATCACCTCATCGAAGATCAGCAGGATTCCATGGGCGTCGCAGATGGCGCGCAGGCGCTCCAGATAGCCCACCGGCGGCGGCAGCACCCCGGCGGACCCCGACACTGGCTCGACGATCACCGCCGCCAGGGTTTCGGCGCCGTGCAGCGCGATCAGCTGTTCGAGATCTTCGGCCCGTTCGGCGCCGTGCGCGGGCAGTCCCCGGGAAAACGCGTTCCGCGCCGGATCATGAGTGTGGCGCATATGGTCCGAGGGCAGGGTTACAAAAGTCCGGCGATTGTTCACCAGCCCGCCTGCCGATATCCCCCCGAAGCCGACGCCGTGATAGCCCTTCTCGCGACCCACGATGCGGGTGCGCTGTCCCTGGCCGCGGGCGCGGTGATAGGCCATGGCGATCTTCAGCGCGGTATCGACCGCCTCCGATCCCGAGTTTGTGAAGAATACCCGGTCGAGGCCCGATGGCGTCAACTTCGCCAGCGCCGAAGCGAAGTCAAAGGCGACGGGATGGCCCATCTGGAATGTGGGCGCATAGTCCAGGGTCATCAGCTGCTTGTGGACGGCGTCGGCGATCTCGATACGCCCGTGACCTGCGTTGACGCACCAGAGACCCGAGGTCGCGTCCAGAATTTCGCGGCCATCGTCCGTGCGGTAATACATTCCGGCTGCAGTCGCCAACAGACGCGGCGCGGCCTTGAACTGCCGGTTTGCGGTGAACGGCATCCAGAAGGCAGACAGGTCCAGGCTGTTGGCGAGGGTGGGCGCGGCGTCGTCCATCGAGGTCTCGTCTGCTCGAATTCAGCCCTGCGCCCAGAGGGGGGAGGAGCCTTTCAGCACCCGCAGGAAATAAAGGACGCGGGCGATGTCGTGCCCTGCCCCGGCGAAGATGACTTCATACCAGACGTTCTCGGTCCTGGGACTCTCGCTCAGCTTGAGCACCCTGGTGCGGGCCCGATAGTCGACGCCGACCCTGAGTGGCCCGGCCAGGTTCTGCACCTCCAGCGCGCCGTAGAGGGCGACTTGCGGGCGGGTGGATTTCGCCATCACCGCCTCGCGCGTCATGTGCGCCATGTGGATCACGAGTGACGGGGGCAGGATACCGGTCTCATAGGCCGGCAGGGCCTCGGTGATGACGCCAAGCGAAAGGGCCAGGGTCTCCGGCGCCACGGCCACGGCCAGATCGTGGTTTTCATCGCCGACCTGCATCGCAGCCAGGATGCGCAGCGCTCCGGCCGCCGCAGGGGTCTGTGTATCGAACCGACGCGCCAGTTCCGACCAGGCGTCGGGCTGGGCCGATGCGGTCCCCTGGCAGATCAGGGCGCCGTCCCGGTTGTGCATCGATAGTCGCAGGCGGTCCGCGCCGGGCTCGACAGCGCATTGAACCTCTTCGCGGTCCACGGTCGCCTGGGTGAAATAGACCGATAGCCCGCCGGTCTCGAACCATTGCGGTCCGAAGGTTTCCACCAGGCGCGGCACGAACTGGTCCAGGTGGATCGAGCCTGCCACCGTACCGCCACGAAAGCCCAGTCGGGTCGCCGTGGCGTCGTCATGGATCGAACCCCGGGCCTCGGCGGCCATGTTGCGGGGCGTCCGGAACGGACCCACCCAGGTTCCCGGCGATGCAGTTTCGCTCATGGCGCTCTCCCAATTCCCGATCTTCCGGCGGGAGCCCGACGCTCGCCCCGACAGACGGGGACGTCAACGGGCTTGCCATCGCACGCGGTCCAACGCGAAAGTGAACTCAAGAGCGCCGAAGCGCGCCGACCATCAGGAGCAAACGCGCCATGCGGTTCGGGATTTTCTATGAGCACCAGCTGCCCAAACCCTGGAATCCGGGCGACGAGGCCAGGATGTTCCATGACGCCCTGGAGCAGGTCGTGCTCGCGGACCGGCTGGGCTATGACTACGCTTGGGAGGTAGAGCATCATTTCCTCGAGGAGTACTCCCACTCCTCCGCGCCTGAGGTGTTCCTGTCAGCCTGCGCGGCCCTGACCAGGAACATCCGGGTAGGCCACGGCATCCGGCAGGTGATCCCCAACTACAACCACCCGGCGCGCACCGCCGAGGGTCTGGCGACCCTCGACATCATCTCCCGCGGCCGGCTGGACTTCGGCATCGGCGAGGGGGCGACCCGGCTGGAACTGGGCGGCTTCGGCATTCCCGCCCGCGAGAAGCGAGCCATGGCCATCGAGGCCGCCGAGCAGATCGCCAACATGATGGTGATGGACCCCTATCCGGGCTTCGAGGGCAAAAGCTTCTCCTTTCCCTGCCGCAATGTGATCCCCAAGCCGATGCAGTCACCCCATCCGCCCATGTGGATGGCCTGCACCAATCGTGACACCATCAAGGTGGCGGCTTCCCTTGGCGTGGGCGCGCTGGCGTTCTCCTTTGTGAATCCGGAGGAGGCGCGGGCCTGGGCCGATATCTACTACGGGATCATCAAGTCGGAAGCGTGTGTCCCCATCGGCCACGCGGTGAACGCCAATATCGCCATGGTCTCGAACTTCTCGGTCCACCACGATCGTGACGAGGCGATCCGGCGCGGGCAGGAGGGGTTCGAGTTCTTCTCCTATGCGGTCAACGCCCTGGTGGCCCACGATGCCGTGCCAGGCCGCTCTACCCTGTTCGAGGATTTCCAGAAGTCCCGCGCAGCCAGCGACGACGAGATAATCGCCGCGCGAAAAGCGGCGAAGTTCAACGCCAACGGCATTGGCACCCCCGACGATATACGCCAGCACATCGCCGCCTTTCAGGCTGCAGGGGTGGATCAGGTTATCTTCCTGCAACAGGCTGGTCGCAACCGGCACGCTCACATCTGTGAGTCGCTGGAATTGTTCGCCGCCGAGGTGATGCCGACGTTCAAGGCCGAGGTGGCAGAGCGTGAGGCCCGCAAGCAAACGGAACTTGCCCCGTATCTGGCCGCCGCGATGGCGCGCAAGACATGGATGAAGCCGCTTGAGGATCACGAGATCCCGGTCGTCCCATCCTCTCGTCCAAAGGCCCAGATCAACGAGGCGGCGGGTTAGGCTACGCGCCCGGCAGCATCAATAGGGGGAAGTCAGAGTGACAACGACGACTGAAAGGCCGCTCTTGCCGGATACTCGGGATGACGGCTTCTTCCTGGGCGCGGCGATCGCCATGGCCGTGGTGCTCGTCGCGGGCTTCTCGGTTCAACTGGCGATGGGCAGATCCAGCTTCTCCGCGCCGCTGATGGTCCATGCGCATGCCGTCGTTTTCATGGGTTGGCTGGGGATCTACCTGCTGCAGAACATATTCGTCGCCACAGGTCGGACCGCGCTTCATCGCCGCCTCGGCTGGATCGGCGCCGGCTGGATCCTGGCGATGCTCGTGCTCGGGTGCGCCGTGACCGTTGACATGGCGCGTCGGGGGGAAATCCCGTTCTTTTTCCGTCCGCTGCAGTTCCTTGTGTTCGATATCCTGTCGCTGCTCACGTTCGTGGGACTGACCACAGCTGCGATCGCGCTGCGGCGACAGACAGACTGGCATCGACGCCTGCACTTTTGCGCGATGGCGATACTTCTCGGCCCCGGCCTTGGCCGATTGCTGCCCATGCCGCTGCTGACGCCCTGGGCCTGGGAGGCGACATTCGTCGTTTCATTGATCTTCCCCCTTGTCGGAATATGGGCCGACCATCGTCGCAGCGGGCGCGTGCACCCGGCCTGGGGTCGGGGGTTGGCGGCCATGTTCGGGATGCTTCTGGTCGTCGAGGCCGTCACCTACAGCCCGCTCGGCGACGCGCTCTATCGGGCCGCGGTCGCGGGATCGCCGGGCGCAGCTCTGGCGCCGCTGGCCTTTCCCCCGCCCCCCGGTCCGCCCCCCATGGGCGACGCCGGAGCCAGTTGAGACAAACAAGACTGACGGCCACGATTTGCGAACTGGCCCAAAATAGGCGCATGTTCATGCGAGGGAGACACGTTCATGGCCGATGGCGCGATCAATCTGAAGGACGAGTTCCAGGCAAAGGCATGGTCCACGCCGCTGGAGGATCTGAATCCCGGCGATCCGGAGCTGTTCCTGAACGACGCCCACTGGCCCTATTTCGAGCGCCTGCGCGCCGAGGCGCCGGTGCACTGGTGCAAGGATAGTGAGTTCGGCCCCTACTGGTCGGTGACCCGCTATCAGGACATCATGGCGGTGGACACCAACCACGCCACCTTCTCCTCGGATGCGGCGCTGGGCGGAATCACGATCCGCGATGCACGTCCAGACCTGCGGCGGCCCAGTTTCATCGCCATGGATCCGCCCAAGCACGACGTGCAGCGCAAGGCGGTCAGCCCCATCGTCTCCCCCGCCAACCTGATGCAGATGGAACCGATCATCCGCGAGCGAGCCGGCAAGATCCTCGACGCCCTGCCGGTTGGCGAAACTTTCGACTGGGTTGACCGGGTATCCATCGAACTCACCACCCAGATGCTGGCGACCCTGTTTGACTTCCCCTTCGAGGAGCGCCGCAAACTCACGCGTTGGTCCGATGTAGCGACAGCTCTGCCCGTGCCTGGCGGAATAGTTGAGACGGAAGAGGCCCGTCAGGCCGAGCTCATGGAGTGTCTGGCCTATTTCACCGGCCTTTGGAACGAGCGGGTGAATCTGCCGCCGCGGGGCGACCTGATCTCCATGATGGCCCACAGCGACGCCACCCGGAACATGAGCCCGGATGAGTATCTGGGGAATGTAATCCTGCTGATCGTGGGCGGTAACGATACCACCCGCAATTCCCTCAGCGGGGGTCTCTATGCCCTGAGCAAGTTCCCAGCCGAGTTCGAAAAGCTGCGCGCCGACCACAGCCTGGTCACCAGCATGGTGCCCGAGATCATCCGCTGGCAAACGCCGCTGGCCCATATGCGCCGCACCGCTGTCGAGGATGTGGAACTGGGTGGCCAGACCATCAAAAAGGGCGACAAGGTCGTCATGTGGTACGTCTCCGGCAACCGCGACGACGCCGAGATCGCCAACCCTGACGCCTTCATCATCGACCGCGAGCGTCCGCGCCAGCACCTGTCGTTCGGCTTTGGTATCCATCGCTGCGTAGGCAATCGGCTCGCGGAGTTGCAGCTCAAAATCGTCTGGGAAGAGATTCTCAAGCGCTGGAGCCACATTGAGGTCATGGCCGAACCACGGCGCGTGCGCTCGAGCTTCGTAAAGGGCTACGAGAGTCTGCCGGTCAGGATCGTCGGTTAGGCTTCATGGCGTCCAGGAGACCCGTCCCGGCCGCATCGATCGCGGCCCGGTGTCAGGCGGTCAGGGTTTCCAGGATATCTTCACGCCCCAGGCGCCCATTCTCGGTTTGACCACGACCGAGTCTGTGGCGCGATACTTGAGCGTGCTCTCTGGCCTCGCCCACTGGAGCTGATAGCGCACCACGTAACCATCGT
Organism: uncultured Alphaproteobacteria bacterium; assembly: GCA_903909375.1. Lineage (GTDB taxonomy): Bacteria > Pseudomonadota > Alphaproteobacteria > Caulobacterales > Caulobacteraceae > Phenylobacterium. The sequence goes on from CAIVVM010000049.1 coordinate 110,555, forward strand.
GATCCGAAAGCCGAGGTTGGCCCTTTGCGTTTGCGAACATCAGGTCGGTCTTGAGAGGTCGAATGCTCACCTGCTCATCTGAGACGAAGGCCTGCAGGTCCTGCGAGCGCAGCCAGGGTTCAGTGACAGGATCCGCATCGCGTACGCCGCAGTCGGCCTCGGTTCGCTGACTGCAGTATTCACTGACCACAGTGTAGGGGCGCTCCAGGGCGTTGAAATAGTAGCGTTGAGGGGCGTTGCGCACATTGAAGTCACCGCCCACCACCATCGGGACCCCCGGCTCGCGGACTTTGTCGACGAAGGCATTCAGCTGGCGCACCTGGCGATTGTGGGCGGCCAACGCGTCAGCCGGCGCGGCCCGTGAAGCGCGTTTGGAATTCAGGTGAGTGTTGACGATGTCGATCGGCGTTGCTGAACCATCCGGGACGATCCGCACTGACATGACGCCCTTGTTGGCAAGACAGTCCAGCCCCGCACAGTCGCCGAAGGCGTGGCGTTTGACGTCAATGATCGGAGCATCTGACAGGACGTGCAGCCCGGCGCTCGTCAGGCGGCCGAAGCCCGACCCGCGCCCCGGACCCCGCGCCCAGAAACGGTATCCGCTGGTTTGCACCAGCTCGGCGATCTCGCTGCGGAACCCCTCCTGGATCAGCACTACATCGGGTTGTTGTCCCGATCGCCGCATCTGCGCCAGTTCCTGCCCGATCGCCCTCAATGCATCACCGCGCCCGCTGGCGATGGGCCATGGCAGTCCTCGCACATTATAGGTCAGGACGCTGATATCCCGTGTGGGGCTGGTGTCGGGATCGGAGGCGCCGCCAAGCACCCGGGACTCGACGGCCGGTCGCTCAATCGACGCTATGGGGGCTATATCTTCCAAGTACATCAACTGCCGCTCCAAAGACTTGCGCGCAGGATGAAGCGGATCTTGAACCGAACCGCGTTCGCCCCTCGTCGCGTTGCTCAAGTGCTGCCCGATGAATCTGTGATGAACTTCGAGCGGGGGCTAAATGATCTGATTGGGTTACCGGCCTGTGGCGTCTTTGCTGCAGTTTCATGTCGCGCGCGGAATTATTGATGGCGCAATCCTGCCCGTCTCACACTCTCGTGGCCGTAGGCGTTATCGATCCGCTGAGACGGTGGTGGTCTGCGCCGTGTCGCCGCAGGTCGGGGCCTGTTGGGCTGCCTCGTCGGACAGGATCTGGAACCTGGCCTCCAGATCATCAATGACCTGGGCGTTGGTGCTGCGCGCCAGAACTTCCTGGTTCAGGTACCGCGATGTCGCCGTGTAGTTGAAACTGCCGAACCAGGCTGATCGCTGACCACCGTCGTCAATGAGCACGAACTTGGCGTGCATTGGCAGGTCCCCTGCGTCGCAATAGCGCTGGATATTCACCCCCGCCCTGCCAAGATCCCGAACAACGCTTCGGGGCACCCGGCGGGTCGTCTCGTGAACCACCAGATCGATCTCGGCGCCCCGCTCCGCCGCCTCGGCCAACTGCCTGGCGAAGGGACCCTTGTCCATGTGCGAAATGGCCGCCTGAACCCGATCTCCCGGACCGAGTCTTTCGATCCGGCGGTCAACCACATCCGGCCTCAGGCGTGGGAAATAGTAGAGGCGTGCATCCTCGAACCTGCGAGGCCGGTTCATCCGACTGGCGAAGCGCGAGACGCCGTGCCCCTTCCAGATCCGTTCGGCCTGACGATGCAGCGAGCGGGCGACGCCCGGTTCGCGAAAGGCCACGAGCAGGTTCTGGCCCCGGTCCTGGTCCCCGATTTGCGCCAGCAATCCGGGGTCGGGAATTTCGTCCCCTGAAGGATTGAACGACCCGATCAGGGCTTCCGGCTGCGGACCGGAGAAGGCGTAGATCTTGGTGTGAAGGTGCGCCAGCCCGAACCAGGCCCGCTGCACACGCAGGTCATCACCGAGTTCCGCCCGGAGCATGTCAATAACGGCGCGGTTGGCATCGGGGCTGCGGGGGCTGGCCTCGATGCGGATTCGCACCCGAACACCACGTCGGTGGGCCGCTACAAGACTCTCGGCGAGATCCCGGTCGCGGAAATAGTAAGTGGCCCAGACGATTTCGCTGCCAGCGGGCGCGGCCTCTACCCGGGCCTTCAGGAGATCACGCAGCGCGCGAGGCGCCTGATCCGGACCGCCATAATAGACTTCCGTCAGCGGCCGGACCGCCGCAGGCGGGGCCACCGCCCGGTCGATCGTCGGTGGCGTATCAATGTCCAGCCACATGCCAGTCTCGCGTCAATGCCGTCAGTTCCAAACCTACATTCCCCTGCCCTCGAAAGCCAATTTGAACGTCGCGCGACGCGGCTGTACGCGCGCCCGACGTCGCATCTTCGGCGCCAGTTGGAAGAATCTGCCCCCGCCCAGCGGTCCTGCCCATCGACAAGGGCCGATCATGCCGGGTAAATGCGCCCGAGATGCACGTACGGCCCTCCTCAAGTGAGGTATCGGGTCGCGGTTACGCGTGCTTGTGTGAGAGACGACGATGGGACTGCCCGAGCCGCAAGGACTCTACGATCCGGCGAACGAGCACGATGCGTGCGGCGTGGGCTTTGTCGCGAATATCAAAGGCCGCAAATCGCACGAGGTTGTCCGGTCCGGTCTTCAGATCCTGCTGAATATCGACCATCGCGGCGCTGTGGGCGCGGACCCGCTTGTGGGCGACGGGGCCGGCTGCCTTATCCAGATCCCTGATGGCTTGTACCGAGCCTGGGCTGAAGAGGCCGGGGTCGAGCTTCCGCCGCCGGGCGAATACGCGGTTGCAATGTGCTTCCTGCCGCAGGATCCGCTCAGCCGGGCTGCGGCCATGGAGCAGTTCGAGCACTTCCTGCGCGTGGAAAAGCAGCCGCTGATCGGGTGGCGCGACGTGCCCACGGATCCGACAGGCCTGGGCGAAGCCGTGCTGGCGTCGATGCCGGTGGTGCGGCAGGCGTTCATCGGCCGGGGTCCCAATGTAAAGGACCAGGGCGCTCACGAGCGCAAGCTGCTGGCCGTGCGCAAGCAGTTCCAGAATCCCCTGGCCGACGTCGCGGCCAAGCGGGGCCTGCCGGACCTGGTCAACGTCTATCTGCCGTCACTGTCCACGCGCACCGTGGTCTACAAGGGCCTGTTGCTGGCCGGCCAGGTGGGGACCTTCTACAAGGACCTGTCGGACGAGCGATGCACGTCGGCCCTGGCGCTGGTCCACCAACGCTTCTCCACCAACACCTTCCCGTCCTGGAAGCTGGCCCACCCGTACCGGTTCATCGCCCATAACGGCGAGATCAACACGGTCCGCGGCAATGTGAACTGGATGAACGCACGGCGCCGTTCGCTGGAAAGCGACCTGATCGGCCCGGACCTCAACAAGATGTGGCCACTGATCCCGCATGGCCAGTCCGACACCGCCTGCCTCGACAACGCCCTGGAATTGCTGGTGGCGGGCGGTATTCCGTTGGCCCAGGCGGTGATGATGCTGATCCCGGAAGCCTGGGCCGGCAACCCGCTGATGGACGCCAAGCGGAAGGCTTTCTACGAGTATCACGCCGCGCTTATGGAGCCCTGGGACGGCCCCGCCGCCGTGGCCTTTACGGACGGTCGCCAGATCGGCGCCACTCTTGATCGGAACGGCCTGCGCCCGGCGCGTTTCGTGATCACTGACGAAGACCACGTGATCATGGCTTCCGAGGTCGGCGTGCTGGACGTGCCGGAAGCGCGCATCGTCCGCAAGTGGCGTCTCCAGCCCGGCAAGATGCTGCTCATCGACATGGAAGAAGGCCGCATCATCGAGGACGAGGAGATCAAGCGAACCCTCGCCGAAGCCGAACCCTACGAGGAATGGCTGGCGGAGACCCAGTTCAAGCTGGAAGAGCTCTCCATGGAGGGCGTCGCCGGCGAAGCGGTCACCAATGACCCCGACACCCTTCTCGATCGCCAGCAGGCGTTCGGTTACACCCAGGAAGACCTGCAGTTCTTCCTCGAGCCCATGGGCCGCGACGGGGACGACCCGATCGGCTCCATGGGCGCAGACACGCCCATCGCCGTACTCTCCCAGCGTCCGAAGCTGATGTACGAGTACTTCAAGCAGAACTTCGCCCAGGTCACCAACCCGCCGATCGATCCGATCCGCGAGGAGCTGGTGATGAGTCTGGTGTCCATGATCGGCCCGCGACCCAACCTGCTGGGCCGCAACGCCGGAACCCACAAGCGGCTGGAAGTGGCCCAACCCATCCTCACCGATGAAGATCTGGCCAAGATCCGCGCGGTGAATGAGCTGCTGGATGGCGCTTTCCGCACCGCGACCCTCGATGCCACCTGGGCGGCGGAAGAGGGCGCAGACGGCCTTGATACGGCCATCGGGCGCCTTTGCCGCGAGGCTACCGACGCCGTGCTGGCCGACAATAACATTCTCATCCTGTCCGACCGAGCGGTCTCCGCAGACCGTATTCCGATCCCGGCCGCCCTGGCCACGGCGGCGGTGCATCATCACCTGATCCGCCAGGGCCTGCGTATGCAGACCGGCCTGGTCGTCGAGACCGGCGAGGCCCGCGAGGTGCATCACTTCTGTGTGCTGGCCGGCTATGGCGCCGAGGCCGTCAATCCCTACCTTGCGTTCCAGACACTGGAGCAGCTGCGGGTCCGCAACGGCCTCACGCTTTCGGCTTACGAGGTCCGCAAGAACTACATCAAGGCGGTTGGCAAGGGCATCATGAAGGTGATGTCCAAGATGGGCATCTCCACCTACCAGTCCTATTGCGGCGCCCAGATCTTTGACGCCGTTGGCTTGTCGACCGACCTGATCGACCGGTTTTTCACCGGCACCGCTTCGACCATCCAGGGCGCCGGCCTGATCGAGATCGCCAAGGAGAGCGTGCGCCGTCACCGCGACGCCTTCGGCGACAATCCAATTTACCGGACGATGCTGGATGTTGGCGGCCAGTACGGTTGGCGGCTGCGCGGCGAGAGCCATGCCTGGACGCCGGAGTCGGTCTCGGGCCTTCAGCACGCCGTGCGCGGCAACCTGCCCGACGCCTACCAGCGCTTTGCCGATGAGATTAACGAGCAGAGCGAACGCCTGCTCACTATCCGCGGGCTGATGCGTTTCACCGACGGCGCCGCGGTCCCGTTGGACGAGGTCGAACCGGCGTCGGAGATCGTCAAGCGCTTCTCCACCGGCGCCATGTCGTTTGGCTCGATCAGCCGGGAGGCCCACACCACGCTGGCGATCGCCATGAACCGTATCGGCGGTCGCTCCAATACCGGCGAGGGCGGCGAGGAGCCGGATCGCTTCGTACGGATGGCCAATGGCGATTCCATGCGCTCGGCGATCAAGCAGGTCGCCTCGGGCCGGTTCGGCGTGACCACCGAGTATCTGGTCAACGCCGACGACATCCAGATCAAGATGGCCCAGGGCGCCAAGCCCGGCGAAGGCGGCCAGCTTCCCGGCCACAAGGTCGACGCCAACATCGCCCGTGTGCGTCACTCGACGCCGGGCGTAGGCCTGATCAGCCCGCCGCCGCACCACGATATCTATTCGATCGAGGATCTGGCCCAGCTGATCCACGACCTGAAGAACGTGAATTCGAAGGCGCGGATTTCGGTGAAGCTGGTCTCGGAGGTGGGCGTGGGCACCGTGGCGGCCGGCGTTGCCAAGGCCCGGGCCGATCACGTGACGATCTCCGGCTTCGAGGGCGGCACCGGCGCCTCGCCACTGACGTCCCTGACCCATGCCGGATCGCCCTGGGAAATCGGCCTGGCCGAGACCCAGCAGACCCTGCTGCTCAACGGCCTGCGCGCCCGCATTGCGGTGCAGGTGGACGGGGGCCTGCGAACCGGCCGGGACGTGGCCATCGGCGCGTTGCTGGGGGCCGATGAATTCGGTTTCGCGACTGCTCCGCTGATCGCGGCGGGCTGTATCATGATGCGCAAGTGCCACCTCAACACCTGCCCGGTCGGGGTCGCGACCCAGGATCCGGTGCTGCGCGCGCGCTTCACCGGCCAGCCCGAGCATGTGATCAACTACTTCTTCTTCGTGGCCGAGGAACTGCGGGCGATCATGGCCCAGCTGGGCTTCCGGACGGTCGCCGAGATGATCGGTCGGGTTGACCGTCTCAACATGGCTCCGGCGCTGGACCACTGGAAGGCCCACGGCATCGACCTGTCGCGCATCCTCTATGCCGTGCCGGATCAGGGCCAGAAGAGCCTGCGCAATACCGAGCACCAGAACCACGGCCTGGAGCACGCTCTGGACCACACCCTGATCGCCGATGCGCAAGAGGCTCTCGAGAAGGGGTTGCCGGTCCGTGGCGAGTACGCCGTGCGCAACATCAACCGAACCGTGGGCGCGATGCTCTCCGGTGAGGTGGCCAAGCGCTATGGCCACGCGGGTCTGGCCGATGACACGATCGCGCTCACGTTCAAGGGCACGGCCGGCCAGAGCTTCGGCGCCTTTGCGGCGCGGGGCGTCAGCCTGACCCTTGTGGGGGACGCCAACGACTATGTGGGCAAGGGCCTGTCCGGCGGCCGCGTCGTGGTGCGTCAGCCTGCGGGATCGCTGCGCGACCCGACCCAGAACATCGTTGTGGGCAATACGGTGCTTTACGGCGCGATCGCAGGTGAAGCCTATCTTGAGGGCGTGGCCGGCGAGCGGTTCGCCGTGCGGAATTCCGGTGCGGTGGCGGTCGTCGAGGGTGTGGGTGACCACGGCTGTGAGTACATGACCGGCGGCGTCGTGGTCGTTCTCGGTGATACCGGCCGAAATTTCGCGGCCGGCATGAGTGGCGGCGTGGCCTATGTCTATGATCCCCGCCGACGCTTCGATCCGCTTTGCAACAAGGCCATGGTCGATCTTGAGCCGGTTGCGCCCGCTCAAGGCGGCGATGACGCCGGTCGACCCGGTCAGCGATCCGTCTCGGTGGACAACAATGGCATGGGCGACCTCTTGGCCTTCGATGCAGAGCGGTTGCGGATCCTGATCGAGCGCCATCACCTGCATACCGGTAGCAAGCGCGCGGCCGAGATCCTGGATAACTGGGACAAGGCCCTCCTGTCCTTCGTCAAGGTCATGCCAAAGGACTACCGCCGCGCACTCACCGATATGGCGCGTGAGCGCGCCGCCGCCGCCGCTGTCGCGGCTGAATAGTAAAGATTACGGGGGACTACATGGGCAAGCCCACCGGCTTCCTGGAGATCGAGCGTCATGACCGCGGCTACGCGCCCGTGGCCGAGCGCCTGAAGCACTGGAAGGAATTCGTCGAACCCCTGCCGCAGGCTGAACTGCAGCAGCAGGCGTCCCGCTGCATGAGCTGCGGGATCCCGTTCTGTCACCAGGGCTGCCCGGTGAACAACCAGATCCCGGATTTCAACGATCTGGTCTATCGCGACCAATGGCGCGATGCGCTGGACAACCTGCAGTCCACCAACAACTTTCCGGAATTCACCGGTCGCATCTGTCCTGCCCCTTGCGAGGCGTCCTGTACGCTGAACATCCCGGATACGCCGGTCACGATCAAGTCGATCGAGTGCCAGATCATCGATCGTGGATGGGAAGAAGGCTGGGTCACGCCCCAGCCCTCGGAGCGCGGCACCGGAAAGCGCGTGGCCGTGGTCGGTTCGGGCCCGGCTGGCCTGGCCTGCGCCCAGCAACTGGCGCGTGCGGGCCACGCGACCACTGTGTTCGAGAAGTCGGATCGTCCCGGCGGCCTGCTGCGGTACGGCATTCCCGACTTCAAGATGGAAAAGCACCTCATCGACCGGCGCATCCGGCAGATGGAGGCGGAGGGCGTCATCTTCCGCTGCAATTTCGAGGTCGGTGTCGACGTCTCGGTCCAGCGGCTGCTGGATGACTACGATGTGCTGGTCATGGCCAACGGCGCCGAGGACCCCCGCGACCTGAACGCCCACGGCCGGGATCTGGACGGCATCCACTACGCCATGGAGTTCCTGACCCAGCAGAACAAGCGCAATGCGGGCGATCCTGAGGACGTAGCGGCGCCCGCCGGCACGCTGTCGGCAAAGGGCAAGCACGTGGTGGTGATCGGCGGCGGTGACACCGGCTCCGACTGCATCGGTACTTCAAACCGCCAGGGCGCGGCCTCGGTCGTCCAGCTCGAGATCATGCCGCAACCTCCCGAGCACGAGAACAAGGCGCTGACCTGGCCCGACTGGCCGCTGAAGATGCGCACCTCGTCCTCCCAGCAGGAAGGCGTCGAGCGCGACTTCGCCGTCGCCACCCGCCGCGCGCTGGGGCAGGATGGTCGTGTAACCGCGCTGGATTGCGCCCGCCTGGAATGGGTCGCCGGCGACGACGGCCGCATGCAGATGCGCGAAATCGAAGGCTCGGCCTTTGAGCTGAAGGCTGACCTGGTGCTGCTGGCCATGGGGTTCGTGGGACCCCGCAAGTCGGGACTCGTCGAGCAGAGCGCCGTCGAGCTGGACGCCCGCGGCAACGTCAAGGCCAACGTGCAGGACTACCGCACCTCTGACGCCCGGATCTTCGCCTGCGGCGACGCCCGTCGCGGTCAGTCGCTCGTGGTCTGGGCCATCCGCGAAGGCCGCCAGTGCGCCCGCGCCATCGATGCGCACCTTATGGGGGTGTCGAAGCTGCCGCGATAGCGCAGGTTGACAGCCGGCTCCGATGAGATCACGCTTTTGTGATAGACCGGAGATCTCTGCTATGGACGCGAAGGTGTTGGCGACAGGGCTCATCTTTCTCGCCTTGGCCGGCTGTGCGAAAAAGGAAGAGGCGCCGGCGGCGGAAGCGTTTGGGCCCTTCAGCAGTCCAGGCCAACGCGGCCGCTATGTAGCGGTGGGGCTCTACACGCCGGGCGATTTGTGGGAGCAGTTGCGCCCAGCGGTGTCAGCCCAGAGCGTTCAGCCAGCTGTCGTGGACCCCCAGGCCGCAAGTCTCAACGACGACGAGCAGGTTGTCGTTGTGATGGACAGCAAGACTGGCGAACTTCGCCAGTGCGGTAACCTGAGCGGCCACTGCATCGGCTTCAACCCCTGGGCCAAGCCGCTTGGCGTAGAGCAGAAGGCGCCAGTGAAGCTGGTGAAGACAGCGCAGCAACTCAAGGCCGAGGTCATGGCTGCGCAGGAAGCATTGGAGCGGGACCACAACAAAGGGTTGGCGGCCAGGGACCCCGCCCGCTCTCAGTCCCCCGCCAATTGACGCCAGCCCACGGCGCGTACCCGCGCGGCGCCCAGCACTCCGGCGAGAGGCGTCGCTGAAAACATCCCGGCGAACGCGGCATCGCGCACGTTCAGCCCGCCCGCATAGGCGCCGAACGCCGGCAGGATGATCCGCTGGCCGTCGGTGATGAAGCAGCGGCGACGCACTGTCCCGCGCGGCGCCCTGACGCGCGCCGCCGGGTGCAGGTGGCCGGCCACTTCGCCGGGTTGCAGACCGGGTTGCGGCTCGTGTCGGAAGGTGAGCCCCGCCAGCACAAGTTCGTCTACCGCATCACCTGGCAGGTTCTGGGGCCCGTCGGCGTCGTGGTTGCCGATGACCCAGACCAGCCTGCGACCCGCCGCCAGCCTTCGTAGCCGATCGGTGTCGTCCGCCGCCAGCCGGTCTTCGCTGCGCCGGTCATGGAAGGTGTCGCCCAGCAGGACAACGGTATCGGGGACCAGCGCCGCTATCTCCGCCTCCAGCCGTTGCAGGGTCTCGCGCGTGTCATAGGGCGGCAGCATCTGACCGCGCGCGGCGTAGCTCGACCCCTTCTCCAGATGCAGATCCGCCACCACGAGCGTCCGGGCAGCCTCCAGCCATAGTGCGCCGGAGCATCGCAGGACGACCTCGCCGGCGCCGAGGGCAATCCTGAGTCCTCCACACGCATTGAGGGCCACAGTTCCTCCCCCCTTGGGGGAGGTGGCGGCGAAGCCGACGGAGGGGGCTTCATCCGGAACGATCGAGGCGGCGGAAGCCCCCTCCACCGCTTCGCGGTCCCCCTCCCCCGAGGGGGGAGGAACTAGAGATTCTACACCCTGACTCATCCCATGGCCTCGGCGATCAATTCGTCCTCGGCTTCTGCCAGGATCATGTCGGCCGCCCCGCCAGGGGAGCGCTCCTTGCCGATCTCCAGCAGGATCGGCACCGAAAACGGCGACAGATGTTCGAGCGGCGCATGACGGATCCGGCCCTTGATCCGCGCCAGCATCCCCGCCAGCCGCGCTACATCCACCAGGCCGGTCGCCGCATCGGCTCGCGCGCAACGCAGTAACAGATGGTCCGGCTGATGGCGGCGCAGAACGTCGTAGATCAGGTCGGTTGAAAAGGTGATCTGGCGCCCCGTTTTCTGTTCCTGGCCCGGGAACCGCCGCTCGATCAGCCCGGAAATGATCGCGCAACCCTTGAAGGCCCGCTTCATCATGAAGCTCTCGGAGAGCCATGATTCCAGGTCATCGCCCAGCATGTCCTCGGCGAACAACTCTTCGTAGTCCAGCGCGTCCATCGGGTTCAGCGCCCAGATCGCCAGCGCATAGTCGTTGCAGACAAACCCCATTGGCCCGATGCCCAGACGCTCCAGACGGCGGGTCAGCAACATGGCCAGCGTTGTATGAGCCAGCCGGCCCTCGAACGGATAGATCACCATGAAGTTGCGCTTGCCGCGCGGAAAGGTCTCCAGCAGCAGCTCGTCCTCGCCCACAATCAGGGATCGATCTCTTTGGGCCTCCAGCCATTCGCGGACATCGGCCGGTAACACGCCCCATTGGTTCTGATCGAACATCAGTTGCCGCACCCGCTCTGCCAGGTAGGTGGACAGCGCGAACTTCGATCCGCCCCAGGACGGCATCTTGGGGTCCTTGTCGTTGGCCGGCTTCACCAGCACATCGAGATTGGTCACACCCACCAGCGACCAGACCTGACCGGCGAACACGAACGTGTCGCCTGGGTCCAGCATCTCCAGCATGCCCTCCTCGACCTCGCCGATCTTCCTGCCGCCTCGACCGCCGCGCATGGCGATCCGCACCGCCAGCATGGCCGGTGAGACAATGGCGCCGACGTTCAACCGGTGGCGCTGGGCGGTCTGCAGGTCGCGCACGCGCCACAGGCCGTCCTGCCCCTGCACGATCCGGCGAAACCGGTCGTAGGTCTTCAGCGCGTAGCCGCCCGTGGAAACGAAATCGATGACCTGCTCGAAGTCCTCCCAGATGAGGTCGCGATAGGGTCCGGCGGAGCGGACCTCGTCGTAGAGCGCCAGCAGATCGAAGGGTTCGGAGACCGCGCACCCCATGACGTGTTGCGCCAGAACGTCCAGCGCGCCCACCCG
>CAIVVM010000050.1 GCA_903909375.1 uncultured Alphaproteobacteria bacterium
CCAACCCGACAAGTGGAAGATCGCCTGGCTGCACAGCCTGGGCTCAGACGATGGCGACATCCGCTGGACGGTCGACACACCGGACGACCTGGCCTTTGTCACGCAGGTCTACGAAGCGCTGTATCCAGCCGCGCCGGCCTTTACATCGCAAGACATCCGCGACCTGATCGCCGCTCGCCCTGATCTCGCCCATCTGGGGGGGCATAGACGGATATGAGCAACCCGCGGATCCTGTTTGTCGTGGACGCTGGCCCGCTGGTCGGCGGGGGTCACGTCATGCGCGCGCTGACCCTGGCGCAGGCCCTGCATGCGCAGGGCGCGACATGCAGTTTCTCCGGCCCGTCGGCGATGACTTCGATTCTCGACGCCTATGCCCCCGATATGGCCCGGATCGACGCGGCCGATCTGGCCCAGGCCAGCACATCGGCCAGCTTCGAGGCCCTGGTGTTCGATCACTATGGACTGGGGGAAAGCGATCATCGGGCGCTGGCGCGGGGACGCCCGGTGCTGGTGGTGGACGATCTGGCTGATCGGGCCCTGGGCGCGGATGTTGTGGTTGACGCCGGGCCCGCGCGCCGGGCCGCGGACTACCTTGGCCTGACGCCCGACGATGCGCGCTTGCTGCTGGGTCCCGGGTTTGCCGCCGTCAGACCGGAGTTCGCAGCGCTTCGCGAGCCGGCGCTGGCCTGGCGCGGAGAGCCGGTCCAGCGGATTCTGATCGCCATGGGCCTGACTGACGTGGACGGGATCACCGCCCGTGTGGTGGAACGGGTTCGACCACGGCTGAACGATACCGGCATCGATATCGTCATCGGCGCCGAGACGCCCAGCTATTCCGGGTTGCTCAAGATCGCGCGCCGCGACCCGCGTATCCTGCTGCATGTGGACACTCCGCACATGGCGCGACTGACGGCCGAGGCTGACATAGGCATCGGCGCGCCGGGATCGTCCACCTGGGAGCGCTGTGTTCTGGGCTTGCCGTCAGTGCTGGTGGTGCTCGCGGAGAACCAGCGACCCGCGGCCCGCGCGATGGCCGAACTGGGCGCCGCCCTGGTGGTGGACCTGGCGGATGCCGACTTCGAGACCGCCTTTGATCGTGCCCTCATGAAGCTGTTGCGCGATGCCGAAACCCGCCGGGAGATGGCCGCCCGCAGCGCCGGGGTCTGCGACGGCCTGGGCGCCGGTCGCACGGCGGAGATCTTCCTGAAGCTGATCGCCGCGCGAGGCTGATCAGCGACAGCCTTAACAAACTGTTTGTATCCCGGGGTCCATGCAGGACCCATGCGTGAGCTCCGCCAGATTCGCGGCCTGAAATATCCGGACGAGTTTGTCGTACGGCACTTCTTCAAGCGCGGCCTGTCCGACCGGCCCGGCCGGGTGCTGGAACTGGGCTGCGGGACGGGCAACAACCTGTCGCTTTACCTCACCTGGGGCTGGGACTGCGTTGGCGTAGACTATGATCAGGACGCGTTGACCGACGCACGCTTCAACCTGGGCAGCGGCCCGGACCTGATCCAGGCCGATCTCTCGCAAGGTGCGCCGGAAATCACGGGAACGTTCGACGCCGTGATCATCCCCAACCTGCTCTGCTACCTGACATCCGCACAGGCCGACGCCGCCCTGATCGGCCTGAGGCCCCATCTCAAACCCGGATGCGAGCTATTCGTCCGGACACGCGCAATCGACGACTACCGCTATGGCCGTGGCGTTGAAGAGGAGCCGGATGGCTACCGGCTGGCGACCCCCGAGACCGGGGAAGCCGGTCTTTTCAACCTGTTCTATAGCCCCGCCGGCCTCGTCGAACGCCTGACCCGCACCATTTCGCTGGAAGAGCCGACCGTCCTTACCTGTCGCTTCGACAACGTTCAGGCCGGGCGCCCCGTGCCCAACAACAGCGATGTCATTGTCTGGGGACGCTGCGGATGAGCCGGGTCAAGATCGTCGGCGGCGGCCTGACCGGTATCCTGGCGGCGTTCGAAGCCCATCGGCTGGGCGTACGCGATATCCAACTCTACGAACGCTTCGACCAGTTGGGCGGGGTCGCCCTGCCGGAAACCCGGCTCGGCCTGGAAATGCGTGAGGGCTGCATCTACTTCGGGCCGAAGGATGATCCGATCCGCACCCTGCTGGAAGCCTATGGCCCGACATTCGAGGATTTCGACAACCGCTTCGGATCGGTGAGTCCCGACGGCGCGGGTGGCGTCACCTATGTCGATGATTTTGGCGGCCCGGCCCTGCCCTGTCACGGCATTGGCCTGATACCGCCCGCCGGTCCCAGCCTGTCCGACCGGCTGAGCGCCTATCCACCGGACCTGCGCGATGGGCTCACCCGCTATGCGAGGTGGCATCTGGGGCATGACCTGAAGGCTGTGCACGGCGACGCCGCAATCCCGATGGCGATCAACAGGGTGTTTCCGGTCGGGTCGAACCTTGCGGACCTGGCCGAGATCAAGCGCCACGACGCGCTGGCCGATGAACTTTACGCCATCCCGCGCGCCCTCTGGGGGCGTACCGCAAACCTTACGGCCAGTCTGCCGACAGGCGGCTTCACCGGGTTGCTGCGGCGCTGCCGGCTGGCGCTGGAGGCCATCGGCGTAACCCTCCATGATCAGACCCTGGTGTCACCGCGCCAGGCGCTCGCCGAGCATGCGTCCGGCGAAGTGCTGGTCTGGGCCGCCAACCCCACGCCGATGTTCAAGGCTGCCGGCGTCGCCACGCCAAAACTGCTGCCCAAGAGCTTCGCAACTCACGTTTTCGCTGCCGCGTGGACCGGCGCCAGGCCCTTCTACGTGCAGAACTTCACGGCCGAGGGCGCCTGCTTCCGGATCTACATCTATGAGTCCGCCGGTCAGACCCTCCTGACCGCCGAGTGCGTCAGCGAGAGTCCGCTCGCGGAATTGCACCAGGAGATCCACCGCCTGCTGCGGGGCTTCGAGGGCGAACTGGTGCTGGGTGACGTCCTGTCCACCAGCATCAAGCCGCGCTGGATCTATCATTCTCTGGAAGCCATGCAGGGCCTGGCGCAACTCCGGCTGGCGCTGGCCGACCGGATGGGCGACGCCTTCGTCGCGGGGGCCTGGGAGCCCTACGGCAAGGGCCAGAAGTTCGCCGAGGTCAACGCCGGCTTGGCCAAAGCCCTGGGCGTCGAGGCGCAGGCCGCCGCCGCATGACCCGGACAGCTGCGATCATGCAGCCGACCTACCTGCCCTACCTCGGCTACTTCCACCTGATCGCGGCAGCGGACGTCTTCGTCTTTCTTGACGATGTGCAGTTCGCCCGCCGCTCCTGGCAGCAGCGCAATCGCATCTGGGGCGCTGCCGGCGAGGTGATGCTGAGCGTGCCCGTACAGAAGGCCGACCGCGAGGCCAGCCTGTCAGTCATCGAGACGGCCGAGACCGAGCGCTGGCGTGAAAAGCACCTGAATTCAATCCGCCACGCCTACGCCAGGCGGCCACACTTCGCCGAGGGCATGGCGTTTCTGGAGACCCATCTACAGGCCCCGATCACCCGACTGGCAGATCTGAATATCGAGATCATCCAGGCCGCCGCTCAATGTCTGGGGCTGGCGACGGCTTTCGTGCGGGCCTCCACGCTCTGCGCGCCGGGCGAGCGATCCGAGCACCTGCTGGCGATCTGCCGCGCCGTGAACGCCACGGAATACCTCTCGCCGACGGGGTCCCGCGACTACATGGTCGAGGACGGCGTCTTCGCCGGAGCCGATTTTCCGGTACGCTTCCAGGGGTTTGTGGAGATCGCCTATCCACAGGGCCATGAGCCCTTCACGCCCTACATGGCCTTCATCGACGCGGTGATGAACCTCGGCTGGACCGGGACGCGGGCCCTGATCAATCAGATGCAGGCCAACTAGAGCACGGCAGCTTGAAGTGGATACCGGTTCAAGCGCCCGTCGTGCTCTAAACATATGATAACGAGCCTGTTTATCCGGTTCAGATGATTCCATCTGAACCGGACAGGCTCTAGGCCAGCATATCCCAGGCCAGCGGTTCACCCCGGACCAGATCGCGGGCCGCCTTGCGCCCCATCACCTCGTCGAAGTGCGCGGGGGCCAGACCGTTGCCTGGCCGGATCGAGCGGACGTTGGCGCGCGTAAGGTGCTCGCCGGCCTTTACGTCCGCCGCCACATAGAGCGAGCGGCGGAACAGCAATGAGCCCCGCTCGGAGCCCAGCACATCATAGTGCGCGTTCCCCAGGGCGGCCCAGGCGGCCCTGGTGTCGTCGACCAGCGCCTTGAATTCCGACGGCTCCAGGCTGAACGCCGCATCCGGCCCGCCGTCCGCGCGAGCCAGGGTGAAGTGTTTTTCGATCACTGAGGCGCCCATCGCCACAGCCGCCACCGAGGCGGCGGTTCCCGGCGTGTGGTCCGACAGCCCGATCGGGCACCCGAACCGCCCCGCCATGTCGGCCACCGTGCGCACATTGGCGTCGGCGAAGGTGGCCGGATAGCTCGACACGCAATGCAGCATGACCACGCCCGGCGCGCCGGCAGCCAGCGCCGTATCCCGCGCGGCCTCGATCTCGGCCAGGTTGGCCATGCCCGTTGAGATGATCAGCGGCTTGCCCCTGGCCGCCGCATAGCGGATCAGCGGCAGGTCCACGGCCTCGAACGAGGCGATCTTGTAGGCGGGCGCGTCCAGGCTGGCCAGCAGGTCCACCGCCGTCTCATCGAACGGACTGGAAAAGATCGTGACGCCCCGGGCCCTGGCGCGCTCGAAGATCGCCGCATGCCATTCAAACGGCGTATGGGCCTCTTCGTAGAGCTCGTAGAGACTGCGCCCGTCCCAGAGGCCGCCGTGTATCCGGAACTCCGGCCGGTCCACATCCATGGTGATGGTGTCTGCGGTATAGGTCTGGATCTTGATGGCGTCACAGCCGGTGTCGGCCGCCGCGTCGACCATCGTCAGGCAGCGATCGAGGCTGCCGTTATGATTGCCGGACAGTTCGCAAATCACATAGGGCGGATGGTCTGCGCCGATCTTGCGGCCGGCGATTTCGATTTCCGGGGACTGTGCCATGCCGGAATCCTAAAGCCGCTTGCCTGAAAGCGATGTTAACCAACGCGTCTTCTGCCGTCGCTTCCGGCCGGAATCGACACTACATTGGCCCCATGTCCGAACCTCGCTCCGTCCGCTGCCTGATCGTGGGCTCCGGCCCCGCCGGCTACACCGCCGCCGTCTATGCGGCCCGCGCCCTGCTGAACCCTGTCATGATCCAGGGCATCCAGCCCGGCGGCCAGCTCACCATCACTACCGACGTGGAAAACTATCCAGGCTTCGCCGAGGTCATCCAGGGTCCCTGGCTGATGGACCAGATGCAGGCCCAGGCCGCCCATGTGGGCACAGAGATCATCAGCGATATCGTGCTCAAGGCCGACCTGTCGCAGCGCCCGTTCCGGCTGGAGACCGACAGTGGCCAGGTCTGGCTGGCGGAAACCCTGATCATCGCCACGGGCGCCCAGGCCAAGTGGCTGGGCTTGCCCACCGAGCAGAAGTTCCAGGGCTTCGGCGTCTCGGCCTGCGCCACCTGCGACGGCTTCTTCTATCGCGGCAAGCAGGTGGTGGTGGTGGGCGGCGGCAACACCGCGGTCGAGGAGGCCCTGTTCCTCACCAACTTCG
>CAIVVM010000051.1 GCA_903909375.1 uncultured Alphaproteobacteria bacterium
CACAAACCGCGCAACACGCTCCCGAAGGTCCAGTGAAAACGGTCGAGTCATGCAGGCTGGCCTCCGGCCCAGCCCCCACCTTGAATCACGATCCGCAAACCTCGTGAATCCCGAATCCGTCAGATGCGGTCACGCTCTAGGTTCCCTGCGCAAGGGGAATCTATCGGCCTTGATGGGGCCTCAACACGCTTCCAGGCGCACCGTGCCCTTCACCTGTATGTCGCCCGCCGATCGCCCCACCAGCACCTCATAGTCGCCCGCATCGATCGGCCAGGTCCCGGTTTCCGGGTCATAGGGCGCAAAGGCGCGAGCCTCCAGCATCAGCGTAATCTGCCGGGTCTCGCCGGGATCAAGCCGGACCTTGGCAAAGGCCTTCAACTCCTTCGCCGGGCGCGACAGGCGCGGGTCCAATTGCGCGACATAGACCTGAACCACCTCGGCTCCGGTGCGCGATCCGGTGTTTGACACCGTGACCACCAGAGAAACCGGCTCACCCGCCCGCGCGACGTCTGCCATGCGCAGCTCGCTGATTTCGAAGCTGGTGTAGGTCATGCCGTGCCCGAACGGGAACAGCGGGCGCACCTGGGCGGTGTCATAGAAGCGGTAGCCGATCGCGAGGCCTTCCATGTAGTCGCAGATCAGAGGGTCGGCATTGGGTTTGTGCGCCGGGTGATCGCCGAACGTCTCCGGGAAGGTGACGGGCAGCCGGCCGCCGGGCGCCCGGTCGCCGAACAGCACGGCGGCGAGCGCGTCCGGACCGGTCTCCCCGGGCAGCCACATTTGCAACACCGCCGCGGCCTGGTCGATCCACGGCAGGGCGAAGGGCGACCCGGTGTTCAGGACCACGACGGTATTGGGGTTCGCAGCCAGCACCGCGCGGGCCAAGGCGTTCTGCTCGCCGGGCAGGTCCATATCGGGCCGGTCATATCCTTCTGCCTCTGTGACGCCGGCGGACCCAAGCACCAGGATCACTGCGTCGGCCTTGGCGGCGGCCTCGACGGCGCGGGTCATGGGCTCGGCCGGGGTGCGTACGCCCAGCGCCAGATAGTCGTTCTCGGCGCTGGCCGGAACGTAGTCGAGTTCGATGCGATAGCCGTGGCCCGCCACCAGATCGGCGCTGCCCAGCCGTCTGGGCACGAGGCTGCCCATCACGTCGAAGCGGTCCGGCTTCGCCGGATCTCCCGGTGAGATCAGGGCCTTGCCGTCCAGGCGGAGCGTGGCCTGGCCGGTGGCGCGCAGGCCGAACTCGAACACGCCGGTCTTCTCCGGCCAGTACCAGCCGCTCCAGCGGAACGAGGCGTAGGCCGTCCGCCGTGCCGAGGCGATGGCCGCGCTCACCCAACGCATCAGGTGCCGCTCGAGCCCGGTGCGGTTGGGCTCGCCGGACAGGTCCGCGGTTTCGAAATAGGTTGAGGCAAGGCCCTCGCCCGAGCGCTCGGAGTCGGGGCTGAAGTGGCGCCGGTCCGCGGCCGGCGGGAAGGGGTCGTTGTCGACGCCTAAGGCTTCCAGCACGGTCACCCCCGGTCCGAGCCGATCCCGCAAGCCATCGGCCATGGTGCGCACGCTGTCAGTGGTGACCTGCGAACTACCGCCCCCCTGCAAGAGTACCCGGGCGGCGTTCGGCCCGATCAGGGCTACGGACTTGACGTCGCTGCGGAGTGGCAAAAGCTCGCCGTCGTTCTTCAGCAGGGTCATGGCTTCGCAGGCCGCCTCAAAGGCGATGGCCTTGTGTCGGGTCGTGCGCAGTTCACCGACCGGGCGCGGCGCGCCGTCCATCAGGCCGCACCGGACGATCAGCCGCACGATGCGGCGCGCATTGTCCTCGATCTGGGCCGGGCTCACCTCTCCGGCCTGAACCGCCGCCAGCAGCTTGTCGCCGAACCACCTGGCCGGGCCTGGCATCTCCAGATCCATGCCGGCGTTGGCGGCAGGCGCCGTCGAGCGAACGGCCGTCCAGTCGGACACGACCGCGCCCTCATAGCCCCACTCTTCCTTGAGGATGGTGGTCAGCAAATGCCGGTGTTCTGACGCCAGGGTTCCGTTCAGCTTGTTGTAGGACGCCATCACGGTCCAGGGATCGGCCTCGGCTACGATCCGCTCAAAAGCTGCCAGGTAGATTTCGCGCAGGGTCCGCGCATCGACCCGCGCATCGACGTTGAACCGCTCCAGCTCCTGATTGTTGGCCGCATAGTGTTTCAGCGACGCGCCGATCCCTTCCCCCTGCAACCCCCGGACAAACGCCACCCCCATCACGCCCGCCAGATAGGGATCTTCCGCATAGGTCTCGAAGTTTCTGCCCCAGGTGGGGATTCGCATCATGTTGACCGTCGGCGCCAGCACCACATGCTCGCCCAGCGCGTGGGCCTCGCGGCCAATCGCGGCGGCGACTTCGCTTGCCGTTTCGGGGTTCCAGGTCGCAGCGACCGCCACGCCCACCGGGAAGACCGTTGCCGCCTCGCCCTTGATCGAACGCACGCCGGTTGGGCCGTCCGACATCCGGAGCGAGGGAATGCCCAGGCGTTCGATCCCGTGCAGAGCAAAGGAGCTGACCCCCGCCATCAGCTGGACCTTTTCTTCCAGCGTCAACTGCGCCATCAGCCCGGCAACCCGGTCATCCAGCGACGCGGAAGGGGCAGGATAGGTGATGGTCATGAGGCCTCCCGTTGCGCCCGTGCATGGCTTACGGAATGGTATCCGGCGGCCCCGGTGAATCGAAGGACAGAAACATGAAAACGCGCGCAGCGGTGGCTTTCGAGGCCAAACGGCCCCTGGAGATCGTCGAACTGGACCTGGAGGGACCGCGCGCCGGCGAAGTGCTGGTGGAAATCAAGGCCACCGGCGTCTGCCATACCGACGCCTACACCCTCGACGGGCTGGACTCCGAAGGCATCTTCCCCTCGATCCTGGGTCATGAGGGCGCCGGCGTGGTGGTCGAGGTCGGGCCGGGTGTGACCTCGGTGGCGGTGGGCGACCACGTTATCCCGCTCTACACACCCGAGTGCCGCCAGTGCAAAAGCTGCCTGAGCCGCAAGACCAACCTCTGTACCGCCATCCGCGCCACGCAAGGCAAGGGCCTGATGCCAGATGGCACCAGCCGCTTCTCCTGGAAGGGCCAGACGGTCCACCACTATATGGGCTGCTCGACCTTCTCGAATTACACGGTCCTGCCTGAGATCGCCCTGGCGAAGATCCGCAAGGACGCTCCCTTCGAAACAGCCTGTTACGCCGGCTGCGGCGTGACGACCGGCGTGGGCGCGGTGGTCAATACGGCGGGGGTCGAGCCCGGCGCCAATGCGGTGGTCTTCGGCTTGGGCGGCATCGGCCTGAACGTGATCCAGGGGCTGCGGATGGTGGGCGCGGCGATGATCGTCGGCGTCGACATCAACCCGGACCGCGAGGCCTGGGGCCGGCGTTTCGGTATGACCCACTTTGTCAATCCGGGGGCGATCGACGGCGATCTCGTTGCCCATCTCGTGGCCCTCACCGACGGCGGTGCGGACTACACCTTCGACGCCACCGGAAACACCACCGTCATGCGCCAGGCGCTGGAGGCCTGTCACCGCGGCTGGGGCGAAAGCATCATTATCGGCGTGGCCGAGGCCGGCAAGGAGATCGCCACCCGGCCGTTCCAGCTGGTCACCGGCCGCATCTGGAAAGGCACCGCCTTTGGCGGCGCGCGCGGACGCACCGACACGCCGAAGATCATCGACTGGTACATGGACGGCAAGATCGAGATCGACCCGATGATCACCCACAAGCTGCCGCTCGACCGGATCAATGAAGCCTTCGACCTGATGCACTCCGGCGAGAGCATCCGCACGGTGGTAGTCTACTGAGGTCAGCGGGGCCGGGCGCTCCTGCCCTGCGCGGCGGTCGGCTTCAGGTCGATGAGCCGGGTCACGCCATCGCCATCCACATCCAGCACGGCGAAACGCCGGTCAGCCGCGGCGCGGAACTCGTCGGCGCTGACGCTGTAGGACAGATCGGCGTCCGCCCCCCGGATCGGGTGGGGCTCGTTGATCAGGCTGTAGGGCGCAGCGCCCTGGCTGTAGGTGTCCAGCTCGTTTCGGCCCAGCGGCTGGAACCGGCGTCCGCGCTGGGTCAAGGCGCGGCCTGCACCGGACCGGGTGGTCTCCGGAACCAGCACGTCCTCCCAGCGGGTGGCCTCCGGCATGTCGATGCGGCCATCGCCATCGACATCAAGCGCCTTGAACCAGGCTGAGGCGTCGGCCCTGAACTCATCGCGGGTGAGACGACCATCGCGGTCGCGATCTGCTTCCGCAAACCAGGTCGAGACCGGATAGGGCTGGCCCGGTTCCGCGCGGAACGGCTTGCCTGCCGGGCTGATGAACAACTGCTGGACGGGCCCCGGCGGGCCGTCGTCGCGATCGTCATCATCCAGTCCGGGGGGCGGGGCGCCCGCGCTCGCGCAAGCCACGCAAAGCAACGCCGTCGCCACGATCAGGATTCCGGTTTTCACGCGCATGTCTGCTCCTGATGGTCAGCCGCCGGAACCTCGCGCCCGAAAACGGCGTCAGCGTGACCAGCAGCGCACCATGATGCGGATTGTAGCGTCGCGCTCAGTATTTCCCGAACCGGACCTCGGCGCTGCCCACCGGCAAGTCGATGGTCATGCCGTCAAAGGCCAGTCGCCAGTCCAGCTTGCCGCCCTCGTCCATGCCCTTGGTGAACGCCTCAGGCGTATAGAACGGCAGGCCCGCCTGGGTTAGGTGGCTGAGCACCAGGGCCTTGACGCCCGCGGCCCGGGCCAGGTCCGCCGCCTCCACCGGGGTGGTGTGGTAGGTGAGCGTGTCGGTCATCAGTGAGCTCATCCGCGGGTTGCCCAACATCTTCAGACCGCCGGCCATCTGTCGCGTCATGTCGGCGTTCTGGGCCTCGTGGATCATCACGTCAGCGCCCTTTGACGCCGTCGCAAGCGGCGGCCAGGGTCGGGTATCACCGCTGATCACCACCGAGCGACCCTTGTAGTCGAAACGATAGCCGTAGGCTGGCGAGATCGGTTCGTGCGCCACGCGGATAGCGGTCACCGTCAGGTCGCCGTCTTTCCAGGCCTCCGCCGTCTGGGCGGCGGCGGGAATCGTCACCACCTTTGCCTTCAGCGTGCCGGCGGGGATGTCGAACCTGAACGCTCCATGATCATGGTGGGCCTTGCGAAACTCGTGGTCGTTCTCGTAGGCGAGGTTCATCCCGGTCGCCAGTTTGTCGACCCCGTCCGGGCCCACCACCGCCAGTGGTTGCGGACGACCAGCGACCCAGCTCTGCATGTTGAACTCGCCAAGGTCGCCGATGTGATCGGAGTGCAGATGAGTGATGAACACCGCCTTGGCGGTGGCCAGCGGCAGACGCCAGAGCTGGAAGTTTTCTGTCGCCTCCGGCCCGATATCCACCAGATAGATCGAGCCGCCAGCCTGAATGGCCGTGCAAGGTTTGGCGCGTCCGACCACTGGCAACGGCCCCGAGGTTCCGCAGAAGATAACCTTCAGAGTGTCGGGCGCCTGGGCTTGCGCCGGGGCCGACATGAGTGTCAGCGTCAGAAGCGCCAGGGCCGCGCGGCCGAGCCATCGAATAGGGGGCATGTCCGTTTCCTTTCGTCGCCGCGACAGGGCGCGGATATTGTGACACGAAGCATGCTACTACTTTTCTGAGGGCCACGACGAGGGTCAAAATGGAGGAACGAAAATGACACTCAGCTACGATCTCTACTGGTCGTTCCGCTCACCCTATTCCTACATGGTGACGCCGCGCCTGCAGGCATTGGACGCCGGGTATGACGCGCACTGCAATGTCCGGGTGGTCTATCCACTTGCTGTCCGCACGCCTGAGTTTTTCGACAACCGCGACCCGCTGTGGTTCTCCTACTTCATGCAGGACGTGTTCCGCGAGGCCGCCTTCCTCGGATTGCCGTTCCGATGGCCGCGCCCCGACCCGGTGCAGCAGGCGCCCGGCGTCGGCTACCGGATGGAGCAGCCGTACATCCACCGGCTGACCCACCTTGGCGTGGCGGCGACCGAGCGTGGCCGGGGCCTGGCTTTCCTGGCCGAGGTCAGCCGCACGATCTGGGGCGGTGAGGCCGACAACTGGCACGAGGGCGACCATCTGGCCCGCGCCACCGAACGCGCGGGTCTCGACTATGCCGAACTCAGCGCCGCCGTGGACGGCGACCCGGACCATCACCGCGCCGTGGTCGAGGAAAACCAGATCGCCCAGCGCGCCGCCGGCCACTGGGGCGTACCCATGATGGTGTTCGGCCAGGAGGCCTTCTATGGCCAGGACCGCTTCGACCAGATGAAATGGCGGATGGAACAGGCGGGGTTGACCCGGCGGGGCTGACCGCGTCGCGCGACCCGGGAGGGACAGAATGTTCAGGATGACCCGACGTGCCGCAATCGTGATTGCCGCCGCTGCAAGCGGCGCCCTTGGCCTGGGCGTGAAGGCGGCGACCAGGCGTGTCAGCGTCCGTCGGCTGGTGGATCATCCGATCATCGCGCCGGGCATGGACGTCAGGATGGGGCCGAACATCGAGGGGCCGTCCTTGATCCGGACACCGACCTGGCTGCCGGGGCGCCTCGGGCGCTACTACCTCTATTTCGCCGACCACAAGGGCGACTACATCCGCCTTGCCTATGCGGACCGGCTGGAGGGGCCGTGGAAGGTCCATGCCCCGGGGGCCCTGCAACTGTCGCAGTCGGGCCTTCCCACCACACCACCGCCGCAGCCGCCGAACGCAGCGGCGCTGCTGGCCGTCCAGGGCGCCGCCAATCGGGCGCCGCCAGGTACGCCCGGGATTCCCACCCTGATCGATGACGCGACCTTGCCGCATATCGCCTCGCCGGATGTCCATGTGGATGAGACCGGGCGGCGAATCGTCATGTACTTTCACGGGCTGGAGTCTTTCGGCGTCCAGCGTTCGCGGGTGGCGACATCGACCGATGGGCTGAACTTCCACGCCAGCGGCGGCTCAATCGGATTGTCCTATATGCGGGTGTTCCATCACGCCGGGCGCCACTACGCCATGGCGATGCCCGGGGTGTTTTCTCGCTCGCTCGATGGCCTGACGGGTTTCGAAACAGGCCCTCGACTTTTTGCCGGGGACCAACGCCACAGCGCCCTGCTCAAGCGTGGAAACCTATTGCATGTGTTCTGGACCCGGGTCGGCGATGCGCCCGAGCGGATCTACATGTCGACCATCGATCTGACGCCAGACTGGATGTCGTGGACCGTCGGCGAGACGATTGAGGTGCTTCGACCGGAAAGGGATTGGGAGGGCGCCGATCTGCCCGTCGAGCCGTCCTGGCGCAGCGCGATCAACACCCCGGTCAATCAGCTTCGTGACCCGGCGATCTATGAAGAAGACGGACGCGTGTACCTGCTCTACGCGGTGAAGGGCGAAGGCGGGATCGCAATTGCGGAACTGACGTTCTGATCCGCTTCAGGTTTCTCGTGACGCCCGCGCGCGATCCGCCTAGCGTGAAGCTTCGACGCAGCCAGAGAGCTGCAGAATCGCATGGTTCGGGAGAGACACGATGACGTCGATGACGGTTGGCGCTGTCGCCGCCCTTGCGCTGGCGACCGCAGGATTTGCATTGCCAGCGGCGGCCAAGACACCGCGACAACCCAATGTCATCGTCATCTTGGCCGACGATCTCGGCTACGGCGATACCGGCGTCTACGGCAGCAAGATCGTCAAGACGCCCAACATCGACGCCCTGGCGGCGGACGGCGTGCGCTTCACTCAGGGCTATGTCAGCCATCCGGTCTGTGCGCCGTCACGCTCGGCGATCATGACTGGCCGCTATCAGACCCGGTTCGGCTACGAGTTCAATCCGGTTGGCCGTGACAGGACCCGCGGCGTGGCCCTGACCGAGACCTTCATTCCCAAGGTGCTGAAGTCCGCGGGCTATTCCACGGGATTGGTGGGCAAGTGGCACCTTGGCGAGTCCGGTGACTATCATCCGATGGGCCGGGGGTTCGATCAGTACTTCGGAATCCTGGGCGGCGCTGGCGCGTTCATCACCAATGCCAGGGACGGCGATGAATTCCATACCCCACCGGGCTCCAGGGGGACTTACGGAACGGCGGAAGGCGGCGGTGCAATTCCGGACATGTCGGAAGCGCAGGAAATGGTCGTGATCCGCCAGCGAGCGCCGGTCTATCGCGGTCGCGAGGTGGTTGAGGTCAAGGACTACCTGACCGACGCCTTCACCGAGGAGGCTGTCCGCTTCATTGGCGAGAACAAGGACAAGCCCTTCTTCCTCTACCTTGCACACACTGCCCCGCATACGCCGCTGCAGGCCACGGCGAAGTACATCGAACGCTACAAGAACATCGAGAACAAGGGGCAGCGCGTCTATGCGGCCATGGTCTCGTCGCTAGATGACAGCGTCGGCGCCGTGCGGGCCAAACTGAAGGCCGAAGGAATCGACAAGGACACCCTGATCGTCTTCCTGTCCGACAATGGCTGCGCCGGCTATGTGGGCGACGCCTGCACCAACACGCCGCTCAACGGTTACAAGGCGGGGCATCTGGAAGGTGGCGTTCGCGTGCCCTTCATCATGGCCATGCCGGGACGGATCAAGGCCGGACAGGTGGAAACCCGCGTCGTCTCCAGCCTGGATATTGCGCCTACAGCGGCGGCTTTGGCCGGCGCGAAGATGCCCAACGGAACCGATGGGGTCGACCTGATGCCCTACCTCACCGGCGCCAAGGCCGGGACGCCGAACCCCACCCTCTACTGGCGCTCTGGCCCCAACTTCGCGATCCGCGATGGCGACTGGAAGATGTGGGTGGTCAACCGCGCTGACCCGTCCGAGCCTCCGCGCAGCGGAACAGGCGCCGTTGCGGACGGCATCGAGGCCAAGGTCTCGCCCTTGGGCAAGTATGTCATGCTCTATGATCTCAAGAACGATCTCGGCGAAAAGACCAACCTCGCAACCGCCCGCCCCGAAGTGGTGGCGCGTCTGCAGGCGAAGCTGGAAGCCTGGGACAAGCTGAATGTCGCCCCCCAGTGGACCAGCATGCGGCAGGGCGTCTTCCGGCACGAAGGCCAGGCGCTGAAGGCCTATCCCTGATGATGCGCCGTCGTGACACCCTGATCGGCGCCGGCGCGATGCTGGCGGCCGCCACACCGGCGCTGGGGCAATCGGTGAAGCCGCCGCCCGTGAAGCCACAGCATGCCCGCTTCGCTGCCGAAATTGCGGCGGCGCAGGACCGCCTGGACGCCTTTCTCCTGGCCTTCAACGCCCGCGATCTCGCCGCCTATGAAGCTACGTTCAACTTCCCGCATGTTCGCTTCGCCTCGAACACGGTGACGATCATCAATCCCGGTTACCACAAGCCCGGGATGTTCGAGAGCGGGTCGCTGACCGATTGGCATCACTCGGCGTGGGACCGCCGCGATGTGATTCACGCCGGAGCCGACAAGGTGCACATCGACACCCGCTTTACCCGCTATCGCAAGGACGGCAGCGTGCTGGGCGGCTTTGACTCCATCTACATCGTCACCCGCCTCGACGGCCGATGGGGCATCCAGGGCCGCTCTAGCTTCGCGCCGTAGGGCAGGTTGAGGAGAAGTGGGAACCGGTTTTCTGCCCGCAACCCGCTCTGAACAAATGAGGGCGATCACGTTTTTCGAGATTGGATTGATTCAATCCAATCTCGACATGATCTAGGCCTCAAACGCCATGTAGACGAACCGGGCCATGAACAGCGCAGCCAGGGCGAACAGCAGCCAGTCAGTCCTGGTCGCCTGGCGCGAGGCCAGTCTGAGCAGAGCATAGGCGATCACACCGAAGGCCAGACCGTTGGCGATGGAAAAGGTCAGCGGAATGGTGATCAGCGTCAGGAAGGCCGGGATGGCGATGACCGGATCGTCCCATGTGATCTCGGCCAGCGGCGCCATCATCATCGCCCCCACCAGGATCAACGCCGGCGCCGTGGCCGCGGCCGGGATCGCCTGAGCCCAGGGCGCCACGAACAGGGTGGCCAGGAACAGCAAGCCTACGACCACGGCGGTCAGGCCGGTGCGGCCACCGGCCGAAACGCCGGATGCGCTCTCAATATAGCTGACGACGGTGCTCGTACCGGCGAGGGAGCCAACAATGGTGGCGCCCGCGTCCGCGAACAGAATGCGGTTCAGGCGCGGAATGGTTCCATCCGGTCGCATGAGGCCCGCCTTCTTGCTCACAGCCACCAGGGTGCCGACGTTGTCGAACAGGTCGACGAACAGGAAGATGAACAGGATCTCCAGTAGCGCCAGCCCGAAACCGTGACCGCCGACCCCAAGTGCAGCGGGGATATCCAACTGCAAGGCCGTCCCGGTCATCTCCTCGAGGCTGTAGGGTTGTGGCGTCCAGGTTGCCAGACCCAACGCCCAACCCAGCAGGGCCGTAGCAACGATCCCGATGAAGATGGCGCCGCGCACCTTCAGCACCGTCAGGACCGAAAGGATCACAAGGCCCAGCAGCGCCAACTGGGTGGTTGGCGCATGCACATCGCCCAGACCCACCAGGGTGGCGTCATTCTTCACTACCAGGCCCGCGCTGCGCAGGCCGATGAAGGCGATGAACAGGCCGATCCCGGCGGCGATCGCGGCGAACAAGGCGCGAGGGATGGCGCTGACGATCAGCTGTCGAACACCGGCCACTGTGAGCACAAGGAATAGAACGCCCGAGACGAAGACCAGTCCCAGCGCGGTCTGCCAGGGGATGCCCATCGCGCCCACGACGGTGAAAGCGAAATAGGCGTTCAGGCCCATGCCGGGCGCCAGCGCGATCGGATAGTTGGCCAGAAAACCCATCAGCAGGCAGCCGATCCCGGCCGCCAGACAGGTGGCCGCCGCGACGCCCGCCAGAGGCATGCCGGTGGTCGACAGGATCGCCGGATTGACCAGGACGATATAGGCCATGGTCAGGAACGTGGTGAAGCCCGCCAGCAGTTCGGTGCGGACCGATGTGCCGTGCTCGGACAATTTGAAGGTACGTTGCAGCAGGCTCATCGCGCGGCCTGCGGGAGTTGGTCGGCGAACTGGTCCCAGCCGGCTACCAACGCTTTCACGACGGGCTCTCCGACCCGATAGGCGGCCTCGACCCCGGCTTCCAAGCCACCTGGCGCGAAGTCAAACACGGGATCTGCGCCCGGGGCTGCGGCGGTGTAGTTGCTGGCAGTACGCAGGACCAGAACCCTTCGCCGATCCACGCGCCCGGAGGGGCCCAGAAGGTCGAGCGCGTCCATCACCTGATGATCCTCACAGTCCGACATCGCGAACTGCCCCTGGCCGTCGGTCCAGATCCGGACCCAGTCGCGAGCCCATGCCGTGCGCTTGTCGCCATGCCAGAATCTCGCGGTCCCGATGGCGTCGCCGAGATAGACCTTAGGCGGCTGTCTTGCAGGGGCCGCGACATAGTTGGCGCGTGCGGCCTGAAGCTGCGGGGTGTCGGCCAGCGGTGTTGTGCGCGTCAGGCTGTAGGCCCAGTCTACCAGCCCGGGATCCAGTTTCCACGCCATGCCGCTGGCGCCGGCGGCCGATCCCTTGAGGCCAGGTTTGCGGGTCCCCAGGGAATAGATCCCCCAGGGCCAGTCTGCCGGCGCTTCGCGATCGTCCATATCGTGGGCGGCGTCGGCGTCCACAACCCACCGCACCCAGGCTGCGCTGCCGATGGAACCGGACGCCGGATCAACCCCGGCGATACCGGCGATCAGCCAGTAGGCCCTGGAGGTGTCGAAGCGCGGGTCGAGCGCCAGTGCGGTCACGCTCTGTCGTGATCGGGCGTTCATGCCGGCCAGCACCAGCACGACGCCGTCCCTCGACACCCGCACGGGATGCTCGATGCCAGGGACCTTGACCTTCTCCGTGAAGGGATAGCGCTCCGCCCAATGCTGGAACTCGCCGGCGACATCGCCGGTCTCTTCACCAACCTCGAACATCGTCAGCACGACCACCTTGACGGTCATCGGCTTTGCGAAGGCGGGAAACGGCGCAAGCAGGGCCGCAATCAGCAGAAATGGTCGAAACACGCGAGGCCCCCTAGCAAGGGCTCGTTATAGGCCGCCATGCCGTATCCCGGGCAAGTCCTGAGACGCCATTTCGGCTATGCGCCAGACGGCCTGCAAGAAAGGTATGCGCGACCACGCGGTCATCGCCCAGGATCGAGAGGATGAACATGGTTTCAGCCAGGCTTGCTGCGCCTGCAGTACGCCGGGCCAGTAGCGGCGTGGCCGCCAGATCAAGCACCAGAAAATCCGCCTCCTTGCCCGGCTCAAGGTTGCCCACCCGATCCTCGATATGCAGCGCCCGCGCGCCGGCCAGGGTGGCCAGATAGAAGGCATGCAGCGGGTCAAGGGCGTCGCCGGAAAGCTGCCCCACCTTGTAGGCCTCTCCCATCATCGACAGCATGGAAAAGCTGGCTCCGGCGCCAACGTCAGAAGCCAGTGCCGTGTTGACCCCACAAGCGCAGGCTCGCTTCAGTCCGAACAGACCGCTGCCCAACATCAGGTTGGAGGAGGGACAGAAGGCCACAGACGCGCCCGCCTTCGCCAGCCGCCTCAGGGCGTCGTCGTCGCTGTGCACACAGTGGGCGAATACCGAGCGCGATCCGACAAGGCCATATCGCGCATAGACATCCAGGTAGTCGCCCGCGTCGGGGAAGAGCTGCGCCACCCGGGTTATCTCCTCCGTGTTCTCCGACATGTGCGTGTGGATCAGGATGTCGGTATGGGCCGCAGCGATGTCGCCGGCCATGGCAAGCTGACCCGGGCTGGACGTGACGGCGAAGCGCGGCGTCACGGCGTAGCCAAGCCGTCCGCGCCCGTGCCAGGCGCGGATCAGCGCTTCTGTGTCCTCGCGACCACGCTCGATCGTGTCTGTCAGGCCCTCCGGCGCGTTGCGATCCATCAGCACCTTGCCGCCGATCAGGCGCATGTTACGAGCCAGAGCAGCCTCGAACAGCGCCTCAACGGACGTCTTGTGGACCGAGCCGAACACCAGGGCGCTGGTGGTTCCGTTCGCCAGCAACTGATCCAGGAAGAAGGCAGCGGCCGCATCCGCATGAGCGCGTTCAGCGAAGGCCTGCTCGGTTGGGAAAGTATGGTGCTCCAACCAATCGAGGAGCCGGGCGCCCCAGGCCGCCATCACGTCTGTCTGGGGGAAATGAATGTGGGCGTCGATAAAGCCTGGTGTGATCAGATGACCGGGGAAATGCGTGACCGGCGTATCATCGGGCAGGGTGGCGCGCAGGTCATCATGCGGGCCAAAGGTGGCCACCTGGCCGTCTTCGACCACCAACAGGCCGTCCGGATGATAGACAGCGGCCTCCGGCGACCGGGTGGGATCGTCCAGGGTATGAAACAGGGCGGCGCGGTAGGCGTGGCGGCTCATAGGGGGCCCGGAATCCGATCAGGGTCAGCTGTAAGCCAATCATAGCCCGGGCCAGGGCCGCAGTCCCGCTGAGCCTTTTCGTCACCGCTACGCGACGCGTTGCGGGATGCTCGAGAGATCGGGACCCGCGGCGCCCAGGTCGTCGAGCGTCGGGTCGGCGGCTCGGGTCGCGGTGCGCAATATCACGCGTTCGAGACTGGCGATCACCGCCACGGCGTCGGACTGGCCAAGTGGAATTGCCCGCGTCGCCAAGCCGGTGAGATGGGCGGCAAAAGCGTGAAGCCAGGCCGCCAGAGCAGGCTCCAACGGAATTCCGGCGGCGCCGGCGGTCGCCCCCACAGCCACCGGATAAGGCGCGCTCAGTATCGGCGGCGGGTTCCAGGCGGCCACCGCGACGAGAAACGCCTTGCCCTGCGCCAGGCTCTCCCGACGCCTGTGAGGTGAGGCGATCTGTTGCTCTGCAAGGGCAGCGATGCGATCCAGAGCCACGTGGTCTTCTGCGGTGACCGCAATCCAGGCGGCGCGCGCCAACACGGCGTCGGTCCAGCCCGATCCATGTTCAATCAGGTTGGAGATCCAGGCGGTGAGCCCCAAGGTGTCGGTGACTGTCCTGTCTCGAATGGCTGACTCAAGGCCATGAGCATAGCCAAAGGTTCCCGCCGCAAAGGCGGGCGTAAGCCATGTCAGAAGCCGCAGGAGGCGGGTCTCGGACGGGATCATGACAATCCCTTTGCCTCGCCGTCGCACATCGGCGCGCTTTGGGTTGGTGGGGAAGCGGCTAGTGTCGTCACCTGATCAGGTTGTACCCTGGCTGCGACGTGTCCAGCAGGGAGCTCGAGGCAAAGACAAGTCCCTCGAGGGCGCCCACTTTTCGGGCGCCACCTAGATTGAACCGCCCGTATCCCCTGGGCCAGGGTGTCCGGACCGTTTCGATGACAAACCGGGCGCCGGAGCGTGATTTTGCCAAAAACCTGCGCGTCGAGGTCTTCCCCGAACATGTTTCGGCCAATCCAATTGCTTGCGCGTTGATCGAAGTCAGATTGGTTTTGCCCTCTCAGGGCGTTCTCCTTTCTCAACTTCGCGCCGGGCGGGAACCCCGCCCGGTGTCTTTTGAGGGTCAGGGCCGCATCAGGGCGTCTATCTCTTCGGCGTGCAAGCCCGCCGCCTCAAGTACCTCACGGGTGTGCTGACCCAGCTTCGGCGCAGCCCGCCCCACGGGCGGCGCGCCCTCCGGGAAGCGGGCAGGGGCCGCTGGCGCGCGGAACGAACCGCCCCAACCATCCTCGACCGTCACGAAGCAGCCGGCTGTTTCCGCCATCTCGGAGGCGGCCAGCTCAGCAAGCGTCGCCATGGGCGCCCAGGCCAGATCCTGCTCGTCGAGGCGCGCGCCGGCTTCTGCCAACGTCAGCTTTGCGAACCCTTCGTCGCACATGGCGCGGACTTCGCGCGTGGTCTCCATGTCAACTATGGGCGGTTCAAACCGGGGTTCCGCCAGGACCTCCGGGCGATCAATCACCAGCATCATCTTCATGAAGCAATCCAGTGTCCGCGGCACGATGCAGAGCCACCGGTCGTCGGCAGTCCGGAAGAAGCCGGAGATGCCGCTAGGCCGGTCATTTCGCGCCTGGGTGGTCACCACCTCGCCATATCGAAGCTGCAGGCCCAGGTCCCAGCCAATGGCGTAGGCGCCTGCGCGGATAAGGCTGGTTTCGACCAGCCTGCCACGCCCGGTGCTGGTCCGCTCGTGCAGGGCCGCGAGTACTGCCGATACTGTCGCCAGCGCCGTGACATGATCGCCAAAGCCCGGGCGCGAGGAGAACGGCTCTTGATCCGGCGGGATCATCGCGCGCGCCATGCCGCTGCGCGTCCAGAAGGCGGTAATGTCAAAGGCGGCGACGTCCGCCTCCGGGCCCGTCAGGCCATAGCCAGTCACGGCTGCATAGATCAGGCGGGGCATTGCGGACTTCACGCTGTCGTAGTCCAGGCCGAGACGCTTCAGTGACCCCGGCCGTGTGTTTGTAATGAAGATGTCCGCCTGGCTCATCAGCAGCTTCAGGGCGTCGCGGCCCTGCGGCGTGCCTATGTCGAGGACAATGCCCTTCTTGCCGCGGTTCTCGTTGCTGAAGATGGGATTGCCGGGGCTCTCGGCCGTGTCGGGCTGGAAAGCCCGGGTGGCGTCGCCCGCAGGGCTTTCCACCTTGATGACGTCGGCGCCCCAGTCGGCCATGACAGCTGCGCTACCGGGGGCGGCGACCCATGTCGCCATTTCCACCACCTTCAGTCCCTGAAGCAGCATGCCTGTCTCCTCCGCCTTGCAGAGCGCAGACTATGTCAAAGCCTGGAAGGATGCGCGCCTGAGAATCTCGTGACCGTCACAACTTGAACGGCCCTATCAGGTCTCCTCTGCGACGACGCAGACCAGTTCTATGATCTTGCGGCGGACAGAAGCTTCGGTGATGCGGGGGAAAGCGGCCATCAGTTCGATACCGTCGGTGGACAGCAGGAAGTCCTGGGCGGCGTCGCGTTGAGCCGCCGCCGACTCGCGGTCACTCAGGCCATCATAGAAGTAGGACACGGGCGTGCGTAGCGCGGTCGCGATTTCCCAGAGCTTCGAGGCGCTGACGCGGTTGGCCCCACGCTCATACTTTTGAACCTGCTGAAATGTGATCCCAAGCGATTCTGCGAGACGCTCCTGGCTGACGCCCATCTCCTTGCGGCGCATGCGGATGCGCAGGCCCACGTGGGAGTCCACTGGATGAGGTCCATCACCTTTGCCACCATCGACGACGCTGGCCAAGGCTAGACTCGGGCCTTCCGGTTCCAATTCGGTTGTCATGTTCCCCGACCCGCAACGCAGAGGCCGCGCGACTTCCCGTCAACGCAGCTTCTACGACAACATCCCATGAAAATTACGGCCTTAAGTTGAAACATCTGTCGCACAATTGGAAATGCCGAGCTACTCATTTTGGGGTGATGGCGTCTATCTCCGTTACACGGCAGGTCTGCAATCCCGCCCGCGATCCCGTTCGAGGATCACACCTAACTCCGCCAGGCCGGAAAGCAGCCTGTGCAGATTGCCTTCATTGGCCAGCGCGAATTCGACCAGGACGCCTTCGTTCGGGACCCGAGAGGACATCCAGTAGCCGTTTTCGTCGCATTCGCATCTGTTCCTGGCGACGAGATTCGCCAGCCGCCGCCGGACGGTCTCGAGGGGCATGCCAAGGTTCCGCGCCACATCCGCTGCTGAGATGGGGCGGCGATCCGAATGGTGCTGTTTGCTGACGCTTGCGCCATGTCTGCCGGGCTTCCGAGCATCTGTTTGTGAGGCGGCGGACCATGGATTTTGACATTCCGCATCGCGTCGTTGGGTGAGCTGTGATCACCCGGAATTCTATGGGGTTTGCCCCCCGGCTTTCGCGGTCTAGAAGGCCAGCTTATGGCCGAAGCCTTCAATGAACTGACCCTCCCGGACGAGAAAGCTCGCCGTTATGAAGTCGTCGCGGAAGAAATCGCGGCTGTACTGGCGGGCGAGCCCAATTTGGTGGCTCGCATGGCGACAGTCACGTCGATGCTGGCCAACAGCTTCGATCACTACTTCTGGACGGGATTCTATTTGGTCGATCCCTTGAGGGGCGACGAGCTGGTTGTGGGGCCCTACCAGGGCACGCTCGGTTGCATGCGGATCGCCTTCGGGCGCGGCGTCTGCGGAACGGCGGCGGCGACAAGGACGACCCAGCTGGTAGAAGACGTGCATGCATTCCCCGGTCACATCGCCTGCGACGGACGCTCGGCCAGCGAGATTGTGGCGCCGGTGTTTGGGCCGGACGGGGCGTTGATGGCGGTGTTTGACGTGGATTCCGAGGAACCCGCCGCGTTCGACGCTGTGGATCGGGATTGGCTCGAGCGCATCCTTGCGGCCACGTTCTCCCATCCCCTCTGACAGGCACGTCGCCCTCCGTTGTCTTACGTTGCGGCGCCTTCGTTAGATCGGTTTTGACGCGCCCGGGTGGCGCACTGCGAACGGAGCATTCCCATGGCCGAGGCCTATATTGTCGCCGCAACCCGCACCGCTGGAGGCCGAAAGGGTGGCCGTATGCGCGGCTGGCACCCCGCGGATCTGGCCGGAAGCGTCCTGGACGAGCTGATCGTCCGCACCGGGATCGACCCGGCCGTTGTCGAGGACGTGATCATGGGCTGCGTCACCCAGGCTGGCGAGCAGAGCACCAACATCGCGCGCAACGCGGTGCTGGCGTCCAAGCTACCCGAAAGCGTACCCGGCACCTCCGTCGATCGTCAGTGCGGATCCTCTCAGCAGGCGCTGCAGTTCGCGGCCCAGGCGGTCATGAGCGGCACCATGGATGTCGTGATCGCGTCGGGCGTCGAGAGCATGACCCGCGCCCCGATGGGCATGTCGGTGATGCTTCCTGCCAAGGCGGGCATGGGCGTGCCCAAGAGCCCACGCATGGAAGATCGCTATCCCAACATCCAGTTCAGCCAGTTCGCCGGCGCCGAGATGGTTGCGGCCAAATACGGCCTGACCAAGGATCAGCTCGACGAGTACGGCTATCACAGCCACCAGCGCGCCATCGCCGCCACCCAGGCCGGCGCGTTCCGTGATGAGATCCTGGCGCTCGACGGCATGGACGCCGAAGGCAATGCCGTCCGCCACGATAGTGACGAAGGAATCCGCTACGACGTCAGCCTGGACGGTATGCGCGGCGTGAAACTTCTGCAGGAAGGCGGCCGGATCACGGCGGCCACGTCCAGCCAGATCTGCGACGGCGCTTCGGGTGTGATGGTGGTTTCGGAGCGCGCGCTCAAGGAACACAACCTGACTCCCATGGCCCGCGTGCATCACTTGTCGCTGCTGGGCCATGACCCGGTGATCATGCTGGAAGCCCCGATCCCGGCGACCGAGCGGGCGCTGAAGCGGGCCGGAATGTCGATCGACGACATTGACCTTTTCGAGGTCAACGAAGCCTTTGCTTCAGTGCCGGTGGCCTTCATCCAGAAGCTGGGTGCGGACCATGCCAAGGTCAACGTCAACGGCGGCGCCATTGCGTTGGGCCACCCGCTCGGCGCTTCGGGAACCAAGCTGATGACGACGCTGCTCTACGCCCTGCAGGCCCGCGGCAAGAAGTACGGCCTGCAGACCATGTGCGAAGGCGGTGGCCTGGCTAACGTCACCATCGTCGAGCGGCTGTAAGGCGCTTGGCCGGACGCGTCATCGCCATCACTGGCGCGTTCGGCGTTCTCGGGTCCGCCGTGGCCAGGGCTGCGGCGGCGCAGGGTGCAAGGCTGGCGCTGATCGATTTTGCGAACGCGCCGCCGCCGGATTTGCCGGATTGCCCGGATGTTCTGGTGCTCGGCGGCGTTGACCTCACCGACACGATCGCTGCGGGTGCGGCGGTCGACGCCGTCGCCGACCGGTTTGGCGGTCTCGATGCGCTGCTCAACATTGCAGGCGGATTCCGGTGGGAAACGCTGGAGGCCAGCGGGTTCGACAGCTGGCACAGAATGTTCCTGATGAATGTCCAGACGGCGGCCAACACCAGTCGTTCAGCGGCGTCCCACCTGCGCCGCAGTTCCGCCGGTCGGATCGTCAACGTCGGCGCTAATGCGGCGCTCAAGGCCTCGCTTGGTATGGGGCCGTATGCGGCCTCGAAAGCTGGCGTCCACAGCCTCACGCAGAGCCTGGCTGAAGAGCTGAAGGCCGATGGTGTCACGGTCAATGCGGTGTTGCCGTCGATCCTGGACACGCCAGCCAACCGGGTCGATATGCCCCAGGCCGACTTCGGCAGCTGGGTCGCGCCGGACGAACTGGCGGCTGTAATCCTGTTCCTCGCCAGCGAGGCCGCCAGCGGGGTGACCGGTGCGCTGATCCCGGTAACCGGGCGGGTTTAAGGACAGCGCCGGATCGGCCGGGTCTGCCCTTCGCATTTCACGGCTGCAACTGATCAGCCATAGCTCGATCCTGCGAAGTAGGAGAGACTATCGGCAGGGAGGGGACCCCAATGCTGGGTTCTATGATGCTGGCGGCGGCAACGGCAGCCGCGCCACAGGCGGCGCCCGTAGCGTCCGCACCGTCGACGCCGCTTGCGGCGGACGCGGCGCGTGGGGTCATCGCCTATCCCCCGAGCTTTTTCGCGGAATCCCAGCCGGCCAACGCCTACGACATGGTTTTGCGGGTTCCCGGCTTCGCCTTCGACAAGGGCGCTGCTGTGCGTGGCCTCGCCGGCGCCGGCGGCAATGTCCTGATCGACGGTCAGACGCCGGTTTCCAAGACCGATTCGCTGGACGAAATCCTGAAACGCATTCCTGCAGGTGGCGTCGAGCGCATCGAGCTGATCCGCGGCGGGGCGCCGGGAATCGACATGGAAGGCCGCACCATACTGGCCAATGTGGTGCGTCGTCAGGCTGCCGGGTTTCGGGGCGCCGTCTCGCCGGCCCTTTTCGCCATTTACAATGGCCGGGTATTACCGAGCCTTCGGTTCGAGGGCCAATGGAGCTGGCCTGGCGGGCGCTCGGCGGAATTCAGCCAGGTGATTGGTAGCGGGCACATGCCTAACCCGGACCTCGGCGTTGGGCAGCGAACCCGATTCAATGCGGACGAAACCGTGCGCCTGAAATCCCAGGTCGAGGCCTTCGGATTTGGCGTCCGGATGTACACAAACGGCGCTTACGAGACGCCTCTGCTGGGTGGCAAGGTGCGCCTGACGGGCACTTTGCAGATCAACCCTGGCTGGACCGAGATCTACGATCACTATCGCAGCGCCGCGGGGCTTGAGTACCAGTTCAACGACATCCAGCGAAAGCAACTGGAACTCGGGGGCCGCTTTACCCGCGTCCTGAACGAGTACGTCTCACTGGAGAGCGTGGCCTTCCAGTCGTTCGGCAAGCTTGTGACGGATGTTCGCTTTGAGGGGCCCGGGCTGACCCGGGACTTCCTGTCGGATCGGAAGACCTCGGAAAGTGTCGGGCGGATGCAGTTCCGGGTTAAGGGTTTTGCGGACCTGACCTTCGAAACCGGGGCGGAGGGTGCGTTCAACAAGCTGGACAGCGCGACGGACCTGACCATCAACGATCGCGCCGTTCTGGTGCCTGCCGCCAACGTGCAGGTCGAGGAGTTGCGCGGCGAGGTGTTTCTGCGCTGGACCTGGCGGCCGTCAGCGGCCTTCTCCATGGACATGGGGCTGCGTCAGGAGGCGTCACGCGTCACTTCGGCGGGTGATGTCAGCCTGAAGAAGTCGCAAAACTTCCTGAAGCCCAGGGCAGCGATTACCTGGGTTCCTTACAAGAACGGCCAGGTCCGCCTGAGGGTGGAACGGGAAGTCGGGCAGCTCAACTTCGACGACTTCGTGGCGTCGTCGAATGTGGCCGCGACCGGCACGGTCGTGGCGGGTAATCCCGACCTGACGCCCCAGCAGGCCTGGGTCTATGAGGCGGCCTTGGAGCAGCGTTTCTGGGGGGCCGGATCGGCTGCCCTGACGGTGCGCCATTTTGCAATCAACGACACCGTCGATCGCGGCCCCGCACGCGACGCGTCCGGCGCGATAATCCGAAATCCGGTCACGGGACTGCCTGCCGCCGATCGCCCGGACAATATCGGCAAGGGGACCAAGACCGAAATTCAGGCCAGCGTGACCCTGCCGCTGGATCGCCTGGGCGTCCCTGCCGCCCAGTTGAAAACCCAGGCCACCTGGCGTGACACCAAGGTCACCGATCCGCTGGATGACCGCTCGCGGGAGATCTCGGCGGCGCACCCTCTTGATTGGGAAGTCCACTATAGCCAGGACCTGCCCCGGCTAAATGCGACCTGGGGTGTCGACGTGATCGGCGGGTACCGCGAACGCTTTTACCGGCTGGCGGAGATCGAGACCCAGAAGTTCTCGCCCTGGGTGGTTCTGTTCACAGAGTTCAAGCCGCGAAAGGACCTGTCCGTCCGCATCGAGGCCAATGGCGTCACCTTCCGGAATTCCCAGCGCATCCGCGAGGTGTTCATCGGTCCCCGAAATCTGGGCCGACTGGACTACACCGATGTGCGTGATCTGGAATGGCGCGGCAGCGTGAACGTCCGGGTGCGCAAGGCGCTGGGCGGCTAGATCAATCTACCCAGGGGCCCGCCAGGTTCACCGCCTCGCGGCCGTGGCGAAGCGGCACGTAGCCGCGCGCTGCCTGGAGCGGGAACAGGTCGCGATAATGCGGGCTCAACGGGTCTCCGGACTGGCCAGGTGTGTTGATGGCCATGGAGTTGTCCCAGGCGCCTACGTCCATGGCGAACAGCACAGACGCGCCAGCGGCCTGGCTGAAATCGGTCATTGAATAGATGGCGGTCGCCCCGGGGGTGATGTCGCCCGTCATGTCACGTCAAAGCCGCACCGGACTTTCGAAATCGGAGCGATGTTTGAACACTGGTAGCTTGAGCGCGCGAACCTTGGAAAGGTAGCGATCTGGGAGGAAACCCCGAAGATGGGTACTTGGCTTTTCATCGCCGCTGCGTTCGCACCGCAGGCGGCCGAGGCGCAAGCTGCGCCTCCGTCCACTCAGCAGGTGGCGCCGTTGGCGGCTGAGCGGGGCGTGATCGCCTATCCGCCAGCCTTCTTCGCCGATATCCGGCCCGTCAGCGCCTACGACATGGTGATCCGCGTGCCCGGCTTCACCTTCGACAAGGGCTCGACGGTCCGTGGCCTGGAAGGCTCGGGCGGCAACGTGCTGATCGACGGCCACCCGCCGCTGGCCAAGAACGACCCCCTGGAAGACATTCTCAGGCGCATTCCAGCCGACTCGGTCGCGCACGTGGAGGTGATCCGTGGTGGCGCGCCCGGCATCGACATGGAAGGCCGCTCGGTGCTCGCCAACGTCGTGCGCAAGCAGGTGGCCGGCTTCCGGGGCTCGGTGCAGCCCTACTTCGACGCGGTCTACGACGGCCGGTTCCTGCCCGGCGTCCGCTTCGAGGGGCTGTGGACCCTGCCAGGCGGTCGCACGGCGGAACTCAGCCAGACGTTCAGCACCGGCCATTTCCCGAACGACGAGAACGGCGACGGCGACCGCATCCGGTATGCGCCCGACGGCCGGACCCGGCTGATCGATTCCGAAGTCGACGCCGACCAGCACGGCCACCGCATCCAGACGACGGGCGCCTTCACGGCCCCCTTCTTGGGTGGGCTGCTCAGCCTCAACGGCGCGCTCCAGTTCAACTACGGCGCACTGGAGCTCTATGACACCGACCGGATCTCAGGCGGGGTCGAGTACGAGAAGTCGCCGAACAATCGGGGTCAGCACGAGGCGGGCATGCGTTTCAGCCGCCGGCTGAGCGACATCGTCGGCCTCGAGGCCGTCCTGTTCCAGCAGGTGTTCATCCAGGACCAGCGCTCGCACTTCCAGGCGCCGACGCTGACACGCGACTTCGCCCTCGACCGCAAGAACTACGAGACCGTCGGGCGGATACAGTTCAACGTCACGCCCCGGCCGGGCATGAAGATCGAGATCGGGAGCGAGGGCGCCTACAACCGGCTGGACAGCCAGACGCGGCTTAGCGTCAACGGTCGGGCCGTGGCGCTGCCCGCGGGCGACGTCCTGGTGGAAGAGCTGCGCGCCAACGCGATCCTGCGCGGGACCTGGCAGGCGACGCCCCAGCTGACCCTCGAGGCTGGCGGGCGGCAGGAGGTGTCGAGGGTGACGTCCGAGGGCGACGTGACCCTGGAGAAGTCGCTGCATTTTTTGAAGCCTCGGGCGGCTGTGACCTGGAACCCGAACGCGCTGATGCAGGTGCGAATGCGCGTCGAGCGTGAGGTGGGCCAGCTCAACTTCGACGACTTCGTCGCCTCGCCGAACGTGGCCTCGACGGGCGTGGTCGTAGCCGGCAACCCCGACCTGACGCCGCAGCAGGCGTGGGTCTATGAAGCGACGCTTGAGCGGCGCTTCTGGAAGGACGGCTCGATTGTCCTGACGTATCGCCTGTTCGACCTGTCGGACGTGGTTGACCGCCTGCCCATCGTGAGTGCGGCCGGCGTGGTGCTGGCCGACGCGCCGGGTAACATCGACGCCGGGTCAAAGAATGAGATCGCCGTCGGCCTGACCGTGCCGCTGGATCGCCTGGGCCTCAAAGCGGCGCAGTTGAAGGGTCAGGTGACCTGGCGCGACACGAAGGTGCTGGACCCGCTGACCTCGTCGAACCGCCAGATCTCGACGCTGCATCCCGTCGATTGGGAGGTCCATTTCAGCCAGGCGCTGCCGGACTGGAAGATGACCTGGGGCCTCGACCTGCTGGGCGGGTTCCGGGAGCGGGTGTTCCGGCTGACCGAGATCGAGACCAAGAAGGTCTCGCCCTACCTGATCTTGTTCACCGAGCATCGCCTGGCGCCGGATCTGACCCTGCGCGTCGAGGCCAACGGCATCAACATGCGCGCCGCAAAACGCATCCGCGAGGTCTATGTGGGCCCGCGCAGCCAGGGCCGGCTGAACTACACCGACGTCCGCGACCTGGAGTGGGGCGGAAACCTGTTGGTGCGGCTGCGCAAGACATTCGGGCGTTGAGGCTCGACCGTCCACAGGCCTAACGCACTGGCTCGGCCGAGCCCCCGGTCTGGCGCGCGTCGTGGCCGCCGAACATCGTGGCGCCAGCCAGCGGACGGCCGCCCAGCGACAGCACCCGGCCGGTCGTCTGACCCGGCGTCTGGAGCGTCGGCGCGCCGGTGACGATGCCTTCGGCGATCCCCCACGGCCCCTCGTCGCTCAGTCGGTGGCCCCGGGCTTCCAGCAGCCGACGCGTATCGGGCGAGAGCCCGAACGGCTCGACGGAGATCACGTCGGGCAGCCACTGCGCGTGGATGCGGGGAGCATCGATCGCTGCCTGCACGTCCATCCCGTGGTCGATCATATTGAGGATCGCCTGGAGCGTGATCGTGATGATCCGCGACCCGCCCGGACTGCCGATGATCAGGGCAACCTTGCCGTCCTTGGTCAGGATCGTCGGGCTCATCGAGCTGAGCGGCGTCTTGCCCGGCGCCACGGCGTTGCTGGCCCCCTGGACAAGGCCAAACATGTTTGGTTGCCCGATCTTGGCCGTGAAGTCATCCATCTCGTTGTTCATGACGATACCGGTGCGGCCGGCGACACGGTGGGCTCCGAACCAGTCGTTCAGGGTGTAGGTCACCGACACCGCGTTCCCCTGGGCGTCGAGCACGCTGTAGTGGGTGGTGTTGCGCCCCTCACCGGGCTGGGCGGGCGGCCCCAAAGCCGATGACGGCGTGGCGCGCTCCAGGTCGATGCCGGCCCGCAGGCGCGCCGCATATGCCGGGTCCAGCAGCTGCGCGACCGGGTTGGCCACGAAGTCGGGGTCGCCCAGCTTGTTGTTGCGGTCGTAGAAGACCCGCCGCAGGGCCTCGACCAGCACATGCACCTCTGCGGCCGAGCGGAAACCCATGGCGCCCAGGTCGTAGCCTTGCAGGATGTTCAGCGTCTGGCAGATCGCGACGCCGCCTGAGCTGGGCGGGGGCGCCGAGATCACGTGATAGCCGCGGTAGTCGCACTCGATCGGCTTGAGCTCGCGCACCTTGTAGACCGCGAAATCCTCGCGCGTGATGATCCCGCCGCCCTCTTGACTGGCCCTGGCGATCGCCGCCCCGATAGGCCCCTTGTAGAAGGCGTCCGGGCCCCGTGCCGAGACCTGCGACAGGGTCGCGGCGAGGTCGCGCTGCACCAGCCGGTCGCCCTTGGTGAGCGGCTTGCCGGCCGGCAGGAAGATGCGCCGCGCTGCCGGGTCCCGGCCCAACCCTTCGGCCTCCAGCGCCATGATCCCCGCGTCGCCCTGGCCCAGGACGAAGCCGTCGCGGGCCAGCTTGATCGCCGGCGCCATCAGCGCGCCACGCGACATTGTCCCGTAGCGGGCCCGTGCGGTCTCAAGGCCCATGACGGTGCCCGGGACGGCGACCGCCTTCCAGCTGTCGGTGGAAAGCCCAGGGATCAGGTCGCCCTTCGCGTCCTGGAACATGCCGGCTGTCGCGGCGAGCGGCGCCTTCTCGCGGAAGTCGAGGAAGGTGGTGCGGCCGTCGGCGAGGCGCACGGTCATGAAGCCGCCGCCGCCGATGTTGCCGGCCTGCGGATAGACCACCGCCAGGGCGTAGCCCACGGCGACCGCCGCATCGACGGCGTTGCCGCCGCGCCGCAGGACGTCGACGCCGACGTTGGTGGCCAGGTGCTGGGCGCTCACCACCATGCCGCCGCTGCCGGCGACGGGGGCGTGGGACGCGGCCTGCGCGACGCCGGCCAGGAGAGCGCCGACCGAGGCGACGAGGGTCGCCGCCCATCGGCAGAGGGATGACGCGTCGGGGACCAGGAATCGCATTTGAGTTCCTACTTCGCCGGCGCGAACCGCACCACCGTCTCGGCGTCCCGGTTCACCGCCTCGCGGCTGTAGCGCAGCGGCACGTAACCGCCCGCTGCCCAGAGCGGGAACAAATCCCGATAATGCGGGCTCAAAGGGTCTCCGGATTGGCCCGGCGTGTTGATGGCCACGGAGTTGTCCCAGGCGCCGACATCCATCACGAACCGCACCGAGGCGCCGGCCGTCTGGCTGAAATCGCTCATGGAATAGGTCGCGGCGCGAGGCGATGAGGCGGACCCCGGGATCTGCAAGGGGCCGAGGCTCATCTGGGCGGCGAGTTCCGGTCCCGCCAGGGCGGCGATGGCGGGTGTGAACCGCGCCACATGCAGCCGCCCCCAGGCCCACGTCGACATGTCCGGGCCGAGTCTGCTTTTCAGCTCGGCGATGGCACCGGCGAGGCTCGACAGGAGGATCGGATCGCGGACGGCGGGCGGCGCAGCCTCCAGCCAGGTCAGGATCGGGTCAGGCGAACTGTTACCGATCATCTCCCGCACGGCCTCTGGCGCAGCGACGGCGACGGTTGCCCGTCCCAAATGCTTGTTGGCCCAGACTTCATAGATGGCGGCGGCGGCGCTATCGACCGCGAGGTTGCTGTCCCAGGTCTTCAGGGTATCCAGCGCGCGGGCGACCTCGGGATCGGCCGAGGCCAATGTCCGGACAAGCGCGATACCGCGGCGGGACTGGGCGCTGACGGCATCCGTCTGCAGGGCCATGGAATCGGCCAGCGTGCCCTTGGGCGTGGCCGCCAGCACTTCCTTGATCCGCACCGAGCGGGTCGCGTCCGCCCATTCATAGCTCAGCTTGCGCTCGTCGCGCGGATAGTCGGTGGGCAGGTTCATCTCATTGGCGGTGGCGAAGAAACCGGCCGCCGGATTGCGGCTGACCGGCAGGCCGCCATCCTCCAGAAAGCCCTTCCACTCATAGCGTCCGTCGCCCGGCACCGGGAACAGGCCGTCCCAGTTGGGTCGCACCGGCGTTCGGCCTGCCGCCGACCAGCCCACCTCGCCGGAGGTGTCGGCATAGACGAGGTTCAGCGGCGGCGCGCCCCACTTGTTGCGGGCGGTCTGGAAGTCCTCCCAGCCCTTGGCGCGCCACATGCGGGCCGAGCCGAAATAGCCCGCCAGCCCCGGTTCACCCCAGATGGTGCGTATCGCGAAGGCCCGGCCCCTGGCGGCATCCTCCGACACCACCGGACCATGCCGGGTGAACCGCAGCTCGACTTCGCGGGGCGCCTCACCCTTGACCTCGATGGTCTCGCGGACCGTAGTCATCGGCGCCCAGCCGCCCCTGTAACGGTAGGCGGCCCCCTTGGTTTCGTAGACGTAGAGGTCTTCCTGATCGATGTAGAAGATGGTGATACCGAAGGCGGTCGTCCCGTTGTGGCCAAAGGAGATGCCCGGCAGCGCCGGCTCTCCAGCGCCGATGATCGACAGACCGGGCGCTTCCAGATGGGCGATGTAGCGCAGCGCTGGCACGCCTACGGGCCGGTGCGGATCATTGGCCAGGATCGGCCGACCCGTCGCCGTGCGCGCGCCAGAAATCGTCCAGTTGTTGGAGCCTTCCGCCGCCCGGCGATCGATCACCTCGGCAAGCTTGATGTCCGTATCGACCTCGGCGGTCCTGGCGTCGGCCAGAGCCTTGAAGTTCACCGGCTCGGTCGCCAGCACATAGTCCTTGAGCACATCGGCGGGCACGTCGCAGGGGTTAAGTCCCTTGGGCACGCTCAGCTTGTGGGCGGGTTCCAGCTTGCGGCGCAGCGCGTCAGCTTCAACGCCGCCTGCACAAACCACGCGGGCGCGGGCCACCTCGGACGTCACGTTTGACACCAGGGCGTGGCTGCGGATGCGCAGCACATCCTCCGGCTTCCAGTCTTCGGGCTGGCTCTTCGTCAGGCCGAACTCGACGGGCAGGGGGCGTTTGCCGGCTCGAACCTCGGCGACATAGGCATTGATCCCGGCAGCGAAGGCCTCCACGGATTCACGCCCGCCCGGTCCATAGGCCGCCCATTCCGCCGTCATGTCACCGCGATAGAGGAACAGTCGCGCCGCGCGATCCTGCGCCAAATAGGCCGGACCCAGGCTGGCCGAAAGCCGACCCAGTCCGCGCTTGCGCCACAGGTCGATCTGCC
This sequence comes from uncultured Alphaproteobacteria bacterium, assembly GCA_903909375.1. Classification (GTDB taxonomy): domain Bacteria; phylum Pseudomonadota; class Alphaproteobacteria; order Caulobacterales; family Caulobacteraceae; genus Phenylobacterium. The sequence continues at coordinate 27,907 of CAIVVM010000051.1, forward strand.
AGAGGCGGTCTCGCGCCGCATTGTAGCCCTGGAGGAAGAAGGCGTCGCGAGCGCTCTGGGCATAGATGTGCGGGATGCCCCACCGGTCGATGACCATTTCAGCGGGTTGGGCTAGCCCGGCCAGCGTGCGGTCCTCCTGCCGGACGGCCGTTGACACCTCCGCGTGCGCGGCGCCAGCCAGCAGCGTCAGCGCCGCTAGAATCCCTGACCCCCGAACCATCGTCGCACTCCCCGTTTGGACGGAGTTTGAAACCATTGAACCCGCGCTGTCACGCAACGCTTGCGCTTACGTGAAGGTTATCCGCTAGGATCACCTCTCATCGGGAGGATTTCACATGATCAGCTACGCAACCATCGGCACCAACGACCTGGAACGCGCAACCAAGTTCTATGACGCCCTGCTGGCGCCGCTGGGCGGACGACGCACCTTCGCCAATGGCGATCGCATGCAGTTCTACGGCAGCAAGGAAACACCCGGGATGCTGGCGGTCAGCAAGCCCTATGACGAGCAGCCGGCGACCGCCGGCAATGGCACGATGTTCGGCCTGCCCGCCGGCACAAAGGAACAGGTCGACGCCGCGCACGCTGCCGCCGTCGCCGCGGGCGGAACCTGCGACGGCCCTCCTGGCCAGCGCATGCCCACCTTCTACGGCGCCTATGTCCGCGACCCGGACGGCAACAAGGTTTGCATCTTCAACATGGGCTGACGGCGAAGGGCCGGAAATGATTGAAACGGCGCGCGTTCGCCTGCGTCCCTGGCGCGAGAGCGACCGCGCGCCGCTGGCCGCCATGCACTCCGACGAGGAGGTCATGGCGGACTATGGCGAACAGCCGTTCGTAAGTCTGGTCTGGGCCGCGCGGCCTGAGATGGACTGTTCATGATGTCGCTGGAACTGGTGAAACCGTCGCTGGAGACCCTGCCGGGGTTCGTCGACGCCTTGGAGCGCGGATGGTCGCGGGACAACATCGGTCTCGAGAAGACGATCCGTTCTGACCTGGCCCGGATCGCGCGCGACGCGGCAGGGTTCGTGGCCTCGCTGGACGACATAGAGGCCCGAGGCGCGCCGATCACGCTACCGGACGGCAGTCAGGCGCAGCGCCTGCCGGGGTACAATCGCTGGCTCTGGGATGGGGCGTTCTGCGGGTCGATCGGTTTTCGTTGGCAGCCGGGGACCAGTGAGCTGCCGGCGCATGTGTTTGGCCATATGGGCTATGCCGTCGTCCCCTGGAAGCGCGGCTGCGGTTACGCCAGTCAGGCGTTGCGTCTGTTGCTGCCTCACGCCCGCGCTGAAGGCCTGACCTGGGTCGAGCTGACGACGGATCCCGACAACATCGCCTCGCAGAAGGTGATCACCAACAATGGCGGCCACCTGGTCGAAGCGTTCGATATGCCACCGGCCTATGGTGAGGGCGTCAAGCTGCGCTATCGAATCCCGCTTTAGGCGTGGATGGCCGGCATCCGGTGCGCCCAGGGCCGCGCGACTTCCAGTTGATACGCCAGCTGGAACAACAGACCCTCACCGCCGACGCGGGCGGCGAACTGGGTACCCACCGGCAGGCCGCCGGGCGTCCAGTTGAGCGGCACGCTCATGGCAGGTGCGCCGGCGACATTGTGCTGAGTGGTATAGCCGACGTACTCGATGAGCCGCGCCCTGAGAGTTTCGAAAGGCACGTCTGGCCCGACCTGGCCCAGCAGGGGTGGCGCCCAGGCCAACACGGGCGACAGGACAACATCTAACCGGTTGTCGACGAACCAGCGATCATAGGCCCTGGCGGCCGCCTGAAGCTTCCGGATTGCTTGCGGCAGGGCGTCCCTGGGCGCCCTGGTGGCCATCTCGGCCATGCTGAGGCTGAAGCTTTCCAGCACGTCGGGCCCAGGCGGGTGGCCCATGACCTTGGTGAGCGTTTCCGCCAGATCGGCCGCGCCGGCCGCCCACAGGAGCAGGAAGTCATCGATAAAATCCTGGCCGACGGGCCAGGCGGTCGGAATCACCTGGTGACCCAGGCTCTCCATCAGTTGCACCGAACTCTCGGTGGCAGAGCGAACTTCAGCCGAAGACGCGACGCCGGCGACGCCGTTCATGACCACGCCGACGCGAAGACGGCGTTTCAGCGGCGCGGTCACAAGGCCGACAGCGGGGAGCTGGGCGTTCGGACCTGGGTCTTCGGTCAATGCGAACATCGCGGCGGAATCTCGGACGCTGCGGCTGACCACATGTGAAACGTTGATGTTCGTGACCTGCGTGTCGCCGCGGGTTTCCAGCATGCGCCCGCGCGATGGCTTGAGACCAAACAGACCGCAGCAGGACGCCGGGATGCGAATCGAACCGCCGCCGTCGCTGGCGTGGGCGAAAGGGACCACACCTGAGGCCACGGCCACCGCAGCGCCGCCGGACGAGCCGCCCGAAGACCGGTCGGGGTCCCAGGGATTGCGCGTCGGCCCGAAGCCGGTCGGTTCCGTGGTCGGGAGAAACCCGAACTCCGGTGTTGATGACTTGCCGATCACATTGACGCCGGCCTTGTCGTAGGCGTTGATCAGCGCGTCCTGGCGCGTCGCTGGCGGCATCCGCAGCATGGCGCGCGAGCCCGAGCGCGTCGGCAGCCCCTTGTAGTCGTCCAGGTCCTTGATCAGGAACGGTACGCTGGCGAACGGTCCGGTCATCGCCGCGATCTCGCCGCGTTCAAGGGCGCGGTCGAAGTCCGAGGCCACGAGGAAGTTCAGTTTCGGCTGCAGGCGCTCCGCCCGAGCCACGGCTGCCTTTGCCGCCTCCAGCGCCGACATCCTGCCGGATCGAATCATCGCCGCCGTCTCCGTGGCGTCCGGCCAGGCCGCCTTCAGGGCCGGAGCTTTTGCGAAGGCCTGCGCGGCTACGCCCGCAAGGCCAAGTCCGCCCAGGGCGCGACGTGTGATCTGGCTCATGTTTCCTCCTTGCCGGGCGTCGTTGCATCCGGCCGGGGCCCAGCTTGGCTGCGTGAGCAATGACGCGCAATGACCAACGGCGCCATGGTCGCGCGGCGGCATGAACGGTAACGTTCGCCGGACAGAGTCGACAGGAGTCAACGGCGTGGCAGATCCGGTCAGTCAGAAAACACCGGCCACGCCCGGGATGTCGCAACTGCGCGCCCGGCTTCGCGAGCTCTACTTCGGCGCCACGCCCGGCGCCATCCGCTTCCGCTACTGGGTCATAGCCGTTGATCTGCTGCTTATCGGCTTCTTCATCGCCTCACCTTTCCTGAAGGAGTACCCCGGCTATCTGGTCGTCGACTATGCAATCGCCCTCGTCATGGCGGTTGAGGTCAGCGCGCGCGGGCTGGCCCACGACAGACTGAAGGACTGGATCCGCAAACCGGCGACCTGGATCGATCTCTTCGTCCTGGCGACGCTATTGTTCCCGTTCTGGCTGTTCAACCTGGCGTTCCTGCGCGTGCTTCGCATCTGGTCGCTGTTCCACAGTGAGCTCTTCTGGACGACGATTGGACGCCGCTACGATGGAACGCGCTGGGAAGAGGTGTCCAAGGCGCTGTCGACGATGGTCACATTCGTCTTCGTGGCCACGGGCTTTGTCTATACCAGCTTCGCCCGGACCCACCCCGGCATCGAGGGCTATGTCGATGCGCTCTATTTCACCGTTACCGCGCTGACGACTACCGGATTCGGCGACATCACCCTGCCTGGCGTTTGGGGAAAGCTGCTGTCGATCATGATCATGATCAGCGGCATCACCCTTTTTGTGCGCCTGGCCCAGACCCTGATCCGGCCTACAAGGTCTACTACCCCTGTCCCAGTTGCGGTCTTTCGCGGCATGACGCCGACGCGGTTCACTGCAAGGCCTGCGGCGTGGTGCTGAACATTCCCAACGAGGAATAACCGCACGGCGATTTCCTGCGGCCTTGAAAGGTTTTATGAGTTCGGGGGCGGCATAGCGCGCCGAAGGGCAAGTCACCATGGCTTCGACGATCAAGGACGTGTCGGCAATCGCCGGTGTCTCCATGAAGACCGTCTCGCGCGTGCTCAACAAGGAGCGCTATGTCTCCGAGTCGACCCGGCTACGCGTCGAGAAGGCGGTCGCAGAGCTGAATTTCCGTCCCAGCGTGGCGGCTCGCATACTGGCGGGCAAGCGGAGCTATCAGATCGCCCTGATCTACGACAATCACAGTCCTCATTACATTCATCAAATCCAGAACGGAGTCTGGGCGCGATGCATCGAGGAAGGGGTCCGGCTTCTGGCCCAGCCCTCCGACGTGGCCTCGCCCAATCTGGCGCGCGAGATCGGCGGTCTGATCGATCAGACCCAGGTGGACGGTGTGATCCTCTCCTCTCCGGTGACTGACGCGCCGGGTGCGCTGGAGGAGCTTGAACAGCGCGGCATCCCCTATGTGCGGATATCGCCGGGCACGGACTACGACCGCAGTTCGTCGGTTTCGATGGATGACGTGCAGGCGGCCGACGACATGACCCGGCACCTGATCGCGCTCGGCCATCGGCGTATCGGGTTCATCATTGGCCATACAAACCATACGGCCAGTGATCAGCGGCTGTTTGGATACCGTCGTGCCCTGGATCGCGCGGGGTTGTCGTTCGAACCCAAGTACGTGCGGCCAGGCGCCTTTGATTTCACGTCAGGCGAGGCGGCGGGGGACGTGCTTCTGGACCTGGCCCAGCCGCCCACAGCGATCTTCGCCAGCAATGACGACATGGCCGCGGGCGTGCTTACGGTGGCCCACCGCCGGGGCCTTTCCGTACCGGGCGATCTGTCCGTGGTCGGCTTTGACGACACTGCGCTGGCCAGCCAGCTCTGGCCGCCCCTGACCACGGTGCGGCAGCCCACGCGGGAACTGGCCTATGCTGCTGCCGGGCTACTGTTTGACGCCACCGGCGAGGTGGTGCACCGCCGTCTGCCGCATGAGCTTGTGATCCGTGCGTCCACGGCGGGACCTGGGGGAGGCTGACAAACCCCGGTTTCTCGTCGGGTCGTCTTGCCAACGTCACAAGGCGGGGCTTATCAGTATGACAGCGCTATCATACGACGATCCGGCGACCGCCGAACTCATTCCAAACGACTGAAAACGCCCCAGGGACCGCATCCAGCATGACGACCAGCACTCTACCTCAGCCCGCCGCCAGTCGACCGTTGTACGAGGGCGGTCCGATGGTCTCATCGGTGGCCTGGGGAATGTGGCGCTTTGCTGGCGACGACGTTGGCGCAGCCACGGCTCGCGTGCAGGCCGCCCTCGACGCCGGAGTGACCCTGTTCGACACCGCCGATATCTACGGTCCGGACAACAACGAGCCCTTTGGCGCCGCCGAGATGTTGCTGGGTCGCGTCCTGGCCGCAAATCCGGCGCTGGCCCAAAACATGGTGATCGCCACCAAGGGCGGGATCAGCATGGGCGTGCCCTACGATTCAAGCGCCAGCTATCTGGCGTCGGCCATTGACGCGTCGCTCAAGCGCATGGGCCTGGATCATGTGGCGCTCTGGCAGATTCACCGGCCTGACATGCTGACCCACCCGGCCGAGGTGGCGCGGGCTCTGGAAGCCGCGCACAAGGCCGGAAAGATCGGTGCGATTGGCGTGTCCAACTTCACGCCTTCGCAGGTCGAGGCCCTGGCCGCCCACAGCGCGTTGCCTATCGTGAGCTGTCAGCCGGAGTTCTCTCCGCTGGCGACGGCGCCGCTGAGCAATGGCATTCTGGATCAGGCAATGGCGCGCAGCATGGCCGTGCTGGCGTGGTCGCCACTGGGGCAAGGACGCCTCGGCGACCCGAAGGACGCCCGCAGTCAGGCCGCCGCCAGGGCGCTGGATGTGAAGGCGGAAAGCTTCGGCGTCTCCCGGGCGGCTGCGGCGTATAGCTGGATCATGGCTCACCCGGCGCGGCCGATCCCTATTGTTGGCACCCAGACCCCGGCGCGGATTGCCGAGATCCCCGACGCCTACAAGCCCGCCTGGACCCGAGCTGACTGGTACGAGGTACTGGTCGCCGCCACTGGAGAAGCCCTGCCATGACCCGCCCGCCCTGCGAGATCAGCTGGTTTTCGGCGCTCTGCGATGACGACTATGAGTTTCTGGGCGTGCCAGACCCCATGCTGCGGTCCAGTTGGGAGCACTGCCGGGACATCGTGATGCAGGCCGAGGCTGGCGGGTTCGACAACATCCTGTTGCCGTCGGGATATGAGCTGGGCATTGACACCACCGCCTTCGCCGCCGGGATCGCGCCGTTGCTGAAGCGCATGCGCCTGCTGATGGCGGTTCGTATTGGCGAGATGTGGCCGCCGCAGTTGGCCCGTCAGATCGCCACCATTGACCGCATGCTGGGCGGTCGTCTGACCGTCAATATCATCTCGTCCGACATGCCCGGCGAGAAGCTGGCGTCCGCGCCGCGCTATGCCCGCACGGTCGAGGCGATGAGCATCCTGAAGACCATGCTGAACGGCCAGCCGCTGGATCACGACGGCGAATTCTGGAAGCTCAAGCTGGACCCGCCCCGGATCGGCACGCTCTCGGGCAAGGCGCCGCAGTTGTATTTTGGCGGTCTGTCCGAAGACGCCCGCGAGGCTGCCGCCAAGGGTTGCGATGTCTTCCTGATGTGGCCGGACAAGAAGGAAACCATTGCGGCCATCATCGCCGACATGACCGCGCGCGCCGCCAAATACGGGCGGACGCTCAGGTACGGCTACCGCGCCCACATGATCGTGCGCGATACCGAGACCGAAGCCCGCGCCGCCGCCGACCGGCTGCTGTCAAAACTGGACGCGGCCACGGGCGACGCCATCCGCGCCAAATCGCTGGATTCCACCTCGGTCGGCGTTCAGGCGCAGGCTGCCTTGCGGGAAGCTGCGGCGGCGGACGACGGCTATGCCGAGGCCAATCTCTGGACCGGCGTAGGCCGTGCCCGCTCAGGCTGCGGCGCCGCGATTGTCGGCGATCCGGACCAGGTGCTGGCCAAGCTCAATGACTACCGCGACATGGGTATCGAGGCATTCATTCTGTCCGGCTATCCCCATGCGGCGGAGGCGGACCTGTTCGCGCGTCACGTGCTGCCGAAGATCGACCACGGGCCGCTGGTCTGAGGGGGTGGGTCGCCTAGGCGACTGAAGCGGCGTATTAGCGTCGGTGTCGAAAGAGATCGAACCCGCAAGCCCATTGAGCCAGTCCCAGCCCCATCGCCTTTCCGTCGCCCCCATGATGGACTGGACGGATCGCCATTGCCGGGTCCTGCATCGCACCCTGACGGGGCGAAGCCTGCTCTATACGGAAATGGTGACCACCGGGGCTGTGCTGCATGGCGACCGGCCGCGATTGCTGGGTTTTGATCCTGCCGAGCACCCCGTGGCCCTTCAACTCGGCGGTTCGGACCCAAAAGACCTCGTCGCGGCTGCGCGCATCGGCGAGGCGGAAGGGTATGATGAGATCAACCTGAATGTCGGCTGTCCTTCGGACCGGGTTCAGTCGGGGCGGTTCGGCGCGTGCCTGATGCGCGAGCCGGAGCTGGTGGCCGAGTGCATGGCGGCCATGGGTGCGGCGGTGTCGGTCCCGGTGACGGTAAAGTGCCGGATCGGGGTAGATGACCAGGATCCGGAAGAGAGCCTGTTCCGGCTGGTGGAGCTATCCTCGCAAGCCGGCGTGAAGCTCTTTGTGGTGCATGCGCGCAAGGCGTTGCTGAAGGGGTTGTCGCCCAAGGAAAACCGCGATGTGCCGCCGTTGAACTATCCGTTGGTCTGGCGGTTGAAGCAGGAGCGGCCGGACCTGACCATTGTCATCAACGGCGGGATCGGATCGCTGGACGAGGCTGAGGAGCATCTGGCCCATGTGGATGGGGTGATGCTGGGCCGGGCGGCCTATCATACCCCGGCGATCCTGGCCGACGTGGACGCCCGCATCTTTGGTGGGTCGGCAGGACAGGGCCCGTTTGAGGCGGTGGAACTCTACAAGAGGTATGTGGCTCGGGAGCTGGCGCGCGGTACGTACCTGGCAGCCATGACGCGCCACATGCTGGGACTGTTCCACGGCGCGCCCGGCGCCCGAACCTGGCGGAGAGTCCTCACCGTCGAGGGGGTGAAGCCGGGAGCGGGCCTTGAGGTGATCGACCAGGCGCTGGCCGCGGTCTCAGGGCTGCAGGCGCAGCGTGTCGCGCGTGGCTTCGAAGCGGGTGAGGCGGCCCAGGTAGCTCATGCCCAATAGGGACACGTCCAGCCCCTCGGCGACAACCAGAGCCTTGACGTCCTGAATCCGGGCGCCGTCGATCGAGACCGAGGTCAGGGTTACCGCCGCGGCCCGAGTTGAACCCGTAGCCGTGGTTACATTGTAGCCGTACTTCAAATCCGCCGGCTTGAAGCCTAGCTTTTCCGCATCGGCAGGCGTCAGCGCCACGGCGGTCGCGCCGGTGTCCACAAGAAACCGAACGGTCTGGCCGTTGACGTCAGCGTTGGCCCAGAAATGGCCGTCGGCAGCCTTGGCGACCGCGCCGGTTCCGGGCTTCGGGGCGGAAGGGGCAAACCCCTGAACCTCGAAGCGGGCGATCCGAAGCGGCGCTGAGTCCATCGCCGCGACTGCGCTGGCCCCGGCCATCGCCGCCAGAGCGGACGCCACGATCAGTTTAACGAGAGAAAACACCCGACATCACCCGGAGAAGCAGCCATTGCGGCCCGTCTTGCGGGGGCAAGCTAGGTCAACGAGGTTGGGAAGCTGTGAACCGGCAGGGTTTCCGAGGTGTAAACTCAGAACATCGCCAGCTTCTCGGGGCGGATCAGGCGGCGTCGGTCGGGTAGAGCGGCCATGATCGCGTCGCGCTCGGCGTCATCGAGGCGGCCCCAGGTAGCGACCTCGTTGAGCTTGCGATAGCAGCCCATGCAAAGGCCGCTCTCGCCGTCGACGATACAGACCTTGATGCAGGGGGTCTTTATGGGGGCAGGGGTGGCGCTCATCCGGGAATAGCGTAGGTGACATTGGCCTGGGCCGCCAGCCGGTCCGGGCTCTCGGTCCAGATCCGGATGTCGCAGACGGCCAGTCTGCGGCCCAGCCGCAACAGTTCCGCCTCGGCATGCATGTCGCCGGGCTGGGCGCCGCGCAGAAAGCTCATGTTGAGTTGCGAGGTCACCGCCATGAGCTGATCGCCGATGTGCGCCAGAACCAGCGCGTAGGCCGCCGAGTCTGCCAGCGACATCAGGGTCGGGCCAGAAATCACGCCGCCCGGGCGCAACAAACCCTCGCGATAGCGACCGGTCATGCGGATGCGCCCTGGCTCGACCGAGGTCACCAGGATCGTCTGCGACTGCCCGACCGCCGGGAAGGCGCGCGCAAACAGCGCGTTCAACTCATCGACGTCGAGCTTCGGCGTGAAGATAGCCATGCTGCTTTCTGGGCCCGGAACCACCGGTGAGACAAGGGTGATGTCACGCATGTAACTCGCATTTATCATGACCTAATTGTAATACACAATTACAGATCATTGCTGGTTGTTCATTTGAATATGAAGATGAACCAAGTTCTTTTTCTCCCAGTTTCGAAGGAGAGTTTGAATGAAGTTCGCTGCGTTTGCACTGACCGCCGCCACGCTTGCCGCCGGCTCGGCCTCAGCCACGGAGAGCATGACCGACCTGCAGTACATCAAGGCCAACCGTTGCAAGGGCCTTGCCACCACACTCAGCACAGCCGTCGATCCGGCGGCTATAGAGGCCTTCATCAAGGCAGATCGCAGGACGCGGATGCCCTACGTCCAGGAACGCGCGGGAAACGAGTTTCAGCGCGCCAGGCGTGAGGCCAGGAGCGAAGACCGCAGGGCCCGACTGACCGCTGAACTAACCGGTCCATGTCAGGCGCTCATGGCCACAGGTGCAGCGACCTCAAAACAATAGAACCCAAACGGACTTGGACCGATAGCCAGCGGGCCGGTCCGCCGGCGCGTTTTTCTTTGGGTTTTGATCCCGCATTGCGATTGAGTTCCGGGTGGTGTCGCTCCAGAATTCAACCCAAGAGTTTCGGGAGACTCAGAATGATAGTCTTGGTTGCTATGCTCTTGCAGGCTCCGGCGATCAGTTCCCTGGCATCGGACGTCAAAACGCCAGCCGCACCAAGCGTGATCACCAATCCCGATTGGGCGCGCATGGTGACCGGTAAGGAGATCGCGAAGTACTATCCAAAAGCGGCACTTGTTGAGGATCTGGCAGGTCGAGCGGTGTTAAACTGCAATGTCAGCGTTGCCGGAACGCTGGAGCAGTGTGGAGTGACCAACGTCGATCCGGAAGGGGTCGGGTTTGGCGAGGCGGCATTGGCGATGAGAGTCGCCTTCCGGATGCGACCCTTGACGCGCGACGGGGTTCCCGTTGCGGGTGGCATAGTCAGAATCCCTCTCAACTTCCGTAAGCCTGTTGATCTCCGCGCAGCTTCAATCACGACACGGAATGCCGACATCGAAGGCGAAGTCGTGGAATTGGATTGTCGCTACAAGTCATTTCATCTCGACAACTGTTTCCCGCGCGGCGCGAGCAGTCCAAAAGCTGCTGAGGTGGCGATTCGCCTGGCTGCCGACGTCACGCTTCCGCCCATGCCGCGTGCGCAAGGTCGCATTTTACTGCCTGTGATATTCGCGAGTTCAGCCGGGGCTCCGGTCCAGCCCGACCTCGTGACAACTCCAAAATGGCTTCAGGTGCCGAGCCGTGTTGATGTTTACCGGGCCTATCCTGAAACGGCACGGCGGGACCGGCGAGTAGGGAGCGTGGTTGCCGAATGTACGGTGACGGCGGAGGGAACGCTGGCACAGTGTTCGACCGTTTCTGAGGCTCCATTGGGAATGGGCTTTGGTCAGGGCGGAGTAAAGCTAATGCCGGAGTTCAAGATGGCCCCTCTCGACAGTTTTGGGATCAAGGTTGAAGGCCGGAAGATAAGAATCCCAATTCGCTTCTCGCCTGCCGCGCCTTCTAAGCGCGGAACGGGCTGACTTCCCTTGACGTAAGGGTCATCTTTTCACCCGCCCGACATACGGGTATAGGCATTCGCCATACACATACGCTGTAATCCAGCCTGCGGAGGACGCTCATGAACCTCGATTTCACGCCTGAAGAAAACGCCTTCCGCGACGAGGTCCGGGCCTTCATCAAGGACAACTATCCCGCCCGGTTGCGCGCCGCCCAGGACGAGGGCCGGGCGCTCACCAAGGAAGAGTATCTCCTCTGGCACAAGGTGCTGGCCAAGAAGGGCTGGTTGGCGCCGTCCTGGCCCGTGGAGCATGGTGGCACCGGCTGGACGCCCACCCAGAAGTACATCTGGTCCGAGGAGACCGCACGCGCCGATTGCCTGGCCGTACTGCCGTTTGGCGTGTCGATGCTGGCGCCCGTCCTCTACACCTTCGGCACCGAGGAGCAGAAGAAGCGCTTTCTGCCTGACATCTACAACGGTGAGGTCTGGTGGTGTCAGGGCTACTCCGAGCCGGGCGCCGGATCGGACCTTGCCAGCCTGAAGTGCAAGGCCGAGCGGATGACCGCCGATGACGGCAAGGAATACTACATCGTCAACGGCCAGAAGACGTGGACGACCCTGGGCCAGCATGCGGACTGGGGCTTTTTCCTGGTGCGGACGGACCCTGACTCCAAGCCTCAGTCGGGTATCTCGTTCCTGCTGATCGACATGAAGACGCCGGGTATTTCGGTGCGACCGATCATCACCCTGGAAGGCGGCCATGAGGTCAACGACGTCTTCCTCGACAATGTGAAGGTGCCAGTCGAAAACCGCATCTTCCACGAAAACCAGGGTTGGACCTGCGCCAAGGCGCTGCTGGCCCACGAGCGCAGCGGCATCGCGGGCGTGGCGCGCTCCAAGCGCAACCTCGAAAAGCTGCGCACCATCGCGGGCACCGAGCGCTCGGATGTAGGCGGTTCTCTGATCGATGAGGCCTTCTTCAAGCGCAAGGTGGCCGAGCTGGAAATTGACCTGACCGCGCTGGAGTTTACCGAGCTGCGCACCCTGGCCGGCGAGAGCAGCGGCAAGGGCCCTGGCCCGGAAAGCTCGATCCTGAAGATCAAGGGCACCGAGATCCAGCAGCGCCTGCAGGAGCTGGCGCTGGAGGCGGTGGGCCACTACGGCGCGCCCTTCCTGCGCGACCTGCAGGGCAACAATCTGGGCATCGGACCGGACTATGCCGACGGCCTGGCCGGCGAGATGTTCAACGGTCGCAAGACCTCTATCTACGGCGGCTCGAACGAAATTCAGCGCAACATCATCGCCAAAGCTGTTCTGGGGCTCTAAGCCACCTTCCACAAGAAACGACCTGACGGAGTAACGCACCCGTGGATTTCAGCTTCACCGAAGAACAATCGATGCTGCGCGACACGGTCGCCAGCTATCTGGCCGACCACTATGATTTCGACAAGCGCCGCGCGGCGGTGTCGAAGGAGCCGGGCTGGCGGCCGGAAGTCTGGAAGGCGTTTGCCGAGGAACTGGGTATCCTCGGCGCGCCGTTTTCTGAGGATCTTGGCGGTCTGGGCGGTGGTCCGATCGACAACATGATCGTCATGGAAGAGTTCGGCAAAGCGCTGGTCGTCGAGCCCTACCTCGGCACTGTCGTGATCGGCGGCGGCTTCCTGAAGCATTCGGGCCACGCCGGCGCGGCCGATCTGATTGGCGGCATCATCGAGGGCAAGAACCTGTTCGCCTTCGCCCAGGCCGAACCGCAGAGCCGCTACAACCTGGCCTCGGTGGCGACGACGGCGAAAAAAGACGGCGCCGGCTGGATCCTGAACGGCCACAAGGCCGTCGTTATGGGCGCGCCCTTCGCCACCCACCTGTTCGTTACGGCCCGCACATCCGGCGCCGAGCGTGATGCTGGCGGGATCTCGGTCTTCCTTGTCGACAAGGCCGCCAAGGGCGTGACCACCCGCGACTATCCCACGGTCGACGGCAACCGCGCCTCGGAAGTCTATTTCGAGAACGTCTCGGTAGGCGCCGACGCCCTGATCGGAACCGCCGACAATGGCTTGCCGCTGGTGGAAAAGGTTGTCGATGAGACGATCGCCGCCATGTGCGCCGAGGCATGCGGCGTGCTCAGCAAGCTGCACACCGGCACCGTCGAATACACCAAGCAACGCAAGCAGTTCGGCGCGCCGATCTCCTCGTTCCAGGTGCTGCAGCACCGGATGGTGGACATGTTCATCAATGTCGAACAGGCGATCTCGATGACCTACATGGCCAATATCAAGGTCACCGACGAAGCCGAGCGGGCCAAGGCGATCTCGGCCGCCAAGGTGCAGATCGGCAAGGCCTGCCGCTTTGTCGGCCAGAACGCCATCCAGTTGCACGGCGGCATGGGCATGACCGACGAAATGGCCATCGGCCACTACTTCAAGCGCGCCACCATGATCGAAAGTGCGTTCGGATCTGTGGATCACCACCTGGCCCGCTACGAGCGCCTGAGCCTGGGCAAGGCGGCCTAGGTCAAGCCTCTTCCTACCCCTCCCGCCCCTGTGCGGGAGCGGGTAGAACAAGACCAACAGTTGCCCCGCGTCTCAGGGCGACGTAACCCCCGGCCATGGCCCTCCGCGATTTCGCGCTCCTGATCCTGATGTGCCTGGTATGGGCCTTCAACACCATACTGTCGAAGTATGTGGTGAGCGGGCTTGAGGTGCCGCCGCTGTTCTATGCGGCGGCGCGGTTCGCGATCCTGACGGTGGTGCTGATCCCGTTCCTGCGCCCGGCGCCGAGGCCGATCTGGCGGCTGGTGTTGACGGCGCTGCTGATGGGCGGCGGCAATTTTGCGCTGATGTTCGTTGGTCTGAAAATGTCGACACCGTCGGCGGTTTCGGTGGTTTTCCAGCTAGGCCTGCCGATGACGGTATTGCTGTCGGTCCTGATGCTGCACGAGCGCATCGGGCTGTGGCGTGGCTTCGGGATTGGCCTGACGTTCGCAGGCGTCATGATCGTGATCTTTGATCCGAAGGGCCTGGAGATCTCGACCGGCCTGTTGCTGGTGGTGGCGGCCACCTTCATGTCGTCGCTGGGTGCGGTTATGACCAAGCAGATCGAAGGCATGCGGCCCCTGACCTTCCAGGCCTGGGTGGGGTTCTCCTCGGTCTGGCCACTGGCGGCCCTGTCAGCCTGGCTGGAGCCGGGGCAGGTGGATATCGCCCTGCGCGCCGGATGGCCGTTCCTGGGCGCCTTGCTGTTTTCGGCCCTGATCGTGTCGCTGTTCGCGCACACCAGCTACGTGATGCTCCTGCAAAAGTATGAGGCCAACCTGATCTCGGCGCTCACGCTCATGACGCCTCTGATCACCATCGGGATGGGCGTGGTGCTGCTGGGTGATCCCTTTGGACCCCGTATGATCATCGGCAGCGCGCTTGCGATCAGCGGCGTGCTTATCATTGCGCTTCGGCGCAATCAGATCATGGCGATGCTGATGGCGGTCCGGAGCCGGCTGAAATGAACATCATCGAGGCGCCTTCGCCGAACTTCGACACGCGGACGGCGCCGCCCAGCCTGCTGGTGCTGCACTACACCGGCATGAGGACCGGGCCGGAGGCGCTGGAGCGGTTGTGCGATCCGGATGCGAAGGTCTCGGCACACTATCTGGTCGAGGAGGACGGTCGGGTGTTCCGGCTGGTGGCCGAAGAGCGCCGGGCCTGGCATGCCGGGGTGTCTTACTGGCGTGGCCGGCGCAACGTGAACGGCGAGTCCATCGGTATCGAGATCGTCAATCCTGGGCATGAGTGGGGCTATCGCTCGTTTCCGGACGCCCAGATCGAGAGTGTCATCGCGCTGGTGGCCGACATCCGCAGCCGCTGGGATATCGAGGATCGCGACATCGTAGGCCACTCCGATGTGGCGCCCGACCGCAAGGATGATCCTGGTGAACTGTTTCCCTGGAAACGCCTGGCTGAGGCGGGACATGGGCTCTGGGCCGACTGGCCGCCGGCGCCCGGTGCACCGATCGGCGAGGGTGAAGAGGGGGCGGCGGTGTTTGCCTTGCAGGCCGGTTTGACCAGACTGGGCTTTGACCTGCCGCCGTCGGGGCGGTTTGATGCGGCCACGACGGTTGCGGTGCGCGCTTTCCAGCGGCATTGGCGGCCGGAAAAGGTGGATGGGATTGCGGATGGGGATACCCGCGCGCGGCTCATTGCCCTGCTGAGGATCTCGACCTGATGCATCCGGCCCCGGCGTTTGCCGTCAAGGACGAACAGAGACTGCTGGCCTGGATCGAAGCCCATCCGTTCATGACGCTGGCCGCGGCGCCCCAGGGCCGTCCGTTGATCGCCCAGGCGCCCGTGGTGATCCGGAGCTTGCCCGGCGGTCTGGCGCTGGACTTCCACCTCTCGCGGGGCAACGCACTCGCCCCGGCGCTGGCCGGCGGGTTTCGAGGGGTTTTGCTGAGCCTGGGACCAGACGCCTACATCAGTCCCGATTGGTATGAGAGCGTCGACCAGGTGCCGACCTGGAACTATGTCTCGGTCGAGGCCGAGGGGAGCGTCACCGCTCTGGATGAGACTGGCCTGGTCGCGCTGCTTGACGATCTGTCTGCGCAGGAGGAGGCGCGGCTTCTGCCCAAGACGCCGTGGACCCGGGCCAAGATGAGTTCCGGTGTTTTCGAGCGAATGCAGGCGGCCATTCTGGGAGGTCGCCTCAGCATCGAACGGCTGGAGGGGACGTTCAAACTCAGCCAAAACAAAGGGGTTACGGATCGAGCCGGAGCCGCGGCCGGCCTTGGCGATCATCCTGTGGCCGGGTTGATGCGGGGCGAGGACGCCTGAGCGCCCTGGGGCGTTGACCCCGGCCCCTGCAGCGACCATGGTCCGCGCGGATCAGACGGCCGGGCGGTCGCGGTCCCCGCAAGGGGGTCGAGGAAAGTCCGGGCTCCACGACGACATGGCGGTGGGTAACGCCCACCGGGGGTGACCCCAGGGATAGCGCCACAGAGAGCAGACCGCCCGCCTTCGCCCCTCGGGGCGACGGCGCGGTAAGGGTGAAAGGGTGCGGTAAGAGCGCACCGGGTCCCTGGTGACAGGGGCCGCATGGCAAGCCCCGCCAGGAGCAAGACCGAATAGGGATCCCGCGCCGGAGAAATCCGGTAGGGCCGTCGCCGGCCTGAGGGCTCCGGGTAGGTCGCGAGAACCGTCCCGCAAGGGCCGGTCCAGAGGAATGATCGCCGCGTCTCCGCAAGGGGGCGGCACAGAACCCGGCTTACAGGCCGTCTGATCCACTCTTCCTTCATCCGTGAGGGGTGACGCTGCCACTTCGGCAACGCGTCCGCGGCTTGGCCACTATACTTTCCCACAATGGTTAACATGTTCCGAGTATGTTCTGTGGATAACCATTGTTCATTAACCATTGTGTCGCGCGAGTTCTTTGTTTTTGCCTCATTTCGTCAGCAAGTGTCATTGAAACCCATTTGATCCCATGTTAACCCAATTGTCATTCGCTCACCAAAGTGGCGCGTCGGTGCGCGTCCAGATCCGGTGGCGAGGGCAGGGGATCGTTGGCCAAGATGTTTCTCTCGACGTTCGAGAAACAACTGGACCTGAAGCGGCGCATCGTTGTGCCGCAGGAATTTCGCGCCGTCGTCTCGGGTCCGTTTGACGGCGTCTTCTGTTTTCCTTCCATCGAGGCCGACTGCCTTGAAGGCGGCGGAAAGGCGCTGTTCGACCGCTACAACAGCGTGATCGAGGAGCTTCCGTTCGGTGATCCGGTGCGCTCGGCGCTGGAAACATCGGTGCTGGGCGGCATGGTGCAGCTGTCGTTTGACACCGCTGGCCGCATCACCCTGCCGGACCTGATGTGCAAGGCCTTTGGTCTGACCGACTGGGTGAGCGTTGTCGGGCTCGGCGACCGGTTCCAGATCTGGGAGCGGGACGCGTTCAACGCGCATCGCGCCGCCCAGCGCGACATGGCTCGGGCCGGCCTTGCCGATCTTCGCGCCCAGCAGCGCGCGGCGCGACTGGGTGGCGGTGCATGACGGTGTCCCACATTCCGGTTCTGCTGGACGAGGTCATCCGCAATCTTGATGTCGGCCCTGGCGATACGGTCGTGGATGGCACCTTCGGCGCCGGCGGCTATTCTCGGGCGATCCTGGCAACCGGCGCCAAGGTTGTTGCTTTCGACCGTGATCCCACCGTCCGCCATTTTGCCGAGGGGCTTTCTGCTGACCGCTTCCGACTGGTGGAAGGCGTGTTCTCCCGGATGGACGACGAACTGGGCGAGGGAAGCGTGGACGGCGTTGCGCTGGACCTGGGCGTGTCTTCCATGCAGATCGATCAGGCCGAGCGCGGGTTCTCCTTCATGCAGGACGGGCCGCTGGATATGCGGATGGGCGGCGACGGGCCCACGGCGGCGGACCTCGTGAACAACGCGGAGCAGGAAGAGCTTGCCCGGATCATCTTCGTCTATGGCGAGGAGCGGGAAAGCCGACGCGTGGCGCGCGCGATCGTGCGACGCCGGGAGGAGCAGCCCTTCAGCCGCACGCTCGAACTCGCCGACTTTGTCGAGCGGGCGCTGGGTGGTCGACGGGGCGCCAAGATCCATCCGGCCACCCGTACCTTTCAGGGTTTGCGGATTGCGGTGAACGAAGAGCTTGCCGAACTCGAGGCAGGCCTGGTGGCCGCTGAGCGAGCCCTGAAGACGGGCGGCCGCCTCTGTGTGGTGACCTTTCACTCGCTCGAGGATCGCATCGTAAAGAGTTTTCTGTCGACGCGGTCCGGACGCGTGCCCGGCGGCTCGCGCTATGCGCCGCCGGTGGTCCAGGATGCGGCGCCCAGCTTCCGTCTGATCTTCAATGGCGCCCAGGCGTCGTCCGACGCCGAGGCCCGCGCCAATCCCCGTGCCCGCTCGGCAAAACTCCGCGCCGCCGTCCGTACCGACGCGCCAGTCTGGAAGGCGGCGGCATGAATGTCTTCACCCGCCGGGTCCGGGGCTTTCGCCTGGTCGATCTTGTAGGCCTCGGCCTGCTGGTGGTCATCATTCTGGGCGTCTACCTGGCCAAGACGCTGGCGGGTCGCGAACGGGCCGAGATTGCCAGGGTTGAGCGTCAGATCGTCGCTGAACGGGCGCGCATCCGGCTTCTTCAAGCCGAGGTGGCCCATCTGGAGCAGCCCGGGCGTATCGAGCGGCTGGCGGTGGGCTACCTGAAGATGACGCCGGTTCCGGCGATCCGCGAGGCCCACCCCGATCAACTGGTGGAACTTGCCCGCGCCGGCGCCGCGCCCAGCGCGGCGGCGGTGTCCGATGTCGCGTCCATGGTGGATGGCGAGGGTGTGATCCCGGGCGTGCCGCCGCCGCCGCCGCCGGAGGCCTTGCCGTCGCAAATGGCCGAGGCGGCGCGATGAGCTTCATCTCCCAGACGTTCGGTCGGACCGGTCTGCCGCGCTGGCTGATCGAGCGAATCTGGGGTCTTGAGCATGCCTTTGAGCGGGCCCGCGCGTCCGGGCGCGTCGAGGATGACACCCGACTGCGCATCTTCTTCGTGCTGGCGCTGTTCTCGCTGTTCTTCATCACCCTGGCTGTGGGCGCGACGCGGGCGGTGATGTTCTCCGACGCGGCTCGAAACGCGGGTATCTCTCCCTCGCTGGGCGCGTCCAGGGCCGATCTGGTGGACCGCAACGGCAAGATGCTGGCGGCCAATCTGCTGCACTACGGGCTCTACATCGATCCGCGTGAGATCTGGGATCAGGCCGAAACACGCCGCGGGCTAATGGGCGTCCTGCCGGGCCTAGACGCCGAGCGGCTGGAGCGGGCCCTGCGCGGCAATCGCAGGGTATTTCTGGTTGGCGCACTGAACCCCAGCGACCGCAACCGTATCCACGAACTGGGATTGCCCGGCGTCAGCTTCGAGCCCGAGCAACACCGCGTCTATCCTCTGGGCACAACCGCCGCTCACATCATCGGGTTCTCGGATTCGGGTGGCGAGGGTCTGGCCGGGGCGGAGGCCGCCTTCGACCAGGAGATCCGCTCCGCCGCCATGAACGGTGGAGCCGTGCCGCTCTCCATCGATCTGCGTGTTCAGGGCGCGCTGGAGGACGAGATCTACAAGGCCGTGGCTGAGTTCACACCCAAGAGCGCAGTCGGCATCGTCACGGACGTCCAGACCGGCGAGATCCTGGGGATGAGCAGTTGGCCGGTGTTCGATCCGAACAAGCCCGGCAAATCCAGTGACTACACCCGTACCAACCGCGCGGCTGCCTCTGTGTTCGAGATGGGTTCGACCTTCAAGGCGTTCACGGTGGCCATTGGTCTGGACAGCGGCGTCGCCACACCTGAGACCACGTTTGACGCGCGGTTCCCCTATAAGCTGGGCTACCGGACCATCCATGACTACCACGCCGCCCGCGCCATCCTGAACCTGGTCGAGGTGTTCCAGCACTCGTCCAACATCGGCACGGCGAAACTGGCCGAGGCCGTGGGGCCATCGCGGATGGGCGAGTATTTCAACGGCCTGGGTCTGACCACGCCGGCCAAGGTGGAGTTGATCGAAAGCGCCCGGCCGCTGACGCCGAAGGTCTGGAATGACGATGCGGTGGCGTCCACCTCCTTCGGTCACGGCATCAATGTCAGCCCGCTGGCGCTGTCGCGCGCCTATGGCGCGGTGCTGAATGGCGGCAAGCTGGTCCCCATGACCATCCGCAAGATCCAGCCGGGCGCAAAGGTCGAGAGCTCCCGCGTGATGTCGGAGCGGACCTCGCTGCAGATGCTGTCGATCATGCGCGCCAACGTCACCGGCGGCAGCGGCAAGTCCGCCAACGTACCTGGTCTGTCGGTGGGCGGCAAAACTGGCACGGGGGAGAAATATGATCCCGCGATCCGGGCCTACAATCAGAACCGGCAGGTTTCTTCGTTTGCGGCGGTGTTCCCGACCACCGGCGGAGTCGATACGAAACGCTTCTTCGTGCTGGTCCTGCTGGATGAGCCGAACGGGACGGCCAATAGCGCAGGCTACTCGACAGGTGGCTGGGTGGCGGCGCCGGCGGCCGGACGGATTATCGAGCGGATCGCACCGTTCCTCGGCGTCCAGCGCCGCAATGATGTCGGCCAGGCCATACCTGTCGAGGCGCCGGTCGCCGCAAGCGCAGGCGACGATCAATGATCCAGCGCCTGACATCGCTCATCAAACGTCACGTCGGCGTCGACCCCGAGATCACGGGCGTGACGGCTGACAGCCGCAAGGTGAAACCCGGCTACCTGTTCGCCGCGCTTCCCGGCTCGCTGGCGGATGGCGCCACCTTTGCTGCCAAAGCGGTTGAGGCGGGCGCCGCGGCGGTGCTGGCTGATCAGGATCTCAATCTGGCGGTCCCGACCATCGTCTGTCGTGACCCGCGACGGGGCTATGCGCTGGCTGCGGCCAACTTCTGGGGGCGCCAGCCACAGACCTGCGTCGCGGTGACCGGCACCAATGGCAAGACCTCGGTGGCCACCTTCTGCCGACAGATGTTCGCGCACGCCGGGCACGTTTCCGCCAGCATGGGCACTCTGGGCGTTACAGTCTCGCGTCCCGGCGGCGTAACCGATCAGATCACCCCTCCCGGTCTGACCACCCCCGACGCCGGTGATGTGGCCGAGCTTCTGATGCGGATCGCTCAGTTGGGCGTTACGCACTTTGCCATGGAGGCATCCTCTCACGGTATCGACCAGCGCCGGCTGGACGGCGTACGGCTGACTGCCTCGGGGTTCCTAAATCTCACCCAGGACCATCTCGACTACCACGGGACGATGGAGGGTTACCGCTCCGCCAAGCTCCGGCTGTTCGAACAACTGATGCCGCGTGGTGCGACGGCGGTGCTGAATGCGGATGCCGAGGCCTTTCCGTTCTTTGCCGCCGCCTCGGTGGTCTCGGGCCAGCGGGTGATGAGCGTCGGCGAAACCGGTCAGGCGCTGAAACTGATGGCGAGGACGCCGCTTCCTGATGGCCAGCGGCTGTCGATCCGCGCCGAGGGTCGGATGTACGATGTACACCTGCCGCTGGTGGGCGCGTTTCAGGCCTCCAACGCCCTGGTCGCCGCTGGCTTGTGCCGGGCTGCGGGCCTGAGTTACGACGAAACCTTCGCCGCGCTGGAGAACATCGATGGCGCGCCCGGTCGACTCCAGCGGGTCGGCGCCAGCGCGCGTGGCGGCGAGGCCTATGTTGACTACGCCCATACGCCGGACGGGCTGGAGACGGTGCTGCGAGCCCTGCGCCCGCACACCCGGGGCAAGCTGATGGTCGTGTTCGGCGCGGGGGGAGACCGGGACCGCACCAAGCGCCCATTGATGGGGGCGATCGCGTCGACCCTGGCCGATGTGGCGATCGTCACCGACGACAACCCGCGCTCCGAGGTTCCGGCAGCCATCCGCGCAGAGGTGCTGGCGGGCGGCGCGGGCATGTCCGAGGTTGGCGACCGGCGTGAGGCGATCCAGGCCGCCGTCGCCCGTATGCAGGACGGCGACATCCTGGTGGTGGCGGGCAAGGGGCACGAGCAGGGTCAGACGGTGGGCAACGTCGTGCTTCCCTTTGACGACGTGGCCGAGACGGCCCGCGCACTGGAGTTGGTCCATGGCTGAACCGCTGTGGACCTCGGCCGAGATTGCCAGGGCGACGGGCGGTGTTGAGCACGGTGGATTTTCGGCCACCGGCGTCTCGATTGACACCCGCAGTCTCGAGGCTGGCGACCTGTTTGTGGCGCTGGCGGGCGCGCGCGACGGCCATACGTTTCTGGAGGCCGCCAGGGCGGGCGGCGCGACGGGCGCCCTGGTGACGCAGGACTGGGCCGGACCCTGCGTCGCGGTGTCCGACACGCTGACGGCGCTGGAGGCCCTGGGCGTCGCGGCCCGCGATCGGGCCGTCGAAGCCAGGCGGGGCGCGGTGACCGGTTCGGTGGGCAAGACCAGCATCACCCAGGCTGTGATGGCAGGGCTCCGACTTGCCGGACGGGCGCATAGCTCGGTGAAGTCCTACAACAACCACATCGGCGTTCCGCTGACCCTGGCGCGGATGCCGCGCGACACGGAGCGCGCCGTCTTCGAGATCGGGATGAATCATGCCGACGAGATCCGCCCGCTGACCCGCATGGTCCGGCCGCATGCCGCCATGGTCACGACGGTGGGGCCCGTTCATACCGAGAACTTCGCCGACGGTGTCCTGGGCGTGGCCCGCGCCAAGTCGGAGATCTTTGAAGGCCTAGAGCCCGGCGGCGTAGCGATCCTCAACGCCGATAACGAATGGTTTGATTTCCTGAAGGCTGCCGCCGACCGGGCCGGCGCCGTGATCCGCACCTTCGGGACGGCCCCCACCTGCGACGCACAGCTGACGGGTTTTGAGGTCGAGGGATCTCGCGCCATCGTTCAGGCGCGGTTTGGCGGCAAGGCGACGGCGTTCCCGATCCTGCAAACCGGCGGCCATTGGGGCCTGAACAGCATGGCCGTTCTGCTGATGCTGGAGGCTCTGGGTGTCGAGGCGGCTACGGGACAGGCGGCGCTGGGGGCGTTCGAGCCCCTCGATGGGCGGGGGGCCGAGCGGACATTGGCCTGCGCCGGGGGCGCCTTTACCCTCATCGACGAGAGCTACAACGCCAATCCGATTTCAATGGCCTCCGCCATCGCCACTCTGGGCGCGCGAAAGGGGGCTGGTCGCAGGATCGTGGCGCTGACCGACATGCTGGAACTGGGCCCCGAGGCCCTGGCGTTTCATGCCGGTCTGGCCCCGCATATTGAAGCTGCATCAATTGACCTCGTGTTCTGCGCCGGACCTCTGATGAAATCGCTCCGGGACGCCCTTCCGCCGACTCGACGGGGCGGCTACGCGGAGACGGCCTCGGAACTCGCACCGCGGCTCGCTCAGGTCGTTCAGGCCGGCGACGTTGTGATGGTGAAGGGGTCGAACGGATCGAAGGCCGGGCTGGTGGCCCAGGCCCTGATCGCGATCGGCGACTCCCGGGCCGGACTTGAGGAGGCGCGCTGATGTTTTACTGGCTGTACGAACAGTAT
Source organism: uncultured Alphaproteobacteria bacterium (assembly GCA_903909375.1). Classification (GTDB taxonomy): domain Bacteria; phylum Pseudomonadota; class Alphaproteobacteria; order Caulobacterales; family Caulobacteraceae; genus Phenylobacterium. Next base: position 50,835 of record CAIVVM010000051.1, read on the forward strand.
GCCGCCTCGGGCTATGTGCCGATCCTCAACCTGCTGAAGTATCAGACCTTCCGGACCGGCCTCGCGATCTTTACGGCCCAGTTGGTGGTGGTGGCTCTTGGCTCGCGCTTCATCCGCTGGATGAAGGTCAAGCAGGGCAAGGGGCAGCCGATGCGCGCCGAGGGTATTCAACGGCACGTGATCGAGAAGACCGGCACGCCCACCATGGGCGGGGTAATGATCCTGGCGGGTCTCTTCACAGGCACTCTGCTGTGGGCTGATCTCAGCAATGTCTATATCTGGGCGGTGCTGCTGGTCACCGGCGGCTACGGGATGGTGGGGTTCCTTGACGACTACGCCAAGGTGACCAAGCAGACGACGGCCGGGATTTCCAGCCGGGCCCGGCTTGGTCTTGAGGCCCTGATCGCAGTCGCGGCGGTCGCCCTGATCATCCTTTTTGCAGCCAAGCCTCCGGAGAGCCCGGAACTGCTGACCTCGGTGACGTTCCCGGTGTTCAAGCAGCTGTTTCTGGACATGGGCTGGTTCTATCTGGCCTTCGGCGCGTTCGTGATTGTCGGTGCGGCCAATGCCGTGAACTTTACCGACGGGCTCGACGGCCTGGCCACTGTGCCGGTGATGATCGCGGCAGCCGCCTACGGATTGATCGCCTATCTGGTCGGCAACTTCATCTTCGCAAACTACCTGCAGCTTCACTTCGTACCGGGCGTGGGCGAACTGGCCGTGTTCTGCGGCGCCTTGATCGGCTCGGGGCTGGGCTTCCTCTGGTACAATGCCCCGCCGGCCAAGATCTACATGGGCGACACCGGCTCCCTGGCCCTGGGCGGTGCGGTCGGAACCATCGCCGTGGCCACCCGCCACGAGGTGGTGCTGGCGATCATCGGGGGCCTGTTTGTCGCCGAGTTGCTGTCGGTCGTGATCCAGGTGGCCTGGTTCAAGCGCACCGGACGCCGGATATTCCTGATGGCGCCGATCCATCACCACTTCGAGAAACTGGGCTGGTCAGAGTCGACGATTGTGGTCCGGTTCTGGATCGTGTCGATCATGCTGGCGCTGATCGGCCTCGCCACCCTGAAACTCAGGTAGGGGGCCGGGCCGCAACCTCATGATCCCCGTCACCGCCTTCGCCGGAAAGACCGTCGCCGTCTTCGGCCTGGCCCGCACGGGTCTTGCTGCTGCGCGCGCGCTGCTCGCCGGCGGGGCCACGGTAGCGCTCTGGGATGACAAGCCGGCCTCACGCGACGCGGCCCTCGCCGAAGGCTTTGAACTGACCGATATCTCCCGGTCCGACTGGGCCGGCTACGACGCCCTGATGCTGTCGCCTGGCGTGCCCCTCACGCACCCGGAACCGCACTGGGCGGTGGCGAAGGCCAAGGCCTCGAATCTGGAGATCCTGGGGGACATCGAGCTCTTCGCCCGCACGGTCAATGCCTCACCGGAACACAGGCGGCCCAGGATCATCGCCATCACCGGCACCAATGGAAAGTCTACGACCACGGCCCTCATCGGCCACATCTGCGCCGAGGCCGGGCGCGATGTGCGGGTGGGCGGCAATATCGGTCAGGGCGTGCTGAGTCTCGACGACATGCATGGCGGGGCGGTCTATGTGCTGGAACTCTCGTCCTACCAACTGGACCTGACCACCAGCCTGAGGCCAGACGTCTCGATCATCCTGAACATCTCGCCTGACCATCTGGAACGCCATGGGACCATGGCCAACTATGTGGCCGCGAAGCGCCGGATCCTGCTGAACCAGGGGAAGGGTGACACAGCGGTCATCGGAGTCGACGACGAATGGTGCAGTCAGATCTGCACGGAAATCACCGCCGCCAACCGCCGGACGACTGTCGCCATCTCGGCCAGCAAGACCATCGGACGCGGAGTCTATGCCCTTGATGGGCTACTCTATGACGCTACAGGCGAACGCACGACGGAGGTCTGCGATCTGAAGCGGGCACGCTCACTGCCGGGTCGCCACAACTGGCAAAACGCTGCCGCCGCCTACGCCGCCGTCCGCGGGATCGGGATCGACGCGGGTCAGGCCCGCCGGGCCCTGATGTCGTTCCCCGGACTGGCCCATCGCATGGAGACAGTCACGATCCTGGGCAAGGTCCGGTTCGTGAACGATAGCAAGGCCACGAACGCCGACGCCGCGCGCCAGGCGCTGTCGAGCTATCCCAAGGTCTACTGGATCGCCGGAGGTCAGCCGAAGTCCGGCGGTATCGAGGATCTGGCGGATCTGTTTCCCCGCGTCGTTCGCGCTTACCTGATCGGCGAGGCAAGTGAGGCATTCGCCGGGACCCTTGAGGGAAAGGCCGAGGCGGTCAGGTGCGGCGATCTCGCCACCGCCGTTCAGGCTGCATTCCAGGACGCCAGGGCCTCCGGGCGCGAGGCGATCGTGCTGCTGTCTCCGGCGTGTGCCTCCTTCGACCAGTTCGCCGACTTCGAAGCCCGCGGTGATGCGTTCCGGGCCGCCGTTCAGACGCTCGCTGCCACGCATTCGACAGGAAACGCCGCATGACGACCGCCGGCAACGCGCACGCCTTTCCACGATCCGACCGTTCTGTGCTGGGAGTCTGGTGGTGGACCGTCGACCGCTGGATGCTGGGGATGGTCGCCGTTCTGATCTGTATCGGTGTCGTGGTCTCGTTTGCTGCCAGCCCGGCGGCTGCGGCGCGGATGAACATCGGCGACCCGTTTCACTTCGCGGTCCGCCAGTGTGTCTTCGCCTGCGTGGCGGCTGTTGTGCTGATCGGTATTTCCATGCTCGACGTAAAAGGGGTGCGGCGCGCGGCGTTCTTCATATGGGTGGCGGCGATCGCCATCATGATCGCCTTGCCGTTCATCGGTCACGAGGCCAAAGGCGCCAACCGCTGGATCGAGTTCGCCGGTTTCACCTTTCAGCCTTCGGAGTACATGAAGCCGGCATTGATCATCCTGGTCGCCTGGATGTTTTCCGAGGGTCAGAAGGGCAACGGGGTTCCGGGTGTCTCCATCGCATTCGCCCTGTTCGCCGTCTCGGTCGGGTTGCTGTTGATCCAGCCGGACGTCGGCCAGACAGTGCTGATCACCATCGCGTTCGGGGCAGTTTTCTGGATGGCGGGTGTTCCGATGTCGTGGGTGATCCTGCTGGCTGTCGCGGCGCTGGCCGGCCTGTCATCGACCTATTTCCTGTTCCCGCACGTGGCCAGCCGGGTAGATCGGTTCTTTTCGCCTGAGAAGGCGGACACCCACCAGGTGGATGCCGCCGGGGTGGCGCAGGCCGCAGGTGGCCTGTTTGGTCGTGGGCCCGGGGAGGGCGTCATGAAGCGCCACGTGCCGGACCTGCATACGGACTTCGCCGCCTCGGTGGGCGCCGAGGAGTTCGGGCTGGTGTTCCTGCTGGCGGTTATCGCGCTGTTCGGCTTCGTGGTGATCCGGGGCCTGCAGCGCGCCATGAAGCTCAATGACCCGTTCCAGCAGGTGGCGGCCGCCGGGCTCTTCGTTCTGGTCGGTCAGCAGGCGGCCATCAACCTTGCGGTCAACCTCAACATGATCCCGACCAAGGGCATGACGCTGCCTTTCATCTCCTACGGCGGGTCCTCGATGATTGCGATGGGACTGACGCTGGGGCTTGCCCTGGCCCTGACGCGCCGCCGCCCTGGCGCCTACAGCCACAATGACGGCCTGTCCAAGGCCGGGACCTACAGCTAGGGACACGGCATCATGCGAAGGATCGCCGTCGTCGCTGCGGGAGGCACCGGAGGCCATCTCTTTCCAGCACAGGCGCTGGCCGAGGCGCTGATCGCGCGGGGTTGGGGTATTGTGCTGGCGTCGGATGAGCGCGTGGCGGGCCTGGCCCAGGACTTCCCGGCAGAGCGGCAGATCGGCCTTTCGGCGGCGACGTTCCGACCCGGTGACCCCGTCGGCATGGCCCGCGCCGGCTTCGCGGTCATGCGTGGCGCCCTGCAGGCCCGGGCCCTGTTCCACCAGATCAACCCAAGTGTGGTGGTAGGCTTCGGCGGCTACCCGTCAGCGCCGGCCCTGGTCGCCGCGATCCTGGATCGCCGACCCACGGTGATCCATGAGCAGAACGCCGTCATGGGACGCGCCAACCGCATGCTGGCGCCCTGGGTGAAGACGGTGGCCTGCGCATTTCCGACACTGATGAAGGCTCCGGCCAAGGTCGCTGGTCGGGCCAAGGTGGTGGGAAATCCTGTGCGTCCGCCCATCCGGGCTCTGGCAGATGTCGCCTATGTGCCGCCCGAGCGCGACGGGCCATTGCGACTACTGGTCACCGGCGGCAGTCAGGGTGCGCGCCTGTTGTCGGAACTGGTACCCGAAGCGGTGAAGGCGCTACCCGAGGCCCTTCGCGCCAGGCTGACAGTGCAGCAGCAGACCCGGAAAGAATCCATGGACACCGCGCGCCGGATCTATCGGGATGCGCTGGTCGACGCCGAGATCGCGCCCTTTTTCCGGGACATGGCTGGACGCCTGAAGGAGGCTCATCTGGTGATCGGCCGGGCGGGCGCCGGGACAGTGTGTGAGTTTGCGGTGGCGGGCCGGCCTTCAATCCTCGTGCCACTGGCGATCGCGCTGGATGATGACCAGGGCCAGAACGCGCGACTGCTGGCGGAGGCGGGCGGCGCCGAAATCGCACGGGAAAGCCAACTCACCGTAGCCTCGCTGTCCGGGGCGATGGTGAAGCTGCTGGAGAACCCCGAGCGGTTGGCGCGGATGGCGGCGGCGGCGCGCTCCGTAGCGATCCCTGATGCAGCCGAACGTCTGGCTGATGTCGTTGAGGCTACGGCGAGCGGCTGAGCATCGACAAGGTCTGAACCACCTGGCCGCCTGCTTGCGTTCTGATATTCCGTGGCTAGCCCGAATGGGCTAGCACATCGAGATGACTCGTCGCCCCGTCCCCTTCGAAATCGGCCCCGTGCACTTCATTGGCATCGGGGGCATCGGCATGAGCGGTATCGCCGAGATCATGATGCGCACCGGCTACACAGTTCAGGGCTCCGACGCCAAGGCCAGCGCCAACACCGAACGGCTGGAGAAGCTGGGCGCGAAGATCTTCATCGGCCAGGATCCGGCCAATGTGGAGGGCGCCTACGCCATCGTCTATTCGACCGCGGTAAAGCACGACAATCCAGAGATGGTGGCCGCCCGCGACCGGCGACTGCCGCTGGTCCGCCGGGCCGAGATGCTGGCCGAACTGATGCGACTACAGTTCTCCATCGCGGTGGGCGGCACGCACGGCAAGACCACCACCACCTCGATTATCGCCAGCCTGCTGGACGCGGGTGGGCTGGACCCGACCGTCGTCAATGGCGGGATCATCAATGCCTATGGCACCAACGCCAAGGTGGGGACCGGCGACTGGATCGTGGTGGAGGCCGACGAAAGCGACGGCACGTTCCTGAAGCTGAAGTCGACGTGCGCCGTGGTCACCAACATCGACCCTGAGCATCTGGACCACTACGGCGACTTCGACGCCGTGAAGAAGGCGTTCCGCGACTTCGTGGAGAACATCCCCTTCTACGGTTTCGCCGCGATCTGTACGGACCATCCCGAAGTGCTGGCCATGGCCGCCCGGGTGGAGAACCGCAGACTGGTCACCTACGGAGTCAATCCCCAGGCCGAGGTGCGTGCCGAGAACATCACAATGGGTCCGGACGGCGCCCGTTTCGACGTGGTGATCCGGCCGCGTGAAGGCGAGTTGCTCCGCTACGCAGACCTACACCTGCCGATGGCGGGCCAGCACAATGTGCTCAATTCCCTGGCCGCCGTCGCGGTCGCCCGCGAACTGGGCCTGGACGAGGCGGCGATCCGCAAGGGCCTTGCCGGGTTTGGCGGAGTCAAACGGCGCTTCACGACCACAGGGGTAGCCGGCGGCGTTCGCGTGGTGGACGACTACGCCCACCATCCCGTTGAGATCTTCTCGGTATTGAAAGCGGCGCGCGCAGTAACATCCGGAAAGGTGGTGGCAGTCGTCCAGCCGCACCGCTATTCGCGCCTGAAGGATCTGTTTGACGAGTTCTGCGCCTGTTTCGCTGACGCCGATACGGTGATCGTGACTGACGTCTATGCTGCAGGCGAGGCCCCAATTGAGGGCGTCAGCCGCGACAGCCTCGCCGAGGGCCTTCGCCGCTATGGCCACCGACGCGTACTGGCGCTGGGGGCGCCGGCGGATCTGGCGGCCATGGTGCGACAGGAGACCACGGCTGGCGACCTGGTAGTGCTGCTGGGCGCCGGCGACATCACCAGCTGGGCCTACGCCTTGCCCGGCGAACTGGACGCGCTGGCGACGTGAGCAACTGGCTGGAAACCCTGCCGAAGGTGCGCGGCAAGCTGCTGCGCGACGAGCCTCTGGGACCGTTCACCTGGTTCCGGGTGGGCGGGGCGGCGGAAGTCCTGTTCCTGCCGGCGGACGCCGACGATCTGGCCGGGTTTCTGCGGGACCTCCCACAAGACGTGCCTGTCACGGTACTGGGGGTTGGTTCCAATGTGATCATCCGCGATGGCGGCGTGGCGGGTGTTGTCATCCGACTGGCCGGGCGCGCGTTCGCCGGGATCCAGGTAGAGGCAAACCACATCATCGCCGGCTCTGCTGCGCTGGACGCAGCGATGGCGCGGGCTGCATCAAGGGCGGGTCTGGCAGGCCTTGAATTCTACGCGGGCATCCCGGGCACAATCGGGGGCGCGCTGACGATGAACGCCGGCTGCTATGGAGCCGAGACGAATGACGTTCTGGTATCGGCCTGGGGCTACGATCGCACCGGCGCGCGACGAGACCTAGCCGTGGCAGATTTCGGGTACACCTATCGGCACAGCGCGGCGCCGGCGGACATCATCTGGGTCGAGGCGACTTTTCAGGGGCGACCTGACGATCCAGCGGCGGTGCAGGCCCGCATGGACGAGATCACCGCGCGCCGCGAGACGACCCAGCCGATCCGCGAAAAGACCGGCGGATCCACGTTCAAGAACCCGCCCGGCCACTCATCCTGGAAACTGGTGGATGAGGCTGGCTGGCGCGGCAAACCGCACGGCGGGGCGATGTTCTCGCCGCTGCATTCCAACTTCATGATCAATACCGGGACGGCCACCGCCGCTGACCTCGAGGGCCTTGGCGAGGCGGTGCGCGCCGATGTCAAAGCCAAGACCGGCATCGACCTGCAGTGGGAGATCAAGCGGATCGGGCGGTCCTGATCCCGCGCCAGTGGCAGACTAGCGCTTGCGATAGACCGGTCGTTGGCCGCCGCCCGGGCCGCCGCCCACGCGGGGGGTTGCGTCGCGGTGACGGAAGGTGATCCGGCCCCGGTCCATGTCGTAGGGGGTCATCTCGACCGTGACCTTGTCGCCGACCATCGAGCGGATGCGGTTCTTCTTCATCTTGCCGGCCGTGTAGGCCAGGATCTCGTGATCGTTCTCGAGCCGCACACGGAAGCGGCCCTCCGGAAGGAGCTCGGTGATCAGGCCGTCGAACTCGACGAGTTCTTCCTTCGCCATGCAGTTCAGTCCTCTCTCAATTCAGGCGGCGACCGGCGGGCGCCAACCAAAACGGGCCGGCGCTGAGCCGACCCGTTGATAGTCCAGCGGGCGCGTGCCCGCCAAGTGGGTATTAGCCGGCCTGCAATTGACCAGCCGACGTCTTGCCGCTGCGCTGGTCGCGTTCCAGCTCGTAGGAAACCTTCTGGCCCTCGCTGAGCGAGCCGAGACCGGCGCGTTCCACGGCGGAGATATGCACGAACACGTCCGGGCCCCCTTGATCCGGCTGAATGAAACCGAAGCCTTTGGTGGCGTTGAACCACTTCACGACGCCGCTAGCCATAGTCAGTCCCCTTTCGGGAGATGAGGTCACGCGGACGACGCGCCCGCGAGATCAATATGTTGAAGAGGATCGTTTGGGCTCGGGGCTCAATCCGGAGAAAGAACGTGGAGAGCGCGCGAACCCTGGAACGTTTGACGAAACCATTATCGCATCTTGCGCCTATGCTGGCAAACGCATTCCCGTACAAGAGGTTTCCAGCGGCGTGTCAGTCGCAGTATTGAAGGGGTCTTGATGGCGGGTCTGAAGGACAAGCGGGGGTTCATTGACAAGGAACGCCTCGACCTGACCGAGCGCAAGGCGGTCGAGTACTGGATGAAACGCTGGGGCGTGACGCGCGATCAGCTGACCGCCGCACACCGGAAGGTCGGCCGCCTGACCAAGGACATCGCAGCCGAACTCGGAAAGAAGCGATAGGGCCGGGCTTAGACGGGGTAGAAGCCTGTCTCGCCGCTGACGCGGACCTGGCAGGGTCGACCGCCCTCCTGGACAACGCGGGCGCGCTTGTTGGCGGCGGCCTTGGCGACTTCCTTGTCAACAGAGTGGCCGAAGAACTCCCCGGCGCTTTCGACGGCCCAGACGCCGTCATGACGGATCACGGTAAACACGCAACGCTCAACAACGGCCATAGACCCAGCAACCTTTCGGGGGGGAGGTTTGGGGGCCAGAAGATATCCGCGAGCGCCCTGAATTCCTTAATCTTCTGTAAACGACAAACCCGTTCAGGCCCAGAAGATTCGGTACGTGCCGGGCGTCAGGACCGGGGGGCAGACCGCAGTGAGCGCGTCAGGCGACGAGGGTGACCGTCGCAAATCCCAGCGCCAGCGCGCCCATGGCGATGGTGAGTACGAGCGGCGCCAGTCGGCGATAGAGGTTTGACATGGCCATATGGACCTGAACCTGGGTGGGTCCCCGCCGCACGCGGGGCTGTCCGACTGGACAACTCATCCATAGCAGCTTCTGGTGAATCGATTACTGCCGGTGTCGGCATGATTTTCATGCATTTCCGGTGCAGCACGGGACGCGGAAATGGACCCGGACGAACTCGAGGATCTGAGGCTGATTTTGCCGCCGCTGCTTCACGCAGTTGAGGCGTTGGGGTTTGTCAGCCGGTATCTCCACCCGCCTGACCTTGCCGCGGTGGTGGACGCCTGTGGGCAGCCGGACCTTAAGCTGATCGCCCTGCTCCCGCGACTGGAGGGCTGGGCGCCCGGCCTGACGGACCTGGGCGCCGCGCTTCGGACCGCAGGCGAGGCGACGATCCAGGCTTTCGTCGAGCTCCGCGCCGCCGTTGATCAAGCGGACGACATCGGCCCGGTTTTCCGCGCGCTGCGCCATCGGCCGCGCGCGCTGGAGGCGCTCTATCCGCTGGTGGAGTACCTGCCGCCCGTTAGCCGCCTGTTCCTGGACCCGCGTCATCGCGATGACGCCGACCTACTGGCCCGCCTGGCGAGCCCGGGGCCTGACACAGGCGTGCATCACGTCGACAATGATGCCGCCGCCAGGGGAGGTTACTCGGTCTATGTGCCGGAAGACCACGACCCGGATGTTCAGGCGCCTCTGGTGATGGCGCTACATGGCGGCAGCGGTCATGGCCGGTCGTTTCTCTGGAGCTGGCTTCGGGATGCCCGGACCTACGGCGCGATCCTGGTGGCGCCGACCTCGGTGGGCCGGACCTGGGCGATCAGCGGCGCTGACCCGGACACGCCCAACCTGGCCCGAATTCTCGAGAATGTGCGGCGGCGCTGGAACGTGGATCCGGAGCGGCTGTTGCTGGCCGGGATGAGCGACGGGGGCACGTTCGCAGCCGTCAGTGGCCTCGAACCAGGCTCGCCGTTTACACACCTTGCGCTTACGTCGTCGGCCTTCCACCCCATGCTGGCCCAGATGGCTGACCCCGCCAGGATCACGGGCCTGCCGGTCTATCTGACGCATGGCGCGCTGGACTGGATGTTCCCGGTGTCCATGGCAAGGTCGGCGTATCAGGGATTGGAGCGGGCTGGCGCCAGGGCCTCCTATCGCGAAGTCGACGATCTGAGCCACACCTATCCCAGCGAGCTCAATGCAGACGTGCTGGCCTGGTTGCGATCCGTCGACAGGGTGGCGCCGGCGCCGGGACACCTTATCTGAGCTGCATGCAGACCCTCACCCTCTGGGCCGGCCGCGCCGCCCTCATCGCTGTTCTGGCCGTCGTTGTCTCAGGCGCGCTGGATCCGATGCATGACGCGTCGCGGTTCGCGCCGGCGCCCGATGTTGTGGAGCATGTGGCGTACGGCTACCTGATGACGTTGCTGACGATTGTCTCTTTTCCCAGGATCAGTCCCTGGTTGATCGGCGGGGTTTTCCTGGGTCTCGGGGCCGGCTTCGAGGTGGCTCAGATCTTTGGGCTGGTATCCGGAACCTTCCAGTGGAAGGACCTCGTATCCAACACCGCAGGCGTCGCCGCCGCCCTGGGGCCGCTCGCTGTGGGCCGCCTCCGCACTTCGTAAAGCAATCTTGTTCAATCGGGTTCGAGTTGAAATTTGGCTGGAGTCCGCGTTCAGCCTTGCTAGACAGCGCGATTGTCCATCGCGATCTCGAGGCGCCGCCACCGAAGGCGCAAACAGCCGATACTCAGCGCACGTTCATGATTAACTGACAAAAGGCGTGCGACTGTTTCAAGTATCCAGGCAAGTGGCGACGCCATGATCGGGCCATTCGTAAAAAGGCGTAGGACTTTGAAGGTACTGACGATTATCGGGACACGACCGGAGGCCATCAAGCTGGCGCCGGTCATACTGGCCCTGGCGGGCCGGCCCGATATTGAGTCCGTGGTTTGCGTCACCGGGCAGCACCGCGACCTCGTGGCGCCGGTACTGCGGCTGTTCGGCATCCGCCAGGATTTCGACCTTGGCCTGATGCGGGCCGGGCAGAATCTCAATGAACTGACCGCAGGGGTCGTGGCCGGCGTCGACGCTGTGCTGACCCAGGTCCAGCCGGACTGGGTGGTTGTGCAGGGGGACACGACCAGTGCGATGGGCGGGGCCATGGCGGCGTTCGGGCGCGGCGTTCCGGTCGCTCATGTGGAGGCCGGTCTGCGGACCCACAATCTTCAGAGCCCCCGGCCCGAGGAAATGAACCGGCGTGTGATCGACGCCTTCAGTGAGCTACTGTTTGCGCCCACGCTCCAGGCGCGTGAGAACCTTTTGCTGGAAGCTGCACCGGGGCGCGTTGTGGTCACCGGAAACACCGTGATTGATGCGCTGCAGGCCTGCGCGACGTTGCTGACCAACGATGACGCACTGCTACGCAGCGTGGATGCCGGCTTGCCGACGCTGGATCCCGCTCGACGCACGCTGCTGGTCACGGGCCACCGGCGTGAGAACATGGGCGAGGGCGTGCGCGGGGTCTGCGACGCCCTGCTGCGGTTGGCCAAGCGCGACGACCTGCAGATTGTCTATGTTCTGCATCCAAATCCGGAGGCCGAGCTCCCGGTGCGGCACGCGTTGAGCGAGCAAGCCAACATCCTTCTGACTCCGCCGCTCGATTATCTCGCTTTCATCCGGCTTATGCAGCTTTCCGACCTGATCCTTACTGACTCCGGCGGTGTTCAGGAGGAAGCCCCGGCGCTCGGAAAGCCGGTGATCGTGACGCGCGATTTCACCGAGCGGCAGGAAGCCGCCGCGGCGGGAGTTGCGCGCCTGGTCGGCTCTGATCCTGATCTGATCGTGTCGGCGGTGAACCATCTGCTGGATGACGCCGACGCCTACAGGACGCAGGCGAGCCGGCGGCAGTTGTTCGGCGATGGCGCGGCCGCCGCCCGGATCGTGCGCGTGCTCGCTGGCCAGTCTGTTGAGGCATGGCGACCCGCCAACGCACCCCGTCTCGTGGACGATGCGAGGGCGACGGCCAGTCGTCGACGAGCGTGACGGCGATGCGCCGCGAACGTCAGCCAGGCTAGATCATGATCGAGGCCTATATCCTGGCCCTGCAGATCGCCACGGTCGTCGTGGGCGTGCTGATCGCGATATTCTCCATCGATGATCTGCTGGTCGACGGCTGGTACTGGGTGCGGGAGATCTACCGCGCGCTGGTCGTTCGGCCTCGCCATACGCCGCTGCCGGTGTCCGCCTTGCATGAGCGCGCCGAACAGCCGCTCGCCATCATGATCCCGGCCTGGCAGGAGGAGGCGGTGATCTCGGCGATGATAGAGAACGCGGTCAGTGTTCTCGACTATCAGGACTACAAGATATTTGTCGGCACCTATCCCAACGATGCAGCCACCATCGCCGAGGTGGAACGCGCCCGACGTCGTCACAAGCGGGTTGTGCGGGTACAGACGACCTATCCCGGGCCGACCTCCAAGGCCGATTGCCTGAACCACATTCTGGAGGCCATCCGGCAGGAGGAGCTGGCCACGGGCCGTGAGTACGCCGGTGTCGTCCTGCACGACTGCGAGGATGTGCTGCATCCGCTGGAGCTGAAGTTCTTCAACTATCTGTTGCCGCGCAAGGACATGATCCAGTTGCCCGTGATGGCGCTTGAGCGGGGCTTGAGCAAGTTGATCGCTGGCACCTACATGGATGAGTTCGCCGAGTGGCACGCCAAAGACCTGGTAGTGCGCGAGTCCTTCGCGGGAACGGTGCCCTCGGCAGGCGTCGGGACCTGCTTTTCTCACCGCGCGATCACGGTCCTGCGCAACGGCAAGGGGCAGCCGTTCAATACCAGCACGCTCACCGAAGACTACGACGTAGGCGAACGTCTCGCCGCCAAGGGCCTTCGGGCCATCATGGCCCGATATGATGTCGACTACCGGTTCTACCGACCGGGCCGGAACGCCGATAGGGACGGCTACGTCACCGTGCGCCTGCCCTTGTGTGTCCGTGAGTACTTCCCCAACACCTTCCGGACATCCTTCCGTCAGAAGGCGCGCTGGATGATCGGCATCACCCTGCAGGGCTGGGCGCAACTGGGGTGGTCAAAATCATTCCGGACCAATTACTTCCTCGTCCGGGACCGCAAGGCCCTGTTGTCGGCGCCTCTGGTCGTCGCCGCCTATCTGCTGTTGCTGAACTACCTGGGTGCGATGATCGTTCTCGGCTGGGACCGGCTGGCGTTTCCTGAGGCGTGGCAGGCTCTGGTGGCGACGGTGTTTGGTTTCAATACATTCGCCCTTGTGCTTCGCATCGCCCAGCGGATGTATTTCGTGAACCGGATCTATGGCTGGCAGCAGGCGTTGGTCTCCGCGCCGCGCATGGTGGCCGGCACGCTCGTTAGTTTCGCAGCGACACTCCGCGCAGTGCGGATCTATTCCGGGCACCTGATCTCCAGGGTTCCGATCGCCTGGGACAAGACGGCCCACGAGTTTCCCGCCGGCGCGGTGCTGGCCCCGGATCGCCGTCGGCTCGGTGACATTCTGGCTACCTGGGAAGCTATCACGCCTGTCCAGCTCACCGCGGCCCTGGATACCCAGGCCAGGACAAATCAGCCGTTGGGCCAGATCATGATGGCCTCGGGCTGGCTCGACGACGAGACCCTGGCCGAGGCGATCTCCACCCAGGCCGAACTGCCGCGCGCACGTATCTCGCGCGAGGCGCTGGCCAACCACCGTGATCTTGGGTCGCCGTCGCTCTGGATCCGGATGCGGGCGGCGCCAATCGGGCGTGGTCCGGGCGGTGGTCCGATCCTGGCGGTCGCAAGGCCCTTGAGCGCGGCTCAGCGGCGTCTGATCGAAGTCGAAACCGGATATGCGCCCTATGAGCGGATCGCCCGGGAAGGCGAGATCACGGCCGCGCTCCGGACGCTCCGTGGCGCACCCTACTCGCTGCGGGAGACGGCGCCGCCGCTGTTGGGAGACCTGCTGGTCCGCCAGGGTGCAGTCAGCGCCGAAGCCGTGGACGCGGCGCTGGACAGCTATCGTCCAGACCGCGACGGCAGGATTGGCGAACATCTGCTGCGTCTGGGTGTGGTGAGCGCCGACGCGATCGCCGCGGCCATCGCCGAGCAGGACCGGATCGCGAGGGGCGCCTGATGAAATCCCTGATCATCGGCGGATGTCTTGCGCTCTCATTGCTGGCGTCGGCGGCGACGGCCCAGACGCCTGGGCTGGACCTGGCCAACGCCGGCTATGCCGCCCGCGATCCGGCCGCGGCGGCGCGGGCCTTTGCAGCGGCGATCGAGGCGGGGGGATTGAGCAACGCCCAGCTTCGCGGGGTCCGGCTGGCGCTGTCTGACGTGCTGGGCGCGCCGGGAGATGCGGCGGCCAGGGTGGCGGCGCTTGAGCCCCTGCAGTTCGACACCAGCTATGCGGTCCAGTCACGCCTGGCCTATGCGCTTGACGCCACCAACCGCCGGGAGGATGCGGCAAAGGCCTATGCCGCGGCGGCGGTGGCCTCGGATGTTCCGTCGCCAGAGGCCCGGTCGGCCATGCTCAGGGGGCGGGCTTATGCGCTGTCGAGCCTGGCGCGCAGTTCCGAGACCCTGGCCGCCGCCCGCGAGTTGGTGGATGACGCGACCCTCACCCGGGATGACGCCGCCAACCTTGCCTACATCACCGCGAAGTTCGGCGACGACCCGCTGGCGCAGCGCTTCTTTGCGCGGGCCGACGCCCTTCAGCCGGTATCTGGCGATATGGCGCTGAACGCCGCCTACAGCGCGCGCCGTGCGGGCGACGAGGTCGCAGCGATCCGCTATCTGCGCCGCGCGGTCGACGGCGGAGAAGCCGCCAGTGTCGGGCTCCAGACCCTCTACGGGGTGCGGCGCGAACTGGCTGATCTCGACCGGCGGGCAGGGGCCTATGCCTCGGTCTTCTACGACGACAGTGGCGCGCGTTCCGGCCGGATCCCCGGGGCCGGGTCGGGGAATGTCCAGGTGGGGGGGGAGGCGTACTACCGACCGTTTGGCTACAATGATGGTCGCCCGCTTGAGGTCTTTGTGCGGGCGTTCCAGTCGCTCGATTCCCGCAGGGGGGATCCCACGGGATCAGAGACCCTGCAGGGTTGGATTGGTGCACGCTACAAGCCGCTCGCCAGCCAGAATCTGGTGCTGGAAGCCAGCGGACTTGTGGCTCTGGGGTCTAGGGCGCTGAACGACGGGATGATCCGCGCCGCCTGGTCCTGGACGGAAGGGGTCGACCTGCGCCGGGACCGCACCACCTCCACCCTCACCCAGGTCTATGTCGATGTGGCGCACCTGGTTGGGGCCAACAATACCTTCGCCCTCGCCGACCTCCGCTACGGACGCGCCTTCCAGCCGGGTGGCGGGGACCTGATCGTGGCGCCGTTTGCAGGCGCCACCTTGGCCTACGATAGCGGTTTGTCCCGCGAGGCGACGCTGAGTGCAGGCCCCGGGCTGTGGATGCGACTCTGGACCCGGGAGGATACCTACCGGGCGCCGCGCTCCTACATTGATCTGGCCCTTCAGTACCGGGTCAGACTGGCCGGTGACGACCGGGGAGAGGGACTATACGGCGTCCTGGGCTTTGCATACTAGCAAGCGTTGTGAATCGCGTTTAAACCTTGTTTATTTCCGGAATATTCATCAATAATATCAATGGGATATAAATCGACATAGCGCACCTTCCGAGTCCATCCGGACTCGTCACACGTGCAGCCCCAGTTCAAACCCAGCCAGCTCCTCACCCTGGCCCCGGCAGTCGCCAGCCGGCCAGACGCCACCCACTCGGCCCTCGTGCTTTCCCAGGAGAGCTTCGCGGGCAAGGTGGTGTTCGAAGGGTCGGTCTGCACCCAGGAGCAGCTCCGGGTCGGGACAGCCAATCCGTGGGAAACGGCCTGGCTGGTCTGGAATTACGCCGACAACGACCACTTCTATTACTTCGCCATGAAGCCCAACGGCTGGGAACTGGGCAAGCGCGACCCTGACTATGTCGGCGGCCAGCGTTTCCTGGCCACCGGTACTGACGCCAAGTTCGAGATCGGCGCCTGGAACCGCTTTTCCATCACCCAGGACGGCGACCGGATCGTCATCTCCGTCGACGGCGCCGAACTGGTGCGTTTTCAGGATCTTGAACGACCCTACGTCCAGGGCCGCATCGGCCTCTACACCGAGGACGCCCGCGTGATGCTCGACGACGTGCGTGGCTCGCTCTGCGATGACTTCGATGACGGCCATCTGGTGTCGCTGCACGACGGCGCCCAGGTGGGAAGCGCCTGGGACGTCGCCTTTCTGGGCTACGGATCCGGCGGGATCATCACCGCTGCCTCCCCGCTGTTCGGAGACGCCGCTACGCGCACCGAAACCGCGCCGACCCTGCCGGCAGACCCGGAATCTCCGGCGCCCGTCATCGTACTGGCCGACCTGGCTTTCGAAGCCCCGATGACCGGCTGGCTTCTGGCCTGAATCGTGCCGCGCGCGCCATGCGTGGTGCGAACTGGTATGCCCCTGTCATGTGAGCGTTGCTGAACGGCGCAATGACATAGCGCCTTAGTGACGGTGATGCATCCGGCGGGCTGGTTCGTCCGTACAGGCCTGGATCGGCCAGGTGCGAGCAACCGGAACCGGGCGGCGAAATGTCAAATCGTCTCAATGCATCTGGAAGGCCTCGCCGGAACAGCCTCCATTCTGCTGTCATGCTGCAGTGCAATCCGGGCCAGGCTGTGGTAAATGAAACCTTACGGGCCCGACAGTCGCGTTCGCCATCGAGAGGTTCAATGCACACGCCAGCCAAGATGATCGCCACGGCAGCCGCCAGCCTGGCCCTCATGCTGACTGCCGCGCCCGCCTCTGCGGCTGTGATGTTCGCCCATTTCAGCGGCCTGGTCGGCGCCGGCAGCGTGGGCAATGCCACCTATGACACCGGCAACTTCTTTGGCCTTGGCGCCGGCATCGTCGGCGCAGGGTTCATCGCGACGTTCAAGTACGACACCGCGCTGGGCGAAGCCGTAACGAACGCCAGCCAAGACACCCGCTACGGCGGACCTGGCTGGGCCTGCGCGCCCGCCTGCACGTCGCCGATCCTCGAGGCCTCGCTGACGATCAACGGGATCACGGACATATTCGACGTGACCCGCAATGGATCCGCCAACGTCACCATCAACCAGACGGGCTGGAAGCAGACCTTCTTCTACACCGACTTCTTCTCGGGCCCGAACGGCAACGCCATGCAACTGTTTGTGCTCAATGTTCCCGATCCGCTTTTGCTGACGACGCCTTACACGGGTGGCAACACCATGGGGCTGGGCGTGCCCACCACGAACGCTTTCGCGCTGGGCGTGCTGGACGGAACCAACAAGAATTACCGGCTGGCGCTTGATCCCAGGAGCGTCACCCTCGCGGCCGTTGTGCCCGAGCCGGCGACCTGGGGCCTGATGATCATCGGCTTCGCCTGCACCGGCGCCATGCTTCGTAGTCGCCGCCAGGTGCTCGCGCGGGCCCAGGGATAGGGACTTTCGTAGCTGACGGACGGTCAAAGGCCGCCTTGGCGCGGGAGATCGGGCGAAAGGGTGAGCGGACCGTCTGCCCCTGCGCACCCTTGGCCGGGCGGCGTGACATAGCTGGCGAAGGCGGAGGCCCGGCTGGAGTCTCGTCTTGCTGTTGACCCGGGCTCCGGTCTTCTGGCTCCTGCGACGCAACGTCGCGTTCGTCCCTGGCCCGAGGCTTCCGTGAAATTCGCACTGCCCTATCTGATCTTTCTGGGCGACGCCCAGGCCGACCTCGACGCAAAGACCGCCTTCGGGGTTCGGGACTGGCGGCCTGGCGCCTGTGTGGCGCAATGGGCGCTGGCCGGCGGCAAGGTCGACCTGGGATTGCCGGCCCTGGCGCCAGCCGCCGCCTTTGCCACAGGCGCACGCTCTCTGCTGATCGGGGTGGCGCCCGTGGGCGGCCAAATCAATCCGAAGTGGATCCCGGCTCTGGTGCAGGCCCTGGAGGCCGGGCTCGACATCGTCAGCGGGATGCACACCCGTCTGGAGTCAGTTCCGGAGATCGCCGAGGCGGCGCGCCGGACGGGTCGCGCTTTGCACAACGTGCGGCATAGCGAAACGGCATTCCCGGTGGGTACCGGTCAGAAGCGCCCGGGCAAGCGTCTGCTGGCCGTCGGCACCGACTGCGCCCTGGGCAAGAAGTACACGACACTGGCGCTCGCCCGCGCCTTCCAGACGGCGGGCCACAAGGCCACTTTCCGCGCCACTGGCCAGACGGGGATCATGATCAGCGGCGCCGGCGTGGCGATCGACGCCGTCGTGGCCGATTTCCTGGCGGGCGCGGCCGAGACCCTCTCGCCAGCCAATGACCCCGACCACTGGGACATCATCGAGGGGCAGGGCTCCCTGGTGCATCCGGGCTATGCCGGCGTCTCGCTGGGCCTGCTGCACGGATCGCAGCCCGACGCCCTGGTCCTGTGCCATGACCCCTTCCGGACCGAGATCGACGAATACCCGGGGTTCCTGATCCCGCCGCTGGCCACGGTGATCGACCTCAACGTCCAGATGGCGCGACGCACCAACCCGGCGGCGAAGTGCGTGGCGATCGCGCTGAACACCTCGTCCGTCAGCCCAGAGGAAGGCGCCGCGATCCTGCGCGATCACGAACAGTCAGAGGGGCTTCCGTGCTTTGACCCCATGCGGTCTGATCTGGGGCCGATTGTCGCGGGCATTGTCGCGGCATGCTGAGGCTGGAGCTCTCGCGGGTCAGCTGGCCCATGCGCACGCCCTTCAGGATTTCGCGCATCACCGAGACGCAGACTGATTGCGTGCATGTGGTCCTCACCGACGCGCAGGGACATCGGGGCCGCGGCGAGGCCATCGGGGTCGACTATGCCGGCGAGACCCAGGCCACACTGATCGCCCAGCTCGAGGCTGTTCGCGACCGGATCGAGGCGGGGGTTTCCCGCGCGCAGGCGCAGGTCCTGCTGCCCTCCGGCGGCGCCCGAAACGCGCTGGACTGTGCGCTATGGGACCTGCAGGCCAAGCAGTCCGGCGTCCCGGCCTGGCAGGCCGCTGGCCTCGACAGCTGCCGGCCGGTCGAGACGGCCTACACCTGCGGGATGATGGACGAGGCGGCGCTGCGACAGATGGCGCGCGACCACGTCGACCACGGCTGGATCAAGGTCAAGACGGACCGGGACCGCGGTCTGGACCCTGTGCGGATCGTCCATGAGGAGCTGCCCCAAGCGCGGCTGATTGTCGACCCGAACGAGGCCTGGGGCGAGGCGGAGCTGCGGCGGTTCGCCGGTTCATTTCAGGCGCTGAATGTCGCCCTGCTGGAGCAGCCGGTGGCCGCCGGTGAGGATGACATTCTGCGCGGCCTGAACCTGCCCGTCCCGGTCGCGGCGGACGAGGCGTTTGATGACCGGGCGAACCTCGCGGCGCTGGCCGGAAAATACCAGGTGCTCAACATCAAGCTCGACAAGACCGGCGGGCTGACCGAGGCGCTCGCCTGCGCCCGCTCGGGTCTGGCTCAGGGATATCGGCTGATGATCGGCTGCATGGCCGGCAGCTCGCTGTCCATGGCGCCGGCGGTGCTGGTGGCGCAGCTCTGTGACTTCGTCGACCTGGACGGCCCGCTGTTGCAGGCCGGCGATGTGGCGAACCCGATAGGGTACCTCGAGGGTCGGATCGGCGCGCCGACTCCGGCCCTTTGGGGATGAACCTGCATCCTTATCACCCGTCGAAATGCACCAAGTTGGCTCTCCGAAGTCAGATCGTCATCTGAATGTCACGCCTGCGACATCGCCGGCAGTCAACGGTGAAGATCGACAAGGCTTCTGGCAGAAGAGGCTTGAGGCGACATACCCATGGGTCGATCACTCCTGATAGCTTTGACCGGCGTCGCGGTGCTGGCTGTCGCCGCCTGTGGCAAACCCGAGAAACCGGATGCTGGCGGTTGGCGCACCGGTATCAAGGAAGTCCGCATGGCGGTGAGCGGCAGCAATGACGACCCGATGCTGGTCAAGCGTCGTAGCGTCTATCGTGATCGCCTGAGCGCAGCGCTTGGCCTTCCGGTCAAACTCTATGAATCGTCGGACTTCAACGGGGTGATCCAGGCGCTCTCGTCAGGCCAGGTCGATCTTGGCCAGATCGCGGGTGGCGGTTACGCCAACGTCGACGCCCAGGTCGGCAGCCTGGTCGCCCCGATCCTGACACCGCGTCAGGCCGAGGGGGAGACAGGTTACTATTCCGCACTGGTCGTCCGGGCCGACAGCCCCATCAAGTCGCTGGCCGACATGAAGGGCAAGTCTCTCGGATATGTGGATTTCAACTCCACCTCCGGCTACCTGGTGCCGAGGGCAAAGTTCCGCGAGCAGGGTCTCGATCCGGACACCTACTTCAGCAAGACCTCCTTCGCAGGCGGGCACACACAGGCTGTAATGGCCCTGTCCAACGGCCAGTTCGACGCCGCGGTGCTTCAGGCCACCGGCGGGGATCCAGAGCACGGGTTCACCCGTGGCGCCCTTCATTCCATGGCCCGTCGGGGTTTCGTCAACCTCAAGGACTTCAGGATCATCTGGACAGCGGGGCCGATCCCCAGCGACGCGGTCGTGGTCCGGACTGACCGGCCGCAGCCGATGATCGATCTGGCGCGTGGGGCTCTGGCTTCGCTTCCCTACGACGATCCGGAACTGTGGACCGATATCGGCCAGCTCGACGGCTCGACCTACACCTCCGTGAACCGGGATCACTACAAGGACATCATCGCCTTGAGAGCCGCAGACATCACCCAGCGTCGCAGTGCGGGCGGTCGGCCTTGAAACGGCTCCGGGTCGCCCTGCTGGCCCTGTCGTGCCTGGCCGCCACAGGGGCCGGTGCGCCGTCGCCGACGCTCCGGGTCGCAGCCCTGACCGGGGCTTCCGGCGCCTGTGCGGCGCCTGCTGCCGCGCTCCCGGCGGGAGAACGGGCCTACTACGCCCATCTCGCAAAACGCCTCGATGTCACGGTTCTGCGGTGTCCGGTGACTGATGCGACGGCTGCAGCCAAGGCGCTTGCGGCGAATGAGATCGATCTTGCCGTGCTGGATCCCGCCGCTTTCGCACCGGTCCAGGCCACGACGCGGGCGATCCTGACGGTCCGATCCCAGGGCGGATTGAACAGGATCCCGGTTGTGTTGGGGGTAAAGGCGACAAGTCCGTTCAAGACGATGGCGGACCTTCGCGGAAAATCCCTGGTGTTTGGCGGCAGCACGCCGGCCGCGATGAGCCTGCCCAAGCTGGCGCTGTCCCAGCGCGACGCACCGGCTGCGTTCTGGGGCCGCGAGCTGGTCGCCGTGGACGGGGATGCGGCGGTCTCGGACCTGCGGGCAAACAAGGCTGACGCCGTGGTGCTTCATGCGGCAGCCTGGCAACGACTTTGTTTTCAGAAGTCGCCCAAGGAGGCGGCGCCCTGCGCTGATCTTCGCATCATTACAAAGATCCGGCCCCAGGCCGACCGCGCCATTGTCGTGCGGCGAGATATCGCCGACGAGACCCGGTATCGCCTGATCGGCATTCACATGCCGTTGCATCTGGAGAATGCGGCAGCCTTCGCATGGGCGACCTCCTGGTCGCCGAAAGCAGCGGAGTTTCAACCCGCCGAACCCCTCGCGCTGGTGGCGACGCGTTGAGCGAGACCTCGTCCGCAGTCACGGCGTTCGAAGCGCTGCGCCGGCAAACGCTGCGTCGTCAGCGACTGCAGACCCTGGCCGGGCTTCTGATCTTTTCGGCGATCCTGCTGATCTCGTTCCAGCGTAGCCAGTTCTTTTCCTCGGATATCGGCGACGATCCGCTGGGGCGGATCGGCGAGTTTCTCAACCGGATGATACCGGACCTGAAGGGCGAGGCCCTGCTGGCGGACAGCCGCACCGAAGGGTCATTGGCCTGGTGGTACTATGACCTGCCGCGCTGGCTGCGACTGGGGTGGCAGACTGTGGAGATGGCGATCGTCGCCACGGTCCTCGGCGCCGTCGGCGGATTGCTTGCCTCCTTCCTGTGCGCGCGGAACCTGATGCCGATCGCGGCCGTGCGGTTCACGGTTCGTCGCACGCTTGAGGCCATTCGAACGCTGCCCGATCTCGTGCTGGCCCTGATTCTGGTGGCGGCCTTCGGCGCCGGCCCGCTCGCCGGCGTGATTACCCTGGCTGTGTCGACCATGGGCAGCCTCGGCAAGCTGTTCTCCGAGATCAACGAGGAGGTCGATCCGCGTCAGCTCGAAGGCATGAGAGCCTCTGGCGCCGGCTATGCCGCGATGATCCGCTACGGCGTGGTGCCGCAGGTGCTTCCCAACTACACCTCCTACGCCCTGATCCGGCTGGAGGGGAATCTGGCCGGTGCGGCCGCCCTGGGCATTGTTGGCGCCGGGGGGATCGGCATCGAACTGCAGCGGGCCATCACCTACACGGAGTTCGACACCTATCTGGCGATCCTGCTGCTGATCGTCGGGATGATCTTCCTGATCGACATCGCGTCGGAAGCGATACGGCATCGGCTGATAGGATTGGGAGAAAGCCGGTGAACCCGGGTCAGCTCGCCCGCGCGCGCCAGGTCGCACCCGAAGCCCTGCAGCCCAGCTGGCGTCGGCGCCTGATCAACTGGGCTCTGACGGTTGCCGCCGCCGCAGCGTTTGTGGCGATGTGTGTCGACCTGCAACTGGCGCCAGCGTCGGTGCTCTCGGGCTTCGGAAAGCTGGGCACGTTCCTTGCGAACTCGATGCCGCCCTCAGACGGCGGCGACCTGCCGCGAATTCTGGTAGCCTTGGCCGAGACCTTCGCCATGGCGCTCGCGGGAACGGTGATCGCGACGCTTGTCGCCCTGCCGCTGGGCGTCATCGGCGCCAAGACTGTGGTGGGCCAGCCGGTGCTGCACTTTGTGTTTCGCCGGTCGCTCGACTGGTTTCGCGGCGTACCGTCTCTGGTGTGGGCGCTGATCCTGGTGTCGGCCTTCGGACTGGGTCCCTTCGGCGGGGTGATTGCCCTGGCGCTGGCGGACATTCCGAGCCTGGCGAAGCTGTTTTCCGAGGCGATCGAGAATGCGGACGAGAAGCCGCTGGATGGCGTTCGCGCGGCTGGCGTGTCCCCGCTGATGGCCCTGCGCTATGGCCTGGCGCCCCAGGTTGTTCCGGTGATGGCCAGTCAGGTGCTGTTCTTCCTGGAGAGCAACTTCCGCAACGCCGCCGTGCTCGGGATCGTGGGCGCCGGCGGCATCGGTTTCGAGCTTGAAGAGCGCATCCGCATCTTCGCCTTCGATCAGGTGGTCTTCATCATCGGCCTGTACATGATCTGTGTCGCCGCCCTGGACATGGTGTCGCAATCGCTGCGGCAGCGGCTGGCCTGAAGCAACCCCGGTGCGACAAATCGGGCCAGGGTGCTGATCGCCGTCACGGGGGCGTCACGCTGAAGTCATGCGGCGGGACTACGGTTGGGGTCGGACGAGAACCCCGGAGTCCCTATGCTCGAGCTGCACGGCGTCACCAAGAGATTCGGCGATACCCTCGCCGTCGACAATGTGAGTTTCAGCTGCCAGCGAGGCGAGCTGGTCGGGATCATCGGGCGCTCGGGCGCGGGGAAATCCACCCTGCTCAGGATGGTCAACCGGCTCACGGACCCGACGGATGGACACATCAGCTGGGACGGGCGCGACGTCAGCCGTCTGAACGGCGCGGCGCTCCGGCAATGGCGCCGGCGATGCGCCATGATTTTCCAGCAATTCAATCTATGCCCCCGTCTGGACGTGATCACCAATGTGCTGGTGGGGGTGGTGGCAGAGCGACCGCTCGCCAGTTCGCTGATGAAGTTCTTTCCGGCCGCTGACCGCGCGCGCGCCATCCTGGAACTGGACGCACTGGACATGGCGCACGCGGCCTTGCAGCGGGCCGGGACGCTATCCGGCGGTCAGCAGCAACGCGTCGCCATTGCGCGCGCCATGCTTCAGGAACCGGAACTGGTGCTGGCAGACGAGCCGGTCGCCTCACTGGACCCTGTCAACGCCGAGGTGGTGATGGATGCGCTCCAGAAGATCTGCCGCGAGCGCAATGTTCCGGTGATCGTCAATCTCCACAGTCTGGAGATTGCGCGGCGCTACTGCACCCGCATTGTGGCGATGTCCAAGGGCGCGATTGTGTTTGATGGACCGCCTGCTGGCTTGACCCAGACCGTACTGGACCGGGTCTACGCTGGTCGCATGACGCCCGAGACGGCGCCCTTCAGCATCGTTGAAGCTGCCTGATGGTCCTGCGCCTGGCGGATCGCCCCCTGGAACCCGGTGCTCTCTACTTTGATCGCTATCTCCATGCCGGGCCTGAAGAAATCCGGGACGCAGCGTTCCCGGCGGTGCACGCGGACGCTCAGGTCCACGACTCGGTCATGGGCCCCTGGACGCGCGTTGGCGCCCGCACCAGCCTGTCGGAAGTGGTGATGGGCGCCTACAGCTACATCGTCAACGACTCCTCGGCCGCCTACTCCGAGATCGGCAAGTTCTGTTCGATCGCGCGGGACGTCCGGATCAATCCGGGCAACCACCCCACATGGCGGGCAGCACAGCATCACTTCAGCTATCGCGCCCGGTCGTATGAACTGGGCCCAACGGACGACGATGAGTTCTTCGAGTGGCGACGTTCCCATGCCGTGACCCTCGGTCACGATGTGTGGCTTGGTCATGGAGTGACGGTGCTGCCGGGCGTGTCCATCGGAACCGGATCGGTTGTCGGCGCGGGCGCGGTCGTCTCCAAGGATGTTCCCCCCTTCACCATCGTGGCCGGCGTACCCTCCAAGCCGATCCGGGAACGCTTCCCCAAAGCTGTCCAGGATGGTCTGCTGGCGATCAGTTGGTGGGACTGGAGCCATGACCGGCTGTCGGACGCCCTTGAGGACTTCAGAACCCTTGATGCTGACGCCTTCGTCGAAAAGCACAGCTGAGAGCGGCCTGCTGGTCCTGGTGGTGGGGCCATCCGGGGTCGGCAAGGATACCCTGCTGGATGGCGCCCGGTCCGCGCTGGCCGACGACGATCGCTTTGTGTTCGTCCGCCGCGAGATCACCCGCCCTGCCGGGGCCGGCGGCGAGGATCATATCGCGCTCGACGAAATGAGTTTCTCGGAACGCGAGACGTCTGGACACTACGCCCTGAGCTGGCGCGCCAACGGGCTGGCCTATGGCGTTCCCGCCGGTATTGCGGGTGACCTGGCGCTGGGCCGAACAGTAGTCGTGAACGGTTCCCGCGCCATTGTCAGCGAAGCCCGGTCGCGCTTCACCGGCATTCGGGTGATCCTTGTCGATGCGGACCGCGAACTTCTGGCCCAGCGATTGGCAGAGCGCGGTCGCGAGACGGCGGCAGAGATTGCGGCGCGGCTTGAGCGCGCGCCTGATGTCGAGATGTCTGGCGGGGACGTCATCGTGGTCAGGAACGACGGTACCCCTGCAGAGGGGGTTGCCCTGCTGGTCGCCGCGCTGAGGGGCTAGAGAGCGGTCGCCTCACCGACAAAATTGAACCGGGCGAGCACCGTGAACGGCGCGGCGCGGTCCGGTTGCCGGAAGATGGCCAGGCTGTCGAACAGCGTGGGCCCGGTCTCCGCAACGAAGTGGTTCTGCAGGGCGGACAGCACCTTCACCCGGACCTGATCATCACGGATACGCCCCGTGAGGGTCATGTGAAACCGGAAGTCCTCGTACACGTAGGGATATCCCCACTTGAGCAGGCGGGCGTCCTGCTCCGGGGTTAGCCTGGCCTTTCGACGACGTTCCAGATCGAACTCGGTCAGCGGCGCCCGGAAGGGATCCAGCGCGCAGACACAAAGGCCGTGCAGCGCATGCATTTCCGGGGACGGGCCTTGAATCTGGAACGCGAGAAATGGGCCGAGTGCGGCTGGCGCGATGGGTGCTGTAAATGGCGCAATCCGGCCAGAAAGCCGGCCGGTCTCGGCCAGTAGATCATCCTCGGTGCATCCCGGCGCGAGCTCGAATGGCGCCTTCAGGGTGGCGTGGAAACCGTAGCCTCTGGGGTCTTCGGTGAGTGCATCCAGATCGAGCCCCTCCAGCGCCGGCAGCACAGGTCTCTGGAGCGTCTGGCCATCCTCCGCGTCGCGGCCGAGCCAGGCCGAGGCTTTCGACCAGAGCGAGGTCGTGGGCCGAGGTGCGAAATAGATGCCGTAGCGCGCCGTCATGCCACCCGAAGGCCCTGCCGCCAGACTTCCGCCGGCACCGGCCAGCCGGCGGTTCTCCGGGCGACCCGCAACAGGTCCGCGCGCTGACACGCCGCGATTTCGCCGCGGTCGTTCAGACCCAGGCTACGCGCGGGCGTCGCAGCGACCGTCGCCAGCGCCCGCTCGGGCGCCCAGGCAAAATCGTCGATCAGCATGAAGGCGGAACGCAGCATCGAGAGCGGCACATAGTCAGAAGCCAGAATGTCGAGCACGCCATGCTCTGCGCACTCGCGCGCCGAGAGGTTGCCGGAATGGGAGCTGCCGCGCACAAAATTCGGACCTCCCATGCAGATCGCCATCCCGTAGCTCCTGGCCCGCAGCGCAGCGCTCAGAGTGACCGGGAACTCGGCGATCACGCAACCGTCCTGATGGGCTTCGTCCACATGAGCGTCGGTCGCGTCATCGTGCGCACAGATCGGCACGCCATATTCGCGTGCAAAGGCCACGACGCTGCGGCGGTTGGCATAGGCCACGCCGGGGTCGCGCCCCTCATGCCGTTGCGCTGTGATGTCCTCGATTTCAGTTTCGCTATGGCCGGCCGCGACCAGCCGGTCCAGGAGCCGGGAGACGTCGCTGGTCTGCCGCTGGCCTGGCGTGTGGTCCATAACCGACAGCAGTTTCAGGCGGGTGTTGTCCGCGTGCGGTTCCAGCAGCGACAGCAACTGCGGATTCGTCACCTCACAGCGCAGGTGCAGCAGATGTTCGGCGCGCAGCGCGCCATCCGCCTGGGCGCGATCCATGCCGGCGATCATCGGCCCGAGGGCTTCCTTGCGGTCCAGCCCCTCCTTGCGACCGTGGAGGCTCAGGGAATCCAGCACCGTGGTGATCCCGGCCGAGGCGCACTGTCCATCATGGGCCAGCGCGGCGCCGTAGGCGTCCCAGAGCGCGCCCGGGCGCGGCTGATAGTGCTTTTCCAGATTGTCAGTGTGGATATCCACCAGACCAGGAACCAGCCAGTCGGCGCCCCAGTCGAGCGCCGTCGACGATGGCGCATTGCGCGCCTCGACGGCGGCGATGTTCTCGCCCTGCAGCACGACCTCACCGCGGATCAGGCCGGTCGGAGAGACGATGTTTTCCGAGTAGATACGCCGTTCCATGGCCCTAAGCCGCCGCCTTGAATTCGGACACACCAAACAGCCGGGTGGCGACAGCGTCGCGCACGTCGCTGTCGTGGAAAATGCCGATCATCGCCGCACCCCGGTCCAGGGCCTCGCGGATCAGGGTGACCACGATGGCGCGGTTCTCGGCGTCAAGCGACGCGGTCGGCTCATCCAGCAGCATGACCGGATAATTGCGGATGAAGCTGCGGGCGATGTTCACGCGCTGCTGCTCCCCGCCGGAGAAGGTGGCCGGGGGCAGGTCCCAGTGGGCGCGAGGGAGTCGCAGGGCTGACAACAGGGCTTCGGCGCGTTGCTGCGCCTCCACGGCATCGACGCCGTTTTCCAGCAGCGGCTCCATGGTCAGCTGAAGCGTCGAGATCCGGGGGATCACCCGCAGGAACTGGCTGACGTAACCCAGGGTGCGTCGCCGTACGTCCAGCACCTGATGGGGCAGGGCGCGGGTGATGTCGACATAGGCGCCGTCATGCAGCACCCGGACCGAGCCTCGGGTGGGCAGATAGTTGCCAAAAATGGATCGCATCAGCGTCGACTTGCCGACGCCGGACTCACCGGCCAGCACCACGCATTCTCCCGGCGAGACCTCGAGGTCCAGCCGCTCGAAAACGGGAATGGTCGCCGACTCGGCATTGTGAAGCGTGAAGGTCTTGGCAAGATCCTCCACCACGATCAGGGGCTGGGGGCTCATGGTGACCTAGATCTGCAGGACGGAGGAAACGAGAAGCTGACTGTAGGGGTGTTGGGGATCGTCGAGGACCTGGTCCGTCAGACCTGTTTCCACCACATAGCCGCTCTTCATGACAATCAACCGGTCGGCCATAAGGCGGGCCACGGCCATGTCGTGGGTGACGATAATCACAGCCAGGCCAAGGTCCCTGACCAGCTCGCGAAGCAGGTCCAGCAACCGCGCCTGCACAGAGACGTCCAGTCCGCCGGTGGGCTCGTCCATGAACACAAGGCGCGGTCCATGGATCAGGTTGCGAGCCACCTGGATGCGCTGCTGCATGCCGCCGGAGAAGTTACGCGGCTTGTCGTCGATCCGGCCTGTGTCCAGTTCCACCCGGTTCAGCCATTCCAGCGTGGCCTGGCGCATCTTGCCATAGTGGCGGTTGCCCAGGTTCATCAGCGGCTCGGCGACATTGGCGCCGCCGGACACTCGCATTCGCAGTCCGTCGCGCGGGTTCTGATGCACGAAGCCCCAGTCCTCGCGCTGCATCCGCCGGCGATCGGGTTCGTTGAGGCCATAGATGTCGGTGAGGCCGAACCGCGAGGCGTCAAACTCGACAACCCCCGACGTCGGCGGGAGGCGACCGGAGATGACGTTCAGCAGCGTGGTCTTGCCAGAGCCGCTCTCGCCGACGATCCCGAGCACTTCGCCGGCCCGCAGTTCAAACGAAACGTCACGGCAGCCAACCACGTGGCCATACCATTTTGACAGGTTGCTCACCCGCAGTAGCGGTGATTCCTGACCCATCCCGGCGGCGGTCTGGGCCGGTGAGCGTTCAATAGTGGCCATCGTCATGCGGGCGCCTTGTCGAGTGTCGCCAGCTGGTGGCCAGCCATTGATCCGGCATGTCCGGCAGCCCGACGATCCGAGCAGAAGCTGCTGTCCGAGCAGACGAACATCCGCTCGCCGGAATCATCGAGAACCACCTCGTCGAGATAGCTCTCGGTGGCGCCGCAAAGGGCGCAGTCTTCTTCCCAGGTCTGGGTCTCGAAGGGATAGTCGTCGAAGTCCAGGCTGCGGACCCGCGTATAGGGCGGCACGGCGTAGATGCGTTTCTCCCGCCCGGCGCCAAACAGCAGGATGGCCGGATTGTCGTCCAGCTTGGGATTGTCAAACTTCGGGATCGGCGAGGGGCTCATCAGGTAGCGCTCGTCGATCATGGTGGGATAGCCCACCGTCGAGGCGATCCGCCCATAGGTGGCGACGCTCTCGTAGAGCGAGACGTACTGAAGCCCGTACTCCTCATAGGCATGCATGGCCCGCGTCTCGGTCTCACGCGCCTCGAGCCCGCGCAGCGGCTCCGGCTGAGGGACCTGGAAGACCAGCACCTGGCCCTCGGTCAGGCCCTGCTCCGGGATCCTGTGCCGGGTCTGGATGATCGTCGCGGCGGCCGTGTCCTCGGTGGTGGCGACGTCGGCGACCTGGGCAAAGAACCTGCGGATGGAGACCGCGTTGGTGGTGTCGTCGGCGCCCTGGTCGATGCACTTGTAGACATCGTCGGGACCGATGATCGCGGCGGTCAGCTGGATGCCGCCCGTTCCCCAGCCGTAGGGCACCGGCATCTCGCGGGATCCGAATGGCGCCTGGTAGCCAGGAATGGCGAGGGCCTTGAGGATCGCGCGGCGGATCATCCGCTTGGTCTGCTCATCCAGGTAGGCGTAGTTGTAGTAGCGTTCAGGTTCGTTGGTGCGGGCGGTCATTCTGCCGCTTCCTTCATTGCGGCCTGCCGATCAGCATGTTCCCTGCGCAGGCGGCGGATCAGCTGGAGATCGGCCTGGAAGTCCACATAGTGGGGCAGTTTCAGGTGCTGGACGAAGCCTGACGCCTCGACATTGTCGGAGTGGTAGAGCACGAATTCCTCGTCCTGCACCGGCGCCGAGGCCTCGCCCTGCGCCGCGTCGCGCAGCGCACGGTCGACGATGGCCATGGACATCGCCTTGCGCTCGCAGTGGCCGAACGTAAGGCCGTAACCGCGTGTGAACTGTGGCGCTGTCTCGATCCCGCCGGCGCCCGTGGAAATCATCTGGCACTCTGTGAGCGTGAGTTCGCCGATCTCGATGGCAAAGCCCAGCTCATCGGGCACGAACTCCACCGCGACCTCTCCCAGCCGGATCTCGGCGCAGAGCGGGTGGGTGGAGCCCCAGCCACGCTGCGACGAATAGGCCAGCGAGAGCAGGAAACCTTCATCACCGCGGGCAAGGGCCTGCAGGCGCTGATCCCGTCCCGCCGGGAAGGCCATCGGCTCCCGTGTCAGGTCGAAGGGCTCGGCTGCCGCCCCGGTTTGCGTGTCGGGCTCAAGCAGGTCCTCGTGAGCGAAAACCGAAGCGATTGTCGCCATGGGATAGGCCTGGGGCTCCTCAGCCTCCAGCGCGCCCTCCAGCGGGGTCTCGCCATTGGCGGCCAGGGTGAAATCCAGCAGGCGGTGGGTGTAGTCGAACGTCGGGCCAAGCACCTGACCGCCAGGAATGTCCTTGAACGCCGCCGAGATCCGCCGGCGCACAGCCATCTGGCCCGTCTCCAGCGGCAACGACGCACCGAACCTCGGCAATGTCGTGCGATAGGCCCGGGTCAGGAAGATCGCTTCCGGCAGATCGCCGCGCGCCTGCTTGACCGCGAGCGCCGCGAGATCACGATCATAGCAGGAGCCCTCGCTCATCACCCGATCAATGGACAGGGAAAGCTGCTCGCGGATCTGATTGACCTCGATCTCGGGAATCGTCGGGTCGCCCCGACGGTCCTCGGCCAGCCAGCGGTGGGCGTTGGTTATCGCCCGCTCTCCGCCCTTTACAGCGACATAGGCCATTTCTGTCTCCTCAGACGATGCGGGTGGAACGGGGAAGGGCGGTCAGGCGATCCCCGGCGACGAAAATCAGATCGACGCCGAACTGGAACCGGGCGTGGTTCTCCTGAACCTCGCCCCAGAAACCCGGGCGCAGACCATCAAGAGCCAGGGTGGCTTCCGACTTGATCCCGGGGCCGGTCAGGGTGACGCGCGGCCCGCCTTCGAGCGAGGGTAGCTGGATCACCAGCGTGGTTGACCGGTCAGGATACTTGGCGTCGCCAGCATTGAAGTCCGCCAGGAGGGGCGCGGCGCTTAGATCCGCCACCAGAGCAAACGCCGCTTGCCGGGGCTCCGCCACGCGGGGCGCGCCACAGTGGAACTGCAGCCAGCCCTCGACAGCTTCGGTATGCAGTCCCGGATCCAGCCAAACGGGAGTCTCGAAATCGAAGAGGGTGAGTGCGACAGCGCCCGCTGCCCTATGCATGCCTGATGGCGGCTCAGGCGCCTGGGACAGATCGTAGATCGTGCCAGGGCGCGCCATGGCGTCCATGAGTTTCCGGAAGACCTGCTGGCTCTCACGGGTCGGGTCCGAGAACCCGGCGGCCACGCGGGCCAGATCAAAGGCGATCGACATCAGGCGGGCCCTCGCGTGCGGACCATGGTGAAGAAATCGACCTTGGTGGCGGCTGCCTTGCGCGCCGCCGCATCGCGACGCGACTGCTGGGCCCGGGCCAGTCGGGCGACGACGGCGCCTTCCACCAAGGGCCGCAGGGCGGGCGACTGCATCATCGCGTCCACCGCTGCGGCGATCTCTGCGTGGCGACGATTTCGCCCCGACACATACCCAACCCCGGTCTCACCCGTGTCCAGCCGGACTGCCGCGCGGGTGACTGTCATTTCGCCCAGGTTGAAGGCATCGCCCGAACCACCCATCCGACCCCGCACCAGAACCATGCCGATTTCCGGAGCCCTGAGCGTGCCGTAGCCTGGCAGTTCGGCGATGGCCTCCCACGCGGCGAACACGTCTTTCGGGGCTGCCTTTGCCAGGACAGAGAGCCAGGCTCGACGTTCAGGGCTGGGCCCGGCGGGGTGGCTGACCGTCATCATCGAACTCCGACAACTAACCATGTTGTTGTATTCATTGAGCTCGATTATTACGTCTTCCGAGAAAATGTCGCAATAACGGGTTGGTGAACATTATCTGACAGTAGAAAAACTTGTCTAGATGACCGTCGTAGAACTGTTAAAGATTGTTGGTAAGAGCTTTCCCCATGGTTCTTTGGCGGGAAATCTCATGGTCTCTGGAGCGTCGCATCCAGGCGCGCGAGATCACGCCAGGCGATAAGTTGCCGACAGAGTTCGAGCTGTCCCGGGAGTTCATGGTCAACCGGCATACAGTGCGGCGCGCCCTGTCTGATCTCCAGGAAAAGGGCATTGTCGAGTCTACCCAGGGCCGGGGAAGCTACGTCAAACGTCCCACATCGCTGATGCGCCTGCAGCGCCGGCCACGGTTTACCGAGGCCGTGCAGCAGGACGGTCGCACGCCGCGCACCGAGATCATCAAGCTTCTGGTGCGGCCATCGGACGCGAAGGTCGCGGCTCAGCTGGGCCTGCGCGTTGGAGAGCCGGTCATTTACCTGGAGCGATGCCGGTTCGTGGACGATGAGCCGACGGGGCTCAGCCAGCATCACTTCAGTCAAGCGCGCCTGCCGGCCTTCATCGAGACCTACAAGACCCACGGCACAATCACCCAGACGCTGATTGCGTCGGGCATTCCTGACTATACCCGCCGCCGGACGGCCATATCGGCCCGGCTACCGACTGTTGACGAGGCCGCGCGGCTTCAGGTGCCGAGGCATGTCCCTTTGCTGGTTCATTGCTACCTGAACATCGACGGTCTTGGTCGTCCGCTGGAGTACGGAATCTCGCGCTCCACAACCGAAGTTGAGATCGAGTTTCCCGATCCCGTGCGGGACTGATCTGCAATCAGAACGAAGGATCTGTCGTGGAGTTGGCGTTCAGGAATGCGCGGGTAGTGACCGGCGACGACTGCTTTTGGGGATCGGTGCTGGTCCGCGACGGCAAGGTAGTCTCCGTCGATTCCGGGGCCAGTTGCGCGGGCGAGGACATGGAAGGCGATGTCCTCATGCCCGGCGTGATCGATCTTCATACGGACAATCTTGAAAAGCACTTCTTCCCCCGCCCCAATATCGGCTGGGATCCTGTTTCCGCCGCCGTCACCCACGATGGCTGCTGTCTCTCGGTAGGTGTGACGACCGTTTTCGACAGCCTCAGCATCGGGTCATTCAACTCCGCGGCCTCGCGCAATCACGGCAATCTCACCCGCCTGGCTGACGGGTTGGCGCAAGCCGAGGCGAGCGGTCTGCTAAAGGGGGATCACAAGGTCCACTGGCGGTGTGAAACGCCGGCCGACGACCTGCCTGAAGAGCTAGAGGGCTTTGCGAAGCATCCGATGACGGCGCTGTTCTCCCTCATGGATCACACGCCGGGTCAGCGGCAGTACCGGAACATCGAGAAATATCTGGCCGGTTGGCGTGCGGACGGCATGACTGAAAGCGCGGTTGATCGACGCATGGCCGAGATCCGTGACCGGCAGGCGCGCAACGCCGATCGCCATCGCCGGCTCGTGTCCGAGGTCGCTGCGGCGTACGGCGCGCCATTGGCCAGCCATGACGATGAGGACGTCGCCCACATTGATGCTGCGGCCGATCTTGGCGCCACGGTCGCGGAATTCCCGGTTACGCTGGAGGCGGCGCGACAGGCGCGCGAGCGCGGGATGCTCATTGTCATGGGTGGCCCAAATCTCATTCGCGGGGGGTCCTACTCCGGGAACGTGCCAGCCTCGGAATTGGCGCGCGAAGGCCTGCTGGACGCCTTCGCCTCCGACTACGTTCCGCGCAGTCTGATCGAGTGCGCCTTCGCCCTGACCCGCCCTGAGTTCGACTGGAGTTTGCCGCGTGCAGTGGCCACGGTCACCGCTGGCCCGGCCCGCGCGGCGCGGCTTTCAGACCGTGGCGTGATCGAAACCGGTCGCCGGGCGGATCTGTTGCGGGTGCGAACCCGTGGCGACCTGCCGGTAGTCCAGGAGGTCTGGGTCGAGGGCCGTCGTCGCGCCTGACGGGGGCCTGGCCCTTGCGTATCGTCACCCTCAACACCTGGAAGAACGAAGGCGACTATCCCCGCCGCCTGGTCCAAATGGCCGAAGGGCTTGCCGCTTTGCGCGCTGACGTCGTCTGCCTTCAGGAGTGCTTTGCCGGGGGCGGCGCCAGTACAGTAGATACTTTGGCGTCAGTCCTGGGAATGTTCCCGCACAAGGCCCCGTCACGGCGAAAGCTGCGCCGGCACGGCCCGCTTCGCGTGATGAGCACCTCTGGTCTTGCCATTCTGACCCGCGACCCTTCGGCGCGAGCCAACCTGTGCGCACTGGTCAGCGACCCCAGGGATGGGCAGCGCATCGCCCAGCGGGTCGATCTGGTCGCGTTGGGTCATCCCCTGCGGATTCTGAACCTGCATCTCACGCATCTGGGCGGGGTCAAGGCCGAGGGCGTCCGCGCCGCCCAGCTCGCAGCCGCGTTGATATGGGCCACAGCGGACTACGAAGGCGGACTTGTGCTGGCGGGTGACCTGAACGCCTCTGCGGCGGACAGTGCGCTTGCGGCGCTCGATCTTCCCGCCATGCCTGCGACCCTTCACGGCCCTCGAGCGGGCACGACGCCGTCGTCAGCACTGGCGATCGATCACTGCGTTCTGCTGCAGCAAGGCGGCTGGCGCACCGCCGGAACAGGCTGCGCGCTGGACCAGCCTGATGAGGACGGCTGGTTCCCCAGCGACCACGCCGCCGTTGTACTGGATCTTCTCGCCGGCGACGCGGTGTCCTACTGAAGGTAGATCGCACGCAACCGGGCCAGCTCAACCGGGCCGATGCCGACTTCCCTGGCCAGGTATCTGTCGACGGAGCCCCACTTCGTCTCGACCTCATCAAGCGCCACCTCGAGGAAGGCGCGACGGTTGGCGTCGAACAGTGGGCTGGGCGCGGCGGCGGCCGGGTCTTTCTGGTAGTTGGCGAAGAAGGCCGCAACCGGATTGGCGGCCTGAGCCGCAGCGTCGAAGCGCGGCATTTCGTACGCCGGGCGCCGATAGGTCGTCGACAGGTGATAGTCCTTGAGGATCACGTCGTGGGATACGCCCAGAGCGCTCAACACCATTGCCGTGGCGAAGCCGGTACGATCCTGTCCGGCCGAACAATTGTAGACGACCGCGCCCTGGTTCGCGAGCAGCCTGGCGAAGACGATCTTCAGGTGCGGCGCCAGCATCGCCGGGAAATTGCGGTAGGAACTGCCCATTGTCGACGTGGTCGTCGGGGTCAAGGAAGAGATCCTCGTCATCGAATAGCCGATGGCCGAGTAGTTCACGCCCTCGACGCGCGTCGGCGCCAGCGACCGCTCCTCGGTTGACCTCAGATCGACCATCTCGGTGACCAGGCCCTGTACGCGACGGACATCGGCTTCGGTCAGCATGGGGGTGCCGCCGGACCGATAGATCTTGCCCCATCTCACATGCTTGCCGCCCGCAGCCGGATAGCCCCCGACGTCCCGGAAATTTGAGCCCTGTTCCAGCGGCACCAGCCGTTCGGCGACGTGAACCGTTTCGCCGCTCAGCGTGTTGCGCAGGATGAAGTAGGGGCGTACGGCAGGCGGCACATCCGCCTCGTGGCGGCCATCGCGATCTGCCGCAGACACCTTGGCGGCCTGAGCGAGCGAAGCGTCCGGACGATCCGAAACATAGACGTCGACGGGGTCTTTGCCGGTCCAGGCGACAACAACCCTGCCTGGTGAGGTCCGCTCGACGTGCGACGCCGTGATCGCCTCCGCAAGCGCGACCGGGCTGGTCGCGAGCAGAGCGGTGA
This sequence comes from uncultured Alphaproteobacteria bacterium, assembly GCA_903909375.1. Classification (GTDB taxonomy): domain Bacteria; phylum Pseudomonadota; class Alphaproteobacteria; order Caulobacterales; family Caulobacteraceae; genus Phenylobacterium. The sequence goes on from CAIVVM010000051.1 coordinate 86,295, forward strand.
AAACGGCTATTCCTGCGATCCTGCGCATCTTCAGTATCCTCGAAAGAGCAATGAGCGTTACGACGTAAGGTCAGTAGCGGATGGTGAGATCCAGCCCGTAGGTTCTGGGCTCGTTGTAGATGCCCGATGTCCATCGGGTGGCAGTGTTGAAACCCTTAAAGAACAGGTGAGATTCATTGAGAAGGTTTCGCGACCAGAGCGAAAACTCGAGCGTGGGGCCGTTGCTGATCTGAAGGTTCGTGATCGCCAGCCGGGCATTCACAATGAATGATTCATCTGTCTGCGGCGATGTAACGACTGAGTTCCCGGAGTTGTAGCCATCGGAAACATTGGCGTCGACGTGCGCCAGGATCTCGAAGTTATCCATCGGGATAACATAGTTTCCCGAGAAGCTGTATGAGTTGCGCGGCGTGTAGACGATGTTGAGCGGTGTCACCACGTTGTTGAACGGGTTCACAGTCGCTGGAAGATCGGCCTTGGTATAGGCATAGCTGGCCGTCAAGGTCAGGCCAGCGATTGGATTGACGGTCAGGTCTGCTTCATAACCCTGGATCTTGGCGGTGCCTGGCGCATTGACCGTCTCGTTGACGGTCCGTGTGCCGCTGGCGATGATGGCGTTGCGATTGAAGTCGACCTGAATGTCCGTGTAGTTCGTCCGATAGGCCGCCAGGTTCAAGCGCGCGCGGCGATCCCAGAACTCTGACTTCACGCCGAGTTCGAATTGTTCCACTTCCTCAGGGCCGAATGACCGGAAGGTCAGGGACCGGGAATTGGCGCCGCCCGCCCGATAGGCGGTGCCCCACTTTCCATAGAGGTGGATGGTCTCGGTTGCGTCGAACGCTATGGAGACCGCCGGATCCAACCGGTTGGACGAGAAGTCGAAAGTCGAGCCGTCCGGCGCGCCGTTCACCTTGAGCAGGGTGCCGTTCTTGTCGTCCATGGTGTAGCGGGCGCCGACGGTCAGGTGCAGCCGGTCATCCAGAACAGGCGGGGTCCAGGTGGTTTGCCCGAAGAACGCAAGCGACTCAGCCACTGCATAGCTCTCGCGGTCCGGGAACCGTGTGGCGGCGCCGGCGTCAAAGTTTGGCAAGCGGGTGAACCCGGAGCCGGTAGCGTTCCACTGAAGCGTGTTGGGCGCCCAGGCGTTGTCGCCCCCGGTCTCGCGGAAGAAGTACGCGCCGACGACGTAGACAAGCTGCGGAAGCTTGCCGGCGAGCTGCACTTCCTGGCTGAACTGGTGCTGGTAGGAAGCGGCAAGGCTGTAGCGCGCGAACTGGCCATTGGGCGCGAACGGCACCGCGTGGGCTGTGCCGTTGTCGAACTGGGTCTGCTTCAGCTTGCGGTAGGACGTGATCGACTTGATCTCGGCGTCGGCCCAGGGCTCCCAGGTCAGGGCCAGGCTATGGCCCCAGATGTTGCCCTCGCTGACCTGCAGCGGGACGCCGACATCCGAGACCTTGGCGCGGTCGGACTGGACCAGGGCCAGGGGCGCAAGTCGCGCGCCGCCCTCGCCGATGTTTACGAGTTGCACATAGTAGGGCGTGTTGCCGTCATAGGAGACGTCGAACTGGTAGTCTGCCGTGAATGTGTCTGACGGCGCCCACAGAGCGCGGGCGTGAAAGCCCCGGCGATCATAGCTGTTGTAGTCGAGTTCGCCATTGGCAGGGTTGTCGACGGTGCCGTCGCGCTTCGTCGCCAGGAAGTCGAGCTTCACGCTGACGTTGGCGACTTCCGGCAGGTCGAGGTGCGTTTCGGTCGAATAGCCTTCAAAGTTCCTGGCCCCGATGGTCTGGCGCAGCTGGAACTCGCCTGAGGGCTTCTTTGTGACGATGTTCAGTGCGCCGCCGGTGGAGTTGCGCCCGAACAGGGTGCCCTGCGGACCTTTCAGCACCTCGATCCGTTCGATGTCGAAGAGCGCGGCGCCAAGCCCCTGGGGACGTCCCAGATAGACGCCATCGATATAGACGCCCGTAGCGGTGTCGCGCGCGGGCTGGTTGGCGTCGGATGAGGGAAAGATACCCCGAATACCGATGGTGAAGGCTGAGTTGCGGGTGAAGAATGGGGCGATGCGCAGCGAAGGGATGGAGCCATCGCCAAGGTCCGCCAGGCTCTTGACCCGCCGGTTCTCGAGGTCCTCGCTGCTGTTCACCGTAATCGCGATGGGCGTCCGCTGGAGATTGGTCTCGCGCTTCTGGGCGGTGACGACCACTTCGGTCAGTCCGGTTGCGGTGTCGGCATCGGCATCGTCCGCCGGAGCCGCCCAGGCCTGCGATGCGCCGGCGGCGGCGAGCATCAGGACGGAAAGTGCTACGCTGTTCAGCGCGGCGCGGCGGAAACCAGATCTTGAATTCATGTTGAAGCCCCCAAATTCGGGGGCCAGCTCTAGAAGCTCATCGAGACGCTTGAGCCACGATGGCGCGAACCATTGGTGATGGCGGCGCAACTTGTCGATGCCGCAGCCTGATCGGCGCGCTGGCGTGGGTCAGCAATGCCGTTCGAACGAGAAAACGTCTCCGGTTCGCCGCCGCAGCAACATGCATTCGGGCTGAATGGCGGCCGCGGGCTTGCTACGAACCGTAGAGGAATTCCGGGCCGTCTAGATCGATTTTCGGCAAGGCGGTGCGCTCGGCCCAGTAGTCCTGGGTATGGCGCCATTCCGGCTTGTCGCCAGCCTTTGGCATGCGCGACATGCCGCGCATCAGATAGCCGGGGTTGAAGTCGTCGGGATCCACCCAGGGCAGACGCGGCATGTCCTTATCCTCGGGCCGCAGGGCCACCTCGACCTTGCGCACGCCGCGGTCATCCATGTGTTTGAGCAGGCGGCAGACGAAGTCCGAGACCAGATCGACCCTGAGTGTCCAGCTCGCCCGGAAGTAGCCGAACACCCAGATCAGATTGGGCACGCCGGTGAACATCATGCCGCGATAGGTGACCGAGTCCGACAGATCGACCGCCCGGCCGTCCACCATGATCGGGATGTCGCCCAGAACGCTCAAATCGAACCCGGTGGCGGTGACGATGATGTCGGCCTCCAGCGTCTCGCCGGACTTCAGGCGCACGCCGGTAGCGGTGAAGGTCTCGATCTCGCCGTCGGCGACGCTGGCCTTGCCCGACATTACGGAGCGGAACAGGTCGCCATCCGGAACGAAGGCGATGCGCTGTCGCCAGGGGCGATAGCGCGGGGTGAAGTGGCGTTCGGTGAGCTCGGGGCCGACGAAGGCGCTGACCCCCGCCAGCAATTCGGCCTTGACCGTCTCTGGCTCCTCACGCGCCCGCAGGGTGAACGCTGCCTGATCCTGAAGCAGCTTTCGCCGTACGATCTCATGGGTCCAGGCGGGATCGACGTCGAGGGCGTTGAGCTGATCGGCCAGCTCGTTGGCGTTGCGGCCGGGAATGAAATAGGTCGGCGAGCGCTGCAACAGGGTCACATGCGCGCAGTCGTCGGCGATGGCCGGCAGCAGGGTCGCGGCCGTGGCGCCTGAGCCAATCAGCAGAACGCGCTTGCCGTGGTAGTCCAGATCATCCGGCCAGCTCTGGGGATGGACGATGCGGCCCTTGAACCCGGCCATGCCCGGCCATTCGGGCGTATAGCCCTGGTCGTGGCGGTAGTAGCCCTGGCCCATCCAGAGGAAGTTGCAGGTGAAGGTCGCCTCGGCGCCGTCGTTGCGGCGCGCGCGGACCGTCCATAGCGCCGCTGCTGTATCCCAGGCTGCCTCGACGATGCGGTGGCCGTAGCGGATGTGGCGCGCCAGATCGTTCTCGGCGATCACCTCTTCCAGATAGTCCAGAATTGCGGAGGCAGCGGCGATGGGCGGCCCGATCCATGGCTTGAAGCGATAGCCGAAGGTGTAGAGGTCGCTGTCAGAGCGGATGCCCGGGTAACGATGTGTGCGCCAGGTGCCGCCACACCCGTCCAGCGCATCCAGCACCACGTAGGACTTGTCGGGACACTGGTCGCGCAGGTGGTAGGCGGCGCCGATCCCGGAGATGCCCGCGCCCACGATCAGGACATCGAAGTGCTCGTCAGCGGGCGTCGCACCTGAAACCGCTTTGTCCATCTTGTTCGCTCCTCTTTCAGCGCATGACTACGCTTCTTTGGCGCCCGGTGTGAAGGTCAGCACCACCATCGCGCCACCGAAGTGGGCGGCGCCCAGGCGTGCGAAGCCGTTGAGGCGCTCGGCGATGGCGGCGATCAGACCGCGTCCGCGCATGGGGTCGGGCGACAGGTCGATCATCCCCATGCCATTGTCGCGAATGCTCAGGCGCACCCGCGCCTCGCTGCGCTCTATCTTGACCCAGATCTTCAAGGCGCGCCCCGGCGGGCTGGCGTAACGGCGCGCATTCTCCACCGCCTCGAGGGCCACAGCGCCTGCAAGCGCCAGCTCATCGGCCGAAAGGCGGATGGTGGAATCGCCGCCCACCTCGGTGTCCGGGGCCGCCTCCGGGGCGAGCAGGGTCGCCAGGAAGGTTACGGCGCCGGCCTCGACGCCCGCCACGCCCTGGGCGCCCAGCCGATCCGCGACCCTGCGGTCCAGGTCCCCTGCGTTGACGCCGCGCCACCGGGTCGCTTCGCGCGCCACCGAAGCGATGGCCAGGATCACCGGGTCGGTCGATGCAGATGGGACCGCGAGGTCGGAGGTCGAGACTTGCACATCCAGCTCCTGATTGCCGAAACAGCGGCGGCAGATTGAGAAGCCAGTCGGACGCATTCCTCAGGTGCGCGCCTTGATAAGTCGCAAAGTCGAGGGTCGGAACCCGTAGCGGAGCCAGACGCCCGATCAGCGATCGTCGCCCGCAATGGGCGCCAACAGTCCAGCTCGGGGCGAGTCCCGGCCCAGTGCCTCTCTTCAGCGTTCCGCCAAAACGCTGTGGATGAGCGCCGAGACCCTCGGGAAGGACGGGTTGCTGCTCGTCCGCGAGCTCGGGAGCCCACAGACCATGGGCCGAGGCTGGCGTTCTTATCGTCCCCGGGCTAGCAGACCGCCCCATGATCCGCCTCGACAATATCTCCAAGCAGAACGGCCACCAGATCCTGTTCATCGAAGCCTCGATGGGCGTCCAGAAGGGTGAGAAGGTCGGCCTCGTTGGCCCGAACGGCGCCGGCAAGACGACGCTGTTCCGCATGATCACCGGTCAGGAGCAACCTGACGACGGACTGGTCGCGATCGATGCCGGGATGACGATCGGCTATTTCAGCCAGGATGTCGGCGAAATGTCGGGTCAGAGCGCGGTCGCCGCGGTGATGGATGGCGTCGGGCCCGTCAGCGCACTGGCGACCGAAATGGCCAGGCTTGAGGCGGCCATGGTCGATCCTGACCAGGCCGACAAGCTGGACGCCAACATGGAACGCTATGGTGAGGTGATGGAGCGTTTCCAGGCGCTGGACGGCTATGCGCTGGACGCGCGGGCGCGCGAGGTTCTGGCCGGCCTGAGTTTCAGCCAGGAGCGCATGGACGGCGATGTCGGTCTCCTGTCGGGGGGCTGGAAGATGCGCGTGGCGCTGGCCCGCATCCTGCTCATGCGGCCTGACGGCATGCTGCTGGACGAGCCCAGCAACCACCTGGACCTGGAAAGCCTGATCTGGCTGGAGGCCTTCCTCAAGAATTACGACGGCGCTCTGCTGATGACGTCGCACGACCGCGCCTTCATGAACCGCATCATCGGCAAGGTGGTGGAGATCGACGGCGGCGACCTGATCACCTACTCCGGCGATCTGGACTTCTACGATCAGCAGCGCGCGCTCGGCGAACAGCAGCGCCAGGCGCAGTACGAGCGCCAGCAGGCGATGCTGGCCAAGGAAATCAAGTTCATCGAGAAGTTCAAGGCGCGCGCCAGCCACGCCGCCCAGGTCCAGAGCCGGGTCAAGAAGCTGGACAAGATCGAACGCGTCGAGGCGCCACGCCGCCGCCAGTCGGTCCAGTTCGAGTTCCGGAGCCCGCCGCGGTCGGGCGACGACGTGATCAGTCTGCGCAATGTCCACAAGGGCTATGGCGACCAGACGATCTATGAAGGCCTGGATTTACTGGTGCGGCGCAGGGAACGCTGGTGCGTCCTTGGCGCCAACGGCGCCGGCAAGTCGACGCTGCTGAAGCTCGTGGCCGGCGCCACCGCGCCCGACCAGGGCACGGTCGGCATCGGCGCCAGCGTCAGGATGGGCTACTTCGCCCAGCACTCCATGGATCTGCTGGACGGCGAGGAGACGATCTTCGAGTCCCTGGACGGTTCGTTCCCGCAGGCGGGACAGGGCGCGCTGCGCACTCTGGCGGGGTGCTTCGGTTTCTCCGGCGACGATGTCGAAAAGCCCTGCCGCGTCTTGTCCGGCGGCGAGAAGGCGCGCCTGGTGATGGCCAAGATGCTGTTCGATCCGCCGAACCTGCTGGTGCTCGACGAGCCAACCAACCACCTCGACATGGTGACCAAGGAGATGCTGGTCGCCGCCCTGGCCGACTTCGAGGGCACGATGCTCTTCGTCTCGCACGACCGCCACTTCCTGGCGGCCCTGTCGAACCGTGTTCTGGAACTGACGCCCGAGGGCGTCCATCAGTATGGAGGCGGCTATTCGGAATACGTCGCCCGTACAGGCCAGGAAGCGCCGGGGCTGCACCCGGGCGGGTAGCGGGCGCAGCCGCAAGCCTTACAGGGGCGCCGTCAGAAGAACGGAGGCTTGTTTCCAGATAACTCCGCCGGGCCATGGCGGCTGGGCGTCGGGTCCGCCAGGCAGGCTCCGGACGGCCAGGTGTGGCGCAATGCCGCAGTAATGCAGACTGGGCAGCTTGCCACAGTTAGAGAGCCCTTAACCGCTCTTCGCATACAGGACGGATATGCGATTGCTGCGAAACAGACATATCGTTGTTTCAGTCGTTTGTGCGGCTCAGGTATTTTGCCTTGGGCTTTCTGGCGCGTGGGCCGCCGCGCCGAAGACCTTTTCACCGGCGTTCGACGCCAGGGTAGCCGAGGCCAAGGCGGCCATGATGGGCGAACCTGAAGCCGCGTTCAAACTTTCTTCCAGCGCCCTGGAAATCGCCGATACCCTCCCTGAAGACAGGCAGGCGCTTGCCGAGGCTACGGCCATGTGGCTGCAAGGCGAGGCCTTGGTGCGCCTGAATCAACCCAAGCAAGCCGAGCCGGTCCTCGATGCGGCGCTGGCGATCATTGCCAGGGAGGCTCCGACCACCAAGCTCTACGGCGATGTCGTGTTGTCACGTGGCGGCGCCATGGCCGCAAAGGGCAAGATGCAGGCCGCGCTCGCGGATTATCAAAGGGCTTACGAGATTTTTCGCCGGGCCGGAGAGGCGAGGAGCCAGGCCAAGGTTCTGCAGAACATCGGTTCGATCTATCAGGACGCCGGCGATTTCGAGCGGGTGCTGAAGTATTACGCCCAGTCCGCCGAGACCTATGCCGAGGACCCGGCGCTGACACTGTCGGCGTACAACAACCGGGCAAACGCCTTTTTCCATCTGAAACGCCTGAATGAAGCCCAGGCGGAGTATCGTCAGGCGCTGGCTCTGGCGAGCAAACTGAAGAGTCCGTCGCTCGAGGCGAGAATCCTGACAAATCTCGCGGCGGCCGAAGTCGTTTCCGGGCGCCTTGACGCCGCCGACCGGAACATCGAACGCGGGCTTCTGATCGCGACCCGCGATCCCTCGGCCAGGGAGTGGATTCCGTTCCTTTGGGGCGTTTCAGCACAATCGGCGCAGAAACGCGGTGATCTGCAACTCGCCGCCCAACGGTTTGATCGAACCTTCGCCGGCGTCAATATCAAGACCACTGACCTGCCGTTCAGGGACTTCCACGCGTCGGCCTATCAGGTTTACGCCCGTCTGCAACGGCTGGAGCTGGCCCTGGCGCATCTGGAAGCCTTCAAGCGGCTGGACGACGGCGCCAGATCGCTGATGGCGTCAACCAACTCGGCCCTGATGGCAGCACAGTTCGACTTCGCCAATCAGGACCTGAAGATCTCGAAGCTGAATGCGATCAGGCTTGAGCAGGAAAACGAACTTGCCAGGAACAGATCGGCCGTTCTGACCGCGGGGTTGGGCGGCGTCTCGCTTATCCTGGTCCTCCTTTCCGTCGGCATGTTCTCGATGAGACGCAGTCGAAACAGGGTCCAGGAGGCCAACACGCAGCTTTCAACCGCCAACACCGCGCTGGCCAAGGCATTGAAGGCAAGATCCGAGTTTCTGGCCACCACGAGCCATGAGATCCGGACGCCCCTCAACGGCATACTGGGGATGACCCAGGTGCTGATGACGGAAGAGTCCCTCAATCCTTCTGTGCTGGAGCGGATCAAGGTGCTCGACAACGCCGGCAAGAACATGCGGCTCCTGGTGGATGATCTGCTGGATATGGCCAAGATCGAAAGCGGCGCCATCTCTATCGAGCGCACCATGGTGGATCTTCCCGCCCTGCTGGAATCCATCGCGTCGCTGTACCGGGATCGGGCTTCGCTGAAGGGACTCGAGCTGGCGGTGGAGATTACAGACGTACCTGCCCTGATCGTCGAGGATGCCGCCCGCCTTCGCCAGATCCTGCTGAACCTTCTGGGCAATGCGTTGAAGTTCACCGAGGCGGGCAGGGTCACACTGTCCGCGACTGTCGATGCGACGGACTCCGGAGAATGGCTGGTTCTCAAGGTGATCGACACGGGAATTGGTATTCCGGCTGACATGCTCGACGAGATTTTCGAGTCCTTCAGGCAGGTTGAGGGTTCGACAACCCGACGCTTTGAGGGGACGGGTCTGGGCCTTACCATCTGCCGCAGCCTGGCCGAAGCGCTTGGCGGAACGGTGTTGGTCACCAGCGCAGTGGATCAGGGCTCGACCTTCACCTGTCGCCTGCCGTTGGTTCGGGGCAAGACCCAGGTTGATGACGCCTCCACTCTCGATGCCTCTCCAAAGTCGGGGCTGGGTGACCACTCCGTTCTGCTGGTAGAGGCCAATCGACTGAATCAGGCAATGATCCGCACCGTCCTTCGACCGCAGGTGCAAGGGCTGGAGAGCGTGTCCTCTCACGCCGAAGCCCTCGAGGCGTTGGGCAAGCGCCCCTACAGTATTGTTATCGCCGACGCTGCCTCCGCGACCCCTGCTGGAGCCTCGGTGGAGGAGTCCCTGGCGGCCCTTGCACGCCACTCGACAGGTGCGATGATGTCGGTGATCCTGCCGACCGCCGATCCGTCTCTTGAGGTGAGGCTGCGCCAGCAAGGGATTGAGCTGATCTTCGTCAAACCTGTAATCCCGTCAGCGATGGTAGATTTGCTGGTTGCGGCCTGCCTGCATCAGGCGGCAGACTTGCAGCCTCACTCCGAGGCCCCCCTTGGGGCAATTGCACTAGGAAGCTGAGTAGTTTGTAGCGATAAGAGCGAAGAGAGGCGCGTCGGTTCCCATGTTAGTCCTTTATGTCGAAGATAATGAAACCAACTCGCTTGTGATGAAGCACATGCTGGCAACGGCCGGCATCGAGATTGCGGAAGCCCGCGAGGCCTATAGCGGCCTCAAGATGGTCGATCAGCAGTCGTTTGAGCTCATCCTGATGGACCTGCGTATGCCGGGCATGGACGGCCTGGAGGCGACACGGTTGATCCGCAGCCGTACCGACGCAAAGTCCGAAATTCCGATCCTCATGGTCACCGCCGACATGGGTGCAGATGTCTCTGACGATTGCCTGAGCGCTGGAGCAGATGGCTTGCTGCACAAGCCCTTCGATCTGGATGCCCTATTTGACGCGATCGCCCAGACGATGTCCAAGAGGCCGAATTCCCCCGCTTTACTGGTCTGACTGCAGGCGGCGCCGCTGTCGAAACCCGTCCAAGCCCTGCGGCGGGGAGGGGCAGAACCCCGGATCCTGCTAGGTCCGTTTTCCGGCCGCGCCCATCGCGCCCGGCCCTGATCCCCGTCACCGTCCGCCGCCGCTCCGAGGGCGTCCGTAGCCAGTTCAAAACAGGTCTGGAAGTCGTCCAGCCTGGCGGATGACTGACCCGCCTGCTCGAAGACATATGTGCCGGCCGCAAAGCCGATCCGGTCGGCCGGGGCCGAGGCGGCGGTCCGGGCGGCGCAGGCGGCCACAGGGCTCATCCGGACACAACAGCCCACCCCTGGTCGTCTGCAACAAAGCAACTGTCTCAATATAGGACAAGTATCAAGGTTAATATCGATTCAATATGAATCGGATTTATACCTTAAACGTTAAATGGAAAGAAGTAATTGGCAACTTAAAAGCAATTAATATTCTAGTGAACCGCCTCGGAGATTCAGGATGAGCGCGAAGACAAGCAGGCACAACCGCATCGATTTCAGGGCCATCGCCTTGACGTCGGTTTCGCTTGCGGCGTTTGCCGGGGCAGCCGAGGCGCAGACCGCATCGCGGCCGATCGCACCGTTCTACGGAAACATCGCGCCCTTCTACGGAAACATCGCGCCCTTCTACGGAAACATCAGCCCCTTCTACGGCAACATCGCGCCGTTCTACGGGAACATCAGCCCCTTCTACGGCAACATCTCGGCGTTCTGGGGTGACATCAGTCCCTTCTACGGCAACATCGCGCCGTTCTGGGGCAACATCAGCCCCTTCAGCGGACCCATCGGCGACGCCGTTGGAACCGTGGCGCCAAGTTATGCCTCGACGGTTCAGTTCTGGGGCGACATCAAGCCCGTCTGGGACGACGCCACCGCCTACTGGCGCGCGCTGCCGACATCGCCCGCCAGCTCGAACCTCGATACGCTGGTAGGCAAGATCAACAATGTGATCAGCAGGTCGGAAGCCCAGTTTGGCGCTGCCGTACGTGCGAAGACCGGAGCTTCGTTTTCGGTCGGATTCGCCGCGCCACTGCTGACAAAATACGGGATCAATCTATCTGACCCAACCTCGCTGACCCGGCTTTCAGAATCCGATCGGGCGATGTTCTTCCTGGATTGGTACGACAACCTGATGAAATATTCGGGTGTCGACCACGTCGACCACTGGATGAAGACCGTAAACTGGACTCCGGCGCTTACCCAGCAACAGGGCTACGGCGGCAGCACGACCATCGGCCTGCTCGACTTTACGGTCGTCGGCGACAAGGATGTCCTCAACAACATCGTCAAGTACGACGGCATTTCGACGTTCAGCAATGGTCATGGCGCGGCGGTCGCGAGCCTGATTGTCGACGACGTCGATGGCCGCGGCATCATGGGCATCGCGCCCCGGGCCAGCGTTGTCGCCTACAATCCGTTTGACGCAACGGGAACGGCCGGATGGGCCGACGTGACGACGGGCGTGAGAGTGCTGGCCGAAAACAAGGCCAGCATCATCAACATGAGCCTGGGCGTACCCGGGTTCACCCTGCACCCCGACTGGAACACGGTGTTCACGAACGCAGGTGTCGCTGCCGCCGCGAAGAACGCCGTGTTCGTCGTCGCAGCCGGCAATGAGGGCGTGACGCAGCAGCAGAACGTGGCCTGGAACGTCAACAATCCGAGCCTGATCATTGTCGGCTCGGTAGGGCTGGACCAGACCATTTCCAACTTCTCCAATCGGCCTGGCGACAGTTGCCTGACCATCAACGGGGCCTGCAATCCGGGCGCGAAGCTGCAGGATCGCTTCCTTGTGGCGCCGGGTGAACTGATCCTCGTGTCGGATGACAAGGGCGGCGTTGTCCGCCAGTCCGGGACATCCTTTGCAGCCCCGCTCGTCTCGGGCGCCGTGGCCCTGCTGCACGACCGCTGGCCGTGGCTGGCGAACTTCCCGAAGGAGACGACGGACATCATCCTTCAGTCCGCCAAGGACCTCGGGGCGGCCGGCGTTGACCCTGTCTACGGCCGTGGCCTGCTCGACGTCACCGCCTCACAGTCGCCTCTGAACTTCAACAACCTGACCTGGTCGCAAAGCACCAAAGATCGCGCACTCAAGCCGGTCGCGGCAAAAATTGTCCTGACCCAATTCTCAAGCAACCTGAAAAAGCTCGATAAGAAAAATCAGCTATACTACTATGCGTTCGAGAAGATCGGTGGAACTCAACGCGATTTTGCGATCCCGCTGTCTGACAGCCTGATTGGGCAGTCTGTGACCACCTTCAATGGCGGTCAGGAGAAGTTCCAGGAGTACCTGCTCAAACGGATGACCGTGTGGGCGGAAGCCTCGGGAAAACATTCCCTTGCGGCTTCAGGCCAGATGTTCTCGCCGAAGTCTTTCTCGCAAAGCGGCCAACCGATCGCCAATGCCTGGGGCGCGGACATGACCCTGGCGATAGCGCCCCGGGTGCAGAACTACGGCTTTGTTCAGGACGGCCTCGACTATCGCTCGATGGTCAAGGTCAATGGCGAGCGCTCATCGTTCAGTTTCGGCTTCGGAGCCGGCGCCGAGGCCCTTGACGGCAAGACCGGCTTTGTCGCGAACGACTACGACAGCGATCGCGGCGGGGCGAACCCGCTTCTGGGCCTGGCGACGGGTGGCGGTTTCGCCAACTGGAACGTCCGCCTGTCGGAGCGTATGTCTCTTGCGATCGGCGCGACCCAACGCGATGAGGCGCGTGACCCGTCGCTCCTGATCGGTGTTGACCGGCCCGGTAGCGGCGCCAAGCGTTATCAGGCCGCGGCCCAGCATCTGGCGGCGACCTTCATCGTCGCGGATGGCTTTACACTGACCAGCAGCTACACGCTGTTGCACGAGAAAAACGCCCTGCTGGGTACTCAGGCTCTGAATCCCGGTTTCCTTGCCGAGGGTTCGACCACCGCCGGTTACAATATCGGTGTGGATCTGCAACTTTCCGAGACGCTGAACCTCTCGGGTTCGGCGACCCGGGGCGTCACCCGCGAGAGTTCGGATCAGGATCAGAACCTGACCGTCGGCAAAGGCGGCGTCACAACCTCGAGCTATCAGGTGTCCCTGACAAAATCCGGCCTGTTCAGGTCCGGCGACCAGGTCAGGATCTCCCTGTCCCAGCCCATGCATCTGGAGCGTGGAAAGCTCGACTTCACGACCCTGCAGGTCATTGATCGCCAGACGGGCGAACTCGGCTACGGCACACAGTCGGTGAACCTGGGCGGTACGGCCCGGCCCTACGCCGCCGAGATCCTCTACGGCGTCCCGGTGATGAAAGGTGAAGGTCAGGTCGTGTTCTTCGGCCGCGCCGAAAGCGCCGACTCTACAGAGCCGACCAATCGCCTGATGCTTGGAAGCCAGTTCAAGATCCGCTTCTAGAACCTGTCCGTTTCAGATGGAGACATCTGAAACGGATAAACAGGCCCGTTTTCATAGACCTAGAGCGCGACGGGCGCTCGAGCCGGTGTCCACTTCCAGTCGTCGCGCTCGAGCGGTTCCGTGTTCCGAGTGGCGGGGGGAGTGGGGGCTGTTGCGACCCGGATCCGCTGGCCGGCTTCAGAGCGGTGCGAACAATAGCTCACAGCCCGTGCCGCGGAGAAGGCGGTCAACACGTCCACGCGCTGTCTCATCCAGCGCGACGTACGCCTTGCGGAGCCAGCCAAGGCATTTTGCCTGGTATACAAATGCCTCCTGCACCCAACGCTGGCCGTCCACCTCGCACTCCACCTGCTTTGCACCCTGCGCGACCGCCTTCGCATTGCCGATCATGAAGGGCGCATAGACCCGGCCCACTTCGCAAAGCAGGCTGCGCAATGTCGCGGGCGGATCTGACAGGTCGACCCAATCGGCCTCGCTCACTTCGAGCCCGCTCACATCCTCCAGCCTTTCGGTCCAGGCGTAGGCCCGGGGAGAAACCTCCATGGCGACCTGGCCCGGTGTGGGATCGGTGATCACGAGCATCGTCATCTGACCGAACGCTGCGAAATCACCTGAGCCGGGCCGCTGACCCAGCAGGTAGGGCTGGTTCTGGATGTGTTCGTCGAACACCTCCAGAAAGCGACGCCAGCTGCTCTCGATGATCGGCGCAGTAACCGGGTTGGATCCCACGACGCCGATGCGGGATATCTGCCGACTGGCGAAGGCCCGTTCCGCCTTTTCGCCCTGCTCGCGCGTTATCTGCACAGCCCGACCGTAGGGTAGGTAGGCGCTCGCCTTCTTGGTATCCGCCACATACGACCAGCGATAGTGAAACATGCACTTGCTCAGCCACTCGTCGCCATAATCCTCGAGCAGCAGGTCAATGAGGTTCAGCGCGGGATCCGAGGGACGCAGCCGTCGTTCAGCATAGGTCTCTTCAAGACGATCCAGGATCGGCGTGGTGTCGGACATCGCCGTGAGCGGCCCGCCATCGGCGGCGGGCAGCACAATGTAGGGGATTAGCGGGAGCGGGCGCTCCGGCAGCGCATCCGCTTCCTTGCTTCCCATGACCACAAAGCGGAAAGGCAGGCGCCGGAAGCGGAGCGCCGCGCGCAGTTTGCGCGTGTATGGCGATGACCCCACCCCAACAAGTCTCAGGTCGCTCTCCGAACTCATCCCACCCTCTCCCAATTCACTTCTACAGCCGGCTACCAGAGCGGCTTCGATAAGGCGCGTTGAAATGCAGCACAGGCGCGGCGCCAGATGCAACGCTCCTCCGCCTCTTCGGCTCGCCTTTGCTGGCAGGCCTCCAACGGTCGTACACGCCCGCGATTTCCTATTTTGAACCGAGATACGGCTCGCTGCGAGGCAATCGCCGGGCCGCCATCAGGAAGAAGACCACTGAAGCGATTTCGCCGATCGCCGCCAGGCAGATTGCATAGCCAAGGCCCCGGACCCCGAAGGTGGGCGACAGAGCGTCACTGGTCATGCCGATCAGGAGCGGCCCGAGGCCGAAGCCGACCAGAGAGATGATGAACAGGGTCCAGGCGGAAGCAAAGGCGCGGGCGCGCACCGGCGCCAGGGTCTGGATGGTGGCGAACACCGGGCCTGTGAATGCGTTTCCGAGGAAACCTGGCAGGATGAGGCAGGCGATCGCCAGACCGGGCGTCGGGGCGAGATAGGCCGTAATGAACAGGGGCGCGCGCACGCCGATCATGATTGCCGGAAGCCACGCGTACCAGCGGTTGTCGCGGCGGCCGAGGATGTCGGCGAACCATCCGCCAGCCAGGGTTCCGATGATCCCCGTCACCCCCGAGATCAACCCCAGCGCCAGCCCTGCCTGGCCGGTCGTAAGGCCGTGCACCCGGATCATGAACGCCGGATTCCACTGCAGGGCGCCGTAGGATGTGAAGGCGTGCAGGGCGGCCCCGATGACCAGAAAATTGTAGGCGGGGATCTTGAACAGCGTCGCCATCGCCTCGCGCCACGACAAGGCCACGAGACCTTCTGTCGCCCCGAGCCGTATGGGCTCCTTCAGGGTCAGCAGGACCACAATCGCCAGCGCGACTCCCGGCAGTCCGACAACCACAAAGGCCGTCCGCCAGTCGAACATCTGGTTCAACCAGCCGCCTGCGATGAGGCCCACCAGAATACCAATGGGCACACCGCAGGAGAGCACCGCCAGGGCCGTGGCGCGTTTCCCGTGCGGGAACAAGTCCGCAATCATCGAATGGCTGGCCGGCGCCGCGCCTGACTCCCCGATAGCCACAGTGGCGCGCGCCACCAGCAACTGGGCGAAGTTGGACGTCAGGCCGCAGACCGCGGTTGCGGCGCTCCATAGCGCCAGGGACCCGGCGATGATCCCCTTGCGGGACGCCGTGTCGGCCAGTCGCGCGATGGGCAGCCCGGCGACCGCATAGAAAAGCGCGAACCCCAGACCGGACAACAAACCAAGCTGGCTGTCTGTAAGGTGGAGCTCGCGACGGATAGGTTCCATCAGGATCGAAAGTATCTGTCGATCAACATAGTTCAGAGTATAGACGACCAGTAGCAGACCCAGCGCATAACGCGCGTATCCGGTAGACGTTCCTGTTATCTCTGGAACTGCGGGCGTCTTGTTGAGCGACATATTGGTGTCTTTCATTGAGTCTATATGGCCCAGATGAAATCAGATATTCTATGAAGGTGATTTCAGCGAAGGGCCGACAATTTGGCTAGGCCAGGTGACGCTTGCCGCCCTGGCTCTCGGCTGTCGTGACTTCAGGGCGAGCTGAATGCGCTCGCAATCAAGCCATCAAGAGTTGGATGTTGTCCGCCCAACGTGATCCCCTGCGGCAGAGCGCGCCACTCCCCCGGCGCGACCAATGAGCAATAGGACACGGTCACAAAGCGCTCCGCAAGTCTTGATGTGAACTATAATTCCGATTTAGTTAAGGGGTGCAAGCCGGTAAATGACCGGATGGCCGTTCAATCCAATGAGGTGTCATGATGCTGGTGATCAACGCGGTGCAGCCCGGCGGC
The DNA here is from genome assembly GCA_903909375.1 of uncultured Alphaproteobacteria bacterium. GTDB lineage: Bacteria > Pseudomonadota > Alphaproteobacteria > Caulobacterales > Caulobacteraceae > Phenylobacterium. Next base: position 102,531 of record CAIVVM010000051.1, read on the forward strand.
GAGCAAGCCAAGGACTTCTTCAGCGCGCCGGATGACGGCCCGTTCGTCATGGTCAACCTTCTGAAATTCAAGCCGTTTGCGGAGTATCCCGACGGCTCGGACTCGCACATCACCGGAGCTGAAGCCTATGCGAGGTATACGGTCGAAGTCCGTAAGCTCCTGGCGTCGTTCGGCGGCGGTTCGCGGTTCTCCGGAGAGGTAACCGGGATACTTCTCGGTGAGGTGGGCGAACTCTGGGACATGATCGCGTTGGCGGAGTACCCGTCGCTTGCTGCCATGAGTGAGATGATGCGGTGCCCCGGCATGCAGGCCATCTCTCACCATCGACGCGCCGGTCTCGCCGGGCAGCTGAACATCCGCACGCGGCCTCATGTCGGCCACGAGATTGTTGCCGAAGCCCCCTAGAGCCTGTCCGGTTCAGATGGATTCATCTGAACCGGATAAACAGGCTCGTTATCAAATGTTTAGAGCACGACGGGCGCTTGAACCGGTATCCACTTCAAGCTGTCTTGCTCCAGGTTCTACGGTCGAGACGCGTTGGGGCCAGCGAGCGGACAGGGAGCAACCCGTCCGGCTAGAGCAAGGGAGTTTGGAACGTGATTCCACGGATGAAAATTCGGTTGGTGCGGACGGCAGCGGCGGCAGTTGTCCTGGCCGTCACGGCAAGTGGGGTGGTCTTCGGAGAAACGCAGGCGCACGCACAAACGCCCTCCGGCCCGGCGGCGTTCGGACCCGCCAAGGTGGGGCCGCCTATGGAAATCACCTGGCAGCAGGGGCCGGCCAAGCCACCGGCAACGCGGCGCAAGCCGAACATCGTCCTGATCGTCGCTGACGATCTTGGGTACAACGACCTGACGGTCAACGGCGGCGGGGTGGCCGGCGGCGCGGTCCCCACTCCCAACATCGATTCCATAGCTCGGGAAGGTGTCAATTTCGCTCAGGGCTATGCTGGTCATGGAACTTGCGCGCCCTCCCGCGCGGCCATCCTCACCGGCCGTTACCCCACACGTTTCGGCTTCGAGTTCACGCCCGCGCCACCCGCGCTCGGCAAGAGCATGCGGAACTTCAACTACGGCATCCACAACGGCGTCTCCTTTCCCGAGCGGGAAAAGGACATGATCCCCTTCGCCAAGATGGGTCTGCCGCAAAGCGAGATCACCATCGCCGAACTGCTGCAAGACGTTGGCTATCACACGCTTCACTTCGGCAAGTGGCATCTTGGAGAGTCGCCGGAATTCGCGGCGACCAAGCGCGGCTTCAACGAGAGCCTGCTGACCAGCGGCTCGATGTTTCTGCCAAAGGACGATCCACGGGTCGTCAATTCCATGCAGGACTTCGACCCGATCGACCGGTTCCTTTGGGCATCCATGCCGTTCTACGCCCAGAAGGATGGCGGCGCTGGGTTCCAGCCCAAGGCCTATTTGACCGACTACGTCACCGACGAGGCGGTGAAGGCGATCCACGCCAATCGCAATCGGCCGTTCTTCGCCTATCTGGCCTATAACGCCCCGCATACGCCGCTGCAGGCGACCAAGGCCGATTACGACGCCCTCTCGCATATCCAGGACCATCGGATGCGGGTCTATTCCGCCATGATCCGCGCGCTCGACCGGGGTGTAGGCCGGGTGCTGCAGCAGCTCGAGCAGGATGGCCTCACGAACGACACCCTGGTGATCTTTGTGAGTGACAACGGCGGGGCTGGTTACGTTGGCCTGCCAGACCTCAACAGGCCCTTCCGTGGCTGGAAGCTGACCTATTTTGAAGGTGGCATTCGTACGCCGTACCTGATGCGTTGGCCGGCCGCGATCCCGGCCGGGCGCACCTATCGCGCGCCCGTCTCGCACTTCGACATCTTCGCTACCGCCGCCGCGGCGGCCAATGTCGCCCTGCCCAGGGATCGCGTGATCGACGGTGTGAACCTGGTCCCCCACGTGACCGGCAAGGCCAGGGGGCGGCCGCATGAGAACCTGTTCTGGCGCAGCGGCGACTATCAGGTCGTCCGCGCCGGCGACTGGAAGCTGCAGGTTACCGACCGGCCGAACAAGGATTGGTTGTTCGACCTTGCCAACGACCCCACCGAGCGGGTCAACCTGGCTGCAGCCATGCCCGACAAGGTGGCTGAACTGAAGCGTTTGCTGGCCAGGCACAACGCCGCCCAGGTCAAACCGCTCTGGCCCCAGCTCGGCCAGTCTCCGGTCATGCTCGACCATACCCTGGCCGAACCCCAGACGCTGAAAGACGAATACGTCTACTGGGGCGGCTGAGGCGACGGCGAACCCGGATTCCGAAAACACTTTCAAAGAAAGCATAACCAGAATACTAGTTCACAAAATTAGTGCTGGCGAGAGTCGGCGTTCTGCAGGAGGGAGATCGTGATTTCGCGACCTTATATGCTCGCGGGAGCCTTCGCCGCGCTGGCCTTTGGCGCCATGGCGGCGCCTGCCGGAAAACCTGTACTGGCGAGCGACATTCCCGTCGCCCATACGCCACCCGGACCTAACGGATGGGGGCGCACCTTCCCGGCGCCGGTGCTTGCGACGTGCACGGAGCCGTTGGTGAGCGGCGCGCCGGACCTGCGGGGGATCTGGCGTATCATCGACCACAATGGAAAGCCGCCCCAGAAGGGTGAGCATCTCTACAACTATGCCGAACGGATCGAGCAATGCGGCGACCGGATTGTTGATATGGGTGGCGGGCAGATCGCCGACGCCAGGGCCGACGGGACCGAGAAGAACGCCGTGCGCGACGTATCTGTGCGCGACTTCAAGACGCCGATCCTCGCCATCGCCAGCTATGAGAACGGCGTGTTCATCCTGCGTCCCAAGAGCCAGCCCGGTGTCGAGGTCCGACGGTGGCTTGACCCGGAGGGCCGGATGATCTGGACCCGGCCGGACTATGGCAGGATGCTGCTCGAACGCATCGGCGGACCTAACGACACCTACACCCGACCGGAATAGCTACGGGCAATGAGCATGCGGCCCTCAACGCTACCTGCCTCCGGTCTGCAACTCCGGTCACTGATCACGCCGGAGGGAGTCCTGGAGCTTTCGCTTGCGGATATCCCGGTTCAGGCCCCTGGAGATGGCGAAGTGCTTGTTCGCGTGCAGGCGGCGCCGATCAATCCCGGGGACCTTGGCCTGCTGCTGGGCCCGGCGGATCTTTCGACGCTGAAGAGTACAGTCGGCAAAACGACCGCGGTGATACCGGCTGCGCTGCTGACGGGGGTCAGGGGGCGGATTGGCCAGTCCCTCGCCGTTGGTGTCGAGGGTGCGGGGACCGTGATTGCGGCGGGGAGTGACGCAGCCTCCCAGGCGCTTGTCGGAAGGACAGTGGCGATCTTTGGTGGGGCGATGTTCGCCGAGTATCGCTTGCATCGTGCGGCCGATGTGCTGGTTCTGCCAGAGGGAACGGCGGCTTCCGAGGGCGCTTCAAGCTTTGCCAACCCCATGACCGCGCTCGGCATGATCGAGACCATGCGTATGGAAGGTCATCGGGCGCTGGTGCATACAGCGGCGGCCTCGAACCTAGGTCAGATGCTGAATCGGATCTGCCTTCGCGACGACGTCCAGCTGGTGAACATTGTGCGCAGCGACGCGCAGGCTGGCCTCCTGAGGCAAATCGGCGCGCGACACATTGTGAATTCGGGAAGCCCAACCTTCGCGCAGGACCTTGTCGTGGCCCTGTCTGCGACGGGTGCGACCCTTGCGTTCGACGCCGTCGGCGGAGGCGGTCTGGCAAGCCAGATACTATCCGGGATGGAACGGGCACAGGCTGCCAGCGGTGGCTACAGCCGTTATGGATCAAGTGTCCATAAGCAGGTCTACATCTATGGCGGTCTTGCAACCGGGCCCACGGAGTTGCTCCGTGACTACGGCATGGCCTGGGGTGTGGGAGGCTGGATCCTGACGGGGTTCCTGGCGAAGGCTGGTCCGGATCGTGTAAAGAGCCTGCGGCGACGGGTTGTCGACGAGCTGACGTCCACCTTTTCAAGTCAATACACGTCGGAAATATCTCTGCACGACGCGCTGCGTCCTGACGTGATCGCCGCCTATCACCGCAAGCGCACGGGCGAGAAGTACCTGATCAATCCTGCGCGATCATAGGTAACTTCCGGGCTCCACAGATCCAGGCCTCGCTCCAGTAACGATCTGTCAGTCAGTCCGCACGGGTCGCTTCGCGGCAATCTGAAAACCAGCGACCTTTCCAGTTTGGCGCACGCTTCCGGGAGAGGGCGAGGGGGAACTCGATAAGGTCTTCGGGGTCCAGCACCGCTGCAACTGCCGTATGCTGACGCGGTTGGCGGTCAGCCATCTCGAGGCCAGGCTCGTCGAGGCGAGCGTACCCGGTCTGGTTCGAGGCCCGAACTCACATCGGGCGGTGCGCAAGGGATTTCTCCTGGCCGGAATTGTCACTACAGGAATCACGATTCCGATTGAATCGGAATTTCAGTTCACCTACCGTCGTCCAATAAAGATCGTTAAAACGGGGAGTAGAGATGTCCTATCGAGCAATGGGTGAAAACCTGTTCGCCAGCACCGCCCTGGCGCTAGTCGCTTCCCTGATGGCGGCATCTGCTACCCACGCTGCGGACGAGCCAGCGGAAGTGGAAACCCTGATTGTCACCGCCAACAAGCGGGCGGAGAACATCCAGGATGTTCCGATGTCGGTTTCCGCCGTGAGTGGCGACTATCTTGAGAAGGTCGGGATTGGCAACGTCACCGAACTCTCGCGCTTCGTTCCCTCGGTGAACATCACCCAGTCGAACAACAACCGGAACTCGACCATATTCGTCCGTGGCATCGGTACGTCGGGCACCAACCCCGGTATCGAGTCCAGCGTCGGCATCTTCATTGACGGCGTCTATATCGTGGCCGCCGGCCCTATCCAGAGCAACCTCCAGGACATCTCCACGGTGGAAGTTCTGCGTGGTCCCCAGGGGACGCTCTACGGTCGCAACACGCCTGTAGGCGCCATCAACATCACCTCGCGGGAGCCGAGCCAGGACTTCGAGGCGATGGTGACCGTCAGGGCCGGCGACTACAAGGATCGCTCGATCGGCGGCTATGTCGGCGGCGGGATCACCGAAGACGTTTCCGCCCGCCTTTCGGTCTGGGCTTCCGGACGCGACGGGTACGAGAAAAATCTGTCGGGGCCCGAGGTCAACAACATCGACCAGTACGGCTTTCGCGGGCGCGTGAAGTGGCAACCCAATGACGGTCTGAAAGCGAACTTCATCGCCTACTATTCGTATATCGACTCGGCGTGCTGCACGGCTGAGACGCTCAATGCGAGCGGCGTGGGCGGCATTGCCACGCCCGGGTTCCTGGCCGCGGCCGCCGCCATTGGCAGGCCTTTCCGGAACTTCGACGACAAGGATCACATCGTCGATGACGACGCGCCGGGCGACAATACAACCAAGGTCTACGGAGCGTCGTTCACGGTCGACTATGACCTGCCGATGGACCACACGCTCACCTCGATCACGGCGTTCAACGGGTACGAGGACAATATCAAGAACCTGGCGGCCGACATGCTGCCGCAGGTCACGACAGTTCCCTTTGGCAGCAATCAGTTTCTACGCTCGGAAGGTTACAGCCAGGAATTCCGGATCACCTCTCCGCTGGAACAGCGCTTCAGTTACATCGCCGGAGTGTACCTTTTCTCGCAGGGGATCACTTACACCACCAGGACCGCGATTGGCCCGGACGCGAACCGCGTCCTTCCGCCCGCGCCCGGCCGCCGCTTTCAGGTCGGTGACTTCTCGACCTTCTACTACACCCAGGACACACGCAGCGCCGCCCTGTTCGGTCAGGCCACGTTCAAGCTGACTGACGTTTTCCGCCTGACGGGCGGTCTGCGCTACTCCAAGGACAACAAAGACAGCTACCTGATCTCCGACGTGAACCCGACGGCGACGCCAGCCGCCCGCACCGTGTTTTCAGTTAACCGGTTAGGCGACGTCTCCCGCAAGGAGGACAAGGTTACCTGGTCGGCCGGGGCCCAGTTTGACGTCGCGCCGGATGTGATGGTCTATGCCCTGGCCGCGTCCGGTTACAAGACCGGAGGCTTCAACGCTCGCTCGGCTGCCGCAGGCGTTCCGGTCGAGTTCGGTCCAGAGACATCGCTGACCTACGAACTGGGCGTCAAATCGGTGCTGCTGGATCGCAAGCTGATCCTGAATGCCGACATCTACTCGATGAAGCTCAGCGACTTCCAGGACTCGGTCCTCAACCCGCTCACCGGCACGGGCTTCATCGTCTCGAACGCGGGCGACCGCCGTGTCCGCGGGGTCGAGGCCGATGCGACGCTTCGTCCGATACAGCCGCTGACGCTCAAGGCGACGTTGTCCTACATGGACTCCGAGTTCACGGACTACAGCGCCGGCCAGTGCAATAATCTGGGCTCGGTGCCGGTAGGCACCCGACCGGGGACCTGTAGCTTCACCGGCCTGACGCCCGCGCACAGCCCGGAATGGACCTACAGCCTCGTGGCGCAGTGGGAAGCCCCGCTGGGAGACACCGGGCTCGACTGGTACGTGAACGGCGACCTCAGCTATACGGACTCCAAGTTCCAGGAAGCGACCCTGGACCCGCGGTCGTTCCAGCCCTCCGTGACTTTGCTTGGCCTCCGTGCCGGGATCAGTTCGCCCAACGGCTGGCGAATCTCGGCTTACGGCAAGAACCTGACCGACGAAGCCTATTTCGTTCAGAAGACAGTGCAGCCGCTCAACGCCTTCATCTCAGGAGGCGGCACGGCAGCGGCAGCGGGATTTGTCGGCTGGTATGCGCCGCCCCGGACCTACGGCGTCGAAGCCAGCATGAAGTTCTAGACCTTCCTCGCCGGGAGAGTGCGTTCATCGCGGTCTCCCGGCTATTCCAGATCGTAAAGGGAGTGGCGCGACATGCGCGGTATCCGGACAAAGTGCGCCCTTTTCGCCGTCACCGGCCTGGTGGCGTTGGGGTTGGGCGGATCGACGCTGGCCCAGGCGCCGGCGAACGTCCCCGTTGGACGGACCCAGTTTGAAATCGGACCGCCGCGAGACGTCGTGTGGCAAAAGGGTCCGGCCGCACCGCCCAAGACGCGGCGGCAGCCAAACATCATTGTCATCGTTGCAGACGACCTTGGCTACAATGACATCAGCTTCAACGGTGGGGGTGTTGCGGGCGGCACGGTTCCGACGCCCAACATCGACGCTATCGGGCGTGAAGGGGTCAACTTCTCGCAGGCCTATTCAGGCCACGGCACTTGCGCGCCTTCGCGTGCCGCTCTCCTGACGGGCCGATACCCGACCCGCTACGGTTTCGAGTTCACGCCGACAAATCTGAGGTTCGCGCGTGAAGTACGCGCCCATCACTACGGGATTCGCAATCCGGTCTATTTCGCAGATCGCGAGAAGGACATCATCCCGGTGGCCCAGATGGGAGTACCGACCACCGAGATCATGCTGGGTCAGCTGTTGCAGGGCGTGGGGTATCACACCATCCAGCTTGGAAAATGGCACCTGGGCGAGTCACCGGAGTTCCAGCCACAGCGGCGCGGGTTCTCCGAGACCCTGGGCTTTACCAGTGGCGCCTCGATGTTCTTGCCGAAGACTGACCCGCGGGTTGTGAATTCGGTGCAGGGGTTCGATCCGATCGACATGAACCTGTGGAGCAGCCTGCAGTTCTTTGTGCGCAAGGACGGGGGCGAAGCCTTCCAGCCCAAAAAACACATGACCGACTATCTCACGGATGAAGCGGTTGCAGCCATTGAGGCGAACCGCAATCGACCGTTCTTCATGTACCTGGCCTATAACGCACCGCACACGCCGCTGCAGGCGACGCGCGAAGACTACGACGCACTGCCTTACATCGCCGACCATCGCCTTCGGACCTACGCGGCCATGATTCTGGGTCTTGACCGCGGTGTGGGCCGGGTTCTGCAGGCGCTGCAGGAGCAGGGGATCGACAAGGACACGCTGGTCGTCTTCACCACTGACAACGGCGGCGCCTACTACATAGGACTTGAAGAGATCAATCGTCCCTTCCGGGGCTGGAAGCAGACCTTTTTCGAGGGGGGGATCCGCGCGCCCCTGTTCATGAGATGGCCTGCCAGGATCCCTGCGGGCAGCACCGTGCGGGCTCCGGTCTCCCATTTTGACATTTTCGGCACGGCTGCGGGCGCCGCTGGGGCGCCGACGCCTCGGGATCGAAAGATCGACGGGGTTGACCTGATGCCCTTTGTGGACGGCCGGAAGACAGGACGCCCGCACGATCTGCTGTTCTGGCGGACGGGACCCTATCGCGTGGTTCGGGCTGGCGACTGGAAACTGCAGGTCACCGAGCGCCCCGCAAAGGATTGGCTCTATGACCTGTCAAACGATCCTACCGAGCGCCGCAATCTTGCGGCGGAGCAACCGGAAAAGGTCGCCGAACTCAAGCGCCACCTGGCTCGTCACGACGCTGAACAGCTCAAGCCGCTATGGCCGGAGTTGGGGCAGTCGGCCGTGATGCTGGATCACTCGCTCATCCTTCCTCAGGTCGAGGCAGACGAATATGTCTACTGGGGGAACTGAGCGTCATAGGAAACAAACAGTATTTTTCTCACCAGAAATCAGCTTCAGGACAAGCTAACTATCTGATTTATAAGATAAAATATTGGCATCTTTTCCAGAAATGTGATCGGCGTGGATCGTGATTGTTGTGTTTGCGGGTGGCGGTGGAGAGCATCATGATCGTCCCGCTTGATATCGATCAGGTCAGTCAGGCTGCAGACGCCCATCCGGGGCCCGGCGACGGGCCGTTCACGCTCTATGGCGCTTACGCCTCGTTCTATACCGGCAAGACGCGCAGCTATCTGCGCAAGAAAGGCATCGCCTTTGTCGAACGCCTTCCGAGCCATCACCGCTTCCGCCAGGAGGTGAGCCCGGCCGCGCGCTCCAAGCGGATACCCATCCTGGAGACCCCTGAGGGTTTCGTCATCCAGGACACCACAGTGATGTTCGAATATCTGGAGCGCAGGTTTCCTGACCCGCCGGCCCTGCCGCCCGGCCCGCGTCAAAGGCTGGCGGCCTATCTGGTTGACCTTTTCGCCAGCGAAAACCTGAAGATCGCCTGGCATTTTCGCTGGGACTACCCTGAGCCTAACCGCCACTTCGTCGTTCGCGAGTTCGGCCGCAGTTTCAAGCCGCGCGGCACTGACGAGCTGCTTGACCACTACGGCAATGTGGTGGCCCGGCAGATGGATGGCCACCGCGCTGCGATAGGCATCACGCCGGACATGTTCCCGGCGATGGAACAGATCTATTTCGACCTGCTCGACGCGCTTGAGGCTCATTTCACGGATCACCCCTACCTGTTTGGCGGCCTGCCGAGCGTGGGCGACTTTGGGCTTATGGGACCTTTGTTCGCCCATCTGGGCCGCGACCCGTGGCCCCTGCACCTGATGCAGCAAAGGGCGCCGCGCGTATTCCGCTGGGTGGAGCACATGAATACGCCGGAAATCCAGTCGCCAGAGTTCTGGGATACGCCAATGGCCTATCTGCCGGACGACGAGGTCCCGGAGACGGTGCTGCGGATGCTGCGCACGTTCTGTGTGGATTATACGCCGATCTACAGCGCGACAGCCGAGCTCTTCAGCCAATGGTCTGCGGCCCATCCGCACTTCCCGGATAGGCAGCCAATCTCCGACACCGACCAGGATCAACCCAGTCTAGGCAGGATTTCCGTGCCGCTGCGTGGCCACGAGATGAACATGGGCGCCCCGGCGCATTCTCTCTGGTTGCTGCAGCGAACCCTGGACTGGTTCGCCACGCTTTCGCCTGCTGACCGGGCCGCCTGTCAGGGAATGGTCCAGGACTGCGGAGCCGGGACCCTGCTGGCTACGCGGCTGGCTCGCCCGTTGACCCGGGTTGGCAACCGCCTCGCTGTGGCCTGAAGGACAACGCCATGATCGACCTGCATTTCTGGCCGACACCCAACGGGTGGAAGATCACCATCATGCTGGAGGAGGCCGGGCTGGCCTACCGGCTGGTTCCCGTAGACATCGGAAACGGTGGTCAGGACACGCCCGAGTTCAGGGCCATTTCACCCAACGGTCGGATGCCGGCCATCGTGGACCACGAGGGGCCGGGTGGCGAGCCGATTGCGATCTTTGAATCCGGCGCGATCCTGCAGTACCTCGGTGACAAGGCGGGGCGTTTCTATCCGGCGGAGCGACGGGCGCGCACAAGGGTAGAGGAGTGGCTTTTCTGGCAAAGCGCGGGGCTTGGACCCATGGCCGGCCAGGCCTCACATTTCCGCTACCGGGAAGAGCGCATCGACTATGCGCTCAACCGCTATGTCAACGAGACCAGACGACTCTACGGCGTACTCAACAAGCGCCTGGCCGAGGCGGAGCATGTGGCTGGCGACTACTCGATCGCCGACATGGCCATCTGGCCCTGGACGCGCGGCTACAAGGGTCTGGGAATCGACCCGGCCGAATTCCCCGACTTCTACCGCTGGTTCAAACAGGTTGGCTCGCGGGAGGCGGTCCAGAAGGGCTCGGCCATCGGCAAAGAGGCCTTCGCGCAAAGCCAGCGGGCCATGATCAAACAAGAGGTGACCAAGTGAGCGAACTCTATCGGATCTTCGGCTCTGAGATGTCGCCTTATTCAGTTAAGGTGCGCTCGTACTTTCGATACAAAGCCATCCCCCACGTCTGGATCGCGCGGGGGCCGCAGAACGAAGAGGACTACAAGCGCTTCGCCAAGCTGCCGATCGTGCCGACGGTGGCGACGCCAGCGGACGAGGGGCTGCAGGATTCGACGCCGATCCTGGAGAGGGTGGAGGCCGAGGTTCCGGAACCGTCGATCCACCCTGCCGACCCGGTGCTGAACTTCCTCTCGGCGTTGTTCGAGGAATTCGGTGACGAGTGGGGCAACAAGCTGATGTTCCACCACCGCTGGTACGACGAGATCGACGCCAGGGCTTCTGCCCAGACCCTGGCTCGCCTGTCGATGCCCCGCGGTGACGACGCCGCGGTGGCCGAGCGGGCGGCGATGGTGTTCGCGCGGATGACCGGTCGCGGTCATTTCGTGGGCTCCAGCCCGGCGACCGCTCCGTTGATCCGCGACTATCTGAACGAACTGCTCGACCTGCTGGAGATCCATCTCGCTGATCGGGCGTATCTGTTCGGCGACCGTCCCGCCTTCGGTGACTTTGGCCTGGCGGCCCAACTCTATGAAGCTTCGGTGGACCCCACATGCGGCGGCATCATCCGGGCTCGGGCTTCGAAGGTGCTGGACTGGTGCTACCGGATGAATGAGCCGCGCAACGACGGGCCGTTCGAAACCTGGGAGAGCCTGGCGCCGACCATGACGCCTTTGCTGGCCTATTTGGGTCGCTACTTCTTGCCCTGGACTGATGCAAACAGCCGCGCGCTACAGACGGGTGCAGCCGAGTTCACCGTTGACCTGGCGGGCCGCGCCTATACTCAGCCCCCGCAAAAGTATCACGCCAAGTCACTGGCGGCGCTGCGGGCCCGTTGCGCCGGTGTATCGGACACCCGGCTGACCTCGATCCTGACCGACACCGGCTGCGCGCGCTGGCTAGAGGTGGTGTCATCGTGACCCACGCTCACCGACTGGACTGTGTCGCAGACATCAGCCGCCTGCACGCACGGGAGCGACCGGATGCGGTGGCGCTCGACTTCAAGGATCGCCTGACCACCTATGCCGAGCTCGACGAGCGAGCCAGCCGGGTCGCCAATGGTCTGCTGGCTCTGAACCAGCATCCCGGCGCCCGGATCGGCTACCTGGGCAAGAACCTGGATCGCTTCTGGGAAGTCGTGCTGGGGACCTTCAAGTCGCGCACGGCGATCGTGGGCCTCAACTGGCGGCTGGCGGCGCCCGAACTGGCCTTCGTGATCGGCGATGCAGATTGCGAGATCCTGTTTGTCGGGGCCGAGTTTTACGGCGTGATCGACCAGATCCTGACCGATCTGCCGCGGCTGAAGCAGGTCGTCGCCATGGATGGCGGCCACTCCGTATGGCCGGACTACGAAGCCTGGCGTGACGCCCAGTCTCCGGTCGATCCCATGCTGCCGTCAGTCGACGACGACGATATCCTCCAGGTCTACACGTCCGGCACCACGGGCCTGCCCAAGGGCGTCCGGCTGAACAATGCAAACTACCTGTCCCTCTTCCGCAACCACGCCACTGACGTGGAGCCCTATGGGGACCGCGACGTGATCCTGATCGCTATGCCCTTTTTCCATGTGGCCGGGATCAACATGGGCATGGGTACGCTGGCCAACGGCTCGTGCGGCGTGATCCTGCCGGAGGTTGATCCAAAGGAAATCCTGCGCCTGATTCCGGCGAAGGGGATCACCCAGGCCACCCTGGTGCCCGCCGTGATCCTGGCGGTGACGCAGCAGCCCGAGGCGCGCGATACCGACTTCTCCACACTCAAGCGGATCACCTACGGCGGCTCACCGATTCCCGAGGCGGTGCTGCGCGACGCGACGACGCTGATGGGCTGTGGGTTCATGCAGGCCTACGGCCTGACCGAGACGACCGGTGGTCCCATCACCTATCTGCCACCAGCGGATCATGATCCGGCGCGCGGCAAGCTGCGCTCGTGCGGCCGCGCCGCGCCGGGCCGGGAGATCAAGGTGGTGGACGCAGAGGGGCGAACGCTCCCGCCGGGACAGGTCGGCGAGATCCTGATGCGAGCGCCCTGTGTGATGAAAGGCTACTGGAAGCGCGAAGAGGGCAATGCCGAGGCTTTCGACGCCGACGGCTTCTTCCGTTCGGGCGACGCGGGCTATTTCGATGACGAGGGGTACCTCTACATCCACGACCGGATGAAGGAGATGATCGTCTCCGGCGGCGAGAATATCTATCCAGCCGAGGTGGAGAATGCTCTCGCGGGCCATCCGGCAGTGCAGGATGTGGCGGTGATCGGCGTCCCCGACGATCGGTGGGGCGAGGCGGTCAAGGCGGTCGTCGCCCTGAAGGCGGGCGCGGTGGTCGAGCCGGCAGAACTTATCGCCTACGCGCGGGAACGGATCGCCGGATACAAGTTGCCCAAGTCCGTGGATTTCGTCGCCGCCATTCCACGCAATCCCAGCGGGAAGATCCTGCGCCGCGACCTTCGCCAGCCCTACTGGGAAGGCCGCGACCGGCAGGTCAACTAGCGAACAACGCTTCGCACCCGGTCCCGGCCAGGGCCGCGTCGGCCTGGGCGCGGGCGGCCGCGTCGAGCGCGGCGTACTCCTGGCGCAGCCACATCAGGCACTTGGCCTGGTAGGGGAACGGCTGCTGGACCCAGGCCTTGCCGTCGATGGTGGTCTCCACCTGCTCGGCGCCGGTTTGTACGGCCCGCGCGTTGGCAAGAAGCAACGGCGCATAGACGCGACCGACTTCGCTCAGCAAGGCCGTTAGCGTGGCGGGCAGGGCGGTTGGGTCGAACCAGTCGGTGTCTACAGGCTCCACCCCCGTCAGGTCCTCCATGGCGCCGGTCCAGGCAAGCACTCGGGGCGCCCGTACAGCGGTGATCGCCATGGGCGTTGGGTCAAACAGCGCCAGCTGGGTCAATTGCCCGAAAACACCGAAGTCGCCGGCGCCGGGTCGTGCGCCCAGCAGGAAAGTGTGTTCGCGTAGATGGGCCTCCATGGCGTCGAGATAGCGCATGTAGCTGGCCTCGATCACGCCCCAGGTCGTCTCGTTGGAGCCGACGTAGCGTAGCCGCGGGATCTGGCGTCCTGCGATCGCCGTCCCGGCAGCCTTAAGCGCCGCATCGGGCATGCGCCCTTGGGTCCAGGCCGGAAGGATCGCCGACGCACGGGCAATATCGTCAGCATAATGCCAACGATAGTGGAACATGGCTTTCGTCAGCCACTCGTCGCCGTAGTCCTCCAGTATGGCGTCAATCAGGGCCAGTGCAGGATTCGCCGGTCGTACCGAACGGTCCGGGAACATGCCTTCCAATCTGCGGATGATCGGCGTGGAGTCGGTGACCGCCTGCAATTGGCCGGCTGTGTCAGGAAAATAGAATGTGGGCAGAAGGCTGACCTTGGCCTGGGGCAGGCCCTTGAGGTCACGCGACCCGAGGATCAGTTTGTAGGGTATGCGGCGATAGCGCAGCAGCGCCAACATCTTGCGAGTATAAGGCGACCCCGGCACGCCGCTGAGTGTGACCAATGACTCCGACGCGCTCATTCCAAGTTTCCCCTTCCGACTCCAGGGCCCAGTATAAAACCGAAATCGAGGTTCACAAACACATATCAGCAGCCTGTGATATCCGGACTTCAAGGTCACACAGCGATCGCGACGGGGTGACCTGCGCGCCGAGGCCCGGGGCCAGGGCGGACGGTCCGGCTTTCACGCGCTCGGAAGTCGGTTGCGCAACGAATGTCTCTCCGCTGCCCGTCTCGCGGCAAACGCTGAGGCCCCGGCGTGCAAGCAAGGCGCGCGCCGGACAATGGTTGGACGATCGTTGGACACCGTCGATCCTGTCGGGCTATGGCTGGAACACGGAGGCTGCTTGCGGAATGATGGATGGCGCCATGAGTCATGCGATGATCGAGGGTGAGGCGGAACCTGACAATCGCTGGACGCTCCCGGCCTACCAGGAACGGAGCCGTCAGCAGCGCGACCGTCTGATGAAGGCGGGTGAGCGAGTGTTCGCGGAATCGGGCTTTTGGGAAGCGCACGTCGCCGGGATCGCCAAGCGGGCAGGTTGCTCCGTGGGCAGTTTCTATCGTCGTTTCCAGGACAAGGAGGCGTTCTTCTTCGCCCTGCAATCCGACATGGCAGCGCATGCCGAGGCGAATATCGTCAAGTTCTTCGCCGACCCGGCGTGCCAGACCGAACCCTTGATGGAGGTGTTTCGCCGGCTAATGCGAAACTCGGCCAGGACCATGAAAGGGATCGAAGGCTACTACCGCGCGCTTTTCGAGCTTAGCCTCCGGGGGCGCGACGTCTGGCCGCTGATGCGGCGGCTTGAGGCAATCGAGGCTGGGCAAGTGGTCGACCTTCTGAAGGCGCGTGGGATCGCCATGGATCCCCGCAAGCGAGACGCCGCCCATCTGGCTATTCGCATGATGCACGGCCAGATCATCTCCAACATGCTCCACGGCCCCGGCCCGTACTCAATCGACGACCCACGCCTTCACGAAGAACTCGCGCTGATGCTCCTGCGCTACCTCGGACTGGAGGACATTCCGCTCGGGTAGTGCGTCGGTGTGGGCTGTCGACCTCGCAGCCGCCACGAAGGATAATCTGGCGTCCTATGGCGTCTGGTCCCGGAACTCGGTCAAAA
Organism: uncultured Alphaproteobacteria bacterium; assembly: GCA_903909375.1. GTDB lineage: Bacteria > Pseudomonadota > Alphaproteobacteria > Caulobacterales > Caulobacteraceae > Phenylobacterium. Next base: position 117,815 of record CAIVVM010000051.1, read on the forward strand.
AGGCCCTTCATCGGCCGGGCGAGATTCGCGAAAACAACCGAGCTGGGAACTTGTACCCCGCCATCCTGCGTCGGGAGCGGAAGTAGGAGCAGTTCAAGTCTCCAGGATCAGCCCGGAGGTTTCTCGCTACGCAAGCCCCGATCTACAACAGCCCCAAACCCCAGCCTCACTTGATCCGCGTAAGCCCCTGCGCAGTTGCGGGCTGAGGCGCATCGGTCGTGGGCAGCGGCGACCGCCGCGGCTTGATCGCGACGCGGAGCCGGGGGTTGTTGCTGTGGCTCGGACGACTTAGCTTGACGGTTCCCTCTGGAGAAACCGCCATGGACTGCGCCTGCGAGACCCAGCCCCGCCGCGCGTTCGGGGCCACGTACGAATGACCAATTCCAGGACGGATGCGGCCCCGCCGCCGCTGACTGCCAGGGCGGAGTGGCGCCTCGGTTGGCGGACGCTACTGGCTGCCGGGATCGGCTCGGCGACCGGCCTGATCCTCTATTCCTACATCGTTAGCATGTTCCTCAAGCACCATGTCGCTGAGTTCGGCTGGAGCCGGGGGGATGCGGCGCTGGCCAGCATGGCGACGCTCGCGGCCGGACTGCTCGCGCCGTTCATCGGTCGCCTGGCTGACCGCATCGGCATCCGGGTTGTGATCGGGGTCGGCGCGCTGGGGTTCGCGGGCGCCACGCTCGGGCTCTCCACGCAGTCGGGTGTGCTCTGGCACTATTACGGCTTGATCTTCCTGCTGGTGTTCTTCGGCTTGGGCACCACCAGCATCACCTGGGCGCGGGCGGTCAGCGGCGCCTTCGATCGCACCCGCGGGTTGGCCTTGAGCGTGGCCCTTTCAGGCGTGGTGATTTCGGCCGCCCTGATGCCCATGGCGCTCAACGCGATGATCGAGACCCAGGGCTGGCGGGCGGGCTGGCTGCTGGTGGGCGGCGTGGCGCTGGCCGGCGCCGCGCTCGCCCTGGTGCTGCTCCCCGCCGCGGTCGGCAGGCCCCGCAAGGACAACGCATCCCAGGCCCTCGAGCTGGCCAGCGCCCTGCGGACGCGCGCCTTCTGGTGCCTGGTGGTCGGCATGTTCCTGATCAACATCCCCTCCGGCGGACTGATGAACCAGATGGCGGCGCTGGTCTCGGACAAGGGCTTCTCCGGCGCCCAGGTGGCCACCGTGATGTCGGCGTTTGCGGCCTCGGTGGCCATCGGTCGGCTGATCGCTGGCGTGTGCCTGGATCGCTTTCCGCCGTCGATGGTGGCCTTCACCGCCATGGCGCTGCCGGCGGTCGGATGTTTGATGCTGCTGGGCGACGGAGCGATCCTCTGGGCTGTGATAGCTGGCATTGTTCTCGCCGGCATTAGCCAGGGCGCCGAGGGCGACATCGGCCCCTACATCGTCAGCCGCTATTTCGGCCTGCCCGGGTTTGGCGTGATAATGGGCTTCGTGAACGCCGGGGTCGCCGCGGGTACGGCTTGCGGCGGCATCCTGTTTGGCCAGACCCACGACCTTCGCGGCGACTATGACCTGGCGCTCTGGATCGGCGCTGGGTGCTTCCTGGCAGGGGCGACGCTGTTCCTGGGCATGGCGCTGGGCGGGCGTCGGCCGGTATCGATCCCGGCGACGGAAACGTCATTCAACTGAAGTCTGGATGGTCTGTATCCCGCTCGCTGAGCTGTGCAGGTCAACGACCTGCAATGCGTCTATCGGGTGTGTTCACTTCCTGAAATGCGACCTCGACTGATCCCGCTTCTGGTCCGCGCACATGGGGCCGAACGGATAAAACCAAAACCCCACTGTTTCGTGGCAGTTGTCGATGCCGCGCTCGAAAGCGAGGTCATCAACATTCCGCAGTGACAGCGGGAAACGCACGTACACCACCACCATCTGGATCACCGCGGGCGAGGAGCCGAACTATCCGAACGGGTTCTCGGGCTTGGGACGGCGAGCTGTCTGCGCCGTCTATCAGGCCTAGACGGTCGCGGTGCGTTTGAGCTGAAAAGACCCTTGAGAAGCTACGCCGGACGCGCGGGCAGTGAGCGGAACGCTTCGAACGCCTCACGCGCTTCCCGAACTCGACGTCGGCTGATCGGGACAGTCTGGCCCGATTTCAGGCGGCAACGGACCTCGCTCCCGACGGTGTAGATTTCCGCCACGTGGGGCCAGGCTACCCAGTATGATCTATGGATTGCCATGCCGGGCGCCCCTTGCGTGGTCAACTCGTGGACAGCGCGCCCGAAACCGCAGAACAACAGCTTGCTGCCAAGGGTCGTTTCAACTTGAACGTAGTGTTGTTCGGCGCGGACACTGATTATCTCATCACCCAGTCGACGCGGAAGCCGCGCCAGGAAGCCACGCCGCCCTTCCGCCGGCGCCTCGCCTCCGATCGGTGCCGGTCGCGACCAGCGCACCGCAAGATTCAGCAGCAGCCAGACCGGGACGATCACGCGGCCCGATTCCCAGGCCTCCGATGGCCAGTCTCGCAGGAAGGACCGCAGGTCCGGGTCGCTCCGCTGCGGCCTACCATCCAGGTCCAATGGCCCCAACCAGGCTTCCAGCGCCACGAAGGCCGGAGCCGAGATCAAAGCCGCCGCAGCGCCGATCAAGGTCAGCCACAGCCAATATGGGAGAAGCCGCGCGGCGGTCGACGCCATCAACCATCGGCTGCCAGCGAGACATATCGCCAGAGGCAGCATGACATTCAGTGCGGCGAGCGCGCTCCGCTCGAGGGTCGTCAGGCCGACAGTACGCGTGGGTTCGGATAAAACCAGCAGAACAGTAAGGGCCAGCCCTGCCGCTGGAAAGAACCAACGACTTCTGGGATCGAGAGCACCTTCGGTGACACGTCCGCCGGTCAAGTTACACCGCTCGTGAATTTGGCTTGCCGCTCGTGAATTTGAGCGGTGTCCACCCTCGATCAGCTTGGAGAGCGAACGCTAGAAGCAGGCTCGTTTCCTCCCCAGTGAAAGTTCGTTTCATGTTTGATTTGTTTCCGGTATCGCGTTTGGCTGGCATCGTCGCCGTCGGCGCCGTGACATTCTCTCCCCTAGCCGCCGTCGCCGCGGAAAGCGATGCATCTCGCGGGCCTTATGTCGAAATCTTCGGCGGCCTCTCAACACTTGGCGATCAGAACTTTGACTTCACCCCAACGACAGGCGTCAAGGCTAATGGTCGGCTTGACGCGGGTCGTGGTTGGCTTGGCGGTGCTGCGCTTGGGTACCAAGCGAACGAGAACATCCGGGTTGAGGCTGAAATTATCTACAGCCGCAATCAAGTGAAGGGCGCGACGGCAACGGGCCTTGCCGCGACCAATGGCGGGGACTACGCCTCACTGGCGATAATGGGCAGTGTACTGCTGGACGTCGCGACCTACGAGACCGATTTCGCGGTCTTCAAGCCCTACGTCGGGGTGGGTCTTGGCTTCATTGAAGAGGTGGACGCCGACCTGAAAGGCGGCGTCCGCTCCGAGTTCGATCAAGGCGGCAAGCTGGCCTATCAAATTCGAGGCGGCGTTCGGTGGCGCTACGAGAGCGGCGTGATCGCAGGTTTCGGGCTACGCTATCTGAAGGCCGATAACCCCTTGCTGAAGGGGCCTCGCGGGCGTGTCGACGCCGGCTATGACCCGCTGTCGTTCAATGCGTCGGTCGGCTGGAGCTTCTAACCTCGCTCAGTCGGCGGCGTAAGCGTGCGGCCCGCCGCGCCTTGGGGCGCGGCGGTGCGCGAGCTCGGTCTTTCCGGGTGTCATCGACCAGTCGGGATGCTCGAAAACAACCGGGCCGCGACCCATCGGGCGTGGGAGGATCCGCGCAACCGTCACCCCCGTCGAAGGGTGATGCCAGACGCGGGGTTCCGCTAAGCGCCCACAATCCAACCGTCGGTCAAGGCCGAGAGCTGCACGCCCTGCAGCACCATTTGACCACCTCCGGTCAGCGTTATGACCGTGTCGCCGTCCACCTGGGCCACAGTGTACTGGACCCCGGGATCCAGATTCACACGATCGCCTTCTGCAGCGTCGAAGTCGATGACGAGGTCCAGACCGGCCTCACCGAAGGTGTGGAAGACGTCTGCGCCAGCGCCGCCTGACATCGTGTCATCGCCTTTGTCGCCGGAGACGAAGTCGTTGCCGTTCCCACCGTTGACGAGGTCGTTGCCCTGGCCACCGCGAACGACGTCGTCACCGTCGTCGCCAAAACAAGTGTCGTTGCCGGCGTTGCCATGCACGAAGTCGTCGTCCTTGCCCCCCAGCAACTGGTCGCCGCCGCCGCCGCCGCTCAGTCTGTCCGCACCGTCGTTGCCTTGCAGTGAGTCCATCCCCTCGCCGCCATTCACGGTGTCGTTGCCGGCGCCCGCTTCGACCAGGTTGCCCGGGGTGTTCCCCGTGATCGAGTCCGTGCCGGACGTGCCGGACGTGCCGGGCATCGAGGTCGGAGGCAGCGGAGGCAGCGAAGGCGGTGGCGATTGCGGCTCCAGCGTCGTATCGATTTCGTAGTTGTTGGAATCCCTCGTGCCGGTCCCGGCGTTGCCGGCGACGTCGGCGACGCCGCTGTTCGCGAGGGTGATGACGTTGGTGGTGTCAATCAGGTCCGCGGTCGGCGTGAACGTCGCGGTCCAGGTGATGCCGCCGTCGGCCGAGGTGACCGCGCTCAGCGTGCCGTTGGCGATGGTCAGGTCGGCGTTGGTGAAGCCGGTCACCGCCTCGGAGAAGGTGATGGTCACCGCCGAGGTCTCGCCCGTCAGCAGGACCGTATCGGCCACCGCGATGGTCGCGGTCGGCCGCGCCGAATCGATGGCGTAGTTGTTGGAGTTCGTTGTGCCGGTCCCTGCGTTGCCGGCGGTGTCGGTGACGCCGCTGTTCGCGAGGGTGATGACGTTGGTAGTGTCGGTTACGTCGCCGGCCGGCGTGAATGTCGCGGTCCAGGTGACCCCGCCGTCGGCCGAGGCGATCGCGCTCAGTGTGCCGTTGGCGATGGTCAGGTCGGCGTTGGTGAAGCCGGTCACCGCCTCGGAGAAGGTGATGGTCACCGCCGAGGTCTCGCCCGCCGCCAGGGCCGTGTCGGCCACCGCGATGGTCGCGGTCGGCCGTGCCGTATCGATGGCGTAGTTGTTGGAGTCCGTCGTGCCCACGCCGGGCGTTCCGACGCTGTCCGTCACGCCGGTGAGATCTACCGCGATGACGTTAGTGGTGGCGGTCAGGTCGGCGGTGGGCGTGAGCGTCGCTGTCCAGGTGATCCCGCCGTCGGCCGAGGCGACCGCGCTCAGCGTCCCGTTCACCACCGCTATGTCCGTGTTGTCGAAGGCCAGCACGGCTTCCGAGAAGGTGAAGGTGACCAGGGATGTCTCCCCGGCCGTCAGCGCCGTGTCCGATACGACGATGTTCACTGTGGGAGCCGCCATAGGCCTGTCTTTCCTCTACTCTGCGTACTCCAGATCCGAGCGACCGATGGACCGCACACGTCGGGCATCGAACGAACAACTGCCGAGCGGCAGGCCCGGGTATGGATTGCAGACTTCGAGCCATATTCCGTCCGGCGTAGTTGCTAGGCCGTTAAAAGGTGAGGAAGTTGGCGCCTCCGAGACAGCATGCCGCAGGCCCTAAAGAGGATAATGCGGATCGATACGCCCGGCATTTGGCCTCTACCCCGGCTCCTGAGCAGACGAAGGCCATCGCGACGGCGGGCTGAAATGGCGTCGAGCAAACGGCGAAGCTTCAATCCTGATCCGAGGGTAGTTCGCGTTCGGGCGCGACGTTGGGGCCAATCCTGGTCCAGATCCGCTCGGCAGATTTCGGGCAGTGCGCTTTAAGTGAGGACGACGCGCGTCAGGAATGACGAGTCGTGGCTCATCTCGCCCGTGCCGAACGTCTTTTTCCCGGACCCGGATGCTGACGTTCGCTTGTTGGCCCGATATCCGTACCGCCGACCGGCTCCGGGCCCAGGCGTCATGACAGTGCAAGTTCGCCATGAATTGCGGGTCTAAAATCCCTGGCTTGACCCGCCCCCTTCCTGGCCGGTGCATTTGAGCTGACAATGCCCGGCCTGAGGCTGGCTGTGGCGCTTCATGGCGCGCTTGATGAGGCCTCGGGAGCCCGGTTCACCGCCCTGCGGAGTTGAGCTGCCAGTCCCCGGGTGAAGTCCAGGACCGGTCGCGGAGGGCGTTATCGCCATCGGCCGGGAATACGCTTGCATGGTCGGGGTCGAGCCGGACTTCGACTGTGGCGCCCAGGGGCGGAGGATCCGTGGTGATGCGAAGCCGGAGGTGTTGACCGGCGCATTCCAGTCCGAGCTCATGAAACGCGCCGCCGAACCCAGCGCGGACGACCTGCGCCAGGACGCCGGGCGCGCCGAGGGTCGCGGCTTCTGTGCGTATGACCACCTGGGCCGGGCCGTCCGGCAGTCCAGGCGCCGGAAGGTCGCCAAACGCTGTTGCGACGACACCGCCCGAGACCTGTCCTGGCAACAGGTTGACCTCGCCCAGAAGCCGCGCGGCCTGCGGCGAGGCCGGGCGCCGGTAGCAGTCCTGCGGGGCTCCGGCCTGGACGACCCGACCGTCGACCATCAGCACCAGTTCGTCGGCCATCAGCATGGCCTCTGCGGCGTCGTGAGTGACCACAAGCACCGCGGCGTTGGCGCCACGCACCGTCGTCAGCAGATCCGCCCGAACTTCGGATTTCAGGTGGGCGTCAAGGCCGGAGAACGGTTCGTCGAGCAACAGCGCTGCGGGCCCGGGCGCGAGCGCCCGGGCCAGGGCCACGCGCTGCTGTTCGCCGCCCGAAAGCATGTGCGGAAAGTCACCGGCGCGATCCTCCAGGCGCACGGCCTTGAGCTGCTTGAGGGCCGTCACCTTGCGCTGTTCCCGGGAGGCGCCGCGCAGGCCGTATCCGACGTTGTCGAGGACGCTCAGATGCGGAAACAGAGCGAAGTCTTGAAACACCAGGCCGACGCCACGCGCCTCCGGTGGCGTGAAGACGCCGGGGCCCGCCAGGACGCGGCCGCCGAGCGAGATGATCCCCGCGTCGGCAAAGTCCAGCCCCGCGATCAGCCGCAGAAGCGTGCTCTTGCCGCACCCCGACGGCCCAAGCAGCGCCGTCACCTTGCCGGGTTGTAGGCGCAGCGACGCCGCCGCGACCGCAGGCTTTCCACCGTAGCTCTTGCTCACGCTATCGACGGTCAGGATTGGCGGGATCATGCGACCCGCCCCGGGCGTGCGTAGTCCACCTGGCGCGTGACCCAGATCGTCGCTGGGAGCGCGAGCGCCACGATCAGGAGCGAGGGCCAACCGGCCTGGGCCAGCCGCTCATCGCGCGCATAGTTGTCGGCGATCACCGCCAGGGTGTCGAAATTGAAAGGGCGGAGGATCAGGGTGGCCGGCAGCTCTTTCAGGATGTCGATGAACACCACGAGCCCCGCTGTCAGCACCGCGCCCCTCGCCAGCGGAATTTGAATCGACAGCGCCGCTCCGATCTCACTTCGCCCAAGGCTGCGGGCGGCGTGAACCAATGACGGCGGCAGACGTTCCAGTCCGGCTTCGATCGGCTCAAGCGCTGCCGCCATCAGACGCGCGGCGTAGGCATAGACCAAAAGTGCCAACCCCATACCGAACCCATAAGCGGCGCCGGGCACAAAGCGCCAGATCAGAGCGGCCGGCGCGAGCAGGCCGATCGCCATCACCGCACCGGGCGTCGCATAGCCGAGGCTCGCGAGTCGTACGAGCCACGGCGCTCGCCCCATGCCCAGCGCAAGCGCGGTCGCCAGCGCCACCGTGACCGCCGCGCCGGCCAGGGCGAGCGCGAGGGAGTTGCGCGCTGCCGCGATCAGGCGAGCCCAGTCGGGCGCCAGGTCGCCGAACCCGAACGCCATCCAGCCCATCGGCAGGATCAGGCCGAGGCCAATCAGCGTCGCGCAGAAGGCTGTGGCTCCGACCGCGCCCCAGCCTGCGAGGGGCGACCGGGCGGTCGCGCGCCATCGGGTCGCGGCCGAGTCGTGGCTGCGTCCCCGGCGGCCGCGCCGCTCGATCCAGAGCAGGAGCGCAGCGGCCCCGAGCAACGGGATTGCGAACTGGGCCGCAGAGGCCATCGAACCGAACACCATCCACGCGCGGACAACGCCGGTGGTCAGGGTCTGGACAGCGAGAAACTGCACCGCGCCATAGTCGGCCAAGGTCTCCATCACCGCCAAGGCTACCCCCGCGGCCAGTGCTGGTCGGGCCATCGGCAAGGCCACGCGCCAGAAGGCCACGCGCAGAGGACTACCTAGCGATCGCGCCGCTTCAAGCGCCTGCGCCGACTGGTTCACGAAGGCCGCCCGCATGGCCAAGTAGACGTAAGGATAGAACGCCAGCGACAGAACGAATGCCGCGCCCCAGAGGCTTCGCAGGCGAAATCCAGGATCGAAGCCCAAATGGGCTCGAGCCAGGCTTCGAACAGGGCCCGCGACGTCGAAGAGGTCGGCGTAGGCGTAGGCCAGGGCGAAAGCCGGCGCCGCAAGCGGTAGGGCTAAGGCCCAGGCGAAGACGGCGCGACCGGGAAACTCATGTGTCGCCACAAGCCACGCAGCGACCGTTCCCAGGCTCGCTGTCGCGATCGCCACCAGGGCGGCCAGAGCCACCGAGGTCCAGGCGTAGCGGAGCAGGTCCTTGAGCGGGATCGCAGCGCCGCCGGACGCCAGGTCCGTCGGGGATACGGCGGCGGCGAGAACCCCGGCGAGCGGCGCGATCGCCACCAGAGCCGCCAGGATCGCCAGAGCCTCCAGCAGGCCCGGCCTTCGACGCCAGAAGCGCGTGCCAAGGGTCATGGCGCGTAACGAAGTGCTGGCCTCGCCGCTAGCGCCAACCAGCGGCGCTCATCAGGGCCTGGGCTTCGGCCTGCCGCGGTCCGTAGGCCGAGACCGGCATGGGGTGAGCCTTGAAGTCCGCCCAGGCGGCGGTCGGCGGGGGCGTCGGCACGCTGGCCGACAGGGTGAACTCGCCGTTCGCCGCGGAACGCGCGGTCTGCGCTTCTGGTGATACCAGGAACTCGATCAGCCGCACGGCCGAATCCCGATTCTTCGAGGTTGCGGTCAGCCCGGCACCTGAAATGTTGATGTGCGCGCCCTGTCCGTCGAGCGAGGGGAACACCAGTTTGACCCTCTCGGTGATCGCCTTGTCGGCCGCGTCATCGCCCGCCGCCATGCGGATGTAGTAATAGCTGTTGGTGAGCGCGATTTCGCAGGCGCCGGCGCCCACCGCGCGGATCTGATCCCGATCGCCGCCCTCTGGCTGACGGGCCAGATTGGCCACCACACCCTTGGCCCAGGTGCGCGTCTTGTCCGCGCCCCAGACCTCTATCAAGGCCCCGGTCAGGGACAGATTATAGATGTTGTCCGAAGAACGAACACAGAGTTTGCCGCGGAACCGGGGCGCCGCCAGTTCCTCATAGGTGTCGATTTCTTCGGGTTTCACCTTGGCCGTGTCATAGGCGATTACGCGGGCACGGCGCTGGAACCCCCACCAGCGCCCCTCCGGGTCGCGCAGATTGGCGGGCACGGCGGCGGTCAGCGCCTCCGTGGTGAGGGGTTGAAGCAGCCCTGCGGTCTGGGCGCGCCAAAGCGCTCCTGCGTCGGCAGTGATGAACACATCGGCCGGGCCGGCGGCGCCCTCGGCCTGCATCCGCGCGATGAGCTGTTGGGCATTGCCCTCCACCACATTGACCTTGATGCCCGTCCGCTCGGTGAAGGCGACGTAAAGCGCCTTGTCTGCATCGTAGTGCCGGGCGCTATAGACATTCACCTCGCCGTCCGCGCTCTTCCCTTCTGGTGCTTCAGCGGGGCGGTTGCATGCTGCGAGCAAAGGGGCCGACAGGGCGAGGAGCGCGGCCAGAGAGGCCAGGTTGGCGCGGAAGCGCGAGCGGTTGGTCAAGATCAAGTCTCCGGTAAGCCTTCAGAGAGTATAACTCATGCCCGCCTGGAGTATACGCTGTGGCCCAGGCAGGGCGCCACGTGAACGATCCACGATCGTGAGCTTGTCAAACAGGTTTTTCGGGGTGCTGTCAGTCTAACTGTAACTGGTCTCCAGAAATGGCCGCGTGGCCAGGATGGAGCGGCTCGTGAAACCGATTTCGTACAAGCGCCATCGGTTCCCGGCGGACGTGATCCGGCAGGCGGTCTGGCTCTACTACCGGTTCACGCTCAGTTATCGGGACGTGGAGGATTTGCTGGCTCAGCGCGGGGTCGAAGTCAGCTACGAGACGATAGGTTGCTGGACGCTCAAGTTCGGCCCGCAGATTGCCGCGAACCTGCGCCGGCGTCGTTACGCTCCGACGGGTCGATGGCATCTGGACGAGATATACGTCCGGGTCGGCGGGCAGAAGAGGTGGCTCTGGCGCGCCGTCGACGATGAGGGCGAAGTCCTTGATGTGCTGGTCCCGAAGCGTCGGAACAAGCACGCCGCGCTGAAGCTCTTGAGGAAGTTGCTCAGGAACCAGGGCGTTCATCCCGAAAGCATCACCACGGACAAGCTGGCGTCATACGGCGCGTCGTTGCGTGAGTTCGGTCTAACAGCGTGTCATCGGCCCGGCGGGATGCGGGAAAACAACCGCGCTGAGAACTCCCACATGGCGATCCGACGACGAGAACGGAAGCAGCAGAAATTCAAGTCCCGAGGATCAGCCCAGAGGTTTCTCTCCACCCACGCCCCGATCTACAACACCTTCAATCTCCAGCCCCACCTGATCCGCCGACCGACCCTTCGCCTGTTCCGGACCGAGGCCTATCGGACGTGGGACGCTGCGACCGCCGCCGCGTGATCACTGGGTCGGGGAGGGGCCTCTGTGCCTCGGCGACCTTAACCTGACAAAACCTTTGAGACTTAATCCCGCCGTGTGGCCGATGCCAGTTGAGCGCCTTTCCCGACGTCCGGGAGCGCGAAGGCGAGGTAGGCGGAACCGGGTGGCGCTTTAGGGTCGCGCGGGCTGCTCGCGGCGATCACCACGAACTGCCGTCCGCCAGCGAGGTACGTCACCGGCGTGGCCGCCCCGGGATAAGGCAGGGTCCCTTCCCAAAGGATTCGACCATTGCGCGTGTCGAACGCCCGTAGCTTGCGGTCCCGGACGGTCGCGCCGATGAACAGCAGCCCTCCGGCGGTGACGACGGGACCCCCATAGTTTTCCGAGCCGGTGGCCGGCACACCACGGGCGACGAGCTCAGGGTACTCGCCCAGCGGGACCCGCCAGCGATAGCGGCCGGAATTCAGGTCGATGGCGTTGAGCGTACCCCAGGGCGGCTCGACCGCCGGATAGCCGTCGGGGTCGAGGAACTTGCGATAGCCGTTGAAGGTGTACCGCGATCCCACGCGCGCATCCGCCGCCTGAACCTCGCGACCGGCCGCGCCGGAGGGATCGGCCAGATGGTGGATCAACTGCTCCAGGTCGGGGCTTCCTATCTGAGGGAATCCCGGCATCCGCCCGCGGCCTTCCAGGATCACCCTGCGAATGTCCGCGAGCGACAGGCGCCCCCCCAGGCCGGTCATGGCGGGAACCCCTTCCGCACCTTGACCGTCGGCGCCATGGCATACGGCGCACTGCTTCTGGTAGACCCCCGCACCACGGTTCGTGGCCCGCGCCGCCCGCAGCGAGCCGGTCCAGGCCACGTCGTTAGCGTTGAGATAGACGATTCCGCGCTCGCGCTCGACAGCCGATCCGCCCCACTCGGCGCCTCCGTCGAATCCCGGGAAGACCAGCGTCTCGGCGTCCACCGCTAGGGGTGCGAACGGCCCATTGCGACGCAGCCGGTCGAAGGCCGCCCGCGCCGCCGCCGCCGCCTCGGGCGTGCGCTTGGTGAGCATGTCGGCCGTGAGCTGTTGTCGGGCGAACGCCTCGGGCGCGACGGGGAAAGGCTGCTTGGTAGACGACCATTCGCCCGGGACGTCGCTGGCGGGGACGGAGCGCTGCTCGATGGGGAATAACGGCTCGCCGGTCACCCGGTCGAAAACGAACAGAAAGCCGTGCTTCGTGGCCTGAGCGACCGCAGGCACGGTGCGGCCGCCCCGCCGCACCATGAGCAGCGAGGGCGGCGAGGGAAGGTCCCGGTCAAGGATATCGTGGCGGACGAGTTGCTGATGCCACAGCCGGCGACCGGTCGCGGCGTCCAGCGCGACCAGCGAGTTAGCGAAGAGGTTGTCGCCCTTCCGGTCACCTCCGAAGAAGTCGTCGACCGCCGAGCCGGTGGGTGCGTAGACGATGCCCCGCTCGGGGTCGAGCGCCAGGCCGGCCCAGGCGTTCGCGCCCCCGGCCGTCGCGAGAGCCTCCGCGGGCCACGTTTCGGCGCCAGGATCCTCCGGCTTTGGAACGAGGGCGAAGGTCCAGCGGAGCTGGCCGTTGCGCACGTCGTAGGCCCGGATGGCGCCTGGCGCGGCAGGCGCGGTCTCGGACGTGCGGAAGCCTACGATGAGGAGGTCGCGGAACACGACGCCCGGCGTCGTCAGGAACACCGGAAGCGTGGACGGCTCGCGGCCGAGCCCCTCCCGGAGATCGATGGTCCCGCCCCTCCCGAAGCCGGCCGCAGGCTGTCCCGTGGCAGGGTCGAGCGCCGTGAGGAATGTCCCGTGGCTGGTGAAGAGCCGCCGTTCGGCGCCGTCGCGCCAGTAGCTCAGGCCGCGGATCGGCTGGCGGTTCCGGGCCTCGGGACGGTGGCGCCAGAGTTCGCGGCCGGTGGCGCCGTCCAGCGCGAGCACGACCTGGTCGGGGGTCAACACATAGAGCACGCCGCCGATCGCGAGTGGCGAGGTCTGGAGGCCGCCTTCGCCAGTCTCGACGCGCCATACCTCCTGCAGGCGGCCGACATTGCTGCGGCGGATCTCCGAGAGGGGCGAGAAACGATCCCCTTCCGGGGAGCCGCCGTACGCCGCCCAGTCTCCCGCTGCGCTGCCCAGCCCGGCGCAGCCGCCAACGAACAGGAGGGCCGCGCCTGCGACCGCGAGGCGCCGGAACGCCTCGCTACGGAGGGGCGCGGCCCGAGTCACGTCAGCGTTCTCCACCGAAACGGTAGCGCAAGCGCACCCCGAACATCCGCGGCTCGCCGTAGCTGTAGGTGGTGTATCCATTGGTTTCGAACGCTGCGCTCAACGCGACGACATAATCCTTGTTCAGGGCGTTCGTAACGAACACCGAGGCGTCCCAGCCGCTGCGCCCGATGTCTTTCATTTCCGCGCCCAGCGAGAGCAGACCGTACGACGGGATCACGCCGTCGCGCAGCGCCTTGTTGCCGGCGTCGTCACGCCACGACCAGTTGGCGAACACCGAGGCGTCGCCGAGCGATTCCGCCACCGGCAGACTGTATCGCGCGTTCAGGCCGTACTGGTGCATGGGACGGTTGGCGGTTTCCTGGGCGCGCAGGGCGGCGGCGTTCGCACCGGGGGCGAACCGCGTGAAATCGAAGTCCACGTAGCTCAGGAAGCCGCCCACCTGCAGGTCGCGAGTGAGGCTGGCCGTGACCTCGAGCTCGCCGCCGCGGATCTTCGCCGCGCCCGCATTGCTGGTCGACGCGAACTGCTGACCGGCCACGAACCGCGTCTCGGTCACCTGGATGTCGCTGTAGTTCTGCCGGTAGACGGCGAGATTGGTCCTGAGCGGCACGGGCCCCAGCCGCCAGTCCGCCTTCAGCCCCAGTTCATAGTCGGTGACATATTCCGGATCGAAGAACCGGCTGTCCGTGACGATGTTGGGGTTGAGCGCGTTGAAGCCTCCGGCGCGGTAGCCGCGACGGCTAGCGCCATAGACCAGGATCTGGTCCGTCGCCTGCCAGTCCAGACCGATCGTCCAGGTCGGCGCCTCGGTGCGCGTGTCCCCGGTGAGCGTGCATTGGGCGTCGGCGGACGCCGGCGGATTGACGCAGACCCTCTGGGCGTTCAGCCCGCGCGACTGAGCGAATCGCTGATCCCAAGTGTAGCGGAAGCCGGCCGTAACCTTCAGGCCCTGGACGAGTTCGGCCAGATCGTAGGTGCCCTGGCCGTATAGCCCCGCGCTCTCGGAGCCGAAGCGCGAGGCGTTGATCACGGTGGCGCCGAAGGTGATGGCGGGGCGGTTGTAGTAGCCAGGCGTCGGATTCTTCAGGTAGAGGCCGCCCGCGATCCACTCGAGACGCCCGCCCAGCGACTTGCCGCGCAGCTGCAGTTCTTCGCTGTACTGGCCGAACTTGAAGACCTCGCCGTCAGGCTGGGCAAATTCGCTTACCGGGAAGGGCGACCCGTCGGCCTCGAGCGAATAGGTCCGCTTGGCCTGCATGTAGCCGAAGATATTGCGTACCGAGATGTCGTCGGTGATCGCGAACTCGGTAACGTTGGTGAGGAACGTGTAGCGGCGCGTGGACTCGTTATCTAGGCTGCTTCCAATACGCGCGCGTATCCCGAGTTGCTGCTGTTGGGCGAACAGGCTCACTAGCTGCGGATATCGGGCGGCCGCACGCCCCGTCGGGGCCAGGCTGTTAAGGATGTACGACGAGCCGTTGTTGTCGGACACTAGTCGGTCGAGGGTGGTGACGTTCGTGATGCGATCGGAGACCTGCCAGGCCAGCGTGCCCCTGATCGACCAGTAGTCCACGTCGTCCATTCGGAAGCCGCCCGGGTCGCTCGGCTGGCTCAGGACCTTTGTGAAGCCCTTGCGGTCCTGGGTCTTCGCCGCGATCCTGAGAACGAGCCGGTCGCCGGCCAACGGTACGTTCAGCATGGCATCCAGTTCGCGGTTGGCGTAGCTGCCGAGGCCGACCTGCACCCGGCCGCCGAACACATCGTCGGGCTGACGGGTCTGGAGAAGAACCGCGCCGCCGACGGAGTTGCGGCCAAATAGCGTGCCCTGCGGGCCCTTGAGGACCTGGACGTTCTGCAGGTCCATATAGAGACCCGGGCCCGCCACCGACTGGCCCAGCTGGTCGTAGGGAATCGGAACCTCGTTGAGGTAGATGAGCACGCCCGGCAGGCTCGCCTGCTGGCCCGTGCCCTGCCCACGGATGCTGATCGACACGTTGTCGCGCGTCTGGCCCTGGCTCGACAGGCCGGGCACCGCGCGCTCGAGTTCGACGATAGACTGGATGTTTTGACGGTCGAGCACAGCCGCCGAGACAACCGACACGGCCACAGGGACGCGCTGTAGCGTTTCTTCCCGACGACGGGCGGTCACGACGACCTCTTCGATCGCCGGGGAAGCGGCCGTCGCGGACTCTTCCGCCGCTTGCGCCGCTTGCGCCGGACCGGCCGGCAGCGCGGCCGCCAGGACGAGCCATGAGGTGTTCGCTACAGCCAGAGTCTTGAGTGTCATTTGTACCCTCCCTCCCGACCGCCAAGGTCGGGTTTGTTCTGTGATTGATTACGTCGCGGGGCGCGGACCGTGCCGCGCCCGAGGCTTCAGTGGAGCACCACCTCCACCTTTTGGATGCGGCCCGAGAAGCGGGAAGGCAGGGGCGTCGCCGGGCTGACCGGCGATATGCGCGCCTCGCCGACGCTGAAGCTCGCGACGTCATAGACCGGGTCGGCGACGGGTCCGAGCGGCCCATTGGCCACCTTGCGGCCGTCCACGGTAAGCACGCCGACCGCCTCGAAGGGCGCTCCCGGAACCAGGCTCCCGCGCATCTCGAAGACGATCCTGATGTCGCCCAGGGGGAGCGGCTCGGCCGCGATCAGCCGCTGCCGCGTCCGGCCGGCGAAGTTATTCTCGTACACCAGCCGTCCGTCCTCGACGTAGAGGACGAATCCGCCGAGGCGGCTCCCGCTCGTTACCAGCACGCCGCTCGCGCCCGGCGTGATATGGGCGGAAACCGTGATGGCGTGGGGGCGGCTCAAGCTGGGTAGCGCCCGGTAGCTGAACCAGGGGCTGTCCGGGAAGTAGACGAAGCGCGTGCGTCCGGTCGCCAGCGTCGGAGGGGGATAGCGCACGTTAGGCGCCTCGATCGGGTTAACGTTGTTTCGCTGCGCCTCCTCGGCAAAGGTCTGCTGGAGCTCGCGCAGCTTGTCGGGATAGGTGCGCGCCAGGTCTCGCGACTGACTGAAGTCGGCGGCGACGTTGTAGAGTTCCCACCTGTCGGCGCCCGGCTCCGGACCGCGGCGAATGTTCTCGCCGAGGTTCTGGCCCACAATCCGGACACCCGCGGTCCAGCCGTCCTTGTAGATCGCCCGGCTCCCCCAGTTCTCGAAATACTGCACGCGGCGAGGCGATGGCGCGTCGGCACGATCAAACGTCGGCTCCAGACTGTGTCCATCCAGCGGGGTCTGCGCCACGCCGTCGATCGGCCTTGTCGCGTCGACGCCCGCCGCATCGAGGATCGTGGCGGCGAGGTCCGTGGCGTAGGCGAACTGGGTGCGCACCTCACCCCGTGCGCGGATCCGCTGAGGCCAGGAGACTACGAGCGGAACACGCGTGCCGCCCCAGTGCGATGCAATCCCCTTGGTCCACTGGAACGGCGTGCTGTTCATCCACGCCCAGCCCGCAGCATAGGCGTTCAGGTGCTCAGTGCCGCCCAAGGCATCCAGTTCAGCCAGCTGCGCCGCGATCGCGATCGCGGGCGCATGCGTGTCGTTGGAGCCCATCACCCCGTCCATGGCGCTGGCGCCGTTGTCGCTCGCCACATACAGGACCAGCGTGTTCTCGCCGCCTGGACCCGCGCGCACCCGGTCGAGTACGCGCCCGATCTCCACGTCCGTATGCTCGAGAAAGGCCGCATAGACCTCCATCTGGCGCGCAGCCAGTCGGCGTTGGTCAGCCGAGAGACTTTCCCATGGGGGAATCGCGTCGGGCCTCGGGGTCAGCACGGCGTCACGCGGAATCACGCCCAGGCGCTTCTGCCGCTCGAACGTCTCCCGCCGCAGCAAATCCCAGCCCTTGTCGAACTTCCCCTCGTACCGCGCGATCCAGTCTCTGGGGACATGGTGCGGCTTATGCGGCGCGGCGGGCGCGAAATAGAGGAAATAGGGCTTCTCCGGCGCGAGGGACTCCTGGACGTTCAGCCAGCGGATCGCCTCGTCGGCGATGTCAGTGGTGAGGTGATACCCCTCATCGGGCGTCTTCGGCGGAACGACCGCCATGGTGTCGCGGTAGAGCGGCGGCTCCCACTGGCTCACCTCGCCGATCATGAAGCCATAGAAGCGCTCGAAGCCGAGGCTGGTCGGCCAGTGATCGAAGGGACCGACGGGGCTGAGTTCCCAGTAGGGCGTGTTGTGCCACTTGCCGTAGGCGGCCGTGCTATAGCCGTTGCGGCGCAGCACTTCGGCAATCGAGGCCGATTCCTTCGGCCAGACCCCATTGTAGCCCGGATACGGCCGGAACGCCTCGGGCGTGCTGCCGAAACCGACCCGATGCTGATTGCGCCCGGAAAGCAAGGCGGCCCGCGTCGGCGAGCAGATCGCCGTTACATTGAAGGTCGTGTATCGCAGGCCCTCGTCGGCCAGCCGCGAGAGCGTCGGGGTTCGCGCTTGCCCGCCGAACGTTGAGGCGGCCGCAAATCCGGCGTCGTCAAGGAGGATGAGCACAATGTTCGGGGCGCCCGCGGGCGCTCGCGGCGGCGCCGGAACCTCTTGGCGCACGGCCGGCGTGGGGAGTGTAGCAGGGATTTCCGCGTCAGCGGCCGTCGCCGTGGCGAGGAGACAGCCCACACAAAGGTGCGCGGCGAACTGACGAATGCGCTCCTGCCCCATTTTCCGGCGCTTCCTCTGCTTCGTCATTCGCGTCCGAAGACGCGGCGCGGCTGTTGATGTAATGGATTACATCCGCGTGATGTAATGGATTACATAAACCGCTGATTTGTCAACGCTCGCGCGCGTTTCACGCGCAACTCCGGCAAGATGGGGCGCCGCAGACATCGGCGTGCGCTCCTGCGGGAGGAAGTCGAAGCTCGGCATGGCGAGGTTAAAGGAGGTGGCGAGCCACGCTGGCGTCGCGACCGCCACGATGTCGCGCGTGCTGAGCAGCCCGGCGGTTGTCGAGGCGCGCAACCGGATGAGCGCCCTCATATCGGCGCAGTCGCTGGGCTTTGCGCCCAATTTCTCGTCCAAGAGCCTCAGGAGCACACGCATCGGGAAGATCGCGGCGCCGTCCCCGATATCTCCAACCCCTTCTTCTCCGAGGTCATCCAGGGCGCAGAGGCGGCCGCGCAGGCGGCGGGCTGATGAGCGGACCGCTCGACAGCCCTTTGAGCCGGGACAGGCTGAGAGGCTCGGAGGCTAGCGCCGTCCGGCATGGACGCATAGCAGGCCTGGAGACCGCCCGCGCGCAGTTCGAGATGACCGCGGGCAAGCAGGCGGCCACCCAGTTGCTCGCCCGTGCGCCTCATGCTGGGCACCCTAAACGGGAGATCGTCGAACCTACCTATCTCCGCCGCCAATGAACACTCGCTCCCGGCCCATGTAATCGGTTACAGTCAAGGCGTCACCTCAGGAGCGTGTGCATGGATCTCGGCAGACCTGAGGAACGCGGGCGCCAGACGAGGGGTCCTTTACCAAGGGGACCGTTCAGCGCGATCAGCCGACGCGGCTTCGTCGGATCCGCCGCCGCCTTCACGGCCGGGACGCCGGCCTTTGCAGCCGAGAGCTTTGTGCAGCGGCATCGCCTCGAAATAGGCATACAGCTCTACATGCTGGGCCCAGACGTCGCGGGCGACCTCGACGGCGCACTCGCGGCCGTGGCGGCCATCGGCTATCGGCAGGTGGAGTTGGCGGGCTTCCTCGGTCGCGATGCCGCGTCTGTCCGCAAATCGCTGGATCAGGCCGGGTTGACGTGCCCGAGCGTCCACGTCCAGGGACGCAGCGCAGGGGGCATGGATCCAAGCCTGGAGGACCCAGGGCGGCTCGCAGACGCTCTCGCGGCCGTAGGCGCGCGGGTCGCGGTGATGCCGACCCCGCGCATTCCGCCGCGGCTCGGATTGCGGCCCGCCCCCGGCGAGGTGCGCGGCGCCTACCTGCGGCGCGTACTGCCTCAGTTCGCCGCGGAGGACTGGAAGGCCAACGCGGATTTTCTCAACCGCACCGCCGCGACCCTGGCGGGCCGCGGGATCAGGGTTGGCTATCACAACCACAACGCCGAGTTCGCCCCCATCGGCGATACGACCGGTTTCGAGATTTTGCTCGCTGAGACAGACCCGGGGCGGATCACCTTCGAACTCGACACAGGCTGGGCCACTGCCGCGGGTGTCGACCCGGGCGCCTTGCTGGCGCAACATCCCGGTCGATTCAGCATGATGCACGTCAAAGACGTGAAGGCCTCCACACGCCGCAACTTCGTCCTGCAGCAGGACCCGACGGAGGTCGGCAGCGGCGTCATCGACTGGCACCGCCTGCTGCCGCTCGCCCACCGCGCAGGCGTCAGCCACTACTTCGTCGAGCAGGAGCCCCCATTCGAGCGACCGCGCCTGGCCTCAGCGCAGCTCAGCTTCGAGTACCTGACGCGCGTCCCAGCGTGACAGATGCGTCACGGATAAGCCGCTCGCCCCGCTGCAGCTGCGTTCCCAGGGGTGTGTGCAGTCGCTGAGCAACGGGTCACCCATATTCGTCCGATTCAGCTCGAACTTTCGAGGTTCATGTTGCGCGTAGGCTGTTGTCGAGCCTTGCTAGGATGGCTGCGATAGCCCTGTCGGCCTCTTCGAGGAGGCCGGGAAACATCTGCCAGACGTGAATCATGTCCTGCCAGACTTGGAGCTCGACCTCTACGCTGGCTTCGCGCGCCCGATCAGCAAGCGCGATGGCGTCGCTCAGCAGCACCTCTTCCGAGCCGACCTGGATCAGCAGTGGCGGCAGCCCCGTCAGATCCGCCAGCGCTGGCGAGGCCAGCGGCTGTCGCGCATCTGCGCCTGCCATGTAGTCCGCCGCCATCTCCTTGAGCACCGTCAGCGTTAGCAGCGGGTCGCGGCCATGGTGCGTGACGTAGCTTTCGCCCTCGCAGGCCAGGTTCGCCCAGGGGCTCAGCGCGATGACGCCGGCTGGCATGTCCAGCCCGCGATCGCGAGCCGCCAATAGGGCCGCAACGGCCAGACCGCCGCCCGCTGATTCGCCTCCGACGATGATTGAACGGGCGGAGACACCGGCCGCCAGGAGGGCCGCGTAAGCGTCGACGGCGTCTTCGACGGCGGCAGGAAAGGCATGGTCCGGCGCCAGTCGGTAGTCGACGCTGATCACTTCCCATCCGCTGGCGCGGGCCAGTGCGGTGGTCAAGCTCCGGCTGCCTGCCGGGTCGCCCATCACATAGCCGCCGCCGTGCAGGTGCAGGAACACGCCGGCCGCTTGTGAGCCATCGGCCTGCACGCGTTCCACTGGAACGCCGCCGAGCAGGTCAGCGGCGATCCTGATGTCCGAAGGCAGCGGCGGCTGGGCGGCCGAAAAGGCCAGGGACTGCGCCCGTCGATGGGCGATCGAGGCATCTGGCCCGCCGAGGAGTTCGATGAGCATCGCGCGGATGCCCGCGATCTGAGAAGGCGCCTCGGTCATGGTCGGCCTAGTTCGGAGCCGAGGTGAAGCGGAAGCCCTCGTATCCAGCTTGCGCGATGCCGTCGCAACGGTCGCTGTAAGCGCCGAAGCCGCCGAGATAGACGCCGAAGCGGCGCGGCTTTCCCGGTATATTGGTCCCGAAGTACCAGGACTCCGCATGCGGATAGAGGGTCTGGCCGACGATCTCGTTTGCGTGGCTGACCCAGTCGGCCTCCGCCGCTTCGGTGGTTTCGATGACGCCTATGCCCTCGCGGCGCATGTGGTCCAGGCAATCGGCGATCCAGTCCACATGCTGCTCCACCGCCGTCGGCATGTTGGCCAGCACCGCCGGGCTGAGCGGGCCGGTGATCGTGAACAGGTTGGGAAAGCCCGCTACCCCCAGGCCGAGATAGGTGCTGGGTCCCTCACGCCAGCGCGACTGCAACGTGACGCCGCCACGCCCGCGCACGTCGAGCGCCAGCAGCGCGCCGGTGATGGCATCGAAGCCGGTGGCCACCACCAGGTCGTCGAATTCGTAATCCGCGTCCGCGGTGCGCACGGTCTGTCCGACGACCTCGATGATCGGGGCGTTGCGGATGTCGACCAGATTCACGTTCGGGCGATTGAAGGTCTCGTAGTAGTCGTCATCGAGAGGTGGTCGTTTCACGCCGATCGGGTGGGTCGTGGGGATCAGCGCGCGTGCGGTTTCCGGATCGTTCACGATCTTCAGGATCTGCTGACGCACGAAGGCCTGCGCCGTGGCGTTGGCCTCCAGGTTGCTGAACATGTCGGTGAAAGCGGTGAAGAACCGCATGCCGCCCAGGTCCCAGTACTTCTGGTAGATGGCCTGCCGGTCAACCTCCGGCGTCTCCAGCGCGGATTGGGTCGGGGCGTCGAATGGCACCGCCCCAGGTGAAGTCGCGCAGCGCTCGCGGATCTCGCTATAGTGAGCCTTCACCCAGGCGTCGAAGTCTGGGTCGCTCGCCCGGTTCCAGGCCGGAAGGACCCAGTTGGCGGTGCGTTGGAAGACCTTGAGGTGCGCCGCCTCGCGGGCGATGTGCGGGATCGCCTGGACTGCTGAGGCTCCGGTGCCGATCACGCCCACGCGACGGCCGGAGAAGTTCACGCGGTCATGCGGCCAGTCGGCCGTGTGCAGCAGCCGACCCTGGAAGGACCTGATGCCCGGGATGTCCGGCCAGTTGACGGCCGACAGGCAGCCCATGGCCGAGATTACGAACCGGGCGGTGACCGTAGGGCCGCCCTGCGCGCGAACCCGCCAGATTTCGTCCGCCTCGTCGAAGACCAAGGTCTCCACGGCTGCACCAAAACGGAAGTGCCGGCGAAGGTCGAAGCGGTCGGCTACGTGGCCCAGGTAGTTCAGAATCTCGGGTTGCTCGGCATAGCGACGGCTCCAGGTCCAGTCCTGTTGCAAGTCCTGGGAGAACCCGTAGCTGTAGTAGTAGCTTTCGCAGTCGCAGCGGGCGCCAGGATAGCGGTTCCAGTACCAGACGCCGCCCACATCCTCGCCGCGCTCGAAGCCAGCGACATGGAAGCCAAGGCTGGTCAACTTCTGGACGGCGTAGAGACCCGCGAAGCCCGCGCCGATGACGACGGCGTCATAGTCGGGAACCCTGGACATCGGTCGCCTCCTGCACCCAGTGCATAACAAACGTTACGATTCGATCGGTTGGTCCGCA
The DNA here is from genome assembly GCA_903909375.1 of uncultured Alphaproteobacteria bacterium. Taxonomy (GTDB): domain Bacteria; phylum Pseudomonadota; class Alphaproteobacteria; order Caulobacterales; family Caulobacteraceae; genus Phenylobacterium. The sequence goes on from CAIVVM010000051.1 coordinate 139,910, forward strand.
AGCCAATTGGATGCCATATGTAACGAACGTTATGTGTTTAGGAGGGTTTGATGGCTAGCTTCGTGGGCAAGGTTGCGCTGGTGACGGGTGCGGCCAGTGGGATCGGCCGGGCCTGCGCAGAGGCCCTGGCGAGGGCGGGCGCATCGGTGGTGGCTGCCGACATCGACGAAGCCGGGCTGGCCGAGACGTGTACGGGTATCCAGGGCGCGGGCGGCGAGGTCGAGGGCCGGAGGCTGGATGTCGCGGAGGAGGCGGACTGGATCCGAGTGATGGACTCAATACAGGCCGCCGGCCGCGGCTTTCATATCCTGGTCAACAATGCCGCCCTCTGCATCCATTCGCCACTCAGCGAGATGACCCTTGCCACCTGGCGGCGGCAGAATGCGGTCAATCTGGACAGCGTGTTTCTTGGGACGCGAGCGGCTCTGGATCCGATGACACGGTCCGGAGGCGGATCTGTAGTCAATATCTCTTCGGTGGCCGGACTGAAGGGGATCGCGGGTCTGTCCGGCTACTGCGCCAGCAAGGGCGGCGTGCGGCTCTTCACCAAGGCGGTGGCGCTGGAATGTGCTGCGGTGCGCAACGGGATTCGGGTCAATTCTATCCACCCCGGAAGCATCGAGACGCCGATCTGGGTCAAAATGCAGCACGGCGGCGACATGCCTCCCGGAGGCAACTCGATCGATGAGATCATGACCGAGACCCGCACGGTCGCGGCGGCGGCGACACCTCTCGGATTCTCGGGATCGCCCGAAGATATCGCCGAGGGGGTGCTCTACCTCTGCTCTGAGGCGGCCAGATTCGTCACCGGGTCTGAACTGGTGATCGACGGCGGCGTATTCGCTGGTTGACCATCTTTGCCCAGACGAACGGCGGTCCGCGGTCCCTTAGGCCGGTGGGCACGGGCGGGCGTATGTATCTGCGGGGTAGTATGCTAACGCGCGCGCCCCACAGTGCGGAGATCATCAGGGCAATGGCTCGAAAGGCAGATCATGTTGAACGGCGAAGACTGTTTGCCGCCGCGGCGCTTAACGTGATTTCGCGTGACGGGCTCGAGGGGCTGACCCTCCGGGAAGTGGCGCGCGAGGCCGGATTCACTACCGGCGCACTGACCCACTACTTCCAGTCCAAGGACGAGGTTCTGATTGCGGCGTCGGAGCAGGCCGCCGAGCAGGTCCGCGCGCCGATGGAGGAAGTCGCGTTGGGATCCTCGGCGCGGGAGGCCCTTCGGTATCTGCTCTACACGGCCCTGCCGACCACAACAGTGATGAAGGCGCGCTGGCGCTTCTGGGTCGCCTTCTGGGAACGCGCTGCACACAGTCCGCAAGTGAACCAGGTGATGCAGGAGCGGTACCGCGAATGGTCCGGCCGAATCGCCAGCCTTATCCGCCGCGCGCAGGAACAGGGTGAGGCCCGCGCCGATCTGGACGTGGACCTTGCCGCTCGCGAACTGGTGGCGTTGGTCGACGGAATCGGGGTGCAAGTGCTGATCGCTGGAAAGCTGGCGGCTCCCGCGCAAAGGCGGTTCATCGATTCGCTGATCGACACCCGCCTGAGCCCGTCCGTCGCCCGAGACGATCACCCGCTTTCTGCCCACGCCCCGCGTCGGCCGGTTCGCGCTCCTGCCTGACACCCAACCATCCGTTCTGTACGCGAACGCGGATGTTCTGCCGCACGCCGGACAGAACGGTCGTTATATTATTCCTTTGCCATCCCGAAAGAACGCGCGTTATGTTTTCAGATAACGCGGTTGGAGGTGAGCGGCCCGTGGGACAGTTGTCCTGCAGGTGAGCTGAACGACGGGCCGGGCCGCTGCATACGATGCGGCGCCGGCGACGTCCCACCCAGCGCCGCCTGAGGGAGGCTACGGAATGAGCGAACCTGGCTGGGCGCTTTCGCGATTCTACCACACGGTCATCAACTGCCGGGATCTAGACGAGTCGGTCGCTTTCTATCGCAAGCTCGGGTTCGACGTTCTGAACGACCGCCGCCATGTGAAGTGGCCGCCATTCGTAGCGGGCTTGTTTGGTCTTAAACGCGCGCAGGGGCGCGGCGTCCTCATGGTGTTGCCGTCGGATCCAGACGGTCCGATGCTGGACCTTCTGGAGTGGCTTGAGCCAAAGGCCGAGTTTCCAGATCCGGCGAAGATCGACGAGACAGTGCCGCGAATCCTCGCGTTCCGGACCCAAAACGTCCACGCGGCCTACGACGACCTCAGCCGACAGGGCGTGCGGTTCGCGCAGCCGGTGCACACGCCGGAACAGGCCCTCGGCGTCGTCGGCACAGTGTGCTGCTACGACCCCAACGGTAACATCATCGAGATGATCGAACTCGAACCCGGCGTCCGCCACTCGCGGGCAAACGAGGCTCTAGCGGATCAAGGTAAGCCCTGAGGGGCTTAGTCCCGGTGGCCTCCCGGTCGCCGGATTTGGAACAGGGGAGGAATTGAGAATGATTAGCCAACGCACGCTGAAACTGTTCACCGGCGTCGCCGCAGTCTGCCTTTCGGCAAGCGCCGCCCCGGCCGCTGGACAGGAGCGGGAGGCGACGATCAGTGAGGTGGTCGTCACCGCCCAGTATCGCGAGGAAAACGTCCAGAAGGTCGCCATCGCCATCAGTGCGGTCGGCGGCGACGCCCTCCAGGCCCAGGGCGTGATCGGCTTCAAGGATCTGGGCATGCGGGTTCCGTCCCTGCGCTTCGGTTCGGGCGTGACCGGTGGGGAGAACGTCATCACAATGCGTGGTCTGGGCAGCCAGAACACCACGCCGGGCGGGGACTCGCCCGTCGCTTACAATATCGACGGCGTTTATGTGCAGCGGACCACGTCGATCGACTCTGAGTTCTATGACATCGCCCGCGTCGAGGTTCTGCGCGGGCCGCAAGGCACCCTTTACGGTCGCAATTCCGTGGGTGGATCGATCAACGTCATCACCAAGAAGCCGACCGGCGAGTTTCACGCCGGAGCAGACGCTATGCTCGGCAACTATGACGCGCGCACGTTCCGCGCCTTCCTCAATGCGCCCTTGGCGGAGAACGGAGATTTCCGCGCCATGGCCCGGCTCACCGCGGTGTCGGCCGAGCACGACGCCTATACGAAAAACCTGTCCAAGAAGGCGACGGCGACCGACCAACTCGACGCCCAGGATTACCAGATGCTGCGGGCTCAGCTGGCCCTCGACTTCAATGCCGACGCCAGCCTGCTGCTGGCCGCAAGTCTGAGCCAGAACAAGGGCGTGGCCGCCACAGCGACGGCCTGGTGGCAGACCCCGGCGCGCTTTACCCGCGCCCCGCTGGGCATCGCGATCGGTTCAGCCTGCGACTTCAGCACCCAGGCGAAGTTCAATCCCCGGCGGGTCTGTCATGACGCGCGGGACGCCGGCAAGAACGAGACGGAACTCTATTCGGCGACTTTCGACTGGAAGCTCCCGTTTGCCAACTTCACCTCGGTGACCGCCTACGGGACCAGCGACGTGAATCAGGTAAGCGACGGCGACGGCTCTGACCTGCCGATGGCGATCGGCGCGCCATGGACCCTGAACGCCAAACAATTCTCGGAGGAGGTGCGCTTCGCGTCCAAGGGGGACGGGGCGTTGCGCTGGGTGGTCGGCGGCATCTACTTCTACGGCAAGAACTTCCAGGATTTCGCCTACCGCGACCTGGGTTTCAACGACTTCGGCCCGACGGTGCCCTTCAATGCTTTCAACTTCTTCAGCCAGGGCACGAGCAAGACCAAGTCGTATGCGCCCTTCGCTCAGTTCGACTACGACCTGTCCAAGACCTCGGCCGGGATTCCGCTGACCCTGACGCTGGGCGTCCGCTATACGCACGACAAGAAGTATGGCTACAACTACCTCGACTACCAACTGCCCCTGGCCTGCGGTGGCAGCTGTGGGGTGTTCCAGGGGCCCTTCAGCAAGAGCTGGGATCAGGTGACCGGCAAGCTGGGCGCCGCCTGGCAGGTCAGCGAGGACTCGCTGCTCTACGGCTCGATTTCCCGAGGCTACCTGGCCGGCGGTAACATCGTGGGCCTGGCCAACATTTATAATCCCGAGACGCTCACCTCGTTCGATGTGGGCTGGAAATCCCAGTTCCTTGATGGTCGGGCCCAGCTCAATCTGGCGGCCTACCATCAGGTCATCAAGGGCCTTCAGGTGTTCATCCAGAGCTCGACCCAGTCCGGCATCAACAACGTCAACGGCAGCACCGACGTGAACGGCCTGGAGGCGGAGTTCACGCTGGTTCCGGTTGACCACCTGCGCCTGAATGCATCGCTAACTGTGACCGACGCCAAGTATGGTCGCTACATCACCACGAACGGGCGCTTCGGCGGCCCTGGGCCAGGCTGCGATGCCACGACCAGGCTCTGCAACTTCAAGGGCAACCGATTGAACCAAACGCCGCCCTACTCCGTGAACGTGGGCGCCGAATACACCTTTGACGTTGGCTTCGGCACTTTGACGCCGCGTGTCGACACCTACTTTTCGGGCAAGGTCGACTTCCTGCCGGACAACTTCGTCACCTCGCGGCAGAAGGCCTATCATACGACCAATCTGCGACTGACATGGAACAGCCCGGACAGCCGCTACAAGGTCGATGCCTTTGTGTCGAACATCGAGGATGACGACATCATCTCCAATGATGGGCTGCAGTCCGTTTCGCTGGGGCAACAGGTGTTGCAGCCTGACAATTTCGTCTACTACCCGCCCCGCACCTATGGCCTGCGCGTCGGCGTGAACTTCTGATCCGGCGCGGGACGGGGCTCTAGGCGCCCGTCCCGTCACCGCATGTCCCTGAAGCAGTCAACGAGTTCCCACGATGTCGATGGAGTGGCCGGTCAGGGCCGAATGGCTGTCGCAGGTGTCGGAAGCGCCCCTCGAACCGGACCTGCCGATCATCGACGCTCACCACCACCTGTGGAAGCTGCCGCACGACGCCTACCTGTTGCCAGATCTCCTGGCGGACGCCGGACCTGACGGCGCAGGCCACAACATCGTGGCCACCGTCTACGCCGAGTGCGGCGCGATGTATCGGACCGAGGGCCCGCCGGAACTGCGATCGGTCGGCGAAGTGGAGTTCGCCAATGGCGTCGCGGCTCAGGCTGCGAGCGGCGTCTTCGGACCCGTGCGGGCGTGCGCAGCCATCTTCGGCTCGGTCGACCTGATGCTGGGACGCGAGGCGGGGCGGGTGCTGGATGTCCACATCGCTCGCGCGCCGGACCGATACCGCGGGGTGCGGCCAATCGTGGCCGCCGATCCGAACGGTGTGCTTGATCCCTATCCCAGCGCCCCGGACGGCATGATGGCCAGCGCCGCGTTTCTGAGCGGCGCGCGCGAACTGGCGCGGCGCGGCCTAAGCCTGGACATCTGGGTCTTCCATCACCAGCTCGCCGAGGTGGCCGCGCTTGCGGCGGCGGTCCCCGAGCTGACGATCATTCTGGACCACATCGGCACGCCGCTGGGTCTGGGCTACTATGCCGACCGCCGGGCTGAGGTGTTCGCAGACTGGCAGACGGGCCTGGCTCAGGTCGCTGCCCGTTCCAATGTTGTGGTCAAGCTGGGCGGGCTTAACATGCACTTCAACGGGTTCGGCTGGAACGAACGTTCTCGGCCGCCGACCTCCGACGAGCTGGCCGCCGCCAACGGGCCCTACTACCGCGCCGCCATCGACCTTTTCGGACCTGATCGCTGCCTGTTCGAGAGCAACTTCCCGATGGACAAGCGCGCCTGCGGATACGGCGTCCTTTGGAACGCCCACAAGAAGATGGTCAGGGACTTCAGCGCCGGCGAGAAAGCGCTGATGTTCCACGACGTGGCGGCGCGAATCTACCGCATCGGCCGCTAGCCGGGTGCGTCAGTCCCGTAGACCTCCTGGAGGCGTGAGGTCGTCAGTCCCGGTGCAAGTTCAATCAGCTCGATGACGTTGCCGTTGGGGTCGTAGACGCCGCCGACGGCCAGAATGCCCGCGGCGGCGTTACCGGTGTAGGCTTCCGCGGTCGTGGTCCGGTAGCCCTTCGCCTGCATGGCCTTGAGCGCACCCGCGACATTGCGCGTCCGGAAAGCGGTCACTCTTGGCACGGTGGTTGGGGACACAGGATTAAAGGACGCCTGCGGCTCTAGCCACTGAATGATGTCCAGCATCGGCCCCGCCGGGGGCGGATCGTTGGGCAGGGCCATCAGCGTGCCGCCGCGTCCCTTGACGTCCGGGATCAGGCCGAAGACCACGCCGCCTCCCGGCGGCCAGGTCATGTTGCGGCGGTCTCGAATGATTTCAAAGCCAAGCGCCTGGTAGAACACGACGGTCTCGTCGATATCCCGGGCGTTGATGATGGTGTGGTAGAACTGCTCCAGAGCCCAGTCCTCGGCCATGCCGTGTCTCCCTATTGCGACGTCTCCGCGCGGGCCCAGACTAGCATATCTTGTGTTATGCCAAAGGCTCAACGGGCGCCCCGCCGAGACCCGGCTGCAAACGGAGCGCGCGGTCCTTGACACGCTCGCCAAGATCAAATTACGTAACAAACGTTATGTACGGTGGCCATGGGGAAGCGGCGCGATGAAGTTCGATATCTTCTGCGAGATCCAGAAGGCGTTTCCGTGGCGCGGGACCGATGAAGCCAGCCTGTTCCGGGAAATTCTGGATCAGGCGCGCGCTGCGGATACGGCCGGCTTCACGACGTGGTGGCAGGTGGAACACCACGGCTCGCCGGAGTTCAGTTATTCCTCGGCGCCGGAGGTTGTACTCACGGCGATCGCCATGGCGACCAAACGGCTGCGGGTCGGCCATGCGGGTGTGCTGGCGCCGTTCAAGATCAACTCGCCGCTTCGGGTGGCCGAGCGTGGGGCGACGATCGACGTCCTGTCCGGGGGGCGTTTCGACCTCGGCCTGGCCAAGAGCGGCGGTAAGGAGTGGGAGACCTTCGGCGTTGACCCGGACACAGCGCGCGACGAGGTCCGCGAGGCCATGCATGTCATTCCACGGGTCTGGACCGAAAAGGAGTTCTCCTGGGACACACCGACTTACAAGGTGCCGCCCCGCGAGATCGTGCCAAAGCCCCTTCAGCAACCGCACCCGCCGCTGTGGCAGACGTGCGGTTCGCCCGAGAGCTTCTTCATGGCCGGCGAGATGGGTGTGGGCGCACTCGGCACCACCCTGCTCAGCCCCGTCGCCTTCCTTGGCGAGATGCTGCGGGAGCACGAGCGCGGCTTGGCCGCCTGCAAGGCACCGGCGGGCAGGACGGTGAACGCCCAGAAGGGCTGCTTCACCTTCATCCACCTCGCCGAGACCCGCGCACAGGCGATTGCCAACGGCGCGGCCTGGTCGGCGCTCTGGTACGTCAACGCCGCCCCGGTGGTGTTCAAGGTGCCGCGGCGGGTCTGGTACGACATGATCAAGGGGGGGCTGCACCCCAACTCTGCCCGCGACACCGCTGCTCAGGCGCAACTGGATCCCAATGAGACGGTGATCCACGACGACGATCCGCCCGTGCTGAAGGTCCTCAAGCGGATGGCGCAGGGCGAGACCATATCGTTCACCGAGGCCCACGAGGTGCTGGAGCCCCTCGACTGCGTTGTGATCGGCGACCCCGATCATTGCGCCGACAAGATCCGGGGCTACGAGGCTATCGGCGCCGACCGCATGATGTGCATGATGCAGTACGGCTCGATACCCCCGGACGCGGTGCTGAAGAGCATTGAGCTGGCGGGCCGCCACCTGGTCCCTGCCTTCGCGCGGGCGGCCTAGTAATTCGGAGATGTGGCCTGACGATCCGTTCCTTGCTCATTGCCAACCGCGGTGAGATCGCCATCCGGATCGCTCGCGCCGCGGCAGACCTGGGCCTCCATACCGTCGCCGTGTTTTCGGAGGACGACGCCTCGGCGCTCCACCGCGGGCGGGCTAGCGATGCTCTGGCGCTGAAGGGCGTCGGGCCGCGGGCCTATCTCGACGGTCAGGCCATCGCCGACGCCGCGGTGGCGGCGGGATGCGACGCCGTCCACCCGGGTTATGGCTTTCTGTCTGAAAGCGCGGCCTTCCAGAGGATCTGCGTCGCGGCTGGACTCACCTTCGTCGGCCCCGATGCCGAGGCTCTGGACCTGTTCGGCGACAAGGCTCGCGCCCGCGCCTTTGCCGTAGCCCACGACGTGCCGGTCATCGACGGTCTGGCCGGCGGCGCGACGCTGGACGACATCCGGGCTTTCCAGGCCGGACTTCCCAAGGGCGCGGCGGTGATGATCAAGGCCGTGGCCGGCGGCGGCGGGCGCGGCATGCGCCGTCTCAGTGCAGGCGAGGACGCCACAGAGGCCTTTGTCGCCTGCGCCCAGGAGGCTCAGGCCGCCTTCGGTGACGACCGGCTCTATGCCGAGCGCTTCATCGCCGCGGCGCGGCACATCGAGGTGCAGGTGGCGGGCGACGGCATGCGGTCGGTGGCGATTCACGACCGTGAATGCTCGCTGCAGCGCCGGCGGCAGAAGATGATCGAGTTCGCCCCGGCGATCAGACTGTCGTCCACCCTGCGGGCGCGGCTGCAGGCCTGGTCTGTGCGCATGGCCGAGGCGGCGGGCCTGCGAGGCCTAGCAACCTTCGAGTTCCTGCTCGACGTCGCCGACGGCGAGACCGCGGTGTTCATCGAGGCCAACGCCCGTCTGCAGGTGGAGCACACCGTCACCGAAGCCGTGACCGGCCTCGACCTGGTGCAGATCCAGATCCGGCTGGCCGGGGGCGAATCGCTCGCCGATGTCGGCTTGGCCGACGGTCCGCCTCCGGCGCGCGGAAACGCCGTCCAGCTGCGGGTCAATCTTGAGCGGATCGCTGCTGACGGCGCGGTCTCTGGCGGTGGTGGGGTCATCGCCCGCTACGAGCCGCCCAGCGGTCCGGGCGTGCGTGTGGACGGTGCGGGCTTCGCCGGCTACCGGCCCAGCCCGGCCTTCGACTCCATGATCGCCAAGGTCATCGTGCACAGTCCCGCAGCCGACCTCGGCGCCGTTCTGGCGCGTGCGGTTCGGGCGGCGGCCGAGTTCCGGCTGGAAGGCGTCGACAACAACCTTGCCCTGCTGCGGGCGATCCTGGAGGCTCCCGAAGTGGCGGCTGGGACGGCCGATACAGGCTTTGTCGAGGACCGGCTCGCCGCGCTGCTCGCGCGCGCCGATGAGCTCGCGCCGCCGGTCGATGCCATCGCCGCCGAGGTCGCCCAGGCTCTGGTCGAGGCGCCCGAGGGAAGCCTCACGGTGGCGGCGTCCCTGCGGGGCACCATCGTCGGCTTCGAGGTCGCCGTCGGTGACCACGTCCGCGCCGGCCAGCCCGTCGCCGTGCTCGAGGCCATGAAGATGCAGCACCTCGCCACTGCGCCGACCGGCGGCGTGGTCACAGGCCTGGTGGGCGAGACCGGCCTGATCGTCGACGAGGGCCACCCCCTGGTGTTCATCCAGGAAGGCGCCCAGGACGACGTCGCCGCTGCGGATGACACCATCGATCTGGGGCTGATCCGCGCCGACCTCGCCGAGGTGCGCGCCCGCCAGGCCTTGACCCTCGATGAGAACCGTCCCGACGCGGTCGCCCGCCGGCGCAAGACCGGCCAGCGCACCGCGCGGGAGAACCTGGGCGACCTGTTCGATGACGGGAGCTTTCGGGAATTCGCCGGCCTGGCCATCGCCGCCCAGCGCCGCCGCCGCACCATCGAGGACCTGCAGGTCGCAACCCCCGCCGACGGCATCGTCACCGGCATCGGCGACGTCAATGGCGCCCTGTTCGGGCCGGAGACTTCGCGCTGCGCGGCGCTGGCTTACGACTACACCGTGCTCGCCGGCACCCAGGGCCATTTCGGGCACAAAAAGACCGACCAGATCCTGGAGTTCGCCGAGCACTGGAAGCTGCCGGTAGTTTGGTACACCGAGGGGGGTGGCGGACGGCCAGGGGACGTCGACGTGGGTGGCCTTTCGGCCTCGTCGCTCGACACCACAAGCTTCACCACCTTCGCCCGTATGTCCGGGGTCGCCCCGCGGATCGCCATCAACTCCGGGCGCTGCTTTGCCGGTAACGCGGTGTTCTTCGGCTGCGCGGACATCACCATCGCCACCCGCGACAGCAACATCGGCCTGGGTGGTCCGGCGATGATCGAGGGCGGCGGCCTGGGCGTGTTCACCCCCGACCAGATCGGCCCTTCCGATGTCCAGTGGGCCAACGGTACGCTGGATCTGCTGGTCGAGGACGAGGCTGAGGCGACCGCGGCGGCGCGTCACCTGCTGGGCATGTTCCAGGGCCGGGTAAAGGACTGGACCTGCGCCGACCAGCGTATCCTGCGCCACGCCATCCCCGAGAACCGGGTGCGCGCCTATGATATCCGGGCGGTCATTCGTGGCCTGGCGGACGAGGCCAGCTTCCTGGAACTGCGCGCTGGCTACGGCCCCGGCATGATCACCGGATTCCTGCGCATCGAGGGCCGGCCTTTCGGCGTCATCGCCAACGACCCCCGCCACCTCGGCGGCGCCATCGACGCCGAGGGCGCGGAAAAGGGCGCCCGGTTCATGCAGCTTTGCGACGCCTTCGGCGTGCCGATCCTGTCCCTCTGCGACACACCCGGGTTCATGGTCGGGCCGGATAGCGAGAAGACGGCTGCCGTGCGGCGCGGCTCGCGGCTATTCGTAACCTCGGCGGCGCTTACCGTGCCGCTGTTCGCCGTGGTGCTTCGCAAGGGCTATGGCCTCGGCGCCCAGGCCATGACCGGCGGCGACTTCTCGGCCCCGGCCTTCACCGTCGCCTGGCCCACCGCCGAGTTCGGTCCCATGGGCCTGGAGGGCGCCGTGCGATTGGGCTACCGCAAGGAACTGGAGGCGGAGTTGGATCCCCAGGCCCGCGAGGCGCTATTCCAGAAACTAGTGGGGCGGATGTATCAGACGGGCAAGGCCATCTCCGTGGCCCAGGTCTGCGAGATCACCGCGGTGATCGACCCGGCGGACACTCGCGACTGGCTGACTCGGGGCCTTAATGCCACCGGCGTCTCGATCCGCCGCTCGGGACGTAGCTTCATAGACGTCTGGTAGGGCGAGCCGACCTTGCGTCAGGGCGCTCCCCGTGGGATGGGGCAAGTCCCCGGTCCAAATCCGCTCCGCAGATTTCAGGCAATGCGCCCTAGGCGATAGCGTGCGCTGATGGATTTCCGCTGGCGAGCGATCGACCGCAATCCCCCGATTTTGTTGAAGAAGTCGGCTGCTGGCGCGGGTGTTGGCGGGGCTGTGGCGAGGCGGCCCGCCCCCTCAGGCCATTGCGGGCGCCGGTTGCGGGATCAGCTTGGCGAGTTTGCGCAGGTTCTGGGCGGTGGCGG
>CAIVVM010000052.1 GCA_903909375.1 uncultured Alphaproteobacteria bacterium
GTAGGCCATCGCCTTCGCGCCACCCGCCTTCGCCAGCGTCATCGTAATCGCCGCCGTCAACGTCGTCTTCCCATGGTCAACGTGACCAATCGTTCCAATGTTGCAATGCGGCTTGGTACGTTCGAATTTCTCTTTGGCCATCGGGATCCTGCGGGCGTTGTGCGGTCAAGCGGTGAAAGACGTTGGAGCGGGTAGCGGGAATCGAACCCGCATATTCAGCTTGGAAGGCTGCTGCACTACCATTGTGCTATACCCGCCAGATAGGTTGGGCGTCGCCGCCCAAATCTCCTCAAGTTCAGGCTCGAACGCGTGGTGGGGGAAGTAGGACTCGAACCTACGAAGCCATTACAGCAGGGGATTTACAGTCCCCCCCCTTTGCCACTCGGGACATTCCCCCAGCGCGCGCGAGCCGTTCCGGGACCTTTGAGAAAAGGCTTCCGCCAAAGGACCCGAGGGGCTTAAAGCGGCCCGTCTCACAGTCCAGAAGCGGTCGCCCTTGCGGGGGGTCCCAAATCGGAGCGCGTCTTATAGTGGCCTCGAACTCCGAACGCAACGACGCCCGAAAGGGCCGGAAATTCCGGCCTCAGGGCCGCCCGGGCGGGCGCCCGTCAGCCGCGTCAGATGACTGGATCTGGGGCTGGCACGCTGTGGAGGCGGCCCTTGCAAACCCGCATCGCGGCGAACCGCTGCACCTGCTGGCCACACCCGAACGCACCAAACAGATCCGGGCGGCCTTCGGTCAGATCGCTGCACTGGAAACCGTGGACAATCACGCTGTCGGCCAGAAGCTGCCACAGGGCGCCGTGCACCAGGGCGTGGCCCTGCGCCCTGCCCCGCTGGAGGACGTGGACCTCGCCGAGTTTGAGGCCCGGCCCGGCGCGGTGGTCCTGATGCTGGATCAGGTCACCGACCCCCAGAACGTCGGCGCCATTCTGCGCTCTGCCGCCGCCTTCGGGGCGACCGGCGTGGTCCTTCAGGATCGCAACGCGCCCAAGCTCTCGGGCGCACTGGCCAAGGCCGCCGCCGGTGCGGTGGATCGGGTGCGGGTCGCACGCGTGGTCAATCTGTCGCGGGCGCTGGAGGAACTGGCCCAGGGCGGCTGGCGCGCAGTGGGACTGGATGGCGACGCAGAGCGGGGTTTGCACGAAGTGCTGGACGGCGCCGCCACCGTGCTGGTGCTGGGCTCGGAGGGCGATGGCATCCGTCGACTCGTCGCCGAGCACTGCGACGACCTGGCCAGAATCAACATGCCCGGCGGCTTCGAGAGCCTGAACGTCTCGGCGGCCGCGGCGATCTCGCTCTATGAGGCGGCGCGACTGCGGCGCTAGCGGCCTGATACAGCCAACCCCGGCGCGCCGCTCCTGTTTCGCCACGTGATCACCTCGATGGTTGCAGCCTTTCGCGCCGTGACGCATTGAATGGCTGATGTTTGCAGATCTTCTGAGCCCCGCCGCCCTGTCCGCCCTGTTCCAGGTGCTGATGATCGACCTCGTTCTGGCCGGCGACAACGCGGTCGCAGTGGGCCTGGCGGCTGGTGGCCTGCCCGAAGCCCAGCGCAAGAAGGCGATTATCTGGGGTCTGGCCGCGGCGGTCATCATCCGGATCGGCTTTGCCCTCATAACGACCCAGCTGCTGGGGGTTATTGGCCTGCTATTCGCGGGCGGGGTGCTGTTGCTCTGGGTCTGCTGGAAGATGTGGCGCGAGCTGCACGAGCAGGGCGTTGCCGACGAAGTCGCCGCCGCCGCCGCGATGGACGACGACCCCACCACAGTTCCGCAGGTCAAACCCGCCAAATCCTTCCGCGCCGCCTTCACCCAGATCCTCATCGCCGACATTTCCATGTCGCTGGACAACGTGTTGGCGGTGGCCGGCGCCGCCCGCGAACACCCGGGGATCCTCGTGTTTGGCCTGCTGATGTCGATTGCATTGATGGGCGTGGCCGCAACCTGGATCGCAAACCTGCTGCATCGCTATCGCTGGATCGGCTTCGTTGGCCTGATCATCGTGCTCTATGTAGCGCTGCACATGATGTGGCAGGGACATCAGCAGGTGGTCGACGATCTGGGCTATACCGCTGAGTACAATGCGGTGATGCCGGACTTCCTGGACATCAAGCCCGCCGCGCCGGCCGCGCCCTAAGCCAGCGCTGTACCGCGACCGCCCGGACCATAGGACCTACAACGATCCCTCTGCCTTGTAGCCGGGCTGGTCTATGGCGATCTGGTTACGGGCCATCACGGTTAAGGCGGCCAGTAAGCCGGGCGTTTCCACGGTCAGTTCGCCGGATCGTATCCGCGCGCAGAGCTCTGTGTTCATTTCGGCGTGGTCGCCCGTCCGGTCCAGCACCTCAGCCATTAGCCGGACAGCCTCGGCCTCGGCGGCAGGACCCTGGGTGATCTCACGGCCAATGGTGGCCATGGCGTTGGCGGCGACGCGGGCCAGGAAGGCGTTGCGGGGGTCAAGACTGGGCCGGATCTGCTCGATCCAGAGCGCCACAGACTGAGCCAGTTCCTCGGTGCGGGGATGGGTGATCACAGACCTTGCTCCAGCAGGACGACCAGATCGGCCTCGGTTTCGGAAACGCGTCGTCCGATCATCGGCCGCTCGACCGACTTCTCCGCGCCGTCGCGCCAGCTCAGATACATGGTCAGGCACATGACGCCCCAGCGCAGCGAGCCCAGCATCTGCCAGAATCGGACGCGACTGAGGTCTATGGAACGACCGCCCGCCGCCGCGTAGCCAGCCAGCAGGTCCGCATAGTCGCCGAAGCCGCCCACCGGGCGGTCGGGCCGCCCGAAGCGCCAGGAGTTGGTGCAGATCCAGCCCATGTCTTCGGCCGGATCACCGATGTGGGCCAACTCCCAGTCGAGGACAGCCGCTACGCCACGTTCGGGGTCGAACATGATGTTGCCATTGCGGAAATCGCCGTGCAGCAAAACCGGTTCCACCGGCTCCGGCTGATGCTTGCGCAGGTACTGGAAAGCCAGTTCCAGGATCGGCCGCTCGGCGCCGGTCGCGCGATAGACCTCCTCGTAGCGGTCCAGTTCGAGCGCGGCGTCGACCGTCTTGAGCTTCAGGCCCGGCGGCGGGGGCGTGGCGTGGATCGGCGCCAGTGCGGCGCCGCACTGCCGCGCCAACGCCGGGCGGATAGCGTCGAAGCGCACATCACTGGTGATCCGCTTGCCGAGGGTTTCGCCATCGACCCGCACCATCACATAGGCCTCGCCCAGCCCATCGGCCTCATCACAGAGGTGGCGAACCTGGGGGACGACGGCGCCGTTGGCGCCCGTCGCTCGGATCAGGGCGGCCTCGGTCGCAAGGCTGATGGAACGCGCAGTCTCCTCGTCGAACGGCGCACTGCGGCGGCGCAGGATGAGACGCTCCGGCCCGTCCCGTCCCTCGAACCCGAAGGCCCAGGTTTCCATGCTGGCGCCACCCGAAAGCCGCTGGGCCTCGGTGAGCGTGGCGCCCTCCCCGCCCAATCGCTGGGTCAGGCGCTCCAACTGTGCGCGAACATCCAATTCCATGACCCGACGGAACCTCTGGCTAGGTCTATTCTTGAAATGATCTGGCGGGCGAATGGTCGGCTTGTAAACGCCTCCCCAACGTCAAGTCCGCCCCTGCAAGAGGAATACGCCATGGACTTCGACCTGCCCAAGGACCTCGTGGACTATCTGGCCGTACTGGACCAGTTCATCGAGGACAAGATCAAGCCGCTGCAGGCGCAGGACGACAACGAGCGGTTCTTCGACCACCGCCGCGAGCATGCCCGTACCGACTGGGACAACCAGGGCCTGCCCCGCAAGGATTGGGAAGAGCTGCTGGCCAAGGCGCGCAAGCTGGCCGACGAGGCTGGACACCTGCGCTACGCCTGGCCCCCGGAGATGGGCGGCAAGGGCGGCACCCAGCTGGCCATGGCGGTGATCCGCGAGCATCTGGCCGCCAAGGGGCTGGGCCTGTTCAACGACCTGCAGACCGAACACTCGATCGTCGGCAACAACCCCTTCATCCTGATGTTCAAGGAGTTCGCCACCAACGCCCAGTACGAACGCGACGCCGACAAGCTGCTGGGCGGAAAGATGCGCACGGGCTTTGGCCTGACCGAGCCCAACCACGGCTCGGACGCCACCTTCATGGAAACCACCGGCGTCCCGCACGAAAAGGACGGCAAGCCCGGCTGGCTGATCAACGGTGAAAAAATGTGGACGACGGGCATGCACGTCGCCACCCACGTGATGGTCTTCGCCCGCACGTCCGGCAAGGACGGCGACGCCACGGGCATCACCTGCTTCATCGTGCCCGCCGACACCCCCGGCGTGAAGATCGAAGAGTACATGTGGACGTTCAACATGCCCACGGACCATCCACGGGTCAGCTTCACCAACGTCTGGATCCCGGAGGACAGCTACTGGGGCCAGATCGACCGGGGGCTGGGACTGGGCCAGAGCTTCGTCCACCAGAACCGTATCCGCCAGGCGGCCTCATCGCTGGGCGCGGCGCAGTTCTGCATCAATGAGGCGGTCAAGTACGCGCGCAGGCGCAAGCCATTCGGCAAACCCCTGTCCGACAACCAGGCTATCCAGTGGCCGCTGGTGGAACTCCAGACCCAGTGCGAGATGCTGCGCCTGCTGATCCGCAAGACCGCCTGGCAGATGGACAAGATGGATCACAAGGAGATCGAGCGCACGATCTCCGACAAGGTTTCGATGTGTAACTACTGGGGTAACCGGCTGGTCTGCGAGGCCTCGGACAGGGCCATGCAGGTGCATGGCGGCATGGGATATTCCCGCCACACGCCCTTCGAGCACATCTATCGCCACCACCGCCGCTACCGGATCACCGAGGGTTCGGAAGAGATCCAGATCCGGAAGGTGGCCGCCTATCTGTTCGGCTATCTCGGGCCCAAGCGGGAAGAGTTCAAGGCGCTGAACGACGCGGAAAAGGCGGCTAAACGGGAATACGTCCAGCCGATCCCGCCCAGACCCTGAACCTAACCTTCCCTGCGAAGAGCTGGGGGTGGAGGGGGCCTCAGGCCGCGGCTTCTCTCTCGCCGTACAACGCGTCGAATACCGGCGGCAGGCTGTCGGGCAATCCCAGCAGCGGTCCGGACGACAGCAGGAGCACCACCTCGTCGCCCTTCAACCGGCTGAGTGCTGCGATGGCGGCGTCAGCCGTTTCGACGCCGTCCACAGGGATGCCCGTGGCGGCGACGCGGGCGAGAATTTCGGTAAAGCTGGACTGATGGTGACTGGTCTCGCCGTGGTGGGGCGGCGGGACGATCAGGACGCGGGCGGCGCCGCCGAAGACGGTGTCGTACCAGTGCAGCGCGTCGCGCGAGCGCCAGGAGAAGGTGTGGGGCTCAAACACCACCGTCAGCGGCCGCTCGGGATAGTGCAGCAGCATGGCCTCGATGGCCGAGCGCGCCTTTTCGTAGGATGAACCGAAGCCCTCGATCACCGGCACGGTCGAGCGGGTTGTCAGGCGGTCGAGGCGACGGCGAATGCCAGTGAAGCTGGCCACGGCGCGGGTCAGGGCCGCCTCGCTCACCAGCCCGCGCTCCAGCAGATAGCCGCAGACGCCGACGATGTTCTCGATGTTGTGGGCGCCCAGCAGGGTGGTGGTCAGCGCCACGCGCCGCCCGTCCCGGTCCACGAGGATAAAGCGCGAGACATCGCCGAACTCGACGCCCTTGGCATGCCAACCGTCGCAGGGGTCGGTGTCGTACCAGACGATCCGGCAGGCCGCCTCGCCGGCGATGGCGCGGATCGGGTCGCTGGCGCGGACCATCAGCAGGCCGTCCGCCGGGATCAGACGCAGCAGATCGCGAAACGGCGCCTCGTATTCGGCGAAGGTGGGAAACACGTTCACGTGGTCGTGAACCAGCGAGGTCAGCAGCACATCGCGCGGATGGTAGAGCACGAACTTCGAACGCCGGTCGGTGGGCCCGACGATGTATTCATCGCCCTCCAGCACGACCTCGGCGGCGGCGCCCCAGTGCCCGGTATCGGGCAACGAAGGGGAAATGGCGCCGATCATCCAGCCCGCATCGACGCCCGCCTCGCGCAGGATGTGGGCCATCAGGGCCGAGCATGTGGACTTGCCGAAGGAGCCGGCTACCACGGTGTTCTGGCGGGTTGCGGTTGCCTCGCCCACCAGTTCCGGAAAGGTGGTGATGCGGATACCACGCCGCCGGGCCGCCTGGACCTCGACATTGGACTCGCCGCCCAGCTTGGCGCTGGCGCCCAGCACCAGCAGATCCAGGTCGTCGTCCAGATTCGCCGGATCGAAAGCCCAGCTGATTCGGAAGCCCAGACCCTCCACATAGGTCGACATGGGCGGGAAAACGTCGGCGTCGGACCCGCTGACGGTGTGACCGGCTTCGCGCATCATCAGCGCCGCAGCCGCCATGCCCGCGCCCGCTATGCCGGTGAAATGGATGCGCATGCCGCCAGCTCCTAAGCGATCTCAGGGCTGTTGATCGACCGATCCGCCCCGCGCGTCCAGAGCCGGCGACCAGTGTTAACCCGCCCTTAATCATGAAAGCTGAGTCTGCCTCGGTCTTCTGTGAAGACACCCATCATCACCAACTTGATTTTGGCCCGGCGTTCGCGTCGGGCTCTTTTTTGAGAGTGCAAACAGGCCATGCGACGGCTTGCGCGCTCCGGCGCGGCAGCGTATAGCCCCGCCCCTCGACGGCCTGATCCCGGATAGCTCAGCTGGTAGAGCAGTCGGCTGTTAACCGACTTGTCGCAGGTTCGAGTCCTGCTCCGGGAGCCATCGAGACCATTCCGATCATGTGGAATGCACCGTCCTGCCAGGGTCCCGCCAGCTTGCGGCCGGGCGTCGTCAGATTGCTAACCTTCGCGCCACATACTCCAGGGAGATTCGCCCCCCCCTGCTTCGGCGCCCATGACCACAGAAGATCTCATCGCAACCTACGGTCCGCTGGCGATCCTCATCGGCGCAGCCTTTGAGGGCCAGACCGCCGTGATCATCGGTGGCGCCCTGTCGCGCGAGAATATCATCCCCGTCTGGGTGGTGTTCACCACTGGCGCCTTGGGATCGGGGGTGCTGGATCACCTGCTGTTCGTGCTGGGGCGCAGCTTTCGCCAGACCGGTTTCGTACAGAAGACCATCGCGCGCCCCACGTTCGCCAGGGCGCTGGGGATGATCGAGCGCTATCCGAACAGCTTCATCCTGGGCTTCCGGTTCTTTTACGGACTGCGAGCGGCCGGGCCAGTGGCGCTCGGGATCTCCAGTGTTTCGTCACTGCGATTCGGGATCCTCAACGCCCTGGGCTCGTGCATCTGGTCCGCAATCTTCGTCGCGCTGGGCTATCTGTTCGGCGCGCTGGCGATGACATTCCTTGAGCGGTTCGCCCCCGACAAAAGCCCGATCATCTTTGTTGTTGTGGGTGTTCTGGCGATCGCTGGTCTGGCGATCTGGCGGTGGCGAGCCAAGCGGCGGCGCCCGCTTGACCCGACCTGATCGGAGGCTCTCGGGCGCGCCTACCAGACCCCGACGTTGGGCATCGAGGCCCATGGCTCGGCAGGCGCCAGCGCCGGACCGGCCTGAAGCAACTCCACCGACACATTGTCCGGAGAGCGGATGAACGCCATGCGGCCATCCCGGGGTGGTCGATTGATCACAACGCCGCCATCACTCAATTTCTGGCAAGCGGCATAGATATCGTCCACCGCATAGGCCAGGTGACCGAAATTGCGGCCGCCCTCATAGACTTCCGGATCCCAGTTCCAGGTGAGTTCGACCATGGGCGCCTGACCCTTGCGCGCCGCCTCCTCGTCGGCAGGCGCGCAGAGAAACACCAGCGTGAACCGGCCCATGGGGTTCTCGTTTCTGGAAACTTCCTTAAGGCCCAGCTTGTCACAATAGAAGCCAAGCGAGGCGTCGAGGTCGGTCACGCGGACCATGGTATGAAGGTATCGCACTGGTGTTTCCGTTCCTTGATTTGCTGGACATCGGGTGCGCAACTCGCGCAATTCGAAACCAAAATTAACGTCACAATCATGAGATGCGGCGATTGAGAGCTGCAAGTCGTCCTTTTGGTCGTAATTTCATTTGCTGTCAGGTTGGCGCGGCATCACAAGGACAGCAAGTCGCCGCGAAAAGGCGAACCATCGTGAAGACCATCGTCGCACGGCGGACAGGGGCTGGGGATCGAGTTTCATGCGTTTGAAATCGCAGTACGTCTTTATCATCGCAGTCGCGCTGATCCTGATCGTCTTCTTTGCGCTGGGATCGCTGTTCAACAATCGCGGGGCCGATCGCGACGCGGCAGCTGCGAAGCTGGCGCCGGTTGGCCCGCTCAGCGTCCAGGTCAAGACGACGCCGGAGACCGTTCGCAATCTTGAAGTTGTGCTGCGAGGACGCACCGAGGCGGCTCGCAGCGTAGTGGTCCGCTCGGAGACCGCGGGCGTGGTCGCTGCAGCTCCCGCCACCGAAGGCGGTTTCGTGGCCCGGGGTCAGATCCTGTGCCGGTTGGCCGTCGACGCACGGCAGGCTTCACTGGACCAGACGCGCGCCGCTCTGAAATCACGCCAGCTTCAGCGGGAAGCCGCAGCCCAGCTGGCCGCGCAGGGCTATCGCTCCCAGACCCAGGTGCTGGAGGCCCAGGCGAACCTGGATGCGGCCCAGGCCGCTGTGCGCCAGGCCGAGATCGTGCTCAATCAGGTCAATATCCGCGCGCCGTTCGCCGGCGTGTTCGACCGCCGCGACGCCGAGGTGGGGACCTATCTTGCTCCGGGGCAGGCCTGCGGCTCCATGATCGAACTCAACCCCCTGCTGATCGTCGGCGACGCGCCCGAGACCGAGGCCGGCAAGCTGCGCGTCGGTGCGTCGGCGAAGGCCAGGCTGGTGTCCGGTCAGATCCTGACGGGGCGTGTGCGTTACGTGGCCCGGGAGGCCGACCCCCAGACCCGGACCTATCGCGTGGAAATCGTCGCCTCGAACCCCGGCAACAGCATTCGCTCGGGGCTGTCGTCCGACCTGCGGATCGAGGCCGGCTCCGGCGCCGCCCACATGGTGCCGGTGTCGGCGCTGGTTCTGGATGCGGCCGGGCGTCAGGGCGTCCGGTATGTGGTCAATACCGACCGGGTGGCGTTTGCGCCGGTGTCGGTCCTCGAGGAGACGCCTGGCGGTGTCTGGGTCAGCGGTCTCAAGGGTTCGGTTCAGATCATCACCGTCGGCCAATCGTTTGTTGGCGACGGACAAAAGGTTCGGGTCGCCCAGGCCCGCTAGGGTCTGGCTTCCCCGGGAGACGAGATATGATCGGCGGCCTCATCGACGGAGCCATCAAACGGCGCAAGGTTGTGCTTGGCGTGACTTTGGTCGCGGCGATCTTCGGCTTCTTCGCCTATCTGGCCATGCCGCGCGAGGCGCAGCCCGATATAGATGTGCCGTACATCATCGTGGTGGTCCCCTTCCCGGGCGTGTCCCCGGAGGACGCCGAACGCCTGTTGCTGAAGCCGATGGAGCTGGAACTTCAGACGATCCAGGGCCTCAAGGAGATGAGTTCGGTGGCCCGGCAGAACTCCGCTGTGGTCACGCTTGAGTTCGAGCCCGATATCAAGACGGACCTGGCCCTGGCCGATGTGCGCGCCCAGATAGATCTGGCGCGCGGCAAGTTCCCGCCCGACGCGGAAGAACCGATCATCCAGAAGGCCAACTTCACCCAGGATGCGGTGCTCCGCATCATGCTCTTCGGTCCAGCCCCTGAACGTGAGCTGTTTCTGGTCGCGCAACGGCTGAAGGACCGGCTGGAAGCTACCAACGGCGTGCTCGAGGTCTTCATGGGAGGCGCCCGCGAGGAGTTGCTGGAGGTTACCGTCGATCCTCTGCGGATGGAGGCCTACAACGTCACCACCGGTGAGATCGCCCAGGTCATCGGCCGGAACAACCAGCTGGTGCCGGCGGGCAATCTGAGATCGGGGACCGGCGAGTTTGCCGTCAAGGTGCCTGGCGTCATCGAGAAGCCGCAGGACATCCTGAACCTGCCCATCAAGAAAAACGGCGACCGCCTCATCACCATGGGCGACGTGGCCGAGGTGCGCCGCACCTTCAAGGACCCCACGACCATCAGCCGCTTCAACGGCCAGCCCGCCTTCTCGATCGAGGTCACCAAGCGCAGCGGCTCCAACATTCTGGAAACCGTAGACGCCGTGAAGAAGGTGGTCGCCGAGGAACAGAAGAATTGGCCCTCCACGGTCAGGGTGGACTACACCTCCGATGAATCCGACTTCATAGCGCGCACGCTCAATGTCCTTGAAGGCGGCATCCTGTCGGCCAGTCTGCTGGTGATGATCATCATCGTGGCCAGCCTCGGAATCCGGCAGGGCCTGATCGTGGGGATGGCGATCCCGGCCTGCTTCCTGCTGGCCTTCCTGATGATCAACGCCATGAGCATCACGCTCAATCAGATGGTGATGTTCGGCATGGTGCTGGCGGTCGGCATCCTCGTCGACGGCGGCATTGTGGTCGTGGAGTATGCGGATCGGAAGATGGCCGAAGGCATACCAAAGGAAGAGGCCTTTGCCGCAGCCGGGAAGCGGATGTTCTGGCCGGTGGTCAACGGCACCCTGACCACGCTCTGCGCCTTCCTGCCGTTCATGTTCTGGAACTCGATCCCCGGCAAGTTCATGAGCTTCCTGCCGCTGACCCTGTTCTTTGTGCTCGGCGCATCCATCTTCATCGCCCTGGTCTTTACCCCGGCTCTGGGCTCGCTGTTCGGTCGCAAGACCGCCGTCGACGAGGAACTGCTGGCCGAGATCGTGAAATCGGAACAGGGCGACCCGCGACAAATGTCAGGGTTCATGGGCTGGTACGCCAACTTCCTGACGGTGCTGGGGCGTCATCCCACGCGCACCATGGCCGCCGCCTTCGTCATGGTGTTCGGGATCATCTTCTGGTTCAGCAATACCCAGCATCGCAGCGTGTTCTTCCTGGAGCAGGATCCTGAATCCGTTTCCGTCTACATCAAGGCCCGCGGCAACCTCTCGCCTGAGGCGCAGGACGCGCTGGTGCGTCAGGTCGAGGACCGAGTCATCGGCACAAAGGGCGTGCGGGCCATCTATGTCCGATCCGGCGGCTTCATTACCAATGGCGGCCCCCAATCCCCGCCGAACGATACGATCGGTTCGATCGAGGTCGATTTCGAACACTTCGAGGAACGCCTGGCGCTGGGTCTGCGTGGCGACGACATAGCCAAAAACATCCGGACCCGGATTGGCGATGTGCCCGGCATTCAGGTGGAAGTCCGAAAGCCCGAGGGCGGGCCGCCGACCGGCAAGGCCCTGCAGGTAGAGCTGCTCAGCAACGATCCCGCCGCGCTGGATCGCGCCGCCGATCTGGTGAAGGCCAAATTCGCAAGTGATCCGCAACTCATCGAGCTTGAGGACAACCGCACCTCGCCCGGCATCGAATGGAACCTGACAGTCGACCGCGAGGCGGCAGGGCGCTACGGCGTCGACGTGCTGTCTGTCGGCCAGACGATCCAGTTCCTCACCGGCGGCGTGTTGATGGGACGGTTCCGGCCGGATGATGCGCAGGACGAGCTGGACATCCGCGTCCGCTTTCCGGCGTCGGACCGGAACGTCGCTGCTATCGACAAGCTGAAGATCACGACAGCGCAAGGCTCCGTGCCGGCCAGCTATTTTATCAAACGCGTTCCCGCGCAACAGGTGACCCAGATTCAGCGGCGGGATGGACAGAGGCAGGTCATCATCCAGGCCAACACCATCCCTGGCGTCGCCGGGAACCTGAAGATCGCGGAGATGAGGCCCTGGCTTGATAGTGCGCCCATCGACGACGCGGTTACGACCAAATTCGCCGGCGCCGATGAGGAGGGCCAGAAGGCCGCCCAGTTCTTCATGGTGGCCATTGTGGCGACGATCTTCATGATGTCGGTGATCCTGCTGTGGCAATTCAATAGTTTCTACGGCGTGGTGGTGACGCTTTCGGCGGTGGTGCTGTCGACAGCCGGCGTGTTGCTGGGGGTGCAGGTCAATTTCGCCAACACCTTCGACTACATCAGCGTGATCATGCTCGGCACCGGCGTGGTGGCCCTTTTCGGGGTCGTGGTCGGCCACAACATCGTTCTGGTGGACACCTACTATCAACTGAGACGCAGCGGCTATGAGGCCGATGACGCCGCCGTCCGCGCGGCGATCCAGCGGTTCCGCCCGGTGCTGCTGACCACCCTCGTCACCGTTGTGGGTCTGTTGCCGCTGATGTTCCAGATCCATCCGGATTTCCGCAGCGCCCATATTGAGTACAAGGCTCCGGGCTCGGAATGGTGGGTGCAACTCTCTGCAGCCGTTGTCTGGGGCCTGAGTTTCGCCACCCTGCTGACACTGATCCTGACGCCGGTCATGCTGGCGGCGCCCAAGATCTACTCGGCGCGCCTTGCCTCGCTCCGGAAGCGACTGGTAGGCGGCGCCGGGTCGTCGGCGCGCGGACGGGCCTCAGGTAGTGCTGTTGACGATCTGCCCCGCGCTGCGGAGTAGGGTTTGAGCGCCCGACTGACGCACCGGATCGCGGGTCTTGCCGATATCCCGGTGTTGACCGTGGTGATGGACGCCGCCATCGGGCAGCTTCAAAAGGGATTTCTCGACCCCGCGCAGATCGCATCCAGCCGGATGATCATGGGTCTCGATCGCCAGCTGCTGGTCGATGGAACCTACTTCATTGTCGAAGCCCAGGGCCATATCGCCGGCTGCGGCGGCTGGAGCCGTCGGGCGACCCTCTACGGCGGCGATCACACCCCGGGCCGCGACGCCGCCCTTCTTGACCCCGCCGTTGACCCCGCACGGGTGCGGGCCATGTACACCCATCCTGACTTTGCACGTCGCGGCGTTGGACGTTTGATCCTGCGCCTGTGCGAGGACGCCGCCCGGACCGAGGGGTTCCAGCGCCTGGAACTGATGGCCACGCTCTCCGGCCGCGCGCTCTACAGCCAGTGCGGCTATACGGACATCGAGGCCATCGAGGACGCGCGCGGCGGCGCAGCGGTCCCGCTGGTGCGGATGGGCAAGGCGATCATCTAGCTCTCCCGCGTCTGGCGACGCCAGAGGGCCGCATACTCGCCGGTCCTGGCCAGCAGTTCCGCATGGGTTCCGCGTTCAACGACACGCCCCCGGCGCAGCACCAGGATCTGGTCGGCGTCGACAATGGTTGAGAGCCGGTGGGCGATCACCAGCGTGGTGCGGCCGCCCCTGACCCGACGAAGGGTCTCCTGGATCGCCGCCTCGGTGGGCCCGTCCAGGGCGCTGGTCGCTTCATCCAGGATCAGCATGCGTGGATTGGCCAGCAGCGCGCGGGCGATGCCAACCCGCTGGCGCTCGCCGCCCGAGAGTTTCAGCCCGCGCTCACCCACCTTGGTCGCCATGCCATTGGGCAGGCCGTCGATGAAGGGCCCCAGTTCGGCGGCGTCGGCCGCGCCGCGCACCTCCTCCGGTGTGGCGTCGGGTCGGGCGAACCCGATATTGGCGAACAGCGTGTCGTTGAACAGCGCTACATCCTGCGGCACCAGCGCCACAGCCCGGCGCAACTCGGCCTGGGCGACATTGCGCATATCCACGCCATCGATGAGCACGCGACCCTCCTGTGGGTCGAGCAACCGCATCGCCAGACGCACCAGCGTTGTCTTGCCGGCGCCCGATGGGCCAACCAGAGCCACAGTCTGGCCCGGCCGGGCATCAAAGCTGACGCCCAGCAGGCCGGACGAGCGGGCATCATGACGGAAGCTCACATCCTCGAACGCAATGGCCGCCCCCTGCCCGCTGGCTGGCGGCAGCGGCGTCGGCGCATCGACGTCGCGAATGTTGGGCGCGATGGCCTGGAGCGCCACCATCTGCTCCATGTCGATCAGGCCCTGGCGGATCTCGCGATACTGAAAGCCCAGCATGCCGAGCGGCGCGTAGAGACCCGACAGCAGGAAGATCGCCATGGTGATGTCGCCGATGCGAAGGGTCCCGCCTGCGACCGCCATGCCGGCCATCACCGTCATGGCGCCGAGGCCGATGTTCAGGATCACCGACTGGGCGCCGTTCAGCAGGTTGAGCGAGCCGTTGGCCCTCGAACTGGCGTCGACATAGTCGGACATGGCGCGGCCATAGGACTCGACCAGCCGTTGTTCGGCGCCGAACGCCTTCAGCGTCTCGTAGTTCATCAGCGCGTCGTTGGAGAGGCCGGCCGCACGATTCTCGGTCTCATTGAGCTCACGGCGATGCGAAAGGCGCCAGTCTGTGATCTTGAAGGTGATGGCCGCGTACAGCACCAGGGTGACAAACGCGGTGAGCGCAAACTTCCAGTCCAGCCGGACCAGCATGACGCCCATGGCCAGGACCAGTTCGACAAAGGTCGGACCCAGGTTGAAAATCAGGCTGCGGATCAGGAAATCGGTGGACCGCGCGCCGCGATCGATCACGCGCGACAGAGTTCCGGTCTGCTTGGTCTGGTGGAAATCCAGCGAGAGCGACAGCGCGTGCCCGAAACTCTCGATGGCCGCACGCGCCATGGTGGACTGCGAAACCCGCGTGAAAATGGCGTCGCGGGCATAGGGCGCACAGGCCGCCAGAAGCCGAAGGGCCGCAAAGGCGATGGCGAACGTGACAAAGGCCGTCCCGACGGTCACAGCCTGCTGTTGCGCCGGACCAAGGCTGTTGATCGCATCGCCCAGCATGACCGGAGCGATCACGCCGCAGAGCTTGCCCACAACCACGAGCCCGAGGGCGGCCGCGATCCGCAAATGCAGCTGAGGCGCGCCCGAGCGCATGACCAGAGCGCCCAGGTCGCGCATGGACGACCAGAAACTGAACCTCGACTGAGGCTCCTCAACTGCGCCCGGACCGCTGAACCGGGCCCGCATGATGTCAGAATGAACCAAGGGTCTGCCCTTCGACCGCGAACATTGCGCCAGCGACAGGAACTCTCGACAAAGGCCCGGTTCTCCTTGACCCTTGTGGGGAAATAGTCGTTTTCGGCGGCCCGGCAGTCTGCGCCGGTTTCCTTATCCGTGGAGTAGTCCTGATGGGGCGCAAGAGCCAGCGTCTGGAATCGACCTGCGTATTCTGCGGGTCATCCGACGATGCAGATCCCGAATTCCTGGCGGCGGCGAGCGAACTTGGCCGGCAGCTGGCCGAAGCCCGGATCCGGCTGGTCTATGGTGGCGGCGGTGTCGGCCTGATGGGCGCCGTGGCGCGTGGCGCCCATGCCGCCCATGGCGAAGTCCTCGGAATCATCCCGACCTTCCTGGTGGCCCAGGAGCGGGCGCTGGAGGTCGTGGAGCACATCATCGTCGACAACATGCATGAGCGGAAAATGCTCATGTTCCTGCGGTCTGACAGCTTTGTGGTGCTTCCAGGCGGCATCGGCACGCTGGAGGAAGTTATCGAGCTTCTGTCCTGGCGACGCCTGGAACTGCACGCCAAACCGGTGGTGTTCTACAATCCTCGCGGCTTCTGGGATCCGCTGTTCAAGTTGTTTCAGCATACCGTCGACGAAAACCTGACGCCGGCAGAATTCATGGACGCCTGGATCTCGGTGGATGCCGTCGATGAAATTGTACCGGCCCTCCTTGGACAAGGCCTCGAGCCCTTTCCGTCGGAAGCGGCCGTGGGACGGCGGGGCTAGATCACGTCGAGATTGGATTGACTCAATCCAATCTCGAAAAACATGATCGCCTTCATAGGTTCAGAGCGGGTTGCGGGCGGAAAACCGGTTCCCGCTTGCCGATGGCCACGCTCTTGCGGCGCGTCTCTGGCGACCCGCCGGAGAGATGCCGGCACCTGCGTTTCTGGACATGGCGCCCTACGGCACATTCGCTTCCAGTTCGTCCAGCCACACCTTCGCAACCCCGTCGCTCGGCGCGCGCCAGTCCCCCCGCGGCGACAGGGCGCCGCCGGAGATCACCTTGGGCCCATTCGGCATGGCCGAGCGCTTGAACTGGCTGATCTCGAAGAACCGGAACAGGAAGACCCCCAGCCACTTCTTGATGGTCGCCAGATCGTAGGCGTTGCGGGTGTCGTCCGGGAAGTTCTCCGGCCACTGGCCCTTCGCCACATCGTGCCAGGCGTGCCAGGCCAGGAACGCCACCTTGGAAGGGCGCAGACCGAAGCGGGTGATATGGAACAGGTTGAAGTCCTGGAGTTCGTAGGGTCCCACCTTGGCCTGGGTGCTCTGGATCGCGCCGCTGGCGTCAGCCGGCACCAGTTCCGGCGAGATCTCGGTGCCCAGGATCGACAGCAGGGTTGCGTTCGGGCCCTCGTCAAAGGTCCCGGTCTTTACCACCCAGCGGATCAGGTGCTGGATCAGGGTCTTCGCCACGCCGCCGTTGACGTTGTAGTGGCTCATCTGGTCGCCGACGCCATAGGTGCACCAGCCCAGGGCCAGTTCCGACAGGTCGCCGGTGCCCAGCACGAAGCCGTTCCGCTGATTGGCCAGCCGGAACAGGTAGTCAGTGCGCAGGCCTGCCTGCACGTTTTCGAAGGTGATGTCATAGACCGGCTCGCCGTCGGCGAACGGGTGGCCGATCTCCTGCAGCATCAGCCGCGCGGTCGGCCGAATGTCGATCTCCTGCCCGGTGACGCCCAGGCCGCGCATCAGCGCCCACGCATTGGCCTTGGTCCCCTCGCTGGTAGCGAAGCCCGGCAGGGTGAAGGCCAGGATGTTTTCGCGCGGTAGACCCACGGCGTCGAAGGCCTTGGCGGCCACGATCAGGGCGTGGGTGGAGTCGAGTCCGCCGGAGACGCCGATCACCAGATGCTTCGACCTGGTCGCCTGGATCCGCTTGGTCAGGCCCTGGACCTGGATGTTGAAGGCCTCGTAGCAGTCCTTGTCCAGCCGGGCCGGATCGTCCGGCACGAAGGGGAACCGGTCGAGCGGGCGGATCAGGCCGATGTCCTCGAATGTCGGCTGGTGGGCGAAGCCGATGCGTCGGAACGTACGTTCAGGATGCCCGGCTGCAGCAGCCGCGTCATTGAAGGTCGGCGTGCGCATCCGTTCCAGCCGCAGGCGTTCCACATCGATGTCGGCCATCGCGACCTGTGACGTGGTCGGAAACCGCTCGGTCAGCGCAAGCCGGCGGCCCAGTTCGTGGATCGAGGCCTGACCATCCCACGCCAGGTCAGTGGTGCTCTCGCCCGGCCCTGCCGCTGAATAGAGATAGGCCGCCATGCAGCGGGTGGACTGCGAGGCGCACAGCAGTTCGCGGTCGTCGGCCTTGCCCACCACGATGTTGGAGGCCGACAGGTTGCAGAGGATCAGGGCGCCGGCCATGGCCCCGGAGGTCGACGGCGGCTGCGGCGCCCAGAAGTCCTCACAGATCTCCAGGTGGAACACGAAGTCGGCCAGATCATCCGCGCCGAAGATCAAATCTGTCCCGAACGGCACGGTCTGGCCTGCCAGGATCATTTCCAGGCCGGTGACGCCCGCGCCCGGCGCGAACCAGCGTTTCTCGTAGTATTCCCGATAGTTGGGCAGGAAACTTTTCGGAACCACACCCAGGATACGGCCCCGTGAAATAGCGACCGCGCAGTTGTAGAGCCGGCTATTGTGGGCCAGCGGCGCACCCACGATCAGTACGGGTTTCAGGGCGGCGCTGGCGGCTGCAAGCGTGCCGATCTCGGCCTCCACCCGTCGCAGCATCGCATCCTGCAGAAACAGGTCATCAATAGCGTACGCGGATATCCCCAGCTCGGGGAACAGCATCAAGTCGCACCCGGCCGCATCCCCCTCCCGCGCCAGCCGCAAGGTCTCGGCCGTGTTGAAACCGGGGTCGCCCGGGATCACCGCCGGCGTGCAGACCGCAGACCGCACAAGGCCGTGCGTATGGATCGAATGAAAGGCCTGGGTCACCGTCAGCTCCGGTCCGGAGTAATGCTCAATTTGAGCATATATAGTCTGAACGCTTCGTTAGGGCAAAACGACGCGAAATCTGAGGGTTGTGCGACCGGCCCCGGGGGATCAGTCGTCGCGATGGACGCGCTCGCGGCGCTCGTGGCGCTCCTGGGCCTCGAGGCTCAGCGTGGCGATCGGGCGCGCCTCCAGTCGGGCCAGACCGATCGGTTCCCCGGTTTCTTCGCAGTATCCGTATGAGCCGTCCTCGATGCGGCGGATGGCTTCCTCGATCTTGGAGATCAACTTGCGCTGCCGATCACGGGTGCGCAGTTCCAGCGCCCGATCCGTTTCAGAGGATGCGCGATCAGCGATGTCGGGGTGGTTTTCAGTTTCTTTCTGGAGGTGGGAAAGAGTCTCACGCGACTCGCGCAGAATGTCTTCTCGCCACAGGTTGAGCTTCTGCTTGAAGTACCCAAGCTGCTGCTCGTTCATGAACGGCTCTTCGTCCGAGGGACGGTAGCCGGAGATCTCAGCCATTAGAGTGGCCGTTGTCATGGAAAACCTCACGCCCTTGGGAATCCTGAGACACGCGGCCGCTGTATAGCAAAAGAAACGCGGGATACAACGCCGCCTGATCAGTATGGCGACTCAGGCGCTGGACCTCGACATTTCCAGCTTCGCCAGTTCAACCGCCGCGCGGGTTTCGATTTCATCCAGCAGCGTCTCGAGTTTCGGATCTTCCGTCCCGCTCCGCTGTTCACGGATCGCCCGGCCCAGGCGCTCGAGTTGCGCTGTTCCTAGTTCGCCGCCCAGCAAGGCGATCTTGATTTCGTCCAGCTCGTCCAGCAGGCGACCGGCGCGCCGCACAGACCGCCGCCGGCGCTCGGTGGGGGTCTCGATATCCTGCATCGCCAGCAGGGCCTCAACGCCCAATACGCCGCCGACGCCCGACGCTGATGAAACCTGGGCCGGCGCCTGTGCGCCCGCAGAGCCCGGAACACGGAACCCCTCCCCGCCGCCGGCGGGGCGCGCGGACTTGGCGCCTGACGTTTGCGTAACGCCGCTTGTGCCGTTGACCTTCATGAACTCAAACGCCTGACCCTGTTGGCTCGCCTTCGACCATGCACCGGCCAAACTTGCAGCATGGTTAATCTGCGGCAGTTTCTGCCTAGGATCGCTTGACCGCACAATCACTTCAATCATTGTTTTTATTGAATTTATCGACTGGCACGGTTCTCGCGTAGCGCAAGACTGAAAACGCGCGCTCAAGGGATCCCATGCGTCTGACCCGCCTTCTCGGCAGTCTCTGCATCGTCGCAAGCCTTCTGGCTGGCCCGGCGGTCGCCAAATCGCGCATCAAGGACATCGTCGAATTCGAGGGTGTCCGCGAGAACCAGCTGGTCGGCTACGGCATCGTTGTCGGTCTGAACGGCACCGGCGACGCCCTGCGCAACGCCCCCTTCACCAAGCAGAGCCTCGAGGCCATGCTGGAGCGGCTGGGCGTCAATGTGCGAGACGCCAACCTCAACACCAAGAACGTGGCGGCCGTGATGGTCACCGCAAAACTTCCGCCGTTCGCCGCGCCCGGCTCCCAGATCGACGCCTCGGTCTCGGCATTGGGCGACGCCAAGAGCCTCTTGGGCGGCACCCTGTTGGTCACACCCCTGCTCGGCGCCGACGGTCAGGCCTATGCCGTCGCCCAGGGCACGGTCCAGACGGGCTCGGTCAGCGCCGGCGGCGCTTCGGGGTCTGTCGTTCTCAAGGGTGTGCCCACCGCAGGGAGAATCGCCGGCGGCGCCAGCGTCGAGCGCGAAGTAGGGTTTCAACTGGCCGCCATGGACCAGATGCGTCTGACCCTGCGCAATCCGGACTTCACGACCGCGCGCCGCATCGCCGACGTGATCAACGCGAGCTACCCGGGCACAGCCGCCGCCGAAAACCCGACGATCGTGGCGATCCGCCCCCCCGCCGGCCAGAACATGGTGGCCTTCCTGGCGCAGGTGGAAAACCTCTCTGTCGAACCCGACTCCGCCGCCAAGGTGGTGATCGACGAGGTCGCCGGCGTGATCGTGATGGGCGATGCTGTACGCGTCTCCACGGTCGCCATCCAGCAGGGCAATCTGACCATCACGGTGCGCGAGCAGCCCGCCGTCAGTCAGCCCGGCGCGTTCGCCAGAGCCGGACAGACCGCGGTGGTGCCGCAGACCGACGTCTCCATCGAGGAGGAGAAGGGCAAACAGTTCCTGACCGTCGGGTCCGGCGCGTCCCTCTCCACCCTGATCGCCGGTCTGAACGCCCTGGGCGTGACGCCACGGGACATGATCTCCATCCTGCAGACCATCAAGGCTGCGGGCGCCCTTCAGGCCGAAATCGAGGTGATGTAATGGTAGGCGCCCTCTCCGCGGCGACGATCTCGCCCAACCTGCTGACCCAGACGCCGCAGACCACGACCGCCGATCTGATGCGCGGCAAAGCCAGGGACGCCGCCCAGAAATTCGAGAGCCAGTTTCTCGCCCAGATGCTCGGCCAGATGTTCCAGGGGATCGACACCGATGGCCCGTTCGGCGGCGGCCACGGTGAAGAAATGTTCCGCTCTCTCCTCACCGACTCCATGGCCAAGGAAATGACCAAGGCCGGCGGGATCGGCCTCGCCGATACCGTTCAGCGCGAGATCCTCAAACTTCAGGGGCTGACCTGATGGCTCTGGCCGCAAGTGATGCCGCAGACCGCGTCGAACAGCTGACCATCCTGACGGAGCGGCTGACCGAACTGACCGCCCAGCAGGCCCTGGCGTTCGAACAGCGGCGCCCCAAGGACGCCGCGGCCATGCTCGAAGAGATCTCGCGGCTGGCCAATCTCTATCGTCACGAGTCCACCCGCGTTCGGGCGGACATCAGCCTTGTGGAGGATGCGCCGGCGCCAGCGCGCGCCAAGCTGGTCCGCGCCACCGAAGCCTTCGACGCCGTACTCGCCCGCCAGGGTCGCGCCCTGGAAGCCGCCCGCACCATCACCGAAGGGCTGGTCAAGTGCATCGCCGAGGAAGTCGCCGCCCAGCGCAGCCAGACCTCGGTCTACGGCGCCGGCGGACGTCAGACTGACGGGTCTTCAGCCACCGCCATCACGCTGAACAAACGCGCCTGAGCCCTGCGCGGCCTGGTAAGCGGCCTCAGCGGCCGATTCAAACACTTGTTTGCCCGCTTCGATCTGCCTATCCTGCCCTCGCCGTCGGAAAATCCGGCGGCCTACGTTCTCAGGGCGGGGTGAAACTCCCCACCGGCGGTAATGCCCACTTCGGTGGGACGAGCCCGCGGGCGCTTTCCGGTTTCGGCCGGCAAGGACGAGCAGACCCGGTGTGATCCCGGGGCCGACGGTTAGAGTCCGGTTATGAGAACGGTCGAACCCTGTCCAGGGCGGGTAACCGTCTGCGCGGGGTGCGGCCTGCCCCTGGTGCGTGGTCCTTTGAACCCGGTCAGGGAGAAGACCATGACCCAAACTGCTGTTCTGCAAGAATATCCCACCGCCACAGGCGCCTTCCGCGCTACGCGGATCGCCTTCGTGCATTCCCTCTGGCACGAGGACATCGTCCGCGAGGCCTACGCCGGCTTCGCCGAGGAGATGGCCGCCCTGGGCTTTCCGCCCGAGGCTGTCGAACGTTTTGAAACCCCGGGCGCCTTCGAGATCCCGCTGCACGCCCAGACGCTGGCCCGAACGGGGCGCTACGCCGCCATCGTGGCCGCAGGGTTCGTCGTGGACGGCGGCATCTATCGTCACGAGTTCGTGGCCGAGACCGTCATCCGCGCGCTGATGCAGGTGCAACTCTCGACAGAGACTCCGGTGTTCTCGGTGGTGCTGACGCCGCATCACTTCCATGAGCATGACGTCCACCAGGGCTTCTTCCACAGTCATTTCCGGGTGAAGGGCGCCGAGGCCGCGCGCGCCTGCAAGGGCACGCTGGAAAGCCTGGCCAGGCTGGCGGGGACCGCCTGATGGAAAGCCTGCTGGATATTCCCGCGGGCTTCGAACGCCATGACCGCAAGAGCCCACTGACCGAGCCATGGGAGCCGATCTATCGCCGGCTCGCCGAAGACCGGATCGTCCTGGGCCTGCGCGCCGGTCCGGCCCACACCAACAGCCGGGGCTTCGTCCATGGCGGCCTGATCAGCGCCCTCGCCGACAACGCCATGGGCCTGTCATGCTCGCGGATCCTCGGCGGCGACACCCGGCTGCTGACCGCGAGCCTGACCGTGGACTTCCTAGGTGTCGCCAACATCGGTCAGTGGCTGGAGTTCGATACCGTCTTCGTGAAGCCGGGCAGTCGGCTATGCTTCACCCAGGCCTTCGTCACCGCCGACGGCCAGCCCTGCGCGCGGGCCAATGCGGTGTTCAGTACGGTTCGAAAGGCGGCGACATGACCCACTACATCGTTGGCAACATCACGATCCATGATCTTGACCGCTACCGTCTGTACGAGGCCGGGTTCATGCCAATCCTGCAGGCGCATGGGGGCAAGATCGTTGTGGTCTCCGACGCTCCGACACCCCTCGAGGGATCATGGGGCGCCGGTCGGTTGGTGGTCCTGGCGTTCGAAAGCGCCGAGGCCGCAAAAGGCTGGATGACATCGCCGGAGTATCAGGAGATCGCCAGGCACCGGTTGGCCGCCTCTGACGCCACCATCGTCATGGCTCAAGGGTTCAGCTAGAGCACGACAGCTTGAAGTGGATACCGGTTCAAGCGCCCGTCGTGCTCTAAACATTCGATAACGAGCCTGTTTATCCGGTTCAGATGATTCCATCTGAACCGGACAGGCTCTAGGAAACCAAACAGCGTCGCGCGGGTTGTAGAGAGACACCCTGCCGGAGTTCAACTGTGCCCCCGACCTTGCTGCCTCTGGTCGCCGCCGCCGTCCTGGCGCTGGCTCCAGCGCCCCTGTCTGCTCAGACCCGGACAGGCGCTGTGGCCGTCGAGGTCGCGGAGACAGCTCCGGATCAGGTGGCTCGTTTCTCCGCACCTCGCGCCCGGCTACATCCCGCATCCCTGGCGGCGAAGCTGAACCTCAAGGCCATGAACGCCAATCCCGCGCTGGAGGGGTCACCAGAACGCTTCGATGTGCGCGCAAAGCCGGAATGGTCCGATGATCAGGGTTTCAATGTCGACGCTGCGGGGGTCGGCTACAGGCGCCGGTTCTAGGCGCCGCTGCTGCCAACGTCGTGTCAGCAAGCCCCCTGACGAGGCGCACGCACAGCTTTGTTCTCGATCCGTTCCCGTGTTATCCCTGAGTCTCACCGACTACAATGTTTGCCCGCCGAGATGACGTTTTCGCGGGCTCTACCTGGACCCGGGACAGTATGGCCGACCTGCATAACCAGATCCGCGTGCGCGGCGCGCGCGAGCACAATCTGAAGAACGTCAACGTCGACATCCCGCGCGGTGAGCTGGTCGTGCTGACCGGGCTGTCAGGGTCGGGCAAGAGCTCGCTGGCCTTCGACACCATCTACGCCGAGGGCCAGCGGCGATACGTCGAAAGCCTGTCGGCCTATGCCCGCCAGTTCCTGGAGCTGATGAGCAAGCCGGACGTGGATCTCATTGAGGGCCTGTCGCCGGCCATCTCAATCGAACAGAAGACCACCAGCCGAAATCCCCGCTCCACGGTCGGCACGGTCACCGAGATCCACGACTACATGCGCCTGCTCTGGGCGCGGGTCGGTGTGCCCTATTCCCCGGCCACCGGTCTGCCGATCGAGAGCCAGACTGTCTCGATGATGGTCGACAAGCTGAACGCCCTGCCCGACGGCACGCGTCTCAACCTGCTCGCGCCCGTGGTTCGCGGCCGCAAGGGCGAGTACCGCAAGGAGTTCGCCGAGTGGCAGAAGGCAGGCTTCCAGCGGGTCAAGGTCAATGGCGAACTGATGCTGATCGAGGACGCGCCGGTCCTCGACAAGAAGTTCAAGCACGACATCGACATCGTCGTGGACCGGATCGTCACCAAGCCCGGCCAGGAAACCCGCTACGCTGACAGCCTCGAAACCGCCCTGCGGCTGGCCGACGGGATCGCCGTGGCGGAATGGGCCGACCTGGCCGAGGGCGAGACGATGCCCCAACGCCTGCTGTTCTCCGAGAAGTTCGCCTGCCCGGTCTCCGGATTCACGATCAGCGAGATCGAACCACGGCTGTTCTCGTTCAACAATCCCTACGGCGCGTGTCCTGTCTGCGACGGCCTGGGCGCCAAGCTGGCCTTCGACGCCGACATGGTGATCCCCGACAAGGACAAGAGCCTGCACAAGGGCGCCGTCGCCCCCTGGGCCAAGGGCCCCTCGCCGCTCTACACCCAGACCCTGCAGGCCTTGAGCCGCCACTACGACTTCTCGATGGACGAGCCGTTCTGGAAGCTGCCCGAGACCGCGAAGAACGTGGTGCTCTATGGCTCCGGCTCCGAGAAGATCCGCTTCATCTACGACGACAACGCCCGCAAGTACGAGGTCAACAAGACCTTCGAAGGCGTGCTGCCCAACCTCGAGCGCCGCTGGCGCGAGACGGACAGCTCGTGGGTTCGCGAGGAACTGGGTCGCTACCAGTCCGAGACCCCGTGCCTCGCCTGCGAAGGCTATCGCCTGAAGCCCGAGAGCCTGGCGGTGAAGATCGCCGGCGAGCACATCGGCATGGTATCCCGGCTGGCGATCCGGAAGGCCCAGGCCTGGTTCGAGGATCTCGAGACGAAGCTCACCGACAAGCAGATGGAGATCGGCCGCCGGATTCTGAAGGAGATCAACGATCGCCTGCGGTTCCTGGTCAACGTGGGGCTGGACTACCTCAATCTCAGCCGCAACTCCGGCACACTCTCGGGCGGCGAGAGCCAGCGCATCCGGCTGGCCAGCCAGATCGGCTCGGGCCTGACGGGCGTACTGTATGTGCTGGACGAGCCCTCAATCGGCCTGCACCAGCGCGACAACGCCCGCCTGTTGATCAGCCTCAAGGGCCTGCGCGATCTCGGCAACTCCGTCCTCGTCGTCGAGCACGACGAGGAAGCGATCCTGACGGCCGACTATGTTATCGACATGGGCCCTGCCGCGGGCGTTCACGGCGGCGAGGTGATCGCCCAGGGCACGGCCGCCGACATCATGGCCGAACCGCGCAGCATCACCGGCCAGTATCTGTCGGGCATGCGCGAAATCGCGGTTCCCGAAGACCGGCGGCCGATCACGAAGAAGAAGCTGCGTGTGGTGGGCGCCACCGGCAACAACCTGAAGAACGTCACCGGCGAGATCCCGGTGGGCACGCTCACCTGCATCACCGGCGTCTCCGGCGGCGGCAAGTCCACCTTCACCATCGAAACCCTCTACAAGGCCGCCGCCCGGCGTCTGCACAACGCCTCGGACGCGCCCGCCCCGCATGAGCGGATCGAGGGGCTGGAAAACTTCGACAAGGTCATCGACATCGACCAGTCGCCCATCGGCCGCACCCCCCGGTCCAATCCGGCCACCTATACCGGCGCCTTCCAGCCGATCCGCGACTGGTTCTGCGGGCTGCCGGAGTCCAAGGCGCGCGGCTATGGCCCGGGCCGGTTCAGCTTCAACGTCAAGGGTGGGCGCTGTGAGGCCTGCCAGGGCGACGGGCTGATCAAGATCGAGATGCACTTCCTGCCCGACGTCTACGTCACCTGCGACGTCTGTCACGGCAAACGCTACAACCGCGAGACGCTCGAGGTCCTGTTCAAGGGCAAGTCCATCGCCGACGTGCTGGACATGACGGTCGAGGAGGCTGCCGAGTTCTTCAAGGCCGTGCCCGTGCTGCGCGAGAAGATGCTGACGCTGAAGCGGGTCGGCCTGGGATATGTGAAGGTGGGCCAGTCCTCGACCACGCTGTCAGGCGGCGAGGCCCAGCGCGTGAAACTCAGCAAGGAACTCTCGCGGCGCGCCACGGGCAAGACGCTCTACATCCTCGACGAACCCACCACAGGCCTGCACTTCGAGGACACACGGAAGCTGCTGGAGGTGCTCCACGAGCTGGCCGATCAGGGCAACACCGTGGTGGTCATCGAGCACAATCTCGACGTCGTGAAGACTGCAGACTGGATCCTGGACTTCGGCCCCGAGGGCGGCGACGGCGGCGGCGAGATCGTGGCGTTCGGCTCACCCGAGGACGTGGCGGCCAATCCGAGAAGCTGGACGGGCAAGTACCTCGCGGAGTTGCTCGAACGGCACCGTGCGCGCGGCCAGGCGCGGAAGAAGCAACTTCTGAGCGCCTAGTCTATTGCCGCTGGTCGAGAGGTGATTTGGCTGTCAGCCTAAACGGGAACCTGGGGGACCAAGATGAAGCCTGCCACCGCCGCCATCCTGGCTTGCCTGATCTATGCAGCCCCGAGTTATGGCGCCGATCCGCTCGTGGCGGTCCCGAAGGACCAAAGGATCGGCTACCAGCAGATCCGCGAAGTCGATCTCCGGGCCGATGTGGGCTTCCTGGCGTCGGACGCGCTCCTGGGTCGGATGTCGCTGGAGACGGGGAATGACGTTTCCATCCAATGGATCGCGGCTGAATTCGCGAAAGCCGGTCTGAAGCCCATCACGGATGCGCCCGGCGTCGCAGGCTATCTGCAGGCTGTCCCTCTGATCGAGTTCCGGAACAATGTATCGGGCAACAGCCTGATGCTGACGGCCAATGGTGAGACGCGGCGCTTTACCGCCCCGGACCTCGCCGGCGGCTTCCGTGAGGATGTGGACATCAAGGCGACGCTGGCCTTCGCGGGATACGGGATCACAGCGCCGGGCGTGGGATATGACGACTACCGTGGCCTGGATGCGCGCGGCAAGGCGGTGATCGTCTTCGAGCACGAACCCCAGGAGACAGATGCGGCGTCCCGGTTCAATGGCACCGGAAACACCCGTTACGCCACCAACCGCGTAAAGGCGCTGAACGCCCAGAGCCATGGCGCAGTCGCCATGATTGTCATCGCTGAGCCCAACCGCAAGCACCCCTCAAACCTTGAGCGGGTGAACCGCATCGGCGGCAGCATCACCCGTACGCCGTCGCTACCCGGCCAGGTACTCGCGGACGATGAACTGCGGATTCCGGTTATCACAGTTTCGGATACGGTCGCGGCGGCCTTGCTGAGCGGCGCAGGAACCAGTCCCAAAGCCCTGCAGGCGGAGATCGACCGCGACCTGTCGCCACAATCCCGCGTCCTGGCCGGGACCAGCGTATCCCTGCATCTGGAGACCCTCAGCCGTCGGCGGGGCGTCTCCTACAATGTGGCCGGGATCCTGCCCGGATCTGACCCCGACCTCGCACCCGAGACCGTGATCATCAGCGCCCACCACGACCATGACGGATTCGCCAGGGACGGAGCCGAGGTCTGGCACGGCGCCGACGACAACGCCTCCGGCACGGTCGGCGTCGTAGAACTGGCGCGCGCTTTCATGGCCAACCCGGTTCGCCCTCGCCGCTCCATCCTGTTTGTTGTGTTCGCCGCCGAGGAGCGCGGCTTGCTGGGCGCCTATCACATGGCGGCCAACCCTGTCCGGCCCCTGGCGACCACACGGGCGATGATCAATTTTGACATGATCGGCCGCAACGAGGCGCCCAGCGACCAGACCAATGGGCTGATTGAAATACCGGCCGACACCACAAACCGGTTGAACCTGATCGGCGGACCTTACAGCCCGGACCTGCGCCGGGTGATTGTCGAAGCGAACAAGGGCATCGGCCTTGATCTCGATGACCGTTTCGACCGGGAAAACGCGCTCAATGTCTTCTTCCGCAGCGACCAGTTCCCGTTCGTGCTGCACGATATCCCGGCGCTCTGGTTCCAGACCGGTTTCCACCCGGACTATCACCAAACCACCGACACGGCGGACAAGATCAACTACGCCAAGATGACCCGCATCCTGCAGGTGTCCTACCTGGCGACCTGGCGACTTGCGAACGACACGAAACCGCCAGTGTTCGTCAGGGATCCCGGCGCAGGAAACTAGGGCGCCGGCGACACCCCTACATTATCCAGCGCGATCGCGCCCCGCCTTGTTCGGTCGAAGTCGAAGCGCACCGTCTTGAGCCGGGCCAGATCCAGCTTCGGATTGGCGGCCGCGAACTCCGCCAGCGGCAGTCGATAGCGACGCATCACCACCTCCGCCATCTTGCCATCGTCGATCTCCGGGAAGCGGCGCGTCTGACCCTTGATCTGGGGATAGAGCACCTGGTCGCGGGAAAGCGGCACACGGGCTTCCACGCCGTTCACGTCCTCCAGCACCATCGTCCAGTCCAGCGGCCCTGCCTTGGGTGGCTTCGCTTTCGACTTGGGCGGCTTGAACCCGTCCGGCAGGCTCGAAATCCCGGCGTCGGCGGCGCTGAACACCAAGGCCGCGCCGGGCCCGGCCGCATTGGCCGCCAGACCAAGGTCGACGACATAGCTGGCCGTCGCCTTGTGCACGCGATCATCCCAGGCGAGCTGGGCCACCTGGCTGTCCAGCGGGCGCACCTTCAGGCTGACGTCGGCCTCCCGCCAAACGGAAAGGTTGCTGCCCGTGATCTTCGCGCCGGGCGAGGTGGCCGATCCCGGATTGCCGTCCTCCTCGAATGTCGCCGCCCAGACCGTCGCACCGTCGGCATAGTCAGCCGCGAGATAGCCCTTCGGCAGCCATGCCGCGCCCCGGCGGGGATCTGCGAACAGCGGCCTGTAGCCCTCGCGCCCCATCAGGGTGGTTTGCAGGAAGGCGGAGAAATAGACCCGGGCGATCTGACGCTGCGCCTCAGGGGCCAGGATCGCGCGCTTGTCCAGCACCGGCCAGGGCAGCCCGATGTCGTCACGGCCCCAACCGGTGTTGAACTGGCCGTGGTTCGCGTCCTTGACGTAAAGCTGGGCCTTGAAGGCCGGAACCTCACCTGAGAGCTGGTCGCGAGAAAACTGCGACGAGCCCATGAACGAGGTGACATCCCCATCCAGGCTGCCGTGGATGACGAAGTAGTTCACGTCCTTCAGAGGCGTCGGACGGTCCCGCGGGCGGTACTGGCCGTCCACCGGCGCAATGGCCAGCACCGCGCCGATATTGAAGCCATAGTTGAAGGCCTGGGTGGCGTCGTCCGGGTAATGATCCAGCTTGTTGAACGCTGCAGCCACCGCCACCGCCTCGCCGCCGCGCGAGTGACCCATCAGGCCAATCCGATCCATGTCGACCTTGCCGTAGAGCGGATGGGCCGGATCGGCGTTCCAGCCCCGCCACTGCACCAGATGCTCCAGCAGCATCCAGCCGCGCGCGTCGTTCTCCTTTGACGGTCGGCTGTCGATCGGATCGACCATGTCGCTGAGCGAGGAGTTCAGGAAGTTCTCGTCCACCGAGACCAGAATGAAGCCCTGGCTGGCCAGCAACTCACCCAGGTACGCATAACCGGCGTCGGAGAAGTCCTCCATCGCGTGATTGCCGTGCACGATCAGCACCAGCGGGAACGGCCCCGGGCCCTCCGGCGCCCAGACCCGGCCCTGCACCGGGAAGCGTTTCGGATCAAAACCCCAGTAGAGCGTACGGAACCAGCCGACGGGGCCATCCCACTCCTTGTCGAGCTTCGAACCATCCACCGTCCGGGAGCGCCATGTCGCCTTGCCGGCATACTCGGGGCGATGACGATCAGCCCCGCCCCCGTAGGTCATGTAGCGCACCTTGTACGGGCCAGGGCGCCCGGGGTCGGGCAGATCGAGCGTCGCGCCGGACAGCTGGTAATTGGCCAGTGTCGGATTGGGCTCCTTCGGCGTCCGCGCCATACCGACGACCAGCGTCGCGATGGCGGCCAGACCCAGGCCCAGGAACACCACAGATCCATAGGGCCGCCCCGTCCGTCCGCGCCGCACCAGGGCCGTCCCGGCTCCCGCGATCAGACTGACCCCCACGATCAAGAGGGCCGTAGCGATGGCCGCGCCCTTGTTGTCCCAGACGTTGATCAGAATCGTGACGGTCAGCGGCAGGGCCAACGCCAGGCCCAGTCGATAGCCGGGCCGCAACAGATTCAGCACCAGGAGCGCCAGCAGCGCGCCTAGCCCGGCCAGCACCAGCGCGCCCACCATCGCCGCCAGTCCGGCCACCTTTCCCAATGCGAAGTCGGGCAGAACATCGTGCAGCAGGAACGACAGGACGATGAAGACCCAGAAGCCGATCAGGCCCCAGGTCGCGCCCGTCCAGGCTGCGTCCGAGGGCGTACAAACCCGGGCAATCCAGCGCCACGCCGGCTTCAGACGCGCCAGGATACGCTTCATGTTTTCCCCCACTCTCGCACGGCTGCAGATTTCACTGCCCGTCGCGGCAAGTCGACCTTGTATCTGCAACCCGGCGCTCGGCAACGCCACGCCCAGATCGGCCTGACGCTCCAAGACCCTTCCCACGCCACGGCGTTCCCAATAGCGTCCGCACCAAACCTGCAGGAGACGACCCTTGATCCTCTATGGCGCGCCCAACCCCGCCCCGAACCCCCGCCGTGTGCGCATCTTCATCGCCGAGAAGGGGCTCGACCTGCCAGAAACGCTCGTCAACATGATGAAGCGCGAACACAAGAGCGACGAGCACCGGGCAAGAAACTCGCTGGGCCAGATCCCGACCCTGGTGCTCGACGACGGGACGGCGATCTCGGAGACCGTCGCCATCTGTCGGTATCTGGACGAAACCAACCCCGGCGGCGCCCTGTTCGGCACGACGCCGCTGGAACGCGCCCATGTCGACATGTGGATTCGCCGGGTCGAATTCGTGCTGATGAACCCCGTCGGCATGTTCTGGCGCCATGCCCACCCGCGCACGGCGGCGCTGTTGACGCAGTTCAAGGACTTCGGCGAGTCGAACCGCGCGAATTACGAAGGCAGCCTGAAGTGGCTGGATCGCGAGTTGGCCGCAAAGCCGTTCATCGCCGGCGAGACCTATACGATGGCCGACATCTGCGCGCTCTGCACCATCGACTTCGCCGACTGGATCGGCCTGCCGGTCGGTGACGATTTCCCGAATGTGAAAGCCTGGCACGCCCGGGTCACAGCAAGGCCCAGCGCTCAGGCCTGATTGGCGGCGGCCTCGTCCGGCACAAGGGCGAGGTCGCGATAGGCCACGGCGAACGGGGCATAGATCATCACGATCTGAAGTACCTGCAGCAGGAACTGCATCACCAGGGTGACGACGCCCGTAATCGCGGTGAGAACCGTGATCCGCATGATGTCCTGCATCGCCGCCTGCCCGCCGGACAGTTCGACGATGGCAAGGCTCAACAAGCTGAAGGCGATGTAGACGATCACATAGAAGACCACCGCCATCAGGATCATTCCCAACAGCGACCAGAAATGGCCATGCGTCTTGGCCCACGCCTTTCGGAACGAGACCTCGCCGGTCACAAACACGGTCGGCAGCAACAGTGACAACCTGACCCCGATCCAGATCGCGAAAGCCAGTGTTGCAGCGCCAGCGATGAAGCCGCCGATTACGCCACTCTGGGCGGCGCCTCTCGTGACGACCAGGCCCACAATCGCTGAAAAGGCATAGATCAGGACGCAAACGAGGTTCGCCGCTGTCAGGCGAAATTCGTCCCGCCCGATCCGGAGGTGGGCGAAGCCGTGCTCGGCCGGCCTCAGCACCAGGCGCATCACGCCCGCAGCCAGGATCGACATCAGCATCGCCGTCATGGCCAGCACCAGCAGGAACGCGGGCCAGGATTGCGCAAGGACATCGCCGATCGCGGAAGGATCCCCGTCGATAAGCTGACC
This sequence comes from uncultured Alphaproteobacteria bacterium, assembly GCA_903909375.1. Lineage (GTDB taxonomy): Bacteria > Pseudomonadota > Alphaproteobacteria > Caulobacterales > Caulobacteraceae > Phenylobacterium. The sequence goes on from CAIVVM010000052.1 coordinate 31,571, forward strand.
CTTGCGGGCCAGGCCAATGAATTGCGGCCCCAGCAACGCCATCATCGTCAGACTGATCAGCAGGATGCCGCCGAAATAGACCGCGCTCCAGGCCAGCACGACACCCGGATGCTGCCGCGTCAGTCGAAAGCCCTCCAGGGCAGCGTCACTTGGCGAGAACCGGGTCATTGGAATTCCAGGCACGAGGACGATTCGGCCAATCACTGTGAAGGCAACCTTGCGGCGCCGCTTGCGCTGGGTGCAAGGCCCCGCTCGCGATCCCCAGAGCTGTCCGTTTCAGATGACATCATCTGAAACGGATAAACAGGCTCGTTTTCATATGTTTAGAGTACGACGGGCGTCTGAACCGGCGTCCACTTCAAGCTGTCGTACTCCAGCGTTCGTTGCTAGTTAGCCACGCATGTCGATCAAACCCATACACGTCGTTGGCGGCGGGCTCGCCGGATCCGAAGCCGCCTGGCAAGCCGCGGAGGCCGGTGTTCCGGTTATCCTGCACGAGATGCGCCCGGTGCGCGGCACTGATGCTCACCAGACGGATCACCTGGCCGAACTGGTCTGTTCAAATTCGTTCCGCGCTGACGACTGGACCGGCAATGCGGTCGGCCTGCTGCACGCCGAGATGCGCGCCCTTGGCTCGATCATCATGTCCTGCGGCGATGCGCACCAGGTGCCCGCCGGCGGCGCACTGGCCGTGGACCGCGACGGCTTTGCGCAAGCCGTGACTGCGCGCCTTGAAGCCCACCCCCTGATCACCATCGTCCGGGAGGAAGTGGCGGGTCTGCCGCCTGCCGACTGGGACAGCGTGATTCTGGCCACCGGCCCCCTGACCTCTCCGGCGCTGTCCGCCGCCATCCTGGAACTGACCGGCGAAGGTCAATTGTCCTTCTTCGACGCCATCGCGCCCATCGTGAACCTGGACAGCGTCGACATGGGCGTAGCCTGGCGCCAGTCGCGTTATGACAAGGAAGGCCCCGGCGGAGACGCTGCCGCCTACATCAACTGTCCGATGGACAAGGACCAGTACGAGGCCTTCATCGACGCCCTGCTGGCCGGACCCAAGTCGGAGTTCAAGGATTGGGAGCATGTCCCCTACTTCGACGGCTGCCTGCCCATCGAAGTCATGGCCGAGCGTGGCCGCGAGACCCTTCGCCACGGCCCCATGAAGCCCGTCGGCCTGACCAACGAACATGACCCGCAGACCAAGGCCTGGGCCGTGGTGCAACTACGCCAGGACAACGCACTCGGCACGCTGTGGAACATGGTCGGCTTCCAGACCAAGCTGAAGCACGGCGCCCAGACCGACATCTTTCGGATGATCCCGGGGCTGGAGAAGGCGGTCTTCGCCCGGTTGGGCGGCCTGCATCGCAACACCTTCATCAACAGCCCGCGCCTGCTGGACGAAACCCTGCGCCTGAAGGTCGACCCGCGCCTGCGCTTCGCTGGCCAGGTCACCGGCGTGGAAGGCTATGTGGAGAGCGCCGCGGTCGGTCTGCTGGCCGGGCGGTTCGCTGCGGCGGAACGCCTGGGTCAACCGATGACGCCGCCGCCGCCGACCACCGCCCTGGGCGGCCTGGTGGGTCACATCACCGGCGGCCATCTGATTGGCGCCAAGGCCAGCTTCCAACCGATGAACATCAACTACGGCCTGCTGCCCCCCATGGAACCGCCAAAACGGGATGCCGAGGGCAACCGGCTCGGCGCCAAGGAGAAGACCCGGATCAAGAAGCGCATGATGGGAGACAGGGCCCTGGCGGACCTGGCGGCCTGGGCAGGATAGCCTCAAGACCCATGGCGGACAGCGGCGCCGTGGGCGAATAGCTCAGATTCGCCCGAGAGCGACCGCGATCGTCAGTCGCATCCGCTTGGCGACTTCAGACTTCGCGGGTCCTGAAGCCAGCACCAGGTGGGCCACCGCCGGAAACGCCGGGGCGCTCAGATGCCGTACGGCCGTCCGGGCCGTCGCCAGGGTCTGCTCGAACACGGATGTCAGCTCGGGCATGTCGGCCACCTTGCGGCTCAGCGCCCAGGCCGAGCCCGCCGCCAGCGCCATTTCGGAAGCAGCCGTCGGGTCGAGGATCTCCACCGCCAGCGACGCCGTCTGGCCGCCGCAATCGCGCGCCCAATCGAGTCCCTCCAGGGGGGTCATCGGCGCCGGATCCAGTTCGCGGTAGCGCGCGTCGATCATCGCTTCCAGCGGACCTCGCGCCAGTCCCCGCCGGGCGATCACGGCCGCCAGCGCCTGGGCGGTCGGATGGCGGCGCACGGTGCGGCCCTCGAACGCCTCATCCAGCATCTCACGCCACCAGGTCAGGCGGATCTCGCCCAGCAGCGGATTGGACGCCACCCGCGGCGCCCGCGCCAGCTCATGGTCATAGGCATAGAGGGCGATCACATCGGCTCTCGCCGCCTCGTCAGCGATGAACCGGCTGGACAGCCAGCGCTCGGGATCCACGCGCCGGATCAGGTCGTCGAGGTCTTCGGCGGCGGTGTCCATGGGTCCTCAACGAAAAAGGCCCGCCATCATGACGGGCCTCCTCGCAAATATCCGATGAATCCTAACCGAACATCGTCTGGTTCATGGTCATGGTCACCAGCATCGGCACCGACAGCAGCGTGTTGGTGCGCGAGAACAGCATCGCCTTGCGACCGGCCGCAGCCTTGGCGTCGGCGTCGCCCTCGACGATACCCAGCGCGATCTTCTGCGCCGGCCAGATGAACACCCAGACGTTGAAGAACATGATCGTCGCCAGCCACATGCCCACGCCGATGAAGGTGTGCTGCGGGACGACAAACCCGTCCATGGCGCCCAGCGTCATGGCCTGCACGAAGTAGCCGCGGCTGATCGCCAGGATCACACCCATCACCCAGGTCGCCAGCGCCGCATAGCGGAACCAGAACAGGGCCTCAGGGGCGATGTACTTGGTCACGCCCGGCTTCAGCTCGGCCGGGATCTCCGGCATTTTCCGGATCTGCACGAAGTTGAAATAGTACAGCAGCCCGATCCATAGGATGCCGAAGAAGGTGTGCAGCCAGCGGAACGCCGCCGTCCAGAAGGTGGCGTCCAGGCCGCCGTTGTGCGCCGCGTAGCCGCCGACGAGGATCAGTGACAGCAGGAAGCTGACGATCATCGTGTTACGGAAATTGGCGAGTAGTCCTGCCATGTGAGTGCCCTTTTCGAGTCCCTGCCCTAAAAGCAGCTATAGGCGGTTTCGAAGCCGGGCGGAAGCGACCCGCCAAAGGGATCAGACAGCAATCAGCGCCGCAGCAATCCGACGACCTTCAGAGGTCAACAGATTATAGATCCGGGCGGCTGTCGGGGTATCCATGAACTCCAGCCCGATGCCCGCCAGTCGCAGGCCGTCACGCACTTCACGGGATGGCAGCGCATTGCGCACGCCTGTGCCCAGCAGCACGAACTCCACCTCACCCGCGCCCGCAGACAGCACGGGCGCCAGTGCTTCCAGCGTCACGCCGGACATGTCGCTGACGGTCCAGGCCGTTGCTTCGTCCCGCAGGATCAGGACCGAGCCGTCGTGTCGCGTCCCCGCCAAGCGGAACCCGCCGTCGCCATAGGCGTCGATACTGGGCGCGTCGCGGGCCACGAACCTAGCGCTGGACGATAGCGGACTTGGCCGGCTTGATCGGCTCCGCCGGCGCGTCCCCGCGCTTGACGCCCCACAACAGGATCACGGGCGCGGCCACATAGATCGATGAATAGGTCCCGATCACGATTCCGAACATCAACACGACCGACATGCCGAACAGTGTCGGTCCACCAAAGATGGCCAACCCTGCCAGCGCCAGCAGCGCCGTCAGACCGGTAATCACCGTGCGTGAAAGCGTCTCGTTGATCGACAGGTCGATCACTTCGCGCAAGGGCATGGTCTTGTACTTGCGCAGGTTCTCCCGCAGCCGGTCGAAGACCACCACCGTGTCGTTCATGGAGTAACCGATCACGGTGAGAATCGCGGCCACCGTCGACAGGCTGAATTCCAGCCGGGTGAAGGCGATAATCCCGAAGGTCAGGAATACGTCGTGGAACAGGGCGACCACGGCCCCGATACCGAACTGCAGCTCAAAGCGGAACCAGATATAGATCAGCATCAGGCCGATCGACAGCACCAGAGCCATCAGTCCGGCCTGGAACAGTTCACCTGAAACCTTGGGCCCAACGACGTCTGTGCGCTCGAAGCGGACGTCACCCAGGCCCGCGCGGACCGCCGCCTTGACCTTGTCGACCGTCTCAGCCGGATTGGCCCCGGCGGGGGTCTGGAAGCGCACAAGCGCCTCTGTCGGCGACCCGAAGGCCTGTACCTGGACATCACCCAGATTGAGGCGATCCACGGAAGCGCGCAGCGCACCGAGGTTCACCGCCTTGGGCGCAGTCGTCAGTTCCAGAACCGTGCCGCCCTTGAAGTCGATGCCGCAGTTCAGGCCGCCGCAGGGCGGCTCGAAGGGCAACAGACCCCGGGCCAGCGCGGCCACGACAGCGACGGCCGAGAGGATGGCGGCGAACCGGGCAAACTTGACGAACTGGAAGTTCGTCTTCACCGGCAAGATCTTGATGAGAGGCCACATTTTCATCTCTCGCCTTACGCGATCGGCAGGGTCTTGGGACGGGCGGTTCGGAACCACCAGGCCAGGAGCACCTGGGTAATGAGGACGGCGGAGAACACCGAGGTGAGAACGCCGATTGAAAGCGTCCAGGCAAAACCCTTCACCGGCCCGGCGCCGAACTGGAACATCATCAACGCAGCAAGCAGAGTGGTGAGGTTGGCATCGATGATCGTGCTCATGGCCTTGGAGAAGCCGGCGTCCATGGCCATCACAACGCTTCGCCCTGCGCGGACCTCGTCTCGCATCCGTTCATAGATCAGCACGTTGGCGTCCACGGCCACAGCCAGGGTCAGGATCAACCCCGCAATACCCGGCAGCGTCAGGGTGGCCTGGGTGATGCTCATGGCCGCGAAGATCAACAGGCCGTTGACCAGAAGCGCCGCCACCGAAATGCCGCCAAACAAAAGCCCGTAGGACAGCAGCATGAAGACCATGATCGCCACGAAACCGACGATGGTGGAAATCTTGCCGGCTGCGATGGCGTCAGCGCCCAGCTCGGCGCCGACCGTGCGCTGCTCCTCCACATTCAGGCGCGTCGGCAGGGCGCCGGCCCGCAGCAGGATGGCCAGGTTGTTGGCGGTTTCGGTCGTGAAGTTGCCGCTGATCTGGCCCGAACCGCCGGTAATCGGCTCGTTGATGTTGGGGGCCGAGACCACCTTGTTGTCGAGAACGATGGCGAAACGCCGGCCCACGTTGTCGGTGGTGGCGTCACCAAAGCGGCGCGCGCCGTTGCCGTTGAAGCGGAAATTCACGATGGAGCCGCCCCGCTGCTGGTCGAAACCGGCCTGGGCGTCTGTCAGCATTTCCCCCGTCACCAGGGCCCGGCGCTTGACCACATAGTAGGGCTGGAAATCATCTCCCGGGATCAGCATGGAACCGGGAGGAACGCGCCCGGCGACTGCCTGGCCGATATCCGCCGTCTCATCGACCAGATGGAAGGTCAGCTTCGCCGTCTGGCCAAGAATTGACTTCAGTTTCTCCGGGTCGCTCTCGCCGGGCGCCGCCACCACGATCCGGTTCAGACCCTGACGCGTAATGCTGGGCTCACGCGTTCCCAGTTCATCGATCCGTCGCCGGATGATTTCCTGCGACTGCTCCACTGCCTTGGCGGCCTCGGCGGCGAACGCCTCCGGCACGAAGGCCAGTTGCAGGCGCTGATCGGATTCGACCGACACCGTGACGTCCCGACCGCCGGCCACCCCGGCCAGTTCAGACCCGATGTTTTGTCGGAGTTGGCGGGTCGCTGCAGGGACATCGGCCGGGTCCGTGATCCGCACCACCACTGCGCCGCCCGCCACCGCCAGGCCGGAGAAGGCGATCTTCTTCTCTCCCAGCTGGGTCCGGACATCCTCGACCATGTTGGTCAGGCGTTCGTTGCGCAACGCGTTCGTGTCGACCTCAAGCAGGAGGTATGAGCCGCCCTGCAGGTCGAGGCCCAGGTTGAGTGTCTGACGCGGCAGGAAGCCAGGCAGCGCCTCGCGCGCCTTCGGCGACAACGCATTCGGCAATGCGAACATCAGTCCGAATACAATCGTCACGGCGACGAGGATCAGCTTCCAGCGCGAGAGGGTCAGCATTTCAGGGCTTCAGCTCTAGGCCTTGGCGTCGTTGGCAGGCGCGGGCTCGCCCTTGGCGCGAACGTCGGAAATCATCGCCTTCACCACCTTCACGGTGACGCCGGTGGCGATTTCCACGCCGACTTCCTTGTCCTCGACGCGGACCACCTTGCCCATCAGGCCGGAAGACAGCACCACCTGATCGCCCCGCTTCAGGGCAGCCAGCATGGCCTGATGCAGCTTCATCCGCTTTTGCTGCGGACGGATCATCAGGAAGTAAAACAGCACGACCAGCGCCACGAGGGGCAGGAACTGTAGCAGCATGGCCTGGGTGCCACCTGTGGCGGCGGCGCCGGCGGCTTGAGCGTAGGCGGGGGTTGCGAACATGGCCTCTCCGAAATGGCGAGCAGGAACCGGGACACAAGACCCCCGGCGAAAGTCGGCGGAAGCTATGCGCAGCGCCCCGCTTTTGCAATGGAACCCGCTTGCCTCTATGGCGTCTTGGCATGGAGATCGACCTGAATCCGCTTTTGACCCGCATTGCAGAGGCTCTGGAGCGCCTGGCGCCGCCGATTCCTTTGGAGGCCACCTTCGAGAATGGCCGCCTCTTCCGGCATGATCCGTCCACCGGCGCCTTTCATCCGGCGCCAGACTATCCCATGCCTCTGGCTGCGCTTGTGGGCATCGAGGTCCAGAAGGCCCGCTTCGTCGGAAACCTGGAGCGCTTCGCGAACGGCCTGCCGTTCAACCACGTCTTGCTGTGGGGGGTGCGAGGCACGGGCAAAAGCTCGCTGGCCAAGGCCGCATTTGCAGACGCCGCCGCCGGGCGCCCAGCCTTGCGGCTGGTGGAGATCGACCGCGACCAGGTCAGCGCCCTGCCCGCCCTGTTCGATGCCCTGAGACGTCGCGAGGAGCGGTTTGTCGTCCTCTGTGACGATCTCTCCTTTGAGGAAGGCGCCTCTTCGGCCAAGGACCTGAAGTCAGCTCTGGAGGGCGGCGTATCCGGGCCGCCAGCCAATGTGCTGTTCGTCGCCACGTCCAACCGCCGCCACCTGATGCCGCGCGGCCACGACGAAGACCGGGGCCTGATCGCGACCGCCGAGGACGCTGAGGAACAGGTCAGCGTCTCCGACCGCTTTGGCCTCTGGATCGGGTTTCCGCCCATGGATCAGCCGACCTATCTGGCCGCCGTCCAGGGCTATGCCGAACGCTATGGCCTGGCGACGCCCGATCTCGACCGGCGCGCCCTGCAATGGTCACAGTTGCGCGGCGCAAGGTCCGGCCGCGTGGCGTGGCAGTTCATCCGCGATCTGGCGGGAGAGCAGGGTAAGCCACTGCCTCTTTAGCGCGGCAACACCAATCCCGGGTCAATCGGTCGCGCCCGTTCCTGCGGCGTGGCGGCGTAGCGGATTTCAAAATGCAGCTGGGGTTCGGAAACTCCGCCTGAAGATCCGGCCTGGCCGATCTCCTGGCCCTGGCTGACCTTCTGCTGCATCCGCACCCCGACCCGGGACAGATGGCCATAGGCGGTCACCCACCCGTCAGCATGCTTGACCAGCACCAGGTTACCGAAGCCGGGCACCTGATCTCCGGCATAGACCACGTCGCCGTCGGCGGCCGAACGAACGGGATCGCCTACGTTGGCGCGGATATTCAACCCGTCATTGCGTTGACTGGGCCCTTTCGCTCCGAAGCCGGAGATGATTTCGCCCCGAATCGGCCAGGCGAACCGACCGGCGCCCATCTGGGTGATCTGGGCGTCGCTGACCGGGGCGCTCGCCACCGGCGCACCGTTGACCGTGCCCTGGGGGGTGAACGTCTGGGGCGGTGGCCGCGAGGGCCGGCGCGGTGGCGGCACATAGGGTTGGGGCGCGGCAGGAAGGCCCGCTCCGGGTATATCCGGGGTGCGGGAGGGCGCCGGCGACTCCTGAACCGGGGACGGCGTGCGGGGCGTCGACTGCTGAACACTTTCCGGCGCGGGATCGGCAATCGGACCGCGATCCCTGTAACCCGCCGGCAGGCGCAGTTTCCGGCCAGGCGCCACAGAGGCTCCGCGTCGCAGACCGTTCGCAGCCCTGAGCTTGTCGACACTCACCCCAAACCGCTGCGCGATCTCCGCCAGGGTGTCGCCACGACCGACCAAATAGGCCTTCGCCGAGCCGCCGGGGCCCCGGATCGTCTGACCAGGCTGGAGCGGGTACGGCTTCTTCAGCTTGTTGATCCGCGCCAGATCATCGATCTCGCTGTCCAGCCGACGCGCAATCTTCTCGAGGGTGTCACCCTTCCTGACGCGGTAGGTGGCGCCAGGCGTTTCCACGTTCACAACCCGACCGGTAACCGAGCGCCCGGAAACCGGGGCTTCCTGCGCTTCTGGCGCGGTGATGCGACTGGATGGCCTTAGCTTGCGCTCGACCGGCGGCGCCGCTTCCTCAGCCGGCGCGTTCGCCTCGCCCGCACCGGGAATGGTCAGCTTGCGCCCCGGCGTCAGCGCCGAACTCCGGCCCATGTCGTTGGCCGCGCGAAGGGCTTCTACGGTCGTGTCCAGGCGTTTGGCGATGGCGAACAGCGTGTCTCCGGACTTCACGACATAGCTATCCGGCGCACCCCTCGACGAGGTCCGCGCTGTCGATTTCGCCGCTGGCTTTGACGCGGCCGTCGGGCCCTTGATGACCTGTCCGGGCATCAGTCGATACGGCTTCTTCAGGCCGTTGAGCCTGGCCAATTCCTCGATGTCACTATCGAGTTTGCTTGCGATCTCGGCCAGCGTGTCGCCGCGCTTCACCGTATAGGTCCCCGGCGCGCCGGTGCGCGCCGCAGCATCCACCCCGACCACACTGGGCGCATCAGTCGCCGCCTGGGCCACGCCCACGCCAGCCAGCGTCTGCAAGGCCGCGCCGGCCAGAAGGATCAGGGCAATTCGTCTAAGGTGCTGCGTCATCGCCGCTCCGGGGTGGTGACAAAGAATCGTCGGGGCGTCCGTGGGGATCATGGCTGTGAGCCCACGCCCACGCCAACCCACAATCCACCCCAACACGAAAAGGTCAGAGCTCCTTGGCCACGCCATCCAGCAACGGCACAAAACGGACATCGATCAGGTCTTCGATCTGAAACCCTCCCTGCCCGTCTCCAGTATAGCGGCGCAGCACCTGGACAGGTCCCTTGCCGATCGGCGCCACCAGGATTCCGGTGGGCTTCAGTTGAGTGAGAAGAGCCTTGGGCTCATCTGGCGCCGCGGCTGTGACCATAATGCGGTCAAAAGGCGCCTGCTCCGGCCATCCTTCGCCACCATCACCAAACCGGGTGATCACATTGGTGAGGCCCAGCTCCTTGAAACGGCCCGCAGCCTCCTGCATCAGGGTGCGATAACGCTCAACCGTATAGACCAGACGCGCCAGCTTCGAGAGCACGGTAGTCTGGTAGCCGCTGCCGGTGCCGATCTCGAGCACGCGGTCGCGCCGATCAATCTTCAGCGCCTGGCTCATCAGACCCACCACGAACGGCTGGCTGATCGTCTGGCCGCAGGCGATGGGCAGTGCGGAATCCTCAAACGCCCGGTCCTTGAACAGCGCCTGGGTGAAGAGCGGCCGGGGCGTCGTCTCGATCGCGTTCAGCACCTTGGGCTCGGTCACGCCCTGCGACCGCAGCGCCAGGATCAGGCGCGCCATCTGCGTCTCGGGACTGTCTGGTGCGTCCGTCATGACTCAGAGCTTCGGCGGAGCCCCGCCCAGCTGACCCTTGAGGTCATGGACGGTCTTCTGGTGCGTCAGGTCGATATGCAACGGCGTCACCGAGATCTTGCCGTCGTAGAGCGCGCGCAGGTCGGTGCCGACCGGCGGGCTGGAGCGCAGCGGCTTGAAACCCACCCAATAGTACTCCCGCCCGCGCAGGTCCGTGCGCTTCTCGTTGTGGCGGATCTGGAAGTCGCGGAAGCCCTGCCGGGTGACCTCGACCTCCTTGATGTCCTTCACATCGCCGTTCGGAAAATTGATGTTCAGCACGACGTCTTTCGGCCAGCCTATTTCCACCAGTCGCTTGATGATCCCCGGGCCAAAGGTTTCGGCGGCCTCGAAGCTGGTTCCAGGCTCGTAGAAGCCCATCTGCGACAGGGCGATGGAGGGCACGCCCAGCGCCATCCCCTCGATGGCGCCCGCCACCGTCCCAGACATGGTCACGTCTTCCGCCAGATTCGCGCCCCGGTTCACACCGGAGAGCACAAGATCCGGCCGCTTGCCCACAATCAGGTCATTCACGCCCAGCATGACGCAATCCGTCGGTGTACCCGTGGTCGCGAACCGACGCTCGGCCAGTTGCCTCACGCGGATCGGATCGGCCAGGGTCAGGGCGCGGCTCGCGCCGGACTGCTCATATTCCGGCGCGCACACCCACACGTCGTCGGTCAGCCTGGCGGCGATCCGCTCGAGGGCCTCCAGCCCATCGGCATGGATCCCGTCATCATTGGTGATGAGGATCCTCACGCCTTCCCCCCGATGTGCGTGACGCCCGGCATGTAGGCGTGCAGGGCCTGGGGGATGGCGATCCGGCCGTTCTCGTCCTGATAGTTCTCCATGATCGCCACCAGGGTGCGTCCTACGGCGAGGCCGGATCCGTTCAGGGTATGGACAAACCGCGTGCCCTTTTCGCCTGCCTTCTTGGCGCGGGCATCCATGCGCCGCGCCTGGAAATCTCCGCAGTTGGAGCAGGAGCTGATCTCGCGATACTTGCCCTGCGACGGTAGCCAGACCTCGAGGTCATAGGTCTTGCGGGCGCCAAAGCCCATATCGCCGTTGCATAGCAGCATCGTGCGGAACGGCAGGTCGAGCCGCTTCAGCACGGCCTCGGCGCACCCCACCATCCGCTCATGCTCGGCCTCGGATAGTTCCGGCGCCACGATGGAGACCAGCTCGACCTTGTAGAACTGGTGCTGCCGGATCATCCCGCGCGTATCGCGCCCCGAGGCGCCTGCCTCCGACCGGAAGCAGGGCGTCAGCGCGGTGAAGCGGAGCGGCAAGTCTTCCTCGGGCACGATCTGGCCCATCACCAGACTGGTCAGCGGCACCTCCGCCGTCGGGATCAGCCAGCGGCCGTCAGTGGTCTGGAACAGGTCCTCGGCGAACTTCGGCAGCTTGTCGGTACCGTAGGCCGCGGCGTCATTCACCAGCAGCGGCGGCGAGACTTCCAGGTATCCATGCTCGCGCGTCTGCAGATCCAGCATGAACTGGCCCAGCGCCCGTTCCAGTCGCGCCAGCTCACCCTTCAGCACCGAAAACCGCGCGCCGCTCATCCGCACGGCGGCCTCGAAATCCAGCAGGCCGGACATCTCACCGAGATCGACGTGGTCGCGCGGGTTGGCGATGGCGAAGGGTTCGCCCCAGCGCCGCACCTCGACATTGTCCTGCTCGTCGGCGCCAACCGGCACATCCGGCGCGGGGAGATTGGGCAAACTGGCCAGGATGTCGTGCAGCGCCTCGCCCGCCGCGCGCTCGGCCTCGGCCTGCTCGACCAGAACACCCTTGAGGCCCTCGACCACCGCCATCAGACGCGCGGCTTCGGCCTCATCCTTTCGACCCTTGGCCTGGCCGATCTGCTTGGAAGCGTCGTTGCGCTCGGCCTGGGCCGTCTGTCCCGCCGTTTGGGCCGCCCGCAGCCTCGCGTCCAGTTCGAGGATCTTCGACACCTGTCCTGACAGCCCCTTCACCGCCCAGGCCTGCTCGTACAGCTCGGGCTTTTCGCGAAGGGCTCGGATATCGTGCATGGTGTCCGCTTTGGGGCTAGGCGGCTCTCTCTAGAGCGCGTCGGACAGGGCGCCAACCTCCCCCATCGCTTGCAAGGTGGCCGGAACAGGTCAGCTCAGCGCCATGTCCGTGCCCGCTGCCGCGTCTTCCTTCTTCCGCCGCAGTTCGATCAGCTTCACGCAGCCGACGGAGGCGAAATAGAGGGCGATGATCGGCACGGCGAGCAGCAGCTGGCTGATCGGGTCCGGCGGCGTCACCACAGCGGCCACCACCACCACACCGAGCACGGCATAGCGCCAGCCCTTCCACAGCATCGCCGAGTTCACGATCCCCGCCAGCCCCAGCAGCGTCAGCACCACCGGCAGCTGGAAGCAGAGGCCGAACGCCAGCAGGAGCGTCGTCACCAGGGTCAGATAGTCCGACACCTTGGGCAACAGCTCCACCGCGATGCCCGCACCCATGATCTGCTGGCTCAGCGAGAACCACAGAACGAAGGGCAAGATGATGTAGTAGACCAGCGCCCCGCCCAGGGTGAACAGGGCCGGCGCAGCCAGCAGGAATGGCAGGAATGCAAAGCGTTCGCGCTTGTAGAGACCCGGCGCCACGAAAGCGTAGACCTGCCAGGCCAGCACCGGAAACGACAGCACCACAGCGCCAAAGCCAGCCAGTTTCAGCTTGGTGAAAAAGAACTCCAGCGGCGCGGTGAACATCAGCCGAAGATCGCCGGTGGCGGCCGGAGCTTCCTTCAGGCCGATCAGCACAAACAGCAGATCGAAGGGGCCGGTAGCCGCTCCACCCTTGGAGTCGGCATACATCTGCGCCGCCATCTGGAAGGGGTGCAGAAGGAACAGATAGATCGGGGCGGCAAAAGCAAAGCAGATGATGAATGCGACCACGATGGCCACCACACAGATGATCAGGCGGCTGCGCAGCTCCACCAGATGATCCATCAGCGGCGCGCGTGACGCCTCGATCTCGTCCTCGTCCACGCTCATCAGCCCGCCTCGACCGTCTTGGGCGCGCGCTTGCGACGCTTGGGCGCAGCTTCGACCACCGTGGCTTCAGCCGACGCCAGCGCCTTCTTGCGCGGTTTGCGGGCAGGCTTGGCGACTTCGGATATCTCCACCGGCGGCGGCTCCGGCGTCTCATATTGATAGCTCATCGGCGGATGCAGCTGCACGCCCACATCGGCCATGCTCTGCTCGATCTCACCCACGGTGGAGCGCATCGCCTCATCGTGATCGGCCATGTCGGCAAACTGGCCGCGGCGCATGGCCTCGACCTCCTTGCGCAGTTCGTCCAGTTCGGTCTGGCGCGCCATCTCGTCAAAGCTGGCCCGGAACTCCGACGCCATGCCGCGCAGCTTGGCCATGAACTGACCGAACCGGCGAAGAAGAACGGGTAGATCCTTCGGGCCCACGACGATCAACGCAACTATGGCGATGACCACGAGCTCTGACATGCCGACTTCGGGGAGCATGGCTGCGGCCTAAAACAGAAGCGCCGGCCGCAATCAAGGCGGGCCGGCGCGAAATGGTGGAAAAGCGTCTGGCCTCAGCCGCGCGCGCTGTCTTTTTCGTCCTTCGGAAGCGTCGGGGCCTTGGCCTCCTCTGTGGCGTCCTCGCCCTTCAGGCCATCGCGGAACGCACGAATACCCTTGGCGGTGTCACCCATGATGCCGGAAATCTTGCCGCGCCCGCCAAACAGCAGAAGCGCGACCACGACGATGGCGGCGATGTGCCAGATACTGAACGCGCCCATGGGCCGAACTCTCCTTGCGCGGGGCCAGATCGCCGCCGCCCGATAACTTTAGAGGCTATATAGTCCGTCTGCCGTCGTCACGCCAATGGTGAGGCATGTGCACTACGAAGTTCCCTCGTTGTCGCCCAGAAAATCGACGTGGAACTCGGGCGCGTCTGCGTCCAGCGGATCTTCGTCCAAAGTTGGCGCATTGGGGTCAGGCACGGCGAAGTCTGGCGGAAGATCCATTGACAACAGGCCCGCCGTCTTCATCTCCGACAGCCCCGGCAAGTCCGTCAGACTGGCCAGTCCATAGTGCTCCAGGAAGCCGTCGGTGGTGCCATAGGTCACCGGCCGTCCCGGCGAGCGCCGACGACCGCGCATCCGCACCAGCCCCAGTTCCAGCAGCACATCCAGCGTGCCGCGGCTGGCCTGCACGCCGCGTACCGATTCGATCTCCGCCCGCGTCACCGGCTGATGATAGGCGATGATCGCCAGCGTTTCCTGGGCCGCCTTCGATAGCCGCCGCGGCTCCTCGCGCTCCTCGGTCATCAGCCAGGCCAGATCCTGAGCGGTCTGGAACCGCCAGGCGTTGGCGACACAGGCCAACACCACGCCGCGCCCCTCATATTGCGCCACAAGCTCGGCCAGCGCCCCGGCCACGTCGGCCCCCTCTGGCAACCGCCGCGCCAGATCACTCTCGCTCAGCGGCCCGGCGGCGGCAAACAACAGCGCCTCGATCTCGCGGGCGGTCGCAACGTCGGTCATCCCCGGCTCCACCGCTTAGCCAAGGGAAGCGCTGGACAACCTCTCTCCTCCCCCGTCGGGTTATCAACTTCACGGATCTCTGGGACATCCGTAAAATCAGCGACTTGAGACGTCGCCCTTCTCCCCTTGTGGGAGAAGGTGGCAGGCGAAGCCTGACGGATGAGGGGTCGATAGACCTTCCGGCAGAAAGCGTTGTTTCCTTCTCGGGATTCGCCGCGCGACCCCTCATCCGAGCCGCTCTCGCGGCCCACCTTCTCCCACAAGGGGCGAAGGGCAAGCCCGGGCCTTAACGAAGTCCGTGACATCAGTAATCCGACGGGGGCGGAGAAGGGCGCCAATAGATCCGGCAGACAGGACAGGGCTATCGATCTCATGCGACATCCGCGCCCTTCCGCGCCCGAAGGTAGATGTCGGCAAACGCCTCAAGCTGGCGCGCCTCCATATCGCCTTCCTTGACCAGTTCCAGGCTCGCCGACAACGTCGACGCCAGATAGGACGCCCGGCTGGGCCCCGCCGTCGGCGTGCCCGCCGGCGCGATGCCGTTCAGCGCCGTCCACCGGTCCAGATCGGGCAACAGGCGACGCAGACGCTCGCGGGCGTCCTCAAGCGGATAGGCTACCGGGGCGGCGGGCTTGTAGCTGCGCTGCGCTTCCTTCTGGCGCTGGCCGATGTAGGCGCTCATCAGTCCATAGAGATCGCCTTCAAACTGGCCCGACGGGATGATCCGGATCGCCTCCGGGTCTCCGCGCCCGAAAACGTCGCGCTTCAGCTGCGCCCCCGTCAATAAGCGCTCGGCCGCCTCACGCATCGCCTCCAGCTTGGCCAGCCGGAACGCAAGCCGCGCGGCGATCTCCTCGGCGGGCGCTTCCTCGGGGCGCGGTTGATCAACCTTTGGCAACAGCAGCCGGGACTTGAGGTAGGCCAGCCAGGCCGCCATCACCAGATAGTCCGCCGCCAGCGAGAACCGGCGTCGCCGCGCGTCCTGCACGAAGGCCAGATACTGATCCGCAAGCTTCAGGATCGAGAGCTGCAGCAGATCCACCTTCTGGCTGCGCGCCAGGGCCAGCAGGACGTGCAATGGGCCCTCGTAGCCCTCCAGATCGATGATCAGCGCCTCGCCGTCCTCCGCGGCAGTCACTGCAGCGGCAAAATCCAGGGAGGGCTGGAAGCCTTGGCTCATGCCGCCCACCTTCCCCCAAACGCCGCATCGAAGCGAGCCCGGGCATCCGCCGCGTCAAAAGGCGTGGGCGGCGCGACCCGTCGCGCCAAGGCCGCTCTGGCTCGACGGGCTGATGGTCCTGTCAACGAGCCTGCGCCGGCAAGCACCGACCGGTTCCCGGCCACATCACCAGGGCCATAGAGCGCCACATCGCAGCCAGCGGCCCGCGCTGCCCGCGCCCGTTCGGTCGGGTCGCCTTCAAGGGCCGCCATGGACAGGTCGTCGGTGATCAGGAGGCCGTCGAACCCTATGGCGGTCCGGATGACATCGTTGATGACTGTGGGCGACATTGTGGCCGGTCGCGCCGGGTCAATGTCTGCGAAGATCACATGCCCCGTCATGGCCATGGGAAGGTCGGCCAGAGCCCGGAACGGCGCCTGGTCGCAGGCGGCGAGCTCCGCCCGGTCAGCTTCCACCACCGGCGCTTCATGGTGGCTGTCACTTTGTGCACGCCCCTGCCCCGGCATGTGCTTGATCACCGGCAGCACGCCACCGGCCAGCAGGCCTTCGGCCAGGGCCCGCGCCAGGCGGGTAACGTCGGCGGCGTTACCCGAGATTGCCCGGTCGCCGATCGCGTCGTGGCCTTCGAGGTTGGCGACATCCAGCACAGGGGCGCAGTTGACCGTGATGCCGACCGCCGCCAGATCCTGGGCCAGCAGGCGACCGCCAAGCCGGGCCATCTCCACGGCCGCCTCAGGATCGAGCCGACTCAAGGCGCCGTAAGCGCGGCCCGGCGGGTAGCGACGCCAGTGAGGCGGCCCCAGCCTCTGGACCCGCCCGCCCTCCTGATCGACCAGCACCGGGGCATCATCTCGGCCCACGGCCTCGCGCAAGGCTGCGGTAAGCGCGCGCACCTGATCGGGAGAGGCGATGTTTCGCCCAAACAGGATGAAGCCCCATGGCTGACCGTCCGCAAACAGGGCCACCTCTTCCGCCGTCAGCGCCGGCCCGGAACACCCCAGGATGCAGGCCGCCATCGTCACCGGACGAAGCAACTCTTCCCGGCCGCCTGAAGTCTTGCGCAGAACGCCTGCGCGTCGGCCTTCGTGGCGAACCCGGTGACCGCCGTGCGATAGAGCGTTCCACCATTGCGTTCGATCTTTTCCACACTCTTTCCCTTGCCGGCGCCGAGGCCGGGCGCGGCGGCCACGGCGTCGTTCCACGCCTTGTCCGCCAAGGCCGTGGAGGAGACCGCCCCGATCTGGACTGCCGCGCCGCCGGCGGAGGTCGGCTTGGGCTCCGGCGCGGACGGTTTCTTGGTCTCGGCCGGCGGGGTGACCTTGGGCGAAGGCGCAGGCTTGACCGGCGCAGGCTTTGGGGGTGCAGGCGTCGCCTTCGCAGGCGGTGGCGCAGGTTTCGCGGCGGGCGGCGGCGATATCACGGCTTGCGTCGGGATCGCCGGTTTCAGGGCCTGGGCGGTGGCGGCGGACGGGGCCTGGGTCACAACGACAGGGGCCGTTGGCCGCGCCTGGGGCTGCTCTGGCGGCGGCACGAACACGGGTTCCGCCGGGGCCGCCCCGATCGCGCCACTGTCGTCGGCCTTGTAGATCTGCAAGCCCGCCGCAGGGTCTTGCGGTTGAGTTTCCGGCGTGGCGGGCGCCTTGATCCCACCCATGGGCGCGCCCACTATCTGCGGCGCCTCGGCGGCCTGGCGCACGCCTGATCGGTAGAACATGAAGATCGCCGCAACCAGGGCCGCCAGCACCAGCACGCTCAGGATCAGGGTCACCGGGATCGGTCGCGCGCCCCGGACGGGTCGGCGCGGATCAAAACTCAATGGCGCATCACCGGTGGGAGGTGTGTAGGCGCCGCGCTCATGGTCGGACATCGCGGGAGCTCCTGAACCCGGGCAGTGGCGAGCGACCCCGCCATCAGGCCGAATCGCTCACCAATCCATTCACTCTAGCGAAGCCCGCCGGATCCGGACCTGTCGAATGCGCCACCGCCCACAGGCTTCAGCCTTCCTGGCCCAGGCCTTCCAGATCGCTGGTGTCCATGGCGTATCGATGGAAGGCGGCCCGGAGTTCACGCAGTTCATCTGCGCTCACCCGGCCGGGACGCACATGAATCTCCAGATCGCGGCCCCGGTTGTTCACCCGCTGCACCGCGCCGATCTTGCGGACCCAGCCAAAGAACGCGATCTCATCACCTGCCGAGTGAAAGATCGGGCCACGCACCACCAAAAGCGCCAAGCTCAGCTCCAGACGTCGAGATGGAACAGCTTCTTGTGCTCCTCGATGGCGTAGCGGTCTGTCATTCCGGCGATGTAATCGCAGACCACCCGCGCGCGCCCGGCCTGATCGCGGGGTTCAGCGCGGGCAAACCACTCGGCCGGCAACACGTCGGGCTCCGCCATGAACAGCTGGAACATTTCGGCCAGCATCCGGCGAGCCTGGCTGCGGGTACGGTTGACTTTCCAGTGGCGATACATCCGCTCCAGCAGGAACAACCTCAGCTGGGCCAGATCCTCCAGCATGTCGCGGGAGAAGGCGACCAGGGCGTGTCCCAGCACCCGGACCGCTTCTGGAGACGTCACATGCCCGGCCGCCGCCCGCCGGCGGGTCTCGGTCAGCACGTCGTCGACCATGGCTCCAATCATCCGCCGGACAGCCTCAAGCCTGAGGATGCCGGGTTCGCAGGTCGGGTAGTCTCGTCGGGCGCTGATCACGTGCGGCCCGATCAGCGGCACCTCGGCCAGCTCATCGAGATTGAACAGGCCCGCCAGCACCCCGTCGTCCACGTCGTGGTTGTTGTAGGCGATGTCATCGGCGAGGGCAGCCACCTGGGCCTCCGCCGACGCCCATGTATCCAGGCGAAGCCCGTACTGGGCGTCGAACTCCGAGATGGCGCTCCAGGACGGCTTCGCAAGCTGATCGATCACCGGCCCGTTGTGCTTGATCACCCCCTCCAGGGTCTCCCAGGTGAGGTTCAGACCGTCGAATTCCGGATAGCGGCGCTCCAGCCGGGTGACGACCCGGAAGGTCTGCACATTGTGATCAAACCCACCGTAGCCCTGCATCTGGATCTGCAGTTCGTCCTCGCCCGCATGTCCGAACGGCGGATGGCCCAGGTCATGAGCCAGTGCGATGGTCTCGGCGAGATCTGCGTCCAGGCCCAATGCCGTCGCCAGCGAACGGGCAATCTGGGCGACTTCCAGCGAATGGGTCAGGCGGGTGCGGAAATGGTCGCCCTCGTGCGCCACGAAGACCTGGGTCTTTTCCTTCAACCTGCGAAAGGCCGTGGAGTGGATGATCCGGTCGCGGTCGCGGGCGAAGTCCGTCCGGGTGCGGCTAGCCGCCTCTACGACCTTCCGGCCGCGCGAGGTGGCGGGGTCTTCGGCATAAGGCGTGCGGCTTTGTATGGAGGATGTCATCAATTCATTCTATAACACGGCCACTTGGTCGAAGCCGTCCACGCCCTCATATAATCCAGCAAGGACATTCGTCTAACAGGCCATGACCACAACAGACCTAACCCTCTCGCCGTCCGCGGCCAAACGCATCCACGCCATCGGCGCTGCCGAGGGCCGCCCCGTGATGCTGCGGGTGGCCGTCGAGGGCGGTGGCTGCTCGGGCTTTCAGTATCAGTTTGACCTGGTCGACGTGGTCCAGCCCGACGACATGAAGATCGAATGCGACGGGGCCGCCGCGGTCGTTGACGAAATGTCCCTGGCTTTTCTCAAAGGCTCCGAGATCGACTTCATCGACGAACTGGCCGGCGCCGAATTCAAGATCCGCAACCCGAACGCCAAGTCGAGCTGCGGTTGCGGGGTCAGCTTCTCCGTCTAGAGCGGGTTGAGGAAAAGTGGGAACCGGTTTTCCGCCCGCAACCCGCCCTGAACATATGAGAGCGATCGCCCTAGCTCTGCCGGCTGTCCGACAGCATCTTCAGCATCTCGCTGGTAAAGATCGACCCGGTCAGGCGACCGCCCCGTTCAGCGCCCGGCACACCGTCCGTGCCGTTCAGGATCAGGGAAATCAACGCCTGTTGCTCCTGCTGGCGTGCCGATAGCCCGCCGGACGCCACGCGGATGAAGCCCTCGTCCGCAGCAGGCTCGCGGGCGTTGGGGTTGATCTCGCCAGAGCCGCCGCCCCGCGTCAGGTTGGCGTACACCTCACCCACGGTCGCCGCCCGGCCTTCGCGGTAGAAGATCGAGCGATTGGCGCGCGCTGCGTCGGGAAACAGGGAGGCCGCCGATGCGCCCGGCTGGCTCTGCACAGCCTCGATCAACCGTGCCGAGCCCTGCGGCCCCAGAAAGTGCGCCGCGTAGAGTTCGCCGCCGGTCGGCGCACGACCCACTCGGCCTTTCAGGTAGGAGGCGTGATCCGAGGTCAGCTCCCCGGCCATCAGGGATGCGGCGTGCGGGTCCAGTCGAAGGTCCATCACGGCCTTGCGCGCCTCGCCGCTGACCCGGTAGCGACCGTCAGAACCCCGGCTGATCAGGTCTGCATACTGGCCGTAACCGTGGCGCGCACCATGCTGTTTCAGCGTCGACAACCAGGTCTGTTCGACGAACTGGAACAAGCCCGCCGCCGAGGAGGTCGAAGCCTGCGCCTTCGGATTGAAACTGCTTTCCCGATGCGCGGTCTTCATCAGGAATCCGAAGTCCACCCCCGTCGCCTTGGCGGCGCGATCAATGGCAGCTTCAACAATGCCCCGGATACCCTGGACGCTCATGTGCAGGAACATCGGCGATCATGGTTAACGACGGGTTATCCATAGGCAAAGTCTGCCGCGCAGTCTCGGAAACGCCCGCTGCTCAATAGCTCTTCGGCAGCCCGAGCACGCGTTCCGCCAGATAGTTGAAGATCATTTCGCGGCTGACCGGCGCGATGCGGGCGATCATGGATTCCCGCAGGTAGCGCTCCACATCATATTCCTTGGCATAGCCCATGCCGCCATGCGTCAGGATCGCCGCCTCACAGGCGTTGAAGCCCGCTTCGCCGCCCAGATACTTGCCCGCATTGGCCTCGGCCCCGCACTCGCGACCGGCGTCATAGAGCGCTGCGGCCTTGAAGATCATCAGATTGGCCGCTTCCAGGTCCGCCCAGCACCTGGCCAGTGGATGGGCGATACCCTGGTTCTGGCCGATGGGCCGGCCGAACACCACCCGCTCCCGGGCATAGGCCGTCGCGCGCTTGAGCGCAGCGCGGCCCAACCCCACCGCCTCCGCCCCGATCAGCACCCGCTCGGGATTCAACCCCTCCAGCAGGTAGTAGAAACCGCGGCCCTCCTCGCCCACCAGCGCATCGGCGGGCACATGCAGGTCATCGATAAACACAGCGTTCGATTCGATGGCCTTTCGGCCCATCTTGGGGATAGGCCGCGCCTGGATCCTGTCCCGGTCAAAGTCCACGTAGAACAGGCTGATGCCGTCCGTGGGTTTCTTCACCTCGGCCTTGGGGGTGGTACGGGCCACGATCAGCATTTTCGTCGCGCGCTGGGCCATGGAGGTCCACATTTTCCGGCCCGAGATCACATAGCCATCGTTGGTGCGCACAGCCCGTGTGGTCAGGCTGGTAGTGTCCAGCCCCGCATCCGGCTCGGTGACGCCAAAGCACATCCGGTCCTCCCCGGAGATCAGGCGCGGGATCAGCCGCTGCTTCTGTTCCTCGGTGCCGAACCGGGCCAGCGGCATGGGGCCGAAGATGTTCAGGTGCAGCGCACTGGCCCCGGAGAAACCTGCCCCGCTCTCGGCCACGGCCTGCATGGCAATGGCGGCCTCGGTGAGACCCAGGCCCGATCCGCCGAGTTCCACCGGCATCGCCGCGCCCAACCAACCCCCAGCGGCCATCGCGGCGACAAACGCCTCGGGAAAGTCGCCGGTCTCGTCCGTGCGGCGCCAGTACTCGGCATCGAAATCCGCGCATAGCCTGAGCACACTGTCGCGGATCGCCTGCTGTTCGTCGGTGAACCAGAACCCGTTCATCCGCCCCCTCCCCGATGACTTCCGAAGCGTCCTGGATCAAACGCCGCTGCATAGGGCCCTGGGTCACGCCCGGTCACGCAATCCAGCACCATGCGCGCCACCAGCGGCGCCAACAGCCAGCCATTGCGCCGCGCGCCGGCCGCCAGCACCACGCCCGGCGCGACGGCGGGGCCTACCATAGGCAATCCGTCAGGCGTAGCAGCCCGAACACCCACCTGAACCTTGAAGGACTGATCTCTCAACGCCGGAAACAGTCTGAGCCCGGCAGCAAGCACCGGATCGACCACCGACTGATCAATGTCGACGTCGGACAACCCGGGCTCCATGGTCGCGCCGAACACCATGTCGAGCCCCGGCGCCGCATATACCCCTTCACCACGAACCACAGCGCCTTCGGCCGATCCGTTCACCCGAACCAGCTGGCCCTTGATCGGCGCCAGCCAGCCCAGCTCAGGCGCCAGGTGGGGCAGCGCCCAGCCTGTCGCCACGACCAGTATATCGGCCCCACCCCGCTCCAGAACCGCGCCCTCTCGGAACACCACGCCCGCCTCGGCGGCGGCGGCGGCCAACCGGTCCAGCGCCTGGCGCGCATCGACCCGCCAGTCCTCCCGCGTCAGCAACGCCCGGCGTCCGGTCACTGCAAGCCCCGGGGCGAGCGCCCTGGCCGTTTCGGGATGGAGCGCCATCGGCGTCAGACCCAGGTCGCCGAACCCCGCCTCGACCTGATCCAGCCAACCCTCGCCGCCAACAGCCATCGCACCCGACCGGTCCAGCGCAATACCCGCCCGAAGGGCCAGTTCCGGCCAGAGGTTCCTGGCGGTCATCATGAGGTCCAGATGCGGCCGCGATACAGGATCAAGCACCGCCTCGAACACCGGCCCGATCATGCCTGCGGCCAACCTTGAGGCATTGTCGCCGCCGCGATCCCACACGGTCACCGAGCAGCCCGCGTCTGCCAGAGCCAGCGCTGATGTCAGCCCGAACACGCCCCCCCCGGCGACAGTGACTGCGGGCTTTCTGCTCATGCCCCTAACGAGACGCTGCCGGCAGGAAAATCAAGGGCGCTTGTCAGACGCTGGCCAGGACCACATGGCGATTGCAGCCCGCATCATGGACGCCTAGGCTCTGGCCCGGAACGGTTCGCATCGGCCAAAGCGCCGGGACATTTCCCCGATGACGCACACCGGGCATAGACCCGCCATCGGGGGCTTGTAGAAGACGCCGTACGCTTTGAGGGGGGACGCCTTAAGTTGATACGCGATTTTCTGGTCTGGCTGGCGGCTGTCGGCAAGGGACCCGGCGAGTACGATCCGTCGTGGAGCGAGCTGCTGGCCAGCTCTCTGAACTTCTGGGGTCTGCTGGAAGGCACCCACGTCCTGTCGCTGATGCTGTTCGCGGGCACGATCTTCCTGGTCGATTTCCGGCTGCTGGGCATCGGCTTCAAAAACACGCCGGTCTCGGTGATCAGCGACCGTATCCTGCCGCTGACAATCTTCGGGCTGGTCCTGATGGTCGCGACAGGCGTCGCACTTTTTTACGCCAAGCCATTGCTTTATTACCATAATATCTGGTTCCGCCTGAAACTGATCTTCCTCGTTGTCGCGGCTGTGAACATCGCGATCTTCCATTTCCGGGTTCAGCGCGACCGTCACCTCTGGGACGATCACCAGAAGCCCCCGCGCAAGGCCCGCATTTCGGCGGCGGTCTCGATCGCGTCCTGGGTGCTGGTGATCATGCTGGGTCGGTTCATCGCCTACGACTGGTACGATTGCGGCAAGGCTCTGCCCCAATGGGCGAACGTGGCTCAGGAGTGCGCCGCCTCTGAAAACGGCGCGTTCGACGTCAAGGATCTCCCGCAATGATGGCGCCGCAGGACTTTATCCCGCAGATCGCGCAATGGGTCGGAACCCTCGACGAGACCTTTCCCGGCGCGCAGGTGAAGCCTTACTTCGCCCATTGGGAGGTGGTGCACCTGCTCTCGCTGGCCCTCCTCGGCGGCTCCAGCATCCTGCTGAACCTGCGCCTGATGGGTTATGGCCTGACCGATGCGCCGCCATCCGAGGTGCGCCGCGGGGTCGCGCCCTGGCTGCATCTTGGCGTGTTCGGCATCATCTTTACCGGCGTGCTGATCGGCGCCTCGAACCCCGACCGCCTCTACACGTCAGAGGCCTTTACAGCCAAAATGCTGTGCCTGGTGGCGGCGCTCGTGCTGACCTATGGCGTCAGCTTGCCTACAGCCAGGTCAAACGGCCGCCTCGGTCCAGTCGCCATGATCGCCGGCTTTGTCGGCCTGGCCATCTGGGGTCTGGGCCTGGCGGTATTCGGAACGGGCAAGCTGATCAATCCAGGCCTCTGGCATGTTGTGACCGCCGCAGCTCTCGTCGGCCTCTTCGTCACGCGCGGCCTGACCCGGATCATCTATCTTGTCGGCATGGGTGGTCTGATCATCGCCCAGTATGTGAATACCCACATCATCATAAAGCCCGACGACTACGCGCGCCTGGATCCGACAAACAAGATCTACTTCGGTGTGTTCCTGGCCTGGAT
Organism: uncultured Alphaproteobacteria bacterium; assembly: GCA_903909375.1. Classification (GTDB taxonomy): domain Bacteria; phylum Pseudomonadota; class Alphaproteobacteria; order Caulobacterales; family Caulobacteraceae; genus Phenylobacterium. The sequence continues at coordinate 55,679 of CAIVVM010000052.1, forward strand.
CCTGGGGGCGGTGATCGTTCAGGTGATCACGGCAGGGCGCGGCGCCACAGGCGGCCCGGCAACCCGGCTCTTCGCCTTCGCCGCGCTGCTGGTCTGGGTCACGACGGCGGCAGCCGGACGCTGGATCGCGTTTGCCTGAAGCCTAGCGCCTGTCCGGTTCAGATGGAATCATCTGAGCCGGATAAACAGGCTCGTTATCAAATGCTTAGAGCACGACGGGCGCTTGAACCGGTATCCACTTCAAGCTGTCGTGCTCTAGGTCGAAACGCGCCGGGATCGCGACAGCCGGTGCAGAACAATGCCGCTGGTGGTCGCGACGTTCAGCGAGTCAAAACCGCCGGCCATGTCGATCCGCACCGTCTGCACCCGGTCCAGAATGGCCGATGGCAAGCCCGGCCCCTCCGCCCCGAACAGGATCGCCGTTCGCCCGCCGACCGCAAGCTCGTCCAGTGAGACGGACCCGGCGGGCGACAGCGCATGGATCTCGAACCCCGCGGCCTGCAGGACCTCCACCAGCGCCTCCGCCGTACCCCCGACCGCGATGGGCAGGGTGAGCGCGGCGCCCACGCTGACCCGGATCGCCTTGCGATAGAACGGGTCGCAGCAGCCGCTATCCATCAGCACCGCATCGACGCCGAACGCCGCAGCGTTGCGCAGGATGCCGCCCATGTTGTCGTGATTGGCGATTCCGACCAGACCCACCACCAGGGCGTCCGCCGGCAGATCAGCCAACAGGCGTGCGAGATCGACCTGCGGCTTGCGGCCCACGGCCAGGATGCCCCGGTGAATCGGAAAGCCCACCACCTGATCCATCGCCGCCTGCGAGGCCGCATAGACCGGCGTCGCCTCGGGAACCCCGGCCAGCAGGTCGGCCAGGCTCTCCAGCCGATGCGCCGCCACCAACACCGACGACAGCACCTCAGGTCGTGCCGGGATCAGTTTTTCCAGCACCACCCTTCCCTCGGCGATGAACAGACCGTCGCGGCCAACCAGATCGCGCTCCCGAACCTGCTGATAGGGTTCCAGTCGTGGATCATCAGCGTTCTGGATGGAAATGATCGCCACGCCGCGTCAACGATCCTCGGCGCGTTCGCGCACCCGCACGATCAGGGACTGGCTGGCCGTCGCCATCAGGGTCCCGTCCCGCGACCACAGATGCATGACCCCGTGGCCGAAGCCGCCATGCACGCCGATGATCCGGATGTCGCACAACACCCAGTCCGTCGGCACGATGCGGATGATCCGCAAGGTGTTGTCCAGGCTGTTGCCGCCCGCGTTCTGGCCCAGCGCATTGCCGATGCCCTGCGGCACAAAGTCGGCAAACACCGCCAGCATGGTGCTGTCGATGGTGATCGCCTCTCTCGGCCGGACCCACAGCAGGGTCCGCCCGTCCGCCTCGGGCCGACCGATCCGGTCAAGGCCATAGCGGCCCTTGGCCATCCGCACCTCGATACGGCTGTGCAGGCCACCCTCGGCGGCGCGCCAATGGTCGGCCGCGTCGCAATCCTCGGGCGGCGGTGCATCGGGCTTGTCGGCCCACTGCCCTGAAAGCTCGCTGGGTCTTGCCCCCAGGGCGGCGTTGACGGTGATGATCTCCTTGTCGTCCACGTGGCCGATCACCCGGGCCTGGGAATTGTACTTGCCCTGCACCGGCGTCCAGACATCCAGATCCACCACGCTGGGCGGCTTGGCGAAGGAGAGGTACTGCGCCGTCGCCCAGATCAGCGGTCGCCCGGACGTGCGCTCCATGGCCGCCACGGCCGAGGCCAATCCAACGCCGCCAAACATGAAGGGGCTGGCCGGCGGCCCGACACAGATCCGGGGCTCGACCGGCAGATACCAGCGGTGTGGATTGTGGGTCGATTGAAGATCGAAGAACAGCTTGTCCATGGCCCCTGAAAGCGCGTCCCCGCCCGGCGCGCAAGGGTCGGCGGCGCTCACATTCCGCTAACCAAGCCGATTAAGCCTGTAGTGACAGCGGGCGCTTACGCTCCAGACCACCATGATCGCACGTTCCTTCGAACTCCTGACGCTGTCCGCCCTGCCCCGGCGTTTCTATGCGCCCGTGGGGTTCGCCATCGGCGCCCTGGTGCTGGGCCTGTCGCAGACGACCCTGGCCGATCCGTTCCTCGGTCGGGTCTTCCTGTTCTACATCGGCACCAGCCTGGCCTACGTCTTCATGCCCCTGATGCGGCGCGGCGATATTCCGCTGGTCGCGGTATGGGTGGTGCTGTTCAGCGAACTTCTGCCCGGTTTCACCGGCCACATGATCTCGGCCGAGAATGTCCTGGCCGACGGCCTCGGCATCCTGATGGCCACAGCCCCCATCTACGTGGCTCGCTTCCGCCAGGTCCAGCAAGGCGACATCCGCTCCGAAGTTCGCCGTTCAGCCGACGACTGAGGTCGCCGGAGGGGTCAGATCCGCGCATCCCGCGCCGGCTGTCGCCCACCCTGTGCAAACCATGCGATCAGTCGCGCATCGGAGGTCACCAGCTGCGCGCCCAGCCGCGCCGCCGTGGCCGCGATCATCCGATCCGCCGGGTCTTCATGCAGATCGGCCAGCTCGGCGGCCTGACCGGCTGCCGACGCATCAAGCGGCGCCTCGATCAACCCGGCCGCGATGAGATCGGCGCACCAGCGCTCAATCGGAATATCCAGCGCGTAACGCCCCTTGCGCACCAGCATCGCGGTCTCCCAGACCGAGATCGCCGAGAATGCAGCCTCGCCAGCCGAAACGGCGGCCTCGATCGCCGCCTTGGCTTGCGGCCCCAGTCGCGCACTGCCGCTGGAAAGCCAGAGCAGCGCGTTCGTATCGAGCAACAACCTCATCATCTCAAGACAGATTGGCCTCGTCCGCCGTCCACGCCGAAGGATCAACGACGGGCTGGTCGTCGCTGTGCGCGTCCAGTTCGATGAGCTGCCCCCGGTGAAGGCCGAAGATCGCACGTCCCGCGCCGCCGGGCCGGGCCGAGGTCAGTTGCGCGACAGGCCGCCCATGCTTGGTGATGATCACCGGCTCACCCGTACGCTCCACCTCGTCCATCAACGCCAGACACCGCGCCTTGAACGCCGAGGCCGAGAGGGTCTTTGAAGGAGTGGTGACCATGGTCATGACTATAGTCATATTTGGTGGTGGGTTTCAAGTTTCAAAGGGCAAGTCGTCGCCAGGCGGAAATGGGGGTTAAGCAACGTGTCACCGCGCCTCCCGTCGTGGGTTCGGGGCCGCTTTTAACGCGCATAAGGGCCCGGAGTGACCGCCGCCGCGTCCAGGGTGAGGTAGCCCAGCAGCGCGCGGCAGACACGTGCAGCAAGGTCAGGATCAGGTTCGGACCCGGCTAACGCGTCGGCCTCCACCATCGCGCGACTGAGTGCAAGGCAGTCGGCGGCCGCGCGCGGCGACAGGCCGGTCGCGATTTCGTCGCGGTGGCGCTCCAGCAGGCGCTCGACCGCGGCGGTCATCCGAAGTCTGGCCTCTGCGATCTCTGGAACGGGCAGGTGTCGCTCTTCATGGTCCAGGGCGGCGGCGAGCCGCGCTTCGCCGTACTGTTGGTTGACGGCCATGCAGGCGAGATCGGCAATGGCTTCCGCCAGGCTCGCTCCGGCCAGCCCGGCGATCCGGGCTTCGAGACCGTCCGCCAGCGCCGTCTGGGTGCGCGCGATGAGCGCGGCGGTGAGCGCCGCCTTGTTGGGATAGTACTGATAGAGCGAGCCTACGCTGACGCCGGCCACCTCGGCGACGCGATTGGTGTTGAAGCCCTTCAGACCATCGCTCGACAAAACGCGAGTCGCCGCTGTCAGGAGCGCTTCCACAGTCGCCTCCGAACGGGCCTGCCGCGGCTTTTTGCGGGGGACAAGCGCCGAAGTGGTCATGCGAGGGACAGGTTCCGGAACGCGAGTAGTGATGCGAGCAATAACTCACATAATTGAACCCGTCGATTGCCTGATGGAGATTCACATGACCTTCGAAAGTTTCTACCGCGAGACCTTCTTGCCGGAACATCGGCATCCAGCGAACGTTGCGATGCATGCGATCGGCGTGGTGGGCGGCCTGGCGCTGGTGTTCTGGGCGCTCATGTCCGGTCAGCCGTGGTGGGCGCTTGCATGGCCAGTGGCGCATGCCGCGCCGGGATTGATTGGCCACCGCCTGTTCGAACGGAGCGCAACTGTCGGCGATTTACGCGTTACGCGGAAGGATGCGCCAGGCTGGTGGTTCATTATCGGAAACCACCGGATGGTCTGGGATCTTTTCCAGGGAAGGAAATGGTGACGCCAAGGGTTCAGACCGGCGCCGACCATATCTCGATCATTGCGGCGGCCCGCTTTGCTGCTGATCAGCGAACTGCTGCCGGGTTTCACCGGCCACATGATCTCGGCCCAGAATGTCCTGGCAGACGGCCTCGGCGTCCTGATGGCCGCAGCCCCCATCTACGTGGCCCGCTTCCGCCAGATCCAGCAGGGCGACACCCGCCCGGAAAGCCGCCGATCAGCCGACAATTGAGGTCGGCTGACGCGAATTCCTGATCGCGCGGCCCGCCGTTACGGCGCCCGCAGGAACTCGCCGGCAAGCAGTCGTTCGGCATCACGCGCCAGAACCTTCACAATCAGCGCCGTTTCGGCCGCCGCATCGCCAAGGTCATCCAGCAGGAGCACGCCCGCGTGCGAATGCCCGTCACGATGCACCAGCGCCCCGAAGTCGTGATCTTTGGTGATCAAGGCGCGGCCCGCCGCCGTCGCTTCTGCCAATAGCGCCAGATCTCCAGGATCCGCCGGGCGTTCTGCCGAATATAGCACATCGTGCCCGGCTTCTCGCAACGCACGCACCGCCGGGGCCACGATATTCGTGTCGGCGAACAGGCGCACCCTATTCGGCGGCGACGCTAGCGACGCTGTCGCTCAGCCGGGCGGCATAGAGCAGACAGGCGTCGATGTCGGCAGCTTCGAGCACCGGGTAGGCCTCCAGGACCCCTTCGCGGCTCGCGCCATTCGCCAGCATATTCAGCACCATGGCCGGCGTGATCCGACGCCCCCGGATGACGGGCTTTCCGTTCATCTTGCCGGGCTCGGCGCCGATACGGGCGAGGAGATCGTTCGCGTTCATGACAAGCAACCGTAGCATCAAACGCCGCAACGCGCGAGGTGGTGAGCGTCAACACTGAATACGTAAGGTGTCGTCTCAGTCCGCCGCCCTCGACCGGCGAAGAGTGGGGACGCGTGCGCGTTATCGCCCCGGAGTTCTCAATCCATTTCTGTTAGCGCAGCAAAGCGGACCGGACAGGTGGAAGTCGTAGGTGTCCCCACCTTTTCGCCGACCACATCTCGATCATTGCGGCGGCCCGCTTTGCTGCTGATCAGCCCAACTCGCGGCAAACCTGTTCAGCGGCGCGAACGCCGTCATCAATTCCTTCCCGAGCTCTGTGAGTTCATAGCCTTCGCCGACACGGAGTTGCAGTAGGCCGGCCGTCCTGAGTTCCGCCGTTCTGGTCTGGAGAACCGTCGGCGAGACATCATCGCAGGCTGTGCGTAAGGCGCGCGACGAAAGGGGGCCGTCCCGAAGCTCCCAGAGAACACGCAACGTCCACCGTCGACCAAGCAGGTCCAGCAGCACCATGATTGGTCGGCCTGTGCGGGATCCGCGGACTGACTTCACCATGCTTGACTCCGCTACATTTTTGATAGCAAACTGCTACTTGAACCATAGCAGAGAGAGATTGCTCATGTCGCGAATTGTTCCGCTGGACGCGCCGTATGATGCCGATGTTCAGGCCAGCTTTGACCTGGTGATGCGTGGGGCGTCGCCGTTGATCCTGTTCCGCACCCTGGCCACGAGCGACCGGGCCTGGAGGAAGTTCCGGCAAGGGTCCTTGCTGGACAAAGGACCCTTGTCGCTGCGCGAGCGCGAGTTGGTGATCGACCGCACCTGCGCACTTGCGGGTTGTGAGTACGAGTGGGGCGTTCACGCGTCGGCCTTTGCCGCCGCCGCCAGCCTCTCCGACGATGAACTGGCCTGCACCGTTCATGGAGGATCTCGGGCAAAAATCTGGACCGCAGCCGAACAGGTGCTGCTCGCGACGGTCGAGGCGCTTCACGCCAATGCGACGCTTGACCTGGCAGAGTTCGAGGCCCTGGCGGCACACTACCGTAGCGATCAAATCCTGGAGATCATGATGCTCTGCGGTTTCTACCGGATGGTCGCGTATGTCTCGAACGGGCTGGCTCTGCCGTTGGAGCCCGGAGCAGCACGCTTCCCGCCGGCGCCGGTGGCAGCAGCCTAGAGCCTGTCCGGTTCAGATGGAATCTTCTGGGGTTAAGGGGGTTACGGTGACACTTTACTTAACCCCCAATTGGGGGCGGGGCGCGTTCTCCGACGCATCGGGCGGGGATTCAGCCAAGTGTCATCGTAACAGTGGCGCGGCACGCACGGGTTGTCATCCCCGGCGCGCCCTATAGCGCTGCGGTGTCGCGCAGAGCGTTACGGCCCTTTCTGCGCCCCTCTGCGTCTTCTGCGGTTCTCTTCCCCTGTTGCCCGGCGTTCCCTGGCCCCCGCCGCAGTAGCCTCCCCGTTCGTGTGGTTCGAGGACAAATCCTTCCGGCGTCGACGACACGCGGCTTGACAGCATGCCAATATGTTCTATCTTTGTTCTCATGCGGCCCGCCCAGCCCCTTCATGATGCGACCACGCTTCGGATGATCGAGGCGATGACGGCGTCGGCCTATGAGCTGGGCACGGCGGCGGTGGAGATTGCCAAAACCGCCGGCGACAACCTCGACCGCTTCCTCGCCTTCAGCGCTGAGTTCCGGCACTGCTTCTTCGCCGTGCGGATGGGCATCCGACTGAAGGTTTTCGGCGTTTCGGCCCCGCGCGCCGCGACACCGGCCGCAGAACCGCTTGAGCGCGAACGCCTTGAGGCCCCGGATTATGAGGAACGCCTGGGCGTCCCCCGCCGCTCTGAGCCCGAACGGGAACGCGACCGCGACGCCGAGCCTGTCAGCCTGCCACAGTTCCTGAAGACGCTCGGCATCGTGTCGGCAAGGGCCGAGCAGGCCCGCGACCAGTACCCGGCCCACATTCGTGAAACCACGCTTCCGACGCTGAAGGCTCTGCTGGCGCAGGTAGCCCCGAAGCCGGAACCCGAAACTCGCCGCCCGGGCCCGGCGCTGGCGGTCCTGGCCCGCCCGGCCGCGACCCCTCCGGCCCGCGCCCAACTGCTGAACTCCGCCCGCGCCACGCCGGTCATCCCCGGTCGCCCGCCGCCGCGCCCATCGGGCTAATCCCGGCCGCCGCCGCCAACCTCAGAAGTTCACCTGCCGCGAGACTGACTGCGCAGGCGTCTTTCTCCTCACCCGTCGGGGGAGGGGGACCAGACGAAGTCTGGTGGAGGGGGCTTGCTACGCCCGGCACATTTGACATTCCGACCCCTCTTGTACGCCCCGAGATCGGCAATCCTCCGCGTGCGGCCAGCAAAGGCGCTGTGCGACCGCGGCCCCCTCCACCACCCTCCGGGCGGTCCCCCGCCCCCGACGGGTGAGGAGAAAAACAGCCATGCCAGCGATGATCACCACTGAGTCACTTCCGTGCATCCAGTAGCACCGCTGGGGGAGCTGTCGGCGAAGCCGACTGAGGGGGTTCTTGCCAGAGCCCGAAGCCTCTGCGCGTCTCCGCAACCTCTGCCGCCAGACTGCCCCCTCAGAAGTTCACCCGCCGCGAGATCGCGCCATCCACCAACAGGTTCACGCCTGTGGTGAAGGCCGAACGCGGGCTGGCCAGAAATACCGTGGCGGCGGCCACCTCTTCCGGTGTCGCCATGCGGCCCGTGGGGTTGCGCTTGATCATCTGGTCGAAGAACGCGGGCATGCCGGCCTTCACATTGCCCCATACGCCGCCTTCAAAGAACACGGTGCCCGGCGAGACCACATTGCAGCGCACCTGCTTCGGCGCGCCTTCCCTCGCGACGCCCTTGGCGTAGTGGATCAGGGCGGCCTTCATGGCGCCGTAGGAATTGGGGTTGTCCGTCTCGGCTGCAGAGACCGAGGAGGTGATGATGAACGCCGCATCGCCATGCGCGGCGGCCGCCTTCTCCAGGAAGGGTTTGGCCGCCTCGAAGGTGCGGACCGCGCCCAGCATGTCGATCTCGAACATCGCCTTCCAGGCGTCCTCGCCATTGCCCTGCACCAGGGCGCTGGCGTTGGAGACCAGCACGTCGATCCCGCCCAGGGTCTCGCCGGCCTCTTTGACAAAGGCCTGCAGGGCCGGGCCGTCGGCAATGTCGACCACCTTGCCGAACGCCTTAACCCCCTTGGCTTCCAGCGCTTTCACGGCCTCGGCCACCTGCTCGGCGTTGCGCGCGCAGATGGCGACATTGGCGCCCTCGTCGGCGAAGCAGTCGGCGATCGCCCGGCCGATGCCGCGCGTCCCGCCGGTCACCACCGCCGTCTTGCCCTTGAGCTGCAGATCCATCTGACGTCTCCCGTTGTGATTGGCGCGGACCCTGCCAGAGGTGTCAGGTCCGGAACAAGTCCGCATAGCGCTCGCGCAGCAGGTTCTTCTGCACCTTGCCCATGGCGTTGCGCGGCAGCTCTTCCACAAAGATCACCCGCTTGGGGGTCTTGTAGGCCGCCAGCTGCCGGCGCGCCTCGGCGATCATGGCGGCCTCATCGCCCTGCCCCATCACCACCGCCACCACCGCCTCGCCGAAGTCAGGATGCGGCACGCCCACCACCGCCGTCTCGGTCACGCCGGGCAGCTCGTCGAACACCAGTTCAACTTCCTTGGGATAGATGTTGTATCCGCCCGAGATGATCAGGTCCTTGGCCCGGCCCGAGATCCAGACCCGGCCGTCGGGATCGCGCCGGCCCACGTCGCCCGTGATGAAGAAGCCGTCGGCGGTGAACTCCTCGGCCGTCTTCTCCGGCATCCGCCAGTAGGCCGAGAACACGCTGGGTCCCTTGATCTCGATGACGCCGGTCTGCCCGTCGCCGCCAATCCGCAGGTCAACGCCTGGCAGGGGATAGCCCACCGACCCGGCCACCCGCCCGCCGGCCAGCGGATTGGTGGTGATGATCACCGCCTCGCTCATCCCGTAGCGTTCGAGGATCCGCTGCCCGGTCCGTTCCTCGAACTCGGCGAAGGTCGAGGGCAACAGGGGCGCCGATCCGCAGATGAACAGCCGCAGGCCAGAGGCCAGCTCCCGCGTGAACCCCGGATTGGCCAGCAATCGGGTGTAGAAGGTGGGCACCCCCATCATCACCGTCGCCTGCTTCAGGCCGGCCAGCACCTCGGCGTCCGCGAACTTGGGCAGCCAGACCATCGGGCACCCGCTGAGCAGCGCACAATGCAGCGCCACGAACAGTCCGTGCACATGAAACACCGGCAAGGCGTGCAGCAGTACATCGTCCGCCGTGAAGCCCCACGCCTCGTGCAGCGCCAGGGCATTGGCCGCCAGGCTGCCGTGACTGAGCATCGCGCCCTTGGACCGGCCCGTGGTGCCCGAGGTGTAGATCAGGCTGGCCAGATCGCCGCCGGTGCGGCTCACCGCAGCCTCGATGGGCGGATGCCGCATCGCCTCGTTCACCCAGGATGCCGGATCAGTGATGAACACCCGGGGCTCGGCGTCCTGCAGGAAGTAGTCCACCTCCGCGGAAGTGTAGGCGTTGTTCAGGGGCAGGAAGACAGCGCCCGCCTTCAGGACGCCCAGATAGATCATGATGCCAGCCGCCGACTTCTCGGCCTGCAGCGCCACCCGGTCGCCCGGCTCAACGCCCTCGGCCACCAGCCGCCCCGCGACCCTCGCCGCGCCGGCCTCCAGATCGCCGTAGCTGACAACGCCGCCATCGCTCAGCAGGAAGCATGGCTTCGCCCGGTCCTGCGGAAACCGGCTGGCCAGAAGATCGTAGAGGTTCTCGGACATACCCCTACCTAGCGCGAGGCGGCAGGTCGCGCGATAGTCAGGAGATGACACCGACTGAAGCCCTCGCGCGGATCCGCCGCTACGACCCCCGTCTCAAAGCCTTCATCCAGGTCTTCGACCCGCCACTGTTCGGGGAGACTTCCGATGGGCCAACCGTGGCCATCAAGGATCTGATGGATATCGCCGGGACGCCCACCGGGGGCGGCGCCGTCGTGCCGCTTGACCCGGGCCCGACCACCCATGCCGTGGTTGTCCAGCGCCTGTTGCAGGCGGGATACTCGGTCGTGGGCAAGACCCACACGGTGGAACTGGCCTATGGCGCATGGGGGACCAACCGGGCTGTGGGCGCGCCTTGGAACCCCTGGGACGCCCGGGTGCATCGCGCGCCCGGCGGCTCGTCGTCAGGCTCGGCCGTGGCGGTCGCGGCCGGCCTCTGCGATGTCGCCCTGGGCAGCGATACCGGCGGCTCGGTGCGAATTCCGGCGGCAATCTGCGGCGTCGTCGGCCTGAAGCCCGGACGCGGCCTGGTCAGCCTGAAGGGCGTCCATCCCCTCAGCCCCGCACTGGACACGGTGGGAACTCTGGCCCGCGATGTCGCTACCGCCGCCCGCGCCCTGGCCGTGATTTCCGGTCCGGACGGGGACAGCGCCGTCCGTGACCCGTTCGACGCGGAGGCCGCCCTCACCACGGATGTTCGCGGACGCCGGCTCGCCGCCATGCCGATCGAGGACCTGGGCGACCTTCACCCCGATGTCGCGCGCCTCTATCTGGCCGCGCTGGAGCGCCTTCGCGCGACCGGCATGGAGATCGACATCGCCAGTCCGCCCCGGGCGCTTGAACACTCGTTCGCCCCCAACGGCATGCTGATGGCTGGTGAAGGCTTTCGAATCTGGCGCCAGCGGATCGAGTTGCACGCAGACGTCATGGACCCCTGGATCGTGCGGCGATTTGAGGTTGGACGCGGGATCACCGATGAGGCGCTGGCCCACGCCCATCTGCAACGCCAGACCGACCAGAACGCGTTTCATGCCTGGCTGGACGCATACGACGGGCTGCTCTCGCCCACCTGCCCAATCCCGGCGCCGCCCATGATCGACATCGATGAGACCACCTCGCCGCTCAGCCGCCTGACGCGCGCCGCCAACTACCTCGATCTTCCCGGGATCAGCGTGCCCTGCGGGCTGACGGATGAGGGCTTGCCGGTGGGCTTGCAGATCCTGGGTCGCCCCCGCGACGAATTGACTGTGGTGGCGCTGGCTGCGGCCTATGAGCGTGTCTCCGACTGGCGCGGACGCTCACCGGACCTCAGCGGATTTGCCTGATAAAGACAGGACAACCCAGGCTGTAGCTGCCCAGAAGGCGCCGAGGCACCACCCGGCCAGAACATCGCTGGGCCAGTGAACGCCCAGATAGACCCGGCTGAAGCCCACGAGACCCGCCAGCAGCACCGCAACCCCATAGATCAGCAGCCGACCGCGCCCGGACGGCCCATACCTCGAGGCCAGCACGGCCAATGTCAAAAGGAGCACGGTTCCCATCGTGGTGTGCCCACTTGGAAAACTGGCGGAACTGACAAACACCTCATGCGGCACCAGGTCGGGGCGCGCGCGCCCAAACAGGTGCTTCGCCGTGTCCTTGGTGAGCCAGGCCAGCAGGACCACGCCTGCCAGGACCACCGCATGGCGGCCCTGCCGTTGCGCCAACAGGAACAGACTGATCGCCACCGTCGTCACAGCGACCAGTGTCGTGCCACCCAGCGCTGTCAGATCGCGCACGGCCTCCTCGATGCCACGCGAGCCGACCGGATCGCCCAGACCGCCGGATCCACGCAGCACCAGCAACAGATCGCGATCCAGCGCCTCCAGCACCCCGGTCAGCATAGCCGCGCCCAGGCAGAAAAACGCCAGCAGTGACATTGCCATCACGATCAAGCCCCGCCCTGTGCGGGAGGTCATGCGCTGTGAGGGGATGATCATGCGATCAGAGCCGATCCAGCAAATCCGGTCCGGCGTCGCGCACAGATTTACACCCCGTCAGAACCATGGCGACCGCCAGCTCCGCGCTGAGGATCTCCAGCATCCGCGTGACCTGCGCCTCGCCGCCCGCGCCCAGCGCCCAGGCCCATGGACGGCCCACGAAACAGGCTTTCGCCCCCAGCGCCAGAGCCTTCAGCACATCCAGTCCGGAACGGACCCCGCCGTCCATATAGACCTCGAGGTCGTCGCCCACCGCGTCCACGATGCGCGGCAGCGCCTCCACGGACGACACCACTCCATCGAGTTGCCGGCCGCCATGATTGGACACCACCAGCCCCTGGGCGCCCGCCTTGACCGCATCTCGCGCGTCATCCGGATCCAGCACGCCCTTGATCACGATAGGGCCATCCCAGACCTCACGCACCCAGTCCATGTCCTTCCAGGTGACAGACCGGTCGAAATTCCGGCTGATCCAGCCCAGAAAGTCGGTGACGCGTCGGCCGTCTCCAACCGCGCCCTGAACGGACCCAAGCGTGTGCGGCCGCCCATGCATGAACAGGTCCCAGGTCCAGGCCGGGTGGGTCATGCCGTCCCGAAGCTGGGTCAGGGTCTGGCGTAGCGGCGAGGCGCCGGTGAACCCCGAGCGTCGGTCCCGATATCGCGCGCCCGGAACCGGCAGATCTACCGTGAACACAAGCACAGGACAGCCTGCAGCCCTGGCCCTTCCCAGCAGCTCGCGCATGTAGCCGCGATCCTTGAGCATGTAGAGCTGGAACCACGGGGCCGTCCCGGTCGAGGCCACTTCCTCGATGGAGCACACGCCCACCGTCGACAGGCAGAACGGCACACCGGCGGCCGCGGCCGCACGCGCAGCCTGCGTCTCGCCGCGATGCGCATACATCCCGGCCATGCCCACCGGCGCCAGACCCACCGGAATCCTGAGGTACTGACCAAGGGTTTCGACCGACGTATCCAGCTTGCTCATGTCGCGCATCACACGCTGGCGCAGCGCAATGGCCTCCATCTCCGTCACATTCCGGCCGAGGGTGACCTCAGCGTATGAGCCGCCGTCGATGTACTCGAAGAAGATGTTGGGCAGCCGCCGACGCGCCATCTCCCGAAAGTCCGACACCGAAGCCGCCTTCATGGATACATCCTTCCCTCACGCTCCATTTCTGGAACTATGGGGCCCATGACGCAAGGCTCAGGCGGCGACGGGCGGCCGGGGCGGCATCACGATCCAGACCTGATGCGCACGGGCCAGGATCTGACCTTCGGCGTTGATCAACGCGACCCCGGCCGTCTCCTTGCGACCCTCCCGTGCAATCGGCCAGGCCAGGACGATGTAGTCCTCGCCCACCCGGGGTGGCGTCAGGATCTCGCCGGTCATGGTGCCCAGCAAGGCCCCATGACGGCCTTCCTTCTCGATCCAGGCGAAGAACCCGGGGCAATCCAGGGCAGCCCACACAACTTCGGGCGGAATCAGGCCATCAGCCCCGCCAAACGACGCGTGAGGCGTCCATACGCAGGCCAGGACGCCAGGTTCGGCTCCCTCCAGCTGGCCGGGAAACACCCGCAGGCCATCCCCCTCCTCGCGCTCGTTGCTGCAGGTGAAGCACGGCGGATGAACGCGGTTCGTATGGCCAAAGTAGCCCGCGCTGGCCGCCCGCGCCGCCGCCAGTGTCGGAATCACTGGCGCATCAGGGATCGGCTGCGTCGCCGCCGCGCCCGTTCCAATCACCGCATCCTCCGGGCCCAGCAGGCGGTTGCCCGTGGGGCCAGCCTCGAACTCCAGAGCCTCATCCAGCGGCACGGGCGCGCGGATCATCGCCGTGACGGGGCCCTCCAGGCCTCTTGCCAGCACACCGCAGACATATCCGCCGTTGCCGGAATTGGGGGGGCCGCGGAACTGGCGGTCAATCACGATGGTGCTCAAGAGACGGCTCGCTGGCGGAATTCGACGGTGTTCCTGCGGCTTTCACACCACGCCGCCGCGTCATGAAAGCAAAAACCACCAACGCGGCGTTGGACGGCGCGCACGGTCGCGCTAAAGGCAGGGATCAACCGCTGTCCGCGGAATCGGCAGGACACCTTCGACGGAGACTATCGTGAGCGATCTGATCGAACGACCCTGGGCCCTGATGCGCCACCACGCGGGCTGGGCCGACGTTTTCCACGTCGACAGCGAGACAGCGGATTCCATCACCGGCTTCTATCCGGATCGCGAAGCTGTCGGGCCACCGGTGAACTATTCCACCCGGGCGGTGTTGGCGCGCTACCCGACCCTTGAAGCCGCTCGCGCCGCTCGTGAGGGCGCGGTCTCTGAATGGCGCAAGCACGACGCCGCTGTCCGTGACGCGGAAGTCCAGCTTCGCGACGCCGAGAAGATGCGGGAAGACGCCTGGCTCAATTCCCTGCGCGACGCTGCCGCGCGAAGCTAGAGTCGTAGCCCCTTTGATATGAACCAGGCGGCAGCCCCGGCCAGGGCCACGCCGAGCGCCAGCCGCCACAGCGGCGCCCGCGCCAGCCCCGGGTCGATGGGCAGCCACCGAAAACCGGTGATCATCGGTCCGATCAGGTTCGTACGCTTCCACACCAGATAGAAGACGATCGCCGCGACGTGCAGAACCACAAGCGCCTGCAGGCCGTGAAAGCTCAGATCATGAAGCTCGGCAAGACGCCGACCCTGATCGAAACTGACCATGTGCGACAACGGCCCGCCCTGATAGGCATCCACATCCACGGCGAATAGGCCGGTGATCACCTGCACCGTCAGAAGCCCCAGAAGCGCCAGAATGCTGAGCGCGCCCAGCGGGTTATGGCCTGCAGTCGCTGACGGCGTACGCGCAGAGACCGTCTTGAGGTAGGCCAGCGTCGCCCTTGGGCCGCGAACGAAGCTTGCGAACCGGGCCGCCTCGCTGCCGGCAAAGCCCCAATAGATCCGGAACAGCAGCAGACCGACCACGCCGTAGCCGCTCCACTGATGCCAATCCAGGTGATCCTCGGACGCCCACCAGGAGAAGCCGATCAACGCCACCAACAGCCAGTGGACTATCCGAACCGGACCGTCCCAAAGCCTGACCTTCACGCCTTCGGGCGGCGCTTGCGGCATCTCAGCTCTTCTTTTCGAGCCGGTATTTGTCGTGGCAAGCCTTGCAGGACCCGCCGGTCGCACGAATCTGGGCGCGGACCGCGTTCATATCGCCCGAGATCGCCGCCTGGTTCAGCTTGGAAACCTGCAACTGCGAGGCCGCCGCCGCAGCCGAGAACCCTGCCGCATCGGTCCAGATATTGGCCTTGGCTTCGCTCTTGGCCCGAGCCTCGACGCCACTGCCGCGCGGGAACCAGGTAGGCAATGCGGTCGCCAGCGTATTCATCGTCTGCGCGGCACGTGCCACGACGGCCTTGTTCGGTTCACCCTTCTTGGTTTCGTCGATGACCGTCTTGAAGGCCTCGCCCAGCTTCTCGAAATTCTCGTGCCGCATATTCGCGGCCTTGGCGCCCGGTGACGCTGCGGCTTTGGGCGCTGGCTGGCTATTGGCCACGGTCGCCCCCGAGGCGATCGCCACGCCGATCCCCATTCCCACGGCCAAAACCGCGCCCTTGCTCATGAATACTGCCATGGTGTCTGCTTTCCGGATCCCTGTGGATGGGTGCAGATTGAAGGCGTCATCCCTTGTGCGTCAACGGATTCCGTATCGCACTCGATCAGTGGCTCACGCCCCGCCCCGAAAGCGCCGCGCGCAGGGTGGCCGCGACTATCCTCAGGTCAAAGGCCAGTGAGCCTCGTGCCAGATACTCCGCGTCGAGCCGCACCTTCTCCGGTATCGGCAGGTCGTCGCGACCGTTCACCTGCGCCCAACCCGTGACCCCCGGCCTCAATCGATCCACGCCAGCCTGGGTGCGCAATGCGATCAGGTCGTCCTGATTGAACAGCGCGGGCCGTGGTCCCACCAGGCTCATGTCACCAACCAGTACGCTCCAGAGTTGGGGCAACTCATCCAGACTGCTCCTTCGCAGCACCCGCCCGATCCGCGTGACCCAACGGTGAGGATCCTCCAGCAGGTGCGTCGCCACATCCGGGGTATCCGTCCGCATCGAGCGGAACTTCGGCATCAGGAACAGCCGGTTTCCCTGCCCGACCCGCCGGGACCAGTGGAGCGCCGGACCGGCGCTATCCAGCCGCACAGCGAGCGCGAGCGCGAGCAGCACAGGCCAGCCCACGGCCAGCCCCGCGAGCGCTACAACGATGTCCAGGATCCGCTTCAGCACCAGGCGTTGTTAACGCGCCGGGAGCATCCGCGCCATGTCAGGCTTCAACGCCGGGTTCGGCGGGTGCAGCCTTTCGGGCGCGAAGCTTCACGCGGGGAACCGTTTCTGGAGCCGGTACTGTTTCCGCAAAGGTCTCCCCGGCGGATACAAATGGGCATTGCAGCATACCGCGCGAAAAACGACGTCGATGCGAAACTATTGTGGCGAGAGCGAATAAACACGTCCCGCGCCCCCAGCACCCGGAGATTGCGCAACCCAGCTGCAGATCGCCTCCAGCGGCGCCTCAAGACCCGCGACGTCTACCAGAACCAGAGCGCAGCCGTTCATCCTCATCGGGTCGGTCAAGGGGCGGATGCGGGTCTCCGCCACCAGCATTGGCGCCGCAACGTGATCCTCGAGATCGCGAAGGAACGCGTCCAGCGTCTCCAGGTCCTTGATCGGCAACCAGACCAACGCCTGAACCGCGCGATTGCGCCGACGCAACGCAACGAGGGTGTCAACGATCCGCCCATAGTCGTCCGGCTTCTCGAACGGAGGATCGATCAAGGCCAACACCCGCCCATGGGTCGGACATTGTGGAACCACCGTCGCATAGCCGTCGCCGCAGATGGTACGGACATTCTGCCGCCCCCGCAGCGCCACCCGAAGCGCATCGTGCTCCTGGGGTTGCATTTCGCAGGCGATGTAGGTGTCAGAGGGCCGCAGAGCCTCGGCGATGAGCCACGGCGAACCAGGATAGCGTCGGACTTCGCCTTCGTCGTTCAGCGCGCCCACCGCCCGGATCAGCCCGGTGAACTCGGGTGGCGCATCTGAAGCCGCCATCAAGTGAAGGATGCCGGCCTGCGCCTCGCCCGACTTCAGCGCCTCGCTCCCGGCCAGATCGTAGAGGCCCCGCCCCGCATGGGTATCGATCACCGTCAACGGTCCGCCCGACGCCACCAGTTTGCGGATCAGGCAGATCAGCGCCGCATGTTTCACCAGATCGGCGAAGTTCCCGGCATGGAAGGCGTGGCGATAGTTCAAGGGCGACCCGGAGTTTGTGCAGTTCGCGCCATAGCACGTTGGCGTCTACAGCGCCGCATTCCGCAGGTAATGGGAAAACATGCGAAAACGCATAGCCGGTCTGTGAAATCGGTCATCTATGCAGTGCTCAGATTGCGCTACACAGGGGGTGTCCACACGGACAGCCCCGCTCCCCCGGGGTTCCTCGCAGAAACCACAAGGTATGTGTGTCATGACATTCATTCGCTTCGAACGCGCGCTCGACCGCTTCGCTCCAGCCTTCCTGATGGCGCTTGGCCTTATCGCCGCCTTCGGTTCGGCCAGCCTGGGCGCCTGACCGCCCGAGCCTCGACTGCCTTTCGGACGAGGGCCCCTCGCGGGCCCTTTTTCGTGCGCGGACGTTGCCGTCACCGCCGCAGGCTGAAGCCGATTCGTACAGTTCGCTGGGCGGCAAAACTCTCGACGCCATCTGCCGTTTCGCCGACCTCGAGCTTTGCATCGAGCAGGTTCTCAGCCGCCACATAGACCTCGGCGTCTTGGCGAAGCGCCCAACTGGCGCGCAGGTCAAGCTGCACGCCCGGGCTGAGGCGACGGGTGTTCAGATCGTCTTCCCACCTTGCGCTCTCGTAGCGCAGGTCGCCCGACAGGCTGATCGTGGCGGCAGGGCGGACTTCAAGCCCGCCCGTCAGCGTCCACTTCGGCGTCTGGGCCGGTCGGAGCCCATCGAGTTGCCGGGCGCGAGGGCCGCCACGGACCTCGGCGTCTGTATAGGCCATGGCCGCCCGCCAGGAGGCGGCGGAACCGACGTCGCCGGAGGTCTCGGCTTCAACACCCCAGGCATTGATTTCACCCGCGTTCTGGCGCTGGCGAAGCGTGCCGCCGGCCGGAATGAAGCCCGCCGCAGGGAACGTCCCCGGTCCTCGCCCGATCGTGACATTGGTGATTGGGTCGCTCAGGCGATTGAGAAAGACGTTCGCGCTCCAGCGGAATGCGCCCTCCCCTCCCAGGCCAGCCTCGATGCCCTGCAGGGTCTCAGGCTTCAGCGCCGCGTTGGCTTCGGTGATGTCGTTGCCCACCCGGAAGGGCCGGTGCAGCTCATTCAGGGTTGGCGGGCGGAACCCGACATATGCCGCACCGCGCAGAAAAAGCGCCTCCGAAACGGCATAGCGCAGGCCAACGCGGCCGGTCGGCGTGGTGTCCGTACGGTCCGGCGAGCGCTGGTTCAAGGTGAGCACACCGGTGGCGATGTCTCGCTCGTCGCGCAGGGCTGCGTACGCGCGAGACCGGTCCAGCCGCACGCCGGCGGACGCCAGCCAGGGGCCTTGATCATAGGCGGCTTCCAGATAGGCGCCCGCCACCAGCGCCTTGCCGCCCGCCTGCCGGTCGCGGGTAAAAGCGCCATTGAGGAAACGAAACTTTTCCTTGTCTACGCCATCGGTCAGCCGAACGTCCGCGCCAACTTCCCACGCCAGGTCATCGACGCGTCCCTGCCAGGCGCCATTCAGGCCGTAGCCAAGGGCCGGGGTATCGTACTGATCGTTGGCGGGGGTCATGCTCGCCCGATTCGCAGCAACCGCGACGG
Organism: uncultured Alphaproteobacteria bacterium; assembly: GCA_903909375.1. Taxonomy (GTDB): domain Bacteria; phylum Pseudomonadota; class Alphaproteobacteria; order Caulobacterales; family Caulobacteraceae; genus Phenylobacterium. Next base: position 74,416 of record CAIVVM010000052.1, read on the forward strand.
AGCTATTCCTGAGATTGCTGCCCCGGGCCCAGCCCTGCAGCCGCCATCCTCCCACACCTTCCGACGCCGGCTGGGCCAGGGAGACACTCAAGGCCTCGCCGGTGGAAACCGACCTCGCGCCAACCAGGCCTGCGCCCTGCTGCACGCGAAAGGCCTGCAGGCGCAAGGCGACCTGAACGTCGCCGATCCGGTGCTGCGCGCGCACTGCGACGCTGGCGTCCTTTGTGTCGAGCCGCTGATCGGCAGCGCCCTGCCTTGGCCCTCGCACAGCATAGTAGCCGTTTGTGCGCGAAGCCGCCGCGGTCACCAGCAACCCTGGCAAGCCGCCGGAGATCGCCACACGGTAACTCGCGCGCGCACCTGCCGAGGCGTCCAGTGCGGCGAGCCCGCCGCCGCTGCCCCGTTCCTGCAACGCCACCACGCCAGTCAATGCGCCCGCGCCATAAGGTCCCGCCCCGGCCCCACGCACAATGCTTGCGCCGTCCAGCCCTTCGGGTGGCAGGCCGCTCCAGATCACCCAGCCCCCGAAGGGGTCGTTTTGCGGAACGCCATCCAGCGTCACCAGCGCCCGACCGGCGCCCGACGGCGCGATGGCGCGGAGTGATAAACCCTGCGTGGTGGGATTGGCTGCGCCGCTGCCGGTCCGGCGAAAGAGCGATACCCCCGGCGTGCTCTTCAGGGCCTCATCCAGCCGGGTTTCGGACTTGAGTGTATCCGGCCCGATCTGTACGGCGCTGAACACCGCGTCGCCGCCGAGCGGGGCCAGCCGCGGCGGATGGACCACCACGATCTCGACTTCACCTACTGTTGGCGGGGGCAGTTCGGGCATGACAACTCGAAGGTCTGGTATGAACGTGGGGACCGAGGGCTAAAGAGCCTTGGAGGAGAGCGCAATGACGAAGGTCGCCATCATCACCGGTGCAGGGAGCGGGATCGGACGCGCTGTGGCCCTGGCGCTACTGAAATCGGGCTGGTCGGTATCCCTGGCGGGACGCCGCGCAGAGGCGCTGGAGGCTACCGTGGGCCAGGCGGAAGGCGGCCAGGCTTTCGCCCATCCCACGGACGTGGCCGACCCGGACAGCGTCGAAACCTTGTTCGCCGCGACCCGGGACCGGTTTGGTCGCCTTGACCTGCTGTTCAACAACGCCGGAACGGGCGCCCCGCCCGGCCCGCTGGAGGAACACTCTCTCGAACACTGGCGTCGCGTGGTAGACGTGAACCTGACAGGGACTTTCCTTTGCACACGCGCCGCCTTCGGCCAGATGAAGGCCCAGAATCCACGCGGCGGGCGTATCATCAACAACGGCTCGATCTCGGCCCACACGCCACGCCCGAATTCCATCGCCTACACCGCCACCAAGCACGCCATCACCGGCATGACCCGGTCCACGTCCCTAGACGGCCGCGCCTTCGACATCGCCTGCGGCCAGATCGATATCGGCAACGCCGCCACCGAGATGACGCGCGGTATGTCGCGCGGCGTGCCCCAGCCCGACGGTTCCATGAAGGTCGAAGCCACCATGGACGTTCAGGCGGTGGCCGACGCCGTACTTTACATGGCCGGCTTGCCACTGTCGGCCAATGTCCAGTTCATGACGGTCATGGCCACCCAGATGCCGTTTATCGGGCGGGGTTAGGCGGCCCGGTCATCCAAAAACTGCCGCGCGCTTCTCGAGACTGGCGCGCACGGCCTCGACCTGGTTTGGCGAACCGATCAGGGCCGTCTGTTCGACGCTCTCCGCCAGAAGGATGGCGTGCTGATCCCCGTCTGCCATCAGATTGAGCAGTCGCTTGCCGGCCCGGACAGCGTCGGGATTCTTGCCCGCCACTTCCCGCGCAAAGGCCAGAGCTTCGGCGCGGGGGTCCTCGCACACGCGAGTCGCCAGGCCCATGGCCAGCGCCTCATGACCATTGAATACCCGGCCCGAATAGGTGAGCTCGCGAGCGACGTCGTCTCGCACCAGGCCGCGCAGCAATGCCATGCCGGCCATGTCCGGGATCAGGCCCCACTTGATCTCGAGCACCGATAGCTTGGCATCCGGAGTCACGAACCGCAGATCAGCGCTGAGTTGAAGCTGATAACCGCCGCCGAACGCCACGCCGTGCACGGCCGCGATGACCGGGACAGGGATCTCGCGCCAGACCATGACCGCGTGCTGGGCCCGATTCGAGCCGCCCGGCGTGCGGTTGTCGGTGACGAGCGCACCTGCCGACCCCTGTCCGCCCGATCGCTCGCCCGACGCCATGGCCGCGAAGTTGGATGTGTCGAGCCCGGCGCAGAACGACCGGCCCTCGCCCGACAGGACCACTGCGCGCACGCCAACCTCGGTCTTCAGCCGTTCGCCAGTCTGGATCAGCGCGTCGAACATGGCATTGTCCAGGGCATTCATCTTGTCGGCCCGGATCAGGCGCACGTCGGCGACGCCATCCAGGATATCTACGGAAATACGATCGTTCATATGTCTCTCCTTCAGCCGCGGGTCAGGACGTAGCCGACGCGCGGAACATGCAAATGAATAACCCCCAGGTCCCCGGCGTCCCGGGCCAGGGTAACGCGGTCTCGGGTTACTGCGACAAGGGCTCCGGCAATCGGGTCACGACCATAGTCGTCGGCGTGGACAACAGCAGCGTCGCCGACCCTGAGACCAGAGGAGTCGTTTGGATCGGTCTCCAGCGCCGCGATGGGCGTCGCGCCGGCCGCTACCGCCAACGCGTCCGCGGGCGCCAGATCCTTTCGACGGCCGTGGCCGATGGCGCGCAGGCGATCGCGCCAGGCATGGGTTCGATCAAAGCCTGCCAGCAGTTCATCGGCCACGGCCGGCGCCGCAGCGCCAGTCCACCAGATGTTCATCCAGGCCGCCACGTCCGCCAGTGAAGGCGTAGCGCCGCCAAGGAAATCACTCCGGCCCAAACCGTCCTCGAGCCATGCCGCGTAGGCCCGCCATTGAGGCTTCATGAAGGGCGCAGCAGCCTTCATGGCGGCGACGTCGAAAGGACGTCCCGAAAGTTTCTCCCGGTCCGCCGCAAACTCCGCAGGGATACTGTCGCCGATTTCGCCGAAGATCACGGCGACGCTGGCCTGAAACCAGATCCGGTCCGCCCAGAGGTTCACCGCCCAGTCGGCGCCGGTCACCACCGACGGGTTCGGATAGCGCCGCTCCAGCTCGGCCAGGATCACCTGGCTGTCGCAATAGACATCCGCCCCGATCTGCATCACCGGGATGCGTCGATAACCGCCGGTCAGGGGTATCAGGTCAGGTTTCGGCATGATCACCGGCTGGACCACCGAGCCCCAGGCAAGGCCCTTGATCCCCAACATCAGCCGGACCTTCTCCGAGAAGGGCGAGGCCGGGTAGTGGTGGAGAATGATGTCGGTCACGTGGATGGATCTCCGTCTGGACGCCGCAGGCCCACTCCTAGGCGAACCGTCTGCTGCGGCAACGGCGCCGTTGCGGCAACATGGGGTTCACTCGAACGGCGGCGCAAACCGGATGTTCCCTCGTTCAAGGCCCTTCAGCACCACGTCGACGCCACCGGACTTGATCATCCACTCCAGCCGGTGGTCGCGATACTCACGCTTGAACAGGCCTTTTTCCACCAGTTCGGCGACATTGGGCATGGTGGTTGAGGCGCTCGCCAGGGCGGCCACATCCGCGTTTGTGGCCGCCACCGAGGGTCGGGCATTGGCGCGCTCAAGCCAGGATGACAGCTTCGTGCCGCGCGCCGGTGGATTGCCCTGCCCCACCGAGCCATTGACATAGGGAACCACCGAGAGATCACCCCAGCCAAAGGTCTCGCCGTTGAACCACTCGCGCTCGCCCAATTGCTTCTCCAGCCAGGCGAAAAACCCCTCGGTCTGAACCCTGGCGGCGGCAAACAGCGTCTCGGCCAACTCGCCCTCGGCGCGCTTGAACCAGCGAATCTCGGAAAGTCCCCAGTTGATGGCCTCGAAGTGGGTGTCCATCACCTCCTCCAGCATCCGCACCCGCGCCCGCTCGCCGGGCGCGGCCGGGAGCATGGCGGGGCTAGGGTAAGCATCATCGAGGTACTCCAGGATGATGGTGCTGTCGAAGACCCTCACATCACCATCAACCAGCGCCGGGACTTCCGCCCGCGGACTGGCTTCGACGAAATCGCCCTGGGCGCCGCCAGCGCCCAACCCGCCAGGCTGTGGCGTTTCAAACGCCAGCCCCTTCTCGCGCAGCGCGATCTTGACCTTCTGGGCATAGGGCGAGAGCGGGTGATCGTAGAGGATGATCATTGTCAGCTCTCCCGCCTGGCGTACGTTGGTTTGCGCTTTTCCAGGAAAGCCTGCACGCCCTCCTGGAAGTCGCCGTCCGAGCTGGCCAGGATCTGGTTGCGGTCTTCCATGGCGATCACCGCCTCGAGGCCCTGGGCGTCGATGGCATGGTTCAGGGCCTCCTTGGTCAGCCGCAGCCCCAGCGGGGTGGCGTGTAGCATATCGTCGACGAAGGACTGCGCCTCTGCATGGAGTTGGTCCTTGGCGACGATCCGACTGACGAGGCCCAACTGATAGGCTCGGTCAGCATCGATAAACCGGCCCGTCAGCATGTATTCGGCCGCCACGGACGACCCCACCATCCGGGGCAGGAAGTAGCTGACACCGATGTCGCAGGCGGTGAGACCGATGCGGATAAAGGCGGCGTTCATCCGCATGCGTGATGTGGCGATCCGCACATCCGACGCCAGCGCCAGAGCAAATCCCCCGCCGGCCGCCGCGCCATCTACGCAGGCGATGATTGGTTGCGGGCAGCGCCGCATGGCGATCACGATCTCGCTGATCTCCCGCTGGCGAGTGAGACCTGCGCCGATGGACCGTGACCCCTGCGGATCGCCACGCTCCTTCAGATCCAGGCCAGCACAGAAGTTCTCACCCGCACCCTGCAGGACCACCACCCGCACATCGCGACGCCAGTAGAGGCCGACGAAGAATTCCCTGAGTTCCGTGACCAGGTTACGGCTGAGCGCATTCAGCCGCCCGGGCCGGTTCATGGTCGCCCAGACGACATCTCCGTCCTGGCGCAGTTCAAGATCCGCCATCCTCAGAGCCCTTTCAACCAGTCGAGCAGCAGGGCCGTGGTTTCGGCCGGCCGCTCCTGCTGGGTCCAGTGTCCGCAGCCCGGCAGGATATGGACGCCGCGCAGGTCCGTGGCGTGCTCACGCATCAAGGCGCCCGGATCGGCGATACGGCCGAATCCTGTGAAGGCAGGATCCTTGTCACCACCGATCAGCAGCGACGGCTGGTCCAGCTTGCGGCCCTTGAAACCCTGCAGCCACTCAAAGTCGCGCTCATGATTGCGGTAGCGGTTGATCGGCCCCCGGAAGCCGGAGCGCTCGAACTCCTCCACGTAGTAGTCGAGGTCGGCAGGCGATAGCCACTCGGGCATCACGCCCGGGTCCATCATCCCATCCAGCAAGGTGGAGTCCACGCCCTTCAAAGGCCACGAGCCCTTGGGCGCTTCGCCGGCGATACCAAAGTAGAACTTGCGCAGGAAGTCGCGGACATCACCTTCGGCCTCGGCCTCGGGCGGACCCACTTTCTGGAACCAGTCCTGGTAGAAGAAGATGCCTTTCGAGGTGAAGGCCTCCCTGAAGATATCGGTGAAGGGGCGTGTGGGGACACCGGTGAACGGCACCGACAATCCCGCCACCGCCGAGATCCGGTCGGGCCGCGTAAACGCCGTGTTCCAGACGATGGGCGCGCCCCAGTCGTGCCCCATCAAGATCGCCTTCTCGCCGGGCGCCAGGGCCTCAACCACGCCCACGACGTCACCGGTCAGGGCCTCCATAGAATAGGCGTCGATGGGATAGGGCTTGTCCGATCCGCCATAGCCGCGCACGTCGATGGCGGCGACTCGATAGCCGGCGGCGGCCACCGGACCAATCTGATGGCGCCACGAATACCAGCTCTCCGGAAAGCCGTGGACCATCACGACCAGCGGCCCATCGCCCTCTATCGCGGCGCGCAGCCGCGAAACTCCGGTGTCGATCCTGTGAAATTCGGGCATGGCGATCCTCGTCGGTGGGCTGCCCATGCTTCTCCGGCGGAGGGCCCAAGGCAAGAGTGACCCGGCGTCACGGTTGACCTTGTTGTGCGCGACGCGAACCATAGGTCAAAGGGAGGAGCGCCAATGGTCTCGCTGACTGAGAAGAGCGCCGGGTTCGAGTGCGTGCTGTGTTCGCTCGAAGATCATGTCGCTACAATCACCCTCAACCGGCCCGAACGGCGCAATGCCCTGAGCTATCGGGCCTACGACGAGCTGGAGCAGGCCTTTCGCGCCGCCACCGCTGATCCCGATGTTCGCTGCGTGATCGTGACCGGCGCCGACCCTGCGTTCTGCTCCGGCGATGACGTGGGCGAGATCATGGCCGGCCCGAAACCGGTGTCCAGGGCGCCGATGCCGGTCACCTATCAGGCGACCCCCGCAGCCATCGCGGTGCTCGAGTGCGACAAGCCGGTGATCGCCGCGGTGAACGGCGCGGCAGTGGGCTGGGGCATGGAGTTGGCCCTGTTCGCCGATATCCGGATAGCCTCGGACAAGGCGAAGTTCGGCGAACTCTTCGTCAAGCGCGGCCTGGTCTGCGATGTGGGCGGCTTCTACCGCCTGCCCGCGATTGTCGGACCTGCGAAGGCCGCAGAGCTGTTGTTCACTGGCGACATATTCGACGCCGCCGAAGCGCTGCGTATCGGACTGGTGAGCGACGTGGTCGCACATGCAGACCTGATGCCCCGCGCCCGCGCCATGGCCGCCCGTATCGCCGCCAACCCGCCGCTGGCGGTGCGCCATCTGAAAGCAGGGCTGACGCGCTACGCCTACGGCGATCCTCGCGAGATCGGCGCGTGGGCTATCGAGAAAATCCGGCTGCTGATGCAGACGAGTGACCACAAAGAAGGCGTCGCCAGCTTCCTCGAGAAGCGTCCCGCCGTGTTTCAGGGACGTTGACGATGGATCTGGACTTCACCGGCAAGACAGTTCTGGTCGTGGGCGGCTCCAGCGGCATCGGCAACGGGATCGCCCATGGATTTCGCGCTCGCGGCGCCGACGTCCATGTCTGGGGCACGCGCGCAACCGCAATGGACTATGAGGGCTCTGAAGGCTCTGACCTGACGGGCCTGGCCTACGCCAAGGTTGACGTCGGGGTTCGCGCCGAGATCGCCGCAGCCGAGGCCATCGCGCCACTCGACCTGCTGATCCTCTGCCAGGGTACGGTCCAGTATCGCCGCGCCGAATTCGAGCCGGAGGGCTGGGACCGGGTAATGGCCGTAAATCTCGATAGCCTGATGGACTGCGCGCGAAAATTCCGAGCAACGCTGTCGGACCGAAAAGGCGTGATCATCATTGTAAGCTCGATTTCAGGCTACACGTCCAACCGGGGCAATCCAGCCTATGCGGCCTCCAAGGCCGGCGCCATCAGCCTGACCAAAACGCTCGGCGAAGCCTGGGCGCGGGAGGGCATTCGCGTCGTCGGTCTCGCCCCGGGCCTGGTCGACACCAAGCTCACCAAGGTGACCACCGAGCATCCGGAACGGCTGGAAGGCGCCTTGCGTTCAATTCCGCTGGGCCGGATGGGCTCCCCCGCCGACATGGCCGGCGCGGCCCTGCTGCTGGCCTCACCGCTGGCGGCCTATGTGGTGGGCCACACCCTGATCGTTGATGGAGGACTTTCCCTGTGAACAGCCGATCCGTAGCGGGCTCCGTCGTCCTGATCACCGGCGCGGCCAGCGGCATGGGCCGGGCGACCGCAGAGGTGTTCGCCGCCGAAGGGGCCCACGTCGCCTGCACCGACATCGCCGCCGAGAGCGTGCGCGAGGTGGCTGACGATCTAACGCACCGCGGCTTCAGCGCTGAAGCCTGGACCCTGGACGTGGCCGACCCGGCGGCCATCAGCCTCGTGACCGCCGCCGTAGCGGCGCGGTTCGGGGGCATCGACATCCTGGTCAACAACGCCGGCGTAGGTGGATTTTCCGCCATTGATTCAGATAATTACGAAGCCGTCTGGTCACGGACGTTCAGCATCCTGATCACCGCCCAGCAACGGATGATCCGCGCCGCCCTGCCCCACCTGCGCAAGTCCGCTGCGCCCCGGATCGTCAACATCGCCTCGACCGAGGCCCTGGGCGCGACAAGCCGCGACAGCCCATACGCCGCAGCCAAGACGGCCGTCACAGGCCTCACGCGCGCGCTTGCGGTCGAGCTTGGGCCAGAGGGCATCACCGTGAACTGCATCTGCCCCGGGCCGATCCTGACGGCCATGACCGACGGCATTCCGGAGAAAGACCGGGAGACCTATGCGCGACGCCGCACCGCGCTCCGCCGCTATGGACGCCCGGAGGAAGTGGCCCACATGACGCTGAGCCTCTGCCTGCCGGCGGCGTCGTTCATAACGGGAGCCACCATCCCCGTTGATGGCGGTCTGATGGCGCGCAACGCATAGGGCGGACGCCACCCGTTAGGGGCCTAAACCCCCTTGAACTTACCGGGGCGTTTCTCGCGGAACGCCCGGACACCCTCGCGGAAGTCCTCACTGCTGGTGGCCAACAGGTACTGATCGCGATCCATGAACGATGACGCGTGGGCCGTCGCTGCGACTACGGCGTTGACCGATTCCTTCGTCATCCGGATCGGGATCGGCGGCAGGGCCGCGACCTTGGCGGCCCAAGTCCGGGCTGCCTTCAGCGCATCGCCCTGGGCTACCAGTTCGTCAGCCATCCCCCAGTCGAGACATTTGCGGGCGTCGATCGGCTCTCCAAACATCACGAACTGCTTGGCCCGCGACGGCCCGGCCAGGGCCACGATCCGGGGAATGCTCCTCCAGCTCATGTTCATACCCAGAGGCACTTCCGGCAAACGCAAATAGGCGCCCTCGCCCACGATCCGGAAGTCACAGGCCACCACCAGGGCTGCACCGCCGCCGATGCAATACCCCTCGATGGCCGCGATGGTGACAGCCTCGATCTCTTCCCAGGCCCGGCAGAGATCGGGGCCTGCCATCACCGCACGGCGATTGTCCAGCAAGCCGGGGCGCGCGCCGTCAACATCGCGGTTCGAAAGGTCTGCGCCCGCCGAGAAATAGCTGTCCGTCCCTGTGAGGATCACCGCCCGAACGTCCGTCCGCAATCGCAATAGCCGAGCGGCTTCGGTCAGTTCCTCCATCAAGGCGGGATTGAGCGCATTGCGGGCATCCGTGCGGACCATCGCCACCTCGACGATATCGCCGCTAAGACTCACCCGGATATACCGCCACGGGTGATCAAAGAGCGCATCCATGGACTTTTCCCTCGCAGCGATCCAACCCGGCCATCTTGAGTTGGACTTGCGCTTTGGGATAGCCCCCGACTTCGCCTTATTGCTTGTCACGCCCGGACCAGGGCCAGGGCAATCGCGGTATCAAGCGCTTCTTCGCTCTTGAAGGCTTCGGTGTCAGTTCCTGAATTGGCGGCGCGCCGGTGGCGCTGGCAGGTTCTTTCTCCTCCAAGGTCTGAACACCCTCGTCACGATCGCAGCGCCCGTCGCGCTTGGTGGCCTCGAACACAGTTGCGACCAATACCGGCTGCAGGCCGGGCTTGGCCGTCGACACCACCACGCTCAGGTTCCGGCGCAGGGACAGGTTGCAGAAGGCCTCGCGCGTGGCGAAACCTTGCGGGTCCCAGCGGGCTCGTGTGGGCCGGAACAACTCGGCGCGCCGGCTGATCGCCGTCATCACCGCATCGCGCACGACTACGGGCTCGCCGTCCGACACTGTAACCGTACAACTGACCGGGTCCTTCCCTCGCCGGATCATGATCGGGCCCTCTTCGATGTCCCCCACCGGCGCACCGTCAATCACCGCCGACAGGCAGGCTGCTGTCGCCGAGCGGGCGTCATCCGCAGGGTCAGCGTGCGCGGCGACGGCTGTAAGGGAAACAAACACAGTCAGGAGAATCAGGCGCATGAGTTTCCATAGCCCCTGCTTCGCGGCGAGGGTAAGGCGGACCCCTCAGGCTCCAGGCGTGCGCGGCACATAGGTCTTGTGACAGCCGTTGCATGCGTCATAGAGCCGCCCGCCGATCTCGAAAGCTTTCTCCGGGTCCTTTGCCCTCGCTGCAATCTCGCCCTCAGCCCCGACCTGCGTCATTATCTCGGCGAAGGTTGACCAGGCGCCCTCGCGGGCGATCCCGGGGGATTGCAACAGCTTGCCCTTCGCCTGCAGGGCCTGCGCGCCCTGGACCGCGGCGGTCCAGCGGGCGTCTGCGGCAAAGGCGCTTTCACCATCCGGCGGGTCGTTGCCCGCCGCCCATAACGCGACCGCGGCCGGGTTCACATCCAGCGCCATGATCATCTTCGACGTCAGGTCCGCCGCCGTTGCGCTGCTGGCGGCAAGAACCACGATCAGGGGCACAACAAGACGCAGCCTCATACGCCTCGAATCCGGTGGGTCAGATCCAGCGTCGCACGGACCCTGGTTTCGATTCCGGCGTAGTCCCGAGCCTCCAGCAATGCCTTGGTTATCAGCCCCGATCCCATGCCGCAGGCCACGATCCCCGCGCCGAACCACGCCCGGAGGGACACTTCGTCCGGCTCGACCCCGCCGGTCGGCATGATCTTGGTCCAGGGCATTGGCCCCAGCACGGCCTTGACGAACTCCGGCCCGCCTACCGCGCCGCCGGGGAACATCTTGACGATTTCCACGCCCAGCGCCTGGGCGTCGCCGATCTCGGTGGCCGTCCCACAACCGGGGCTGTAGGGGATCATTCGCCGGTTGCAGAGGGTAGCGACCTCCGCGTTCAGCATCGGTCCCACGACGAAGTTGGCCCCGCTGGCGATGTAGAGCGCCGCGGTAGGCGCATCCACGATGGAACCCGCGCCCAGGATTACGGTCGGGTCGACCCTGGCGAAGTGGCGGGAAACATCCGCAAACACCTGAGCTGCGAAGTCACCCCGATTGGTGAACTCGACGCACTTCGCCCCGCCGTTGGCGCAGGCCTGGATCACAGCAATGCAAACCTGGGGATCCGGGTCATAGAAGACCGGGATAACCCCCTGCCCGATCATTGCGCCCAGCGTTTGCAGACGGTCCCGAGGCATCGCGCGCTAACTCCCCCACGGTCGCCGCTGACCGTCCCCTGAACATAGAGCGCGTCGCCGGTAGAGGCGAGCGGGTCAGATTAATGGTTGGCTCAGCGCTGGTTCGGCGGCGGGCGGCGGGGGCGCGGACGTCTCGACCACGGGCGCCGGCATTCCCGCCGGGATGGGCTGCTTCGGGCTCCGCTTCATCGCAGTGACCATGAAACCTTTCCACATCTCGGCCGGCCAGGCGCCGCCGCTGACCCGTCCCATGGTGCGGCCATCGTCGCGCCCCAGCCAGGCGCAACTGGCCAGATTGCCGGTATAGCCGCAGAACCAGGCGTCCTTGTAATCCGACGTCGTGCCGGTCTTGCCCGCCAGATCATAGCCCGGAATGGCAGCGCGCGTTCCGGTCCCGGCGACCATCACTGCGCGCATCATCCTGTTGATATCGCCCAGCGCCGGATTGGCGATGGCCGGAACCGGGCGCACCGGCGCCCGCCTATAGATCACCTGTCCCCCCGATCGGATCCGTTCGATCCCATAGGCAGACACCCGATTTCCGCCATTGGCGAACGCGACATAGGCCTGGGTCATCTCAAGCGGCGAGACCAGGGTCGTGCCGAGCGCCATCGCCGGATCGGTATTGACGATCGAGGCGATCCCGAGACGGCGCGCAGTGGCGGCCACCTGCGGACGCCCGACCTCATCAGCCAGCCGCGCCGCGACCGTGTTCACGGACTTTGCCAGCGCTGCCTCAAGCGTCATCGGCCCCAGAAATCCGGGGTCGTAGTTTTGCGGCGACCAGTTGCCGATGGTCACAGGCTCGTCGATAACGGGGGTTTCCGGCGTTTGCCCCGCCTCCAGCGCGGTCAGATAGACGAACGGCTTCCACGCCGAGCCGGCCTGCCGCCGGGCCCTGACTGCGCGATTGTAGGGGGCCGCAGCATAGTTTGCACCGCCCACCAGCGCGCGCACGGCGCCCTGGCCGTCGACGGCGACCAAGGCCGCTTGCTGGGATTTCTGATCTTTGAAGCGGCTGACCGCAGAGCTCGCTGCCACGCCGGCAGCGACTTCCATGGCCTGATCCAGAGTGGTCTCGACCGTGAGATCCCGCGTCAGTTTCGGAACCATCTGCCGGACTTGTCCGTCCACCCAGTCCACGAAGTACTGGGACGGCGCGGTCACGGCGGCCTTGAACACCCGGGGTGTCTGAGCCGCGGCTCTTGCGCGCTGGCCCGGCGTGATCGCGCCAGTCTCGACCATGGCGTCCAGCACCAGCCGTGAACGTTCCAGGCAACGCTCCGTCGCCTCGGCCGGATTGTAGGCCGTGGGCGACTTCAGGACGCCTGCCAGCATGGCCGCTTCCTTGATTGATAGACGTGCTGCCGGTTTGCCGAAGAAGCGCTGGGAGGCGGCTTCCAGGCCATAGGCGCCCGATCCAAAATAGACCCGGCTCAGATACAATCCCAGGATCTGCTGCTTCGAATAAACCTGCTCGAGCTGGATCGCATAGGCCAGTTCGGTGGCCTTGCGCTCAAGGGTCCGATCCTGACTGAGGAACAGGTTTCGCGCCAGTTGCTGGGTGATCGTAGATGCGCCCTGGGTGGCGCGGCCGGCCTCGATGCCGGTTACAATGGCGCGTGCGATACCTCGGGGATCGAAACCCTTATGCTCATAGAACCGTCGATCCTCGATGGCCACAAAGGCGGCAGCCACGTGAGGTGGAACTTTCGCCACATCTACGGCAGGTGCAAACCGCCCGCCGCGCACACCGATCAGGGCGCCGTTCCGGTCCAGATAAGTAATCTGCGGATCCCGCTGGATCGCGGGCAGACGGGGCATCTCCAGCCCCTGAGCGGAAATGGCGAAGGCGACAGTAAGGGCAGTCAGCAAGGCAAGCTCCCGCGACCTCGCTCCCTCAAGCGGATCGCCTGGGTCCTATGTCTCCCGCGCGCTGCCGGTCGCCAAGATAATTCGCTGTAATGCGGGCGCCGCTTGCCGCTTGCCCTCGGGACAGTCACTTTGGCCCCTCTGGATTCGCCCACCTAAGGAGACTACCCGCGTGGCAGAAGCGATCCGCCGGCGTCGGCGCGTGAAGATCGTAGCCACTATCGGTCCAGCGTCCTCGACGCCGGAGCGACTGGAGGAGTTGTTCCGGACCGGCGCCGATGTTTTCCGCGTGAATTTCAGTCACGGCACGCAGGATGGCCACGCCGAGGTGATCGACAATATCCGCCGCGTGGAGAAGAAGGTTGGCCGCCCCATCGGCGTGCTGGCGGACTTGCAGGGCCCCAAACTTCGCGTGGGGCGCTTCGCCTCCGGCCATGTAGTGCTGCAGTGGGGGCGCAGCCTGCGCCTCGACCTGAAGGCCACACCCGGCGATGGCGCGCGCGTACAACTCCCCCACCCCGAGATCATGGCCGCCGCTGGCGTGGGTTCCGTCCTGTTGCTGGATGACGGACGAATCCGGTTGGAGGTGACCCGGCAGACTGCTGAATACCTCGATACGCGCGTCACGGTCGGCGGTCGCTTATCTGATCACAAAGGGGTCAATCTGCCGGGCATCACCCTGCCGATCCCCGCTCTGACGGTGAAGGATCGTTCCGATCTGGCGTTCGCGCTGGATCATGGAGCCGACTACATCGGCCTCTCCTTCGTGCAGCGCCCGGAAGATGTGGTTGAGGCGCGTGAGTTGATCGGCGATCGGGCCTTCATTCTCTCCAAGATCGAGAAGCCGGGGGCCCTGCAGTCCATCGAGGAGGTGCTGCGGCTTTCCGACGCGATCATGGTGGCGCGCGGCGACCTGGGCGTGGAGATGCCGGCCGAGGATGTGCCGTTGATCCAGAAGCGCCTGATCCGTGCCTGCCACCGTTTCGGCAAGCCCGTGGTGGTCGCAACCCAGATGATGGAAAGCATGATCGAGAACCCGACGCCTACCCGGGCCGAGGCTTCCGACGTCGCCACCGCCGTGTTCGACGGCGCCGATGCAGTTATGCTTTCAGCCGAGAGCGCCACCGGCAAGTATCCCGTTGAGACCGTGCGGATGATGGACAGGATCATCGCGCGCACCGAAGATGATGATGAGTTGCGTGCAGCCCGCGCGGCGCTCCGGCCAAAGCCCGAGAAATCATCGCCGGATGCGATCTCTGCGGCAGCTCGCCAGGTCGCCGACACCATCGACGCCAAGGCGATCGTGGCCTTCACCCTCTCCGGAAGCACGGCCTTGCGTATCTCCCGGGAGCGGCCGGATTGTCCGATCCTGGGTTTGACCCCGAGCCTCGAGATCGCGCGACGGATGTCCCTCGTCTGGGGCGTCCACGGCGTAACCTCCGAGCCCAATCACACCATGACGGAGACCGTCGCCCAGGCCGCCACGCTGGCGCTCAAGGGCGGCTTCGCCAAGCGTCGGGAAGAGATAGTCGTGATCGCCGGCGTGCCATTCGGCAGGTCTGGCGGGACCAATTCACTACGCGTGGCCCAGGTCACCTAAAGTAATCGTCGTCGCTAAACAGTTGTCGCAACCGCCCATTTGCGCGTTGAATCAAAAACGGCCCCGCATTGATGCGGAGCCGTTTGAAAACTTGGGTGCGGGGACAGGATTTGAACCTGTGACCTTCAGGTTATGAGCCTGACGAGCTACCGGGCTGCTCCACCCCGCGGCAAAGCTGTGGAATGGCATCGTAAATTGAAGGGTTCTGGATCTTGATCTGCTTGGTAGACCTGGCGGCGACCTACTCTCCCGCGCCTTAAGACGAAGTACCATCGGCCCAGAGGAGCTTAACGACCGAGTTCGGAATGGGATCGGGTGGGGACTCCTCGGCAAAACCACCAGGTCAACCAAAAAGATCAAGTTCGAGAAGACATCATTGTCTGACACATCAAAGCGTTCATGAGTTTTACTAAGAACGATCAAGCCTATCGAGCGATTAGTACCAGTAAGCTCCATGCCTCGCGGCACTTCCACACCTGGCCTATCAACGTGGTGGTCTACCACGGCTCTCAGCGAAGCCTTGTTTTGAGGTTAGTTTCCCGCTTAGATGCTTTCAGCGGTTATCTATTCCATACTTAGCTACCCTGCTGCGCGGCTGGCGCCACGACAGGTCCACCAGAGGTATGTCCATCCCGGTCCTCTCGTACTAGGGACAGATCCTCTCAAGCTTCGTACACCCACGGCAGATAGGGACCAAACTGTCTCACGACGTTCTGAACCCAGCTCACGTACCAC